>JANPHB010000240.1:0-10916 GCA_031424235.1 Pirellula sp.
TTTATTTTGGTTTGTTGTAGCTTTAGTAGCACTACGCGCAAGATTTTGAAAATATTAGCCATTAAAATAGATATTCGGTATTGCCTCACGCTACCTTCGCGGTGCGTGGGGCTAAATTGTCGCTGGTCGCACCGCGACGATTGCGAACACTTCACTCTCGTTCCCTGGCTCCGCCTTGGAACGCCCTGCTTTCGAGGCTCCGCCTCACGCTTTTGTGACTCAAGAGGCAGGAGCCTCCTCCGATGCATTGCGTTCCCAGGCGGAGCCAGGGAACGAGTTCAATAGAGCTAAGCAGAGTCGCACCCGGCAGGTGCGACCCACTTTCTACAGCACCCCTTTGGAACTCGGCACGCCTGTTTGCCGCGGATCGATCTCGCAGGCGATTCGGATTGCTCTGGCTGTTGCCTTGAAGATCGCTTCGGCAATATGGTGGGTATTGCGACCGTGATGCAACAGGATGTGCAAATTGCACATCGCATTCGATGCAAAGCCTTGCCAGAAGTCCTCAACAAGTTCACTATCGAAGTCGCCGATTTTCGGTGATGGCATCGAGGCTTGAAAGACCAAAAATGGACGGCCGCTGAAGTCGACAGCACTAGTGACCAGCGTTTCTTCCATCGGCAAAACCATGTGGCCATAACGGCGAATACCGTTCTTGGCTCCAAGGCATTGCAACATGGCTTGGCCGAGACAAATGCCGATATCCTCAGTTGTGTGGTGAGCGTCGACTTGCAGGTCGCCAACGGCATGCACATCGAGGTCGATCAGAGCGTGCCGAGTGAGCAACACCAGCATGTGATCTAAGAATCCTACACCGGTGTGAATATTGTTTTGCCCTGTACCATCCAGTGATAGCTTCAACTCAATCTTGGTCTCGGCGGTTTGCCTTGATACGGTGCTTGTACGATTTGTCGTCATTCTTTTTGTGGAGCTTTCTTATACGTCCAGGTTTCGCACGTCGAGAGCATGCTTTTCAATGAATTCACGTCTTGGCTCAACCTTGTCCCCCATCAAAACACGGAACATTTCGTCCGCTGCGGCGGCGTCGGTGAGTTGCACTTTGACGACCGTTCGGTTCGATGGATCCAGGGTTGTTTCGCGGAGCTCTTCCGCGTTCATTTCCCCCAGTCCCTTAAAGCGAGTTACCGAGAGTCCACGTCGACCCGATTCGCGAATGCCGGGCAGTAGACCGCGCAAGTCTTCCAGGCCGATGGCTGTCTCTTCACGATAGAGATAGAAGCGGGAGTCGGTCGCTCCGGTTCGATCCTTGGGAATGAGGTCCTCGATGGAGAAGCCAAAAGCGGCCAATTCTTTGAGGCCAGTGTTGATGGATCGTACTTCGAATAACTCAGAAATGTGCGAGGCAGGAGCTACTTCGGGCGGGTTCGGTTTTGCAACCGACGTATCGTCCGTTGGAGCCGTAGTTGGAACTGGCGTCATTGCAGGTGCTGAATCGACGAGCACTTTTCGAGACGCAAGAAATTCGTCCAGCTTATCGCGAGTTACGAACCAATAGTCCTCCGTGCCCATGTCAAGGTGGAACACTGGCAGCCGTCCTGTTTCGACTTCCATGCGCTCGGTATGGACACGCAGCGAGATACCGCGGCGTTCCAGGGTTAGCATTGCGTCTTCCATTGAGGCCAACGTGATGCAAAGCTTTCGCATTTCAGCGCCTTCGATTTTTCGGCCTTCATCGCCGACGAAGTAGCTATCGTTGAGTCCTCGCTCCAGCAGTTGGAACTTCATTTCCTCTTCGGTCTGAACGTAGTATCGTTCTTTTTTGCCTCGAACTACGCGGAACAACGGTGGTTGGGCCAGGTAGACGTGGCCACCGGCGACCAGTTGGTACATTTGCCGATAGAAGAAACAAAGCAATAGGGTACGAATGTGCGAACCGTCGATGTCCGCGTCGGTCATGATAATGATGCGGTTGTAGCGGCGTTTGGCGACGTCTTGGTCAAGGCCGATTCCGCAGCCGATGGCTTGGATCATGCTCATGACTTCTTCGTTGGCCAGCACTTTGTCTTCGCGGCTCTTGTAAGCGTTGATGATCTTACCACGCAATGGCAGGATAGCCTGCGTGTCGCGGAAACGGCCACCTTCGGCGCTTCCTCCTGCCGAATCACCTTCTACGAGGTAGAGTTCGCACTCTTCCATTTTGTTGCTGATGCAGTCACGCAGTTTGCCTGGCAAACCACCGCCGCCGAGAACGCTCTTTCGATTACGGAGAATGTCTTTGGCCTTTTTGGCGGCTTCGCGGGCCTCGGCTGCGAGCAATCCCTTTTTGACCAAGAGCCTCGCGTTCTTTGGGTTCTCTTCAAGATACTTCGAGAGACCATCGCCGACGGCGGAATTGACGATGCCTTCGACTTCGCTGTTACCGAGTTTGGTCTTGGTTTGGCCTTCGAATTGCGGCGTGCCGACGCGGACCGAGATCACGCAGGTTAGGCCTTCGCGGAAGTCGTCACCGGTAGGAGTTAGGTCCTTGAACAGGTTCTCTTTCTTGCCGTAAGCATTCAGCGTTCGCGTCAAAGCAGAACGGAATCCGGAGACGTGCGTTCCGCCTTCGATCGTGTTGATGTTATTGACGTAGGAGTGTAAGTTCTCGGTGTACTCTTCTGAGTATTGCAGCGCGATTGAAAAACCGACGTCGTCCTTTTGGCCTTCGATCAAGATCACGTCTTTGTGAACAACTTCGCTGGCTCGATTTAGGTATTCGACGAATTCGACGATGCCTCGTTCGTAGAGGAAATCGTCGGCTTGTCCGGTCCGTTCGTCCTTGACTTTGATTCGCACGCCACTGTTCAGGAACGCCAGTTCTTGAAGGCGTTTGACGAGGATATCGTAGGTGTACTTGGTAATCGGGAAGATCTGGCTATCGGGCTTGAATGTCGTTTTCGTACCGCGTTTTGTGGTGATACCAGCTTCGCGAACGGGTCCGGTAGCAACGCCGCGTTCGTACGATTGAGTCCAGACTTTACCGTCCCGGCTGACTTCGACCTCGCACCATTGGGACAGGAAGTTCACGACGGTGACACCGACACCGTGAAGACCGCCAGAGGTTTTGTAGGCGCTCTTTTCAAACTTGCCACCGAATTTGAGGACTGTCATCACCCCTTCGAGGGTGCTCATTTCGCGCTGCATCATCTCGGTGAGCTGAGCGTGCGTTTCGACGGGGATGCCACGACCGTCATCTTCGACGGTGACGGAGCCGTCGGCGTTGATGGTAACCGAGACTAATTTGGCGTATTTGGCCATAGCCTCGTCAATGGAGTTATCGACGACTTCGTAGGCCAAATGGTGCAAGCCCTTGATGGTAGTGTCGCCGATATACATTCCGGGGCGTTTCCGGACGTGCTCCAAGTCGCTTAGGTGTTGCAAGTCCTCTGAGTTGTATTCCGAGCCGTGTTGTTGAGGCACGCCATCGCTTGCGAGTTCCAGATTTGGATCGTTTGGCGGTTCGGTAGGTGCGTTCATATGTTCGATTTCTAAGAATTCCATCCAGGGCAACAAAGCGAAAATCGCAGGGATTTCCGAAGTTCAAATGCGAGTCGGTACTATACCATTTTTCCGAGTTTTGCGATTGGCCTAAATCACCTGGAATTCCGACCGTTTATGGCAATCTAGCCGGTCGAATTTATCGAATTCAGCGGTGGCTTGAGTAAACCGCTGGGAGAGCGAGGCTCCTGCCGAGCTGGCGACGAAATGGTTCGGCAGGAGCCTCAACCTCCCGAGCAATGAATTGCCGGCCAAAGTCCACGCAATTATTTGTACATTGGTAGCCTGGACACAGCCAATGGCTTAGCGCACGAAAAGTCAGAGCAATCGCCCTTTTCTGGAACTGGAGCGTTCCATCCTTCGTCCATGGAGCACTGCGTAATAGTTGAATGTCCAGTCTTTAGTCAAGGAACGCCACACTATGTGTTGTTTTTCACAAAGGATCGTCTCGGTCTCGAACACCAATCTTTTTGCTCGATTGTCAGGCAAGGGTTCGCAGTTTTTGGTTTACCAAATGCAATTTCAGTCCGAAGTCGCAAATGCGATGATCCTGCCGCTGCCAGTCGCTCTTCCTGCGCATGAAGATGCCGTTCGTTTTGTTTCCTTCGAGGGATACGATTACTTTTTCGATGACCTCAATTCGGGCTTTCCTGTCGAGAATCTGATCAAACGCATGCCAGCATCACGGTTCGTTGATGCTGCGCCCCAAGCCGCTTTGAAAGTACACAGCGTTGGCAAGTTTGTGGCATCGTTCGTCCCTTCGCAGTCGGATTTCGACCGACTCGATCCGCAGTTTGTGATCCCCAAAGAGTCCTGGGCAAAGCTTCCTGAGTACGAAGACTACGGCTTCGCAGTCTTTCAACTTAAAGAACTCAAAGGAAAGCCCCACCCGATGGCCTTCGAATTTCCAACGCGATGGCCGGATCAACTTTTTTTCCCGACGGTTCATATCCACGATGGTGAAGTCCATGAATATGAGGAGTTTGACCATCAACTTTACGTCCAAGACTCCGCATTCGACAAAAATGCAGGCCAATACCGCGGAGCGAAGCAAGTCAATGCAAAAACAGGTCTGGTTCGATCGAAGTGGCGAGCCAATCAGTTTCTCAAACCGGACCTAGCCAACGGATTCTTAGCCCCAGAACTTCTGGTTCACCGGATGGAACTCCGAGGAAATCATCCCAACAAAGATACCATCAAGCCGACAGCTCCGGCCTTGGTGTCGCGAATGGATCGGCCTGATTCGGTATTGCCTGATTCGGTGCGAAAGTTCTGGTATCTTGGACCAGGAGCAGTAGCCGTCGCGGGCCTCGGTTGGCTGATAGGGCGTCGCAATAAACGACGAATGGAAGCAAAAAGTAGCCCCCAATCTTAGGCCGTTTGTTGCTTGTGGGTGAGGCACAGATCAAAACATGTTTTCTTCGGTTTTACTCAACCGATTCATTACTCGGGAGGGTGAGGCTCCTGCCGAACCGCTACGTTACTGGCTCGGCAGGAGCCTCGCCCGCCCAAATGCAGTGCGTCCGTCTGGCTGCATGCTAGCATTGCAGCTAAACTACCCCGCTTATCTTGAGAGTATTTACCCATTTTTGTTAAAGTTGGGTTGGGGAAGTGCGCAACGGATGTGCACGGACTGAAGAACGGATTCTCAGATAGCCAGCACCGATGCTCCTATTCAACCAAAAACAACCTAACATACGGGTCTCGCCCGGTTGGGTGTTGTTTTGGTTTCTTGCGAGTTTCTGCCTGAGCTCGGGTTTAGGGTGTCGGAGTTTTGTCCAAGCGAAATCCAATTCTCAACTTGTAGCCGCGCGGGAGCTATCTCGGCGCGGAGCCGATGCGATGCAGCGATCGCGACCGCAAGATGCAGAAATGCTCTTCTCCGAGGCCCTTCGGAATTCCACGTTGGACGAGCGTGCACACTGGGGGTTTGCGACTTCACTGTGGCAACGGGGAGAAAAACAACGAGCTATCGAGCATATGCGTGAAGCCCTTCGGCTCTCCGGCAAGAATCCTGAGTACGCGGTGCGACTCGGTGAAATGAATCTCGAAGTCGGCAATCGAGGCGCAGCACGCGAACTGGCACTGGGTGTCCTTTCAGTCAATCACAAACATGCCGAAGCGTGGGCGTTGCTTGGTGATACGCACCAAGCGGAAAGAGACTGGTCCGCTGCCGAAGAATGCTACAACCGCGCGTTGCTAGAACGAAGCGACTACCCACGCGTGCAACTTTCCGTTGCTGAGATCCACCGACACACGGGGCGCCCAAAACGCACACTCGCGATACTTGATCGAATGGCAGATTTGCACGCAACCGCAAGCAACGATCCAGATGTGCTGTTAATGCGAGGCGTCACTCTGGCGGATCTAGGACGTGGAGCCGAAGCGGCCGAAGCCCTCGCCATGGCTTCCGAGCGAATGCCCAGCGATCGTATCGACAAGCAAATCCAACTGGTATCCGCGCAGCATCGGATCGGTGAACTGGTGCCCGCTCGTATCACGCTCGGAAAACTGATCGCATCGAATACCAACAATCCCGAGGTCAAGCGGCTTCAGTCGATGCTAGACATGTCCTTTGCCCACCTTTCCGATCCAACACCCCCTGGCGTTCGCGACCCGAACCTCTTGGCTAACCAGGGGGTCGATAAGCAAAATCTGATGCAAAATGGGGTTTCCAATTTTGGAAAGCCGAACGCAACTCTCATTGCGACCCCAACACTCAACGGCAGTTCGGGTATGCTAAATGGCACTGCAGGCGACCTACTTCGCCGATAGTTCCTCTTTGCGATGAGTACCCGCCATGCGACCAAGATACCGATGCGATTTTCGCCCCTCGCCCCTAAAAGGCAACGCTGTGAAGCATTATGTAGCGAAACTCGTCAAGAGTTTCGGTCGTTTTGGTGATGCAGCCGAAAGTCTTGACGACTTTCGCTACACAAAGCCTGCTTTTTGCAGGGGAAAATGCTTCACAGCGTTGCCGAAAAGGGGCGAGGGGAGCAAAGTCAAAAAAGATATGTTTAATAGCAAGTCTATCGCCATGCGACCAATGTTGAATCACCGAGCTCTCCTTCGAATACTCCCTTGGCTGTGCCTGGGGTGGCTCTGTTCTTATTCCAGCGTTACGAACGGCCAAGAGCTCCCGGGCAAAAGAGGGGCTGTCTCAAAAACATTAGACGGTTCCTCGAGTCTGGAACTCCAAGGGGACCTCGCTTCCACCCTTGTGGAAGGCGTTGACCGTTTCTTGCTCAAGGAACTTGCGAATTCCGTTCAAAAGCGAATCGATCAATGGCCAAAACCGAACCTATCCGATGCAAATGCGACCAACCCAACGCGGTACGAAGCAGCCACGAAGGAGCTTCGCGAGGAACTGCGGACACGAATCGGAATGATCGATGCGAGAGTGCCATGCGATGCGTTCATCGTCCAGTCCGTAGCATCGACCGCCAAGGATGCAAACGCTGCGGTTGCGTCGAATGATACGTGCAGAGTGTTTTCAGTTCGATGGCCTGTCTTTGAAGGGGTTGACGCAACAGGTTTGCTGGTGATACCAAACGGCGAAGTTCAATTCCACGCCGTTGTGGTTCCCGATGCTGGTCAGACTCCCGAACAACTTTGTGGCCATGGGGACAACGCCTCCGATATCGCGTTGAAATTGGCTGCACAAGGTGGAGTGGTCGTGATTCCCAATGTCGTTCAACGAACGCGTGAAGCTCGCAACGGACGATCCAAGCTGACAGACCAAGAGTTCCTTTACCGTTCCGCATTTGTTTTAGGCCGGCACGTTATCGGTTATCAGGTCGCTGAAATTTCAGCAGCCGTCGATGCCCTTCATAAAACCTACGGCGATCACCCTAACTTGGTCGCTGGATGGGGTGAAGGTGGTTGTCTTGCGCTCTACGCTGCCGCGGTCGACACCCGCTTTCAAGTCGCATGCGTCTCTGGCAACTTCGGACCACGCGAACAAATTTGGTCCGAACCGATCCATCGCAATGTTCATGGGCTTTTGAACCGTTTTGGCGATGCGCAACTCGCTGCACTCGTCGCGCCACGAACTCTGGTCATTGATTCGGTGCCAGGTCCCGAAGTGACAATCGGCGGAGATGGTGGAGCTCCAGGAACTTTGAGTGGACCGTCCGTTGAGCAAGCGGAATTAGAATGGCGTCATGCAGTCAAGCAGCTTGATCCCTGGAAACTTAGCCAAAGAGTCCAACTCGTTAAGTCTAATGCGAACGCAAAAAAAATTGGGACCAGTTCGCAAGCGATGCAAGCCGCCTTGGGAGCTCTAGGTGTAAAGCTGAAGGCAGATTCTAAGGACAAGCATTCGTTGTCGAATTGGCGAGCGGAATATATCGCATCAGGACCAGCTAGACGTTTAGAAACCCTTTCGAAATGGAATCGGTTTCAGCAAGTGATCCTCGAGGGGAGTGCAACGGAGCGAGATCGCTATTGGAGTAAGCTCGATACCAAGACACCGGACAGTTTCGCCAGCTCGATCAAGCCTTACTTCGAGACCTTTCGTAGTGAAACGATCGGAGACTGGGAGTGGGAAGCGGCTCCGCTCAATCCTCGCACGCGTTTGATCTACGACGAGCCAAAATGGCTTGGCTACGAAGTTGTGCTAGATGTTCATGAGGATGTGATCGCTTACGGAACCTTGCTCATCCCTCGCGATGAGAAGCCAATCAAGAATCGTCCATGCGTGGTTTTTCAGCACGGACTTGAGGGGCGACCGAGTGACACGATCGTAGGTGATCATCCCGCATATCACGATGTGTCCAAGCAGTTGGTGGAACAAGGTTACGTCGTATTTGCTCCACAAAATTTGTATTTGTTTCAAGATCGCTTTCGAACGTTGCAACGCAAAAGCAATCCGCTTGGCAAAACCCTTTTCTCAACGATTGTTGCCCAGCACAAGCAAATTGTGCGATGGCTCGGCCAGCGCGAAGAAGTTGATCCAAAGAGGATTGCGTTCTATGGCCTTTCCTACGGTGGAAAGAGCGCCATGCGAATCCCGGCCTTGGTCCCGGAATATTGCTTGTCCATTTGCTCGGCAGATTTTAATGACTGGGTGTGGAAGAACGCCAGCACCACTAGTCCGTACAGCTATGTTTGGACGAACGAGTATGAGATCTTTGAATTTGGGCTGGGCAATCATTTCAACTACGCGGAGATGGCCGCGTTCATCGCCCCTCGCCCGTTCATGGTCGAACGAGGGCACTTTGACGGCGTGGCGCCGGATGAGCGTGTGGGGCTCGAGTTCGCCAAAGTCAATCGGCTCTATTCGGCACGGCTTGGACTAAGAGATCGGTGCCGCATCGAATGGTTTTCAGGCCCGCACACCATCAACGGCAAAGGAACCTTCGATTTCCTCCGCGAGCATTTGAAATGGGAAATGAAATAACGCTGGTGTATCGGCCTCAACCGGCATTACCGCCCCATCAAAGAACAAGTCACAAACGCCTAAAGGCCAAACACCAGCTTCAATCCAATAGGACTAAACCATATGCACCGTCTCCTACTCTTGTGCCTAGGTGTATTGCTTTTTCCACTGCGATTGATGGCGGGCGACCGGCCGGTTGGGGCGATGCTCGACGAAAAGGTTAGCGTACGATTTCCTTCGTCACCCGCTCTGATCGACGTTAGCAAAGCACCTTATTTTGCAAAGGGGGATGGCAAGACAGATAACACCGAATCGCTCCAAAAAGCCCTTACGGATGTCATGGGGGCTCACAAGATCCTCTACTTCCCGAATGGCACTTATCTGATTTCCAAGACTCTCTTATGGTCAAAGAAGAACTCCAAAGGCGAAGAGGCTTGGGGGATGAATTGGCTCCAAGGGGAAAACGGGTTGAAGACCATCATTCGGCTGAAAGATGGCGTCTTCGACAATCCCGCCATGCCGTCAAGCATGATGTGGTGCGGTGGGTTCGGGTCGGCTGATTGGTTTCATAACTATGTTCAGGACCTCACGTTCGACGTCGGAGCCAACAACCCGGGCGCGATTGGACTCCAATTCTACTCCAACAACTCCGGCGCCGTTCGCAATTGTCGGTTCCTGGCTGGCCCAGGGAGCGGACTCGTCGGAATCGATTTTGGTCATCGAGACATGAACGGCCCTCTTCTGGTCAGCAACTGCGAAGTGGTCGGCTTTCAGCGAGGCATTAGCACTTCCCGTGCCGTAAACGGCCAGACCTTTGAGCACATCACACTCCGCGGCCAGACACAGTTTGGTATCACTAATGAGGGACAAGCGATCAGCATACGCAACCTTTTCAGCGAGAACTCAGTCCCAGTCATCCAAAGTTATGGTTCCTGTTGCGTGCTCGATGCGAACCTCAAGGGATCCGGGGCAGCCAGCAACGTCCCGGCGATCGTGAACTTCAATGGCGGCCGAATGTTTCTTCGTAACGTATCGACCAGTGACTATGGGCGAGCTCTCGGCGACATCGCCTCGCCCGACTCCGCTGCCGCCTTTCGAATCGTGGGTGAAGATAAGCCCGGAAGCCGAGGACCAAACATCGAAGAATATTGTTCGCATGAAGCGACGATGCTATCCGATTCGAAGCCTGGTTCCTTGCGATTGACGGTCAAGGATCCGCCTGCCACCCACCTCGATTCTCCTGAAAAATGGGCCAATGTCGATGACTTTGGCGCAGATCCGACCGGGGAGTCCGACTCTTCGGTCGCGATCCAGAAAGCTATCGACTCCGGCGCGTCTACCGTGTTTTTCCCTGGCTCGTACGCGCTGACAAAGACCGTTTTCGTGCGAGGTAAAGTGCGACGAATGATTGGAGCAGGGGGATCGATCGACTACTTTAAGAAAGTCCATCCTGACTTTCGAATCGTCGGTACTGAGTCGGGACCGTTGACCATAGAGCACTTCTCGGCGATTCACGGCGGCATCGAGATTGACTCGTCGCGAACGCTCGTCTTTCGAAGCGTTTCGGATTGTGATTTGACGATGCTCGAGAGATCGGTGGATAGTGAATTGTTTTTGGAAGATTTCGTTACGCACGATCTCAAGCTCAAGAATCAAAAAGTCTGGGCTCGGCAGCTCAACGTGGAGAACGAGGGGACGCACATTGTTAACGATCGAAGCGACTTATGGGTTTTGGGGTACAAGACGGAGCGTGGCGGTACCGTGTTGGAGACGCAAGGAAAAGGCAATAGCGAAATTCTGGGCGGCTTTAGCTATACTACAACCGCAGGCAAGCTTGGTCCGATGTTTGTGAACGTCAACTCGTCGGTCTTCACGTTTTTCACAGAAGTTTGCTACAACGGCGATCCGTTTGCGACGCTCATTCAAGAGTCCCGTTCGAACAAAACAGAGATGGTTCCAAGGGAAAGAGGGACGACAGCACCTTATTTTGGGAAACGTTGACATATGTCCAGCCCGGAGGGCGGCACATCTCTGCCGG
>JANPHB010000241.1:0-118335 GCA_031424235.1 Pirellula sp.
TTAGGACTGGGTACGCGTCGTCCCCTCCCGTTTTCGCCCCGGCCTTTTCCAGCAATTCCACAATTGGAGTTCGCCCGGTTTGCCGCGCGAAGTCGAGAGCCGTCTTTCCATTCGGAGTGGTCGCCTTCACGTCAGCCCCAAGCCCGATCAGCGTTTCCACTGTTTCAACAGGAGTATCATCTGAACTGACGGCAAGCATCAGCAGCGTGCGCCCGGCGGAATCGCGGACCGCGACATCGGCCCCCGCCTCAAAGAACCTCTTCACTGCCTTGGCGTTGGTCAGTGCCGAGGGAGCGCCAAACGGCGGTACGAGAAAGAGTCCCGCATCTTTCAGAGCGTGGGGGTCAGCGGTCTTTAAAGTCAGGCCCACGCAGCCGGCGTCGTTTGCGTTCATTGCCGCCAACAGTGGCAAGAAACCGCCGATAGCCTTTGCATCAGCCCCTCGTTCCAAAAGTAGGCGGAGCATTGCCTCGTCACCCGCCTCGGCTGCCAGACGAAGCGGGGTCAGCGGTCCTTTGTAGGAGCTAACCGTTTGCGATGGATTTGCCTGGTGGTCGAGGAGTAGTTTGACGACGTCGTATGATCCTGGCCAGGTCGTCGCAATGAGCAGCGGCGTGCGGCCGTCATCAGATCGAGCATTCACATCAGCGCCACTTCGAATCAGCAACCGCGACTTGTCCAAGTCGTCCACCGCCCACATCAGCGCAGTAGCTCCGGCCTCGTTGCGGATGTTAGGGCCAGCACCCGCTTCCAACAAGAGACGCACTGACTCTGCATCTCCGTAGAGCGTCGCATACAAAAGAGGCGTCGAGCCATTGATTCCCTTGAGCTTCGCTGCTGACGGTTCGTCCTTCAGTAGTTTGCGAAATTCCCCCCGATCACCGTCACGCAGCACTTCCATGAGCCGTGTTGCCATCGGATCAGCGGGTGGGGCGGGGATTTCTCCGGCGGCTTCGTCCGGCCACGCAGCGCCTTGATCGATCCAGGCTTTGATCATCTTGATCTGCTCAGGGCTTAACGGGCTGTCGGGAGGCATTTGTAAGTGACCATGGCTCCCAATAAGTCGAAAATAGAGATGACTCGCTTCACTGTTTCCGGGAGCAATTTGGTTGGCAACCCCGCCACGGAACGCATCGCGACGGCGGTCAAGACGAAACCCATTCTTCTGTTGCTTGGACCCATGACAGCCCGTGCAATGCGCCTTGAAGAGCGGTTGGACGTCACGTACGAAGTCAATCTTGGCGGGTTCTTGGGCGGCTGCGCCGTTGACCCCGCACGCGGCGACGATCGTGGCGAAATACATCTTCCACATACGGACTCCATACATTTGACTTGAGTTTTTGACTAAGTTTCCTGAGAATCTACTCTTGAACAGGCCATCGACAGTGACGTGCGCTACTCCATCACCGCACGCGGAGTCGTACTGGTTGGCTGGACAACCTGAACCCTCGACCAAACGTCACCGACCAACGAACCAGTAGGTACTCCTAATACAGTGCCCCGTTTGGCATGGACGTGTGCCAAAGATTTTCGAAATTTTCCTGAATTCCGGCTCAGCAACGATCGAGGGCGTCGATCAGCCAGGCTCGCGCGAATGCCCAAAGACGGGAGGCACTCCACGTCGAGAGTCCCAACGTCGCTGCCGCTTCGGAAAGGTCCAGGCCGGCGAAGTACCTGAGTTTGACAAGTTCGGCCGCTTGCGGATTCGTACTGGCAAGACTGCTGAGGGCATCGTCGAGTTCGAGCAGGTCCTCGTCCGGAGCCGTCGCGGGATCGGTCAGCAAATCAAAACGAACCCGCTCGCGGTCGCCCCCCCGTTTAACCCGGTGCTTGTCACGGGCGCGATTGATCAGAATGCGGCGCATCGCCTCGGCCGCAGCTGCGAAGAAATGCCCTCGACCGTTCCAGTCTTTCGGTTGACCGAAGCCGACAATGCGAATGTATGCCTCGTGAACGAGGGCGGTCGCTTGCAGAGTCTGGCCGGGTTTTTCCTGCGCGAGCTTGTACGCAGCCAGTTTTCGCAGTTCGTCATACACTAGCGGCAACAGTTGTTCCGCCGCTAATGGATCACCCGTTTCGATTTGCAATAGAATACGGGTAACATCGGACATAGTATTGGCTCACACTGCGATTCTGGACGATCGCAATTGTAACAACCTCGCTTCCAACTTGCCTGAGGCGTACGATTCGTTACGTCCGGGCCTACTGCAATGTCCACAGGTATGTGCTGGCCTGCCTGTTAACCAGTAGGTCAGGTGCTGCTAGTAGCTGGCAAAAACTGATAGCACTCCTCTGTGGACATTGTTCCGACCAATCCTGCAGGCTCCGACCAATTCGCTGTCCACAGATGGGAAAGATAGATCCCTCTCACTTCGATGATTACCAAAGAATTCCCACGTCCACAAGTTGGGGACATCCTGCTCCTTTTTCTAACCGCACAATCTTGTGGATATGGCAGAAGCTTGTCGGAAGGAAGCGAAATATTTACAAGCGACTGTCGGAGGGAAGCGAAGTATCTAAATTGGATGGCCGGAATCCCGCCTCAGTCCAACCTGTGGAATCGGTATCTTCTGGTTGCTGGCTAGGCCGATCCTTGCGAACCCCCGGCCATCGCACATGTAGACGAATTGCTGTTGTTGCCGACTGCAATTGCTCTCCAACGGTGCTCCGCTGCAGAGTCTCTCGTTCTTGGGTTGGTGGTTCTAGAACGGTGGACATAATGAAATTCCTTGATAGTAAAGAGGTTGGTAAACGAAAAACGGCGGACAAAATTGGCCGCCGCTTTTCGGAATGATTAGTAGCAAAGGTTTTTAGGCGTCGTGTGACCAAGCGTCGTCAGCCAACACTTCGGGTAGGTACCTGTCTTTTCCGATAGAGACAGGCTTAAGGTTCTGCCAAATCTCCGCCGTTGATGCGGTTGTCTGAGGACACGAAGCATCCGAATTCATTTCGATCATCGAGTCGACTTCTGGCAACGACTCCGTTTGCCAGAATCGCTGCATGAGCCAGCCGAACAAAATGAGAGGAACCAAGACAGCCGTTACAACACCCATTGCCTGGATTGAGCTGAAAACCAACCGATCCGTTACTCTTTCTGCAACAATGGATTTGCGTTCGGTTTCCAAACGTTCTAGACCCGATTGGATGTCCGTCTGCTGTTGCACGATCGATTTGCGAGTCTGCTCAAAGGATTGCTGAGCCTCCACCCAGCCTTTTCGGGCTTCTGCGTCTGCGGTGATGAATTCCCTTGACGCTTCTGTTACCTGCCGTTGCATGGCGTTGACGTGTTCTCGCTCGCGTCGAGCGGCCACGTCGTCGCCGCAACCGGTGATGATGGGCGCTAGCAAGATTAGGAGAATGCCCAGTCGCTTGAGCAATGCCCGGGCGATTGCCCCTGCGAACACCAGTATGTGAATGAAGCAAACCATATTTATCCCTTCGTAGAAGTCTTTGAGTAAATTTGAGTAGTTGTTCAAAACGGCGTTGACGATGAAACGCCAACGCCACGGAAGCAGTCGCTACAAGCGTGCTGCACAAAAGTAAGACGGTGAACATGATCAACCCATAGAGTTAAGGGTGACGCGAAATAGGTAAGACGCTTTGTGAGCCTGAGAGTGCTCAGTTAGCCAATCACAGTTCGAACCCGCCAGCGATCCGAACAGGGATGAATTCGAGGTGCTTTGCGACAATTGACTCAACCGGCCCAGGGACTGGTGCCGCCAGTCTCAAACGCGAGCAAGCCGAGCGTCTAGCCAGCGGGGCGCGGACCAGTAAACGAAAAGTCACATATGCGACATTGCAACCTCCTTTGCAAAGAAGTAGAAACAGAAAAACGGCAGGCAGAGATACCAAACGCCGTCTAGCGGGCTATTGGCAAGAGTGGCCAACAGTAATGGTTCCCCATCAGGGTATAGGACTCATTTTTTGGTTCGATTTAGCTTCGAATAACCACAGATGTTTTACCAAAACGACATCGGCTCGAGCCATTGCCGGGGAGACATAAGCGACTTCGTAATCAGCAATTGCCCCCCTAGTTTATCCACTGCTCAAAAGTCTGAAATGAAGGAAGGACTAGAGATCGGCAAGCAGTGCAGCTAGATCTGCGTCCATATCCGCACTTGCGTTTTCATCGCCTCCAGCCGAATCATCCAGTGACGCAAGCAATGCATCCAGGTCATCGGATTCAGCGGCGGGAGTTGCTTCGGTCTCGCTGCTGACTGGAGTGTTCGCAGGGGATTCAGCGGCCGGCTCGGTAAGCGGCGTGGATACGGCGATTGGTACTTCCATTGGCGGAAGAGGAACACCAGTTTGGATTGCAACTGGAGCCCATGGACCTGCGAGAGGTGCGCCGTTGGCAGAATGCATCCCAGCTAATCGAACTTCGCTTCGACCTTGGATCGAGAGTATGGGAATGACTCCTTGTGCAGTGACTTGTTGTGCTGTTCGGACGTTAACAAGCCTCTCCGTGCAGGGCAACGCAACTTGATCGCCATGTTCGTCGTTGAAGTAATAGAAAGGAATCTCGTCAACCGAAAGGATTGCTCCAAGTTGCATGCCCGGGAGACCGTTGTCCCGGAAGTTTTGGCCGAGCACTATGCCAGCTAGGAAAGCAGAATTGCCCCATAGCATTCCTGATAGCCCGCTCTTTTTCGTAAACTCCTCCAGCTTGAATGACTCGATCGGCTCCGTCTTTTTTCCATACGGCCAGCGTAGCATGAAACGGGGCGTCACCAGTCCTAAGTTAACCGACTCAGGAAGTTCGCGAAGCGCTCGCCACGCTTCTTTGACCAACGGATGAACTTCCCCTGGATTGACTTTCTTCAAAAAAGAACAATCCACCGAAGCGATGAAAGGTGCACTCGCGGAAGCGGCGATTTTGGCTGCACGCGCTAATAGTTCCGCATGGGGTGGAATTTGTTCGAACACGAAGTTACAAACGAACAACGAGAGTGGCCCCTGGGATGCGTCCAGCGATGGTGCCTCCACCAACCAACGGTACAACCCGGTCTCCTCCAAAGAAGACGACGATGCCAGATCGGCGGCAAACTCGGCTGCATTGATATCGTACAGAATGACCTCCAACTCTTGGTCGATCTCAATGCGATGGATCAACATATCAAGCGAACGCCAAAGCGATTCCATCGCTTGAAAGTCTGGATGATGCAGAAGACGTCGCATCAGATCGGAAAGAGACTCATCCACAGCGGCGATCAACTCGGATTGACCGTGCATTTCAGAAACGACGTGTTCGCGAACCACGTCCCGCAGAAGTGTTTTCAACTCAGGAGCTTCGTGAGTGTGGGTTCCGAGTTGGATCAAGTCGGAAAAGCTCTCGATTCGGCCACGAGGGATCGCAGTGGAGGTCGAGGTGCGTGATGCCGTAGACTTCCCAATCTCAATCGGTGCGGCAGCGAGTGCTTGGACGGCAGTGGCCGCCTTGGGAAACGTGGCTGGGTCTTGTAGACGCTGACGAAGGCTGACGAGTTTTTCAAAAAGCGGGACGTTGTTATAGAGTTGGTCGGGATGAAAGTCGTCCATGCATTTGATCGGTACATCTATCATTGCACCGCTTGCCCCGGCGGGCAATTTTAGGCAGACGTCTAAACGAGCAAGCAGTGAATCGAGGTTTTCATGGCTGACGCGAAGAGGTTTTCGGGCCGCCAGCGAATCACCCACCTCAACACGCCCCGAATTTCCTTTCCCTGAGAAATCGCCCAAAATCGCGATGCGAAACGCTTTGCCAGGTTTTGATTGCTTCGGCTTTGAATTGAGCGATCCAAACTGAACCTGATATTCCATGAAAAGGCACCTTGCGAGAACGAATGCGACGAAGTTTTATTGCGGAACCATCTTACTAGACGAGGGGCAGGCTGAAAACTACCATGGCAATGATACACAAGCTAGTGAATCTAGCGTTCAATGTCACTGGCTCAACGTCACTGGCTCAAGCGGGGCGTTGGCGTTGGAAGGTGGTAACACGCTGGCTGGCAGTGATTTAATGAACTCTTCGCTTGACAATGGGCCTTCGCGTTCGGCCGAGGTCTTGGGCTGAGCAGATCGAGTTGGGATTGAGTAATCGGTTAAAGGCATTTCTGACATTCCCGAAGGCATAACAATCGGACGTGTCGGGCGAACGCGGTCCACAAAGGCGATGTTGTTGTACTCAAGCAACGTCCCCTTTTCGAAATGGATGTTTTTTAGCGATATCATGTAACGAACGATTGCATCAAAGTACCCTGCGTCTGCCTGAGTCACCCTGTTTTGCGAGTCGAGCATTTCAGTGATGTTGACTCGACTCTTATTTTCTTCAAGATTTCGGAGTATTGCCAGTTGTTCGTGCGCCGCAATTCTCTGATTCATAGAAACGTTTGCGATTTCGAACGCGCGAATGACTGAAGCGTAAGCATTGCTCACATCGTGGATGACGCGACGTTGTTTCTGGTCCAAAAGATCTTGATCTCGAGCGAGTTTCAATTGAGCATTGCGAACATTGCTGTAGGCTCTACGAAGTCCCACCGGCAAATTCATTTCGACGCCGAACTGCCATTCTTGGAAGTTTCCGGACGTCATGCTAGCAACCGCGTTGTCGAATTGCGTTTTGTCGAATCCCCAAAGATCGTGCCCAAAGCCTCTTATCCGGTATTGCGTGAGGAGATCGACTTGAGGCAATAGGGCATTCCGGCTGGCGATAAGCTCTAGGTGCCCTCGCTTTAGTTGTAAGTCTTGCTTTCGGAGTTCGGGGCGGAGTTGGAGCGATTCGCCGACAACTTGATTCCAATCAAAAACGATCTTCACGAGAATTGGGTCATGAACTGGTCTTAGCATTCGATTGTCGTTGATCGGCAGATTCATCAGGAGCCGAAGTCGTCGTTCAGCCGTATGAACACCTTCGGCGCCGCGAAACGTACCGCCACTGCTGCCGTTGTTTGTGCGAGTTCCGTCGACTTCTCGGCCCGTCAAGGCTTCTAGCACTTGCGATTCGAAGCGATAGTACTGTTCTCGAGCTCTCGCTTCTTTTTCACCGGAGCCGGACTGGGCTTCCCGATACTCTTTTTCGATTCGCCATGTATTGAGAGCTGCGTCGCGAGCAGCGATTTTTGCTTCGAGGTTGCGATAGGCGAAGTAAAGGTCCCAATACGCGTTTTCGACGTCGCTGATCAGGTCCCGCAATCCCATCTCAAAATCCAAAACGCTTGAGTCCGCGTTGACTCTCGCGATGAGCACGCCATTGTACGTGCCTGGTATTGCACCAGGACCAGCAATCCGATTGTAGTCCAAACCACCTCCGCGCCCCAAATGATGGCGAAAACCTGCCTCTAAGTTGGTTTGCCATGAGCTGCCGAAAAGATTGCTGGGTGCGTTATTGGCGTCGTAGCTCGTGTTTTTTCGAGCGTAAAGTTCCGTCCCGTAGGCAGTTGCCTTGGTGATTTCGTTTTGAAAGGTTACCAAATCTTGTTGAAGGAGGTTGGTGCCACCACCGAGCAATCTGTTGTTGACGGGGAAGTCATTTTTGTTGACGAAGGTCCTCGAGTTGAACTGTGCGTCGAAGGCCGCCAAGGCTGCCTCGATTCCGATTCGAGGATCGGTGGACTGAATTGACGGATCATGAATGGTGGAAACACTGCCGACGTTTCGCAGTGCGCTTCCGCCGAGGTCTTGCAAAATCTTGGAGCGTTCCACTGCGATTTGAACCGCTTCGGTCGGTGAAATAAACCATGCTTGCTTTTCGGGATTTTGAAGGGAAAGCGGTTCCGAAAGCAGCTCTTGAGAAAGGTCAATCGTCTGCTGTTCCTCTGGAGAACTTTGGTTCTCATTGAAGGGGCTTACCAGACCAATCGTATCTCCCCAAAGAATCTTTTTGGCGGTTCGAGCAGCGCAGCCGGCAGCGCATAGACAAAGCGTGAAGAACAAAAGTATCCTTCGTTCCAGCAGCATTTCGCGAACTTTCCCCCTTATCCCTTTGCTGACTCAAGTATTTGTATGTGAGGCGAGCGACAGACTAAAAACTACCGTAGCTGAATTCGCAAGAATTCAGAACTCACTGAATTCTTGCGAATCCAGCTACGAGTCGAGGTATGATTTTTTCTGCCACTCGCCTTAATTGACTCGCGAATCGATCGCGGTTGACCACGCTTTTATCGGACTGGTGGTTCAAACGGAATTAACGATATAATCGCTACAGTGAGGAAAAACCGGCCAATTCCCTCTTGGCTATCGTTAACTAGAGAAACCAGGAAGACTAGGTTGTTTGGATTAAGAGTTGCGAAATGACAAACCAGATGTTCACAGTTGAGACGCTGGACTCGTTGCTTGATGAATTGACCGATCTCGCGTTGACCGCGCCGAACTCGGGAGCATTTTTTCAATCCATTCTTAACGCTGCTGTCAACGCGACACATGGGGTTGCGGGTGCCATTTGGAGTGTGGCCGAGGTAAATTACCGACTTGAGAAGGAAGTCGGATTTGTGCAACTTGGAATCGGGGCGGATACGCAGCTCCAGGCCATTCACGAAGACGCGTTGGAGTGTGCAACCAAAGGCAAAACACAAAACGATTCCGAAGGCCTCACCCATCGCAAATTCGAAAACAGGGAGTATCGCTTCTTCGGATGTCGCGATCGAGACTTTGCCTACTTGGTTATCGAACTGGTTCACACAGAAGGTTCAGTTGCCGTAGTCGACGAGGGGTCGATTGCACGTTTCATGGCGGCGATAAGCGAAATTGCAAAAGACTTTCGCAATACCCAGTTGCTTCAGCGACTTCAGACTGAGGATCAACTATGGAGCGACTTCAAAGCGATACTGCCGAGGCTGCATTCGAGTATCCATCTCGACGAAGCATCGTACCGAATTGCCAACGAGGGACGGACGTTTCTCAGGTGCGATCGTTTGAGCGTGGCTCGCATTGAGAAGGACAACGTATCCCTCCGCGCGGTCAGTGGTGTTGCTACGATCGAAAGACGTGCGAAACAAGTACGTGCACTCGAATCATTCGTCGCAATGGTTGCCAAAAGCGGGCAGTCGTTTCGGTATCCATCCGATGAAATGGAAGCACCCCAGTTGGCTGAAGGCCTGCAAGCGTACTTGGACGCTTCGCATTCCGAGCAGGTCTGGATCCTATTGATCCATACCCAGCATTCCGACAGTGATCAAAGAAATGGCGCTCCAGATATCAGGACTCCAGATATCAGGACCTTAGTTATTGGGGCTTTAGTTATTGAGGTTTTCGCAACCCAAGAGTTGCCGCAGATAGACCATCGTTCGGAGTTGCTGCTTGAGCATGCAACCCTCGTAATTCGGAATGCCATCGAATACAGCAACATGCCATTGCTGCGGCTGAGCGAGTCAATGCTCAGATGGGCAGTGTTCTATCGAAATTCTCGAATTAGGTTGCTGGGGGGAGTCATGGCAGTTTCGATCGGACTTTGCCTTGCCTTGGTTATTCCTGCGGATCTCAATATCGATGCAACAGGGACCATTCAACCTGTTGCGATGCGTCATCTTTACGCACCAGCAACCGGCGAAGTGGTGAAGCTCCACATCGGACACGAAAGCGAAGTCCAAGCTGGTTCCGCCTTGTTGGAAATTCGCAGCCGAGAGCTTGAGTTGCGCAAGGAAGAATTGCTGACGTTGCATGCTTCGGCCCAAGAAAAACTGCGAGGGATCGAGATTTCGAGGCTGCAAAATCGAAAGTCGAATTCTTCGGAATCGTATAGCCCAGGAGAGCTTTCGGCAAGCGAAAGTGAATTGAGAGAAGTGGTCGCGAGTCAGAGCGAACAGTTGTCGGTCTTGAACGAGATGCTCGCGGCACTTGTGCTCAAGAGCCCAATGAACGGCCGCGTCATTAGTTGGGATCAAACGGAGTCGCTCGAACATCGTCCAGTGCAGATCGGACAAAAGCTCATTAGCATTGCAGAACTGAACGGTGATGGGAAACTCCAGTTGAGAGTTTTAGACGAGGATACTCGGCATGTGATCTGTGCACAGAGGCATTGCCCAGAGAGTTTGCGAGTCACCTTTTCGCTTGCCAGCGACCCAAGTGTCAAACGCACGGCACTTGTGACGCAGATTGGAACAACGGTCGAGACCTTGACGGATCAGGGGGCAACGCTTCGAATCGATGCGAAGGTGGACGCTGGCGAGATGGTCAATATTCGTCCTGGTGCCACTGCGAACGCAAGAATCCACTGCGGCAGAACCTCAATCGGCTACGTTTGGACTCGTCGACTTTTGGATTTCATTTATTTGCGTTTCTTGTGATTGAAGGGGCAGTGAGGACGATCATAACCCGAAGCGTGAGCGAGGGACCTGAACGCGGCTAGCGCCCTCAATTCACACACATTTCAAACCATACTAGAACTGTATAGCAATGAATCTGCGAGAATTTGATGTGCTTTCCCCCCCTCGCCCCGTTTCGCCCGTTTCGGGGAGAGGGGGCCGGGGGGTGCAAAGTCAGACGATGTGGGTAAAGATGCGGCTAGCTAGCGCCCAATGGCACTCACTTTGTCCCAACTTGAGCCGCGGGCGCTAGCCGCGACCAACTTATTTAAAAGGGAAACCGTAACGCGGCTAGCGCCTGCGGCTCAGTAATTTGCATGCGAAAATGGAAGTAACTCTATGGGTACATTGAAGAGAAGAATCATAGCTGGAGCGACCCTATGCGTATTGCTCACCTCCTGCGCGGTCTTTGCCATCAATTTCGATGAAGCGGAAATTACCGTCAATCCTGTGTTGATTAAAGTCATTGAGGAAGTTGCGGTCCCAGCTATTCAGGAGGGGCCAATTTTGAACATCCAAGTCACAGAGGGGCAGGTGGTTCAAGTTGGACAAACGCTGATTCAACTCGATGACCAGCGCGCGCGATTGAAGCAGCAACAAGCGGAATTGGAACAGAAGATTGCAGCCAAAAAAGCAGGAAACAGGTCCAGCGTCCAGCTTGCCGAAACAGAGACACGAGTCACGAACTCAAGCCTGCAACGGGCGATGGAATCCAGAAAACGTTTCCCGGACACTCCGTCTCAAGCGGAGGTGGAGGAGATCGAATTGCGAGTTGCACAGGCAAAGCAGCATCTTGAGCAAGCGACTCAAGAGTTCCAATTGGCTGAGCTTGCCAAGGAACTAACCACAAAGAACTTGGAGTTGGCGACGCTTGAAGTCGAGCGACATCAGATCAAATCGCCCATCCAAGGTGCGGTGATCGAGATCATCGCCAAGAAGGGAGAATGGGTGCGACCCGGCGAGCCACTCGTTCGCGTCATGAGGGTGGATCGGCTGAAAGTGGAAGGATTTCTCAAGCGGGATGCCGTTTCCCTAGCTCTATTGGATCGCAGCGTAAGCATTGTGGTCGAGGGAGGAGAGGGGGAAAAGGTACGGCACGTTGGGAAAATCCTCTTTATTAGTCCCGTGGTTGAGCCCAATGACCGCACTCAACGAATCGTAGCAGAAGTGGACAACTCCAAGGGACTCCTCGGGCCCGGGTTGCGGGCCAAAATGATCATTCACGCACGCTGATTATCGCGGATCTCCTTTAAGCTCATGCTGCAACTCGCCCCCTCTCAACCTTTCGACTCCAGTCAACGTCCCGTTGCACTGCGCATGCGTCCGGATTTGATCGTTCGCGAGCGAAGTGCCGGTTCCCGTGTGTACTTTATTCTCAAGGATCCGATTCGGCTATCGCACCATCAACTTTGGGAAGAAGAGTTTGCACTGCTGCAGATGCTCGATGGACGAACGAGCATTGCGGCAATGAAGGAAGCATTTGTTAAAAAGTTTCCTGGTTCGCGATTGGATAAGCGCCTGCTTCAGATTTTGCATGGCCAGTTCCATAGAAACGGACTAGTACTTTCCGACAACGTTGGCCAGTCGGATGAACTGCGACGCAGGAACGAACAAGCTCAATCGCGCGAGAACTGGGGTCGAGTTCGAGGTTGGATGTCGATTCGATTCCGAGGCATCAATCCGGATACCGCTCTTGATCATTTGGATCAGCGTCTAGGCTGGTGTTTTGAATGGCCAGCAATGCTTGCGATAGCTTTGTTTCTCGTTTTCACATTGATTTTCTTTTTGATTCATAGCGTTAGCATTATTTGGAGCCTACCTTCGCTCAATGAAACCATGACAGCACAGACGTTGGCTTTGACGTACTTGGCATTTTGCGGACTTAAAGTCCTACACGAAATTGGGCATGGACTGGCCTGCAAGCATTATGGTGGCGAGTGCAACGAGATGGGCTTGATGCTTCTGATCTTTACACCTTGTTTGTACTGCGACGTATCCGATTCGTGGATGGTGAGCAGCAAATGGCGGCGCGCGATGATTGCTCTGGCGGGGATCTGGTTTGAGTTCATCGCAGCGTCGATATGCATGTGGCTTTGGTGGTTTACGAATCCAGGAGTCATGCATAGTTTGTGTTTTCAAGTCGTGCTGGTTGGAAGCGTTGGAACCTTACTCTTCAATGGAAATCCGTTGTTGAAGTACGATGGGTATTTCGTGGTCTCCGATCTGTTGGATCGTCCCAATCTTTCTCAGCAAGCGAGGCGCGTCCTTTGGAATGGATTCGCTTGGTTTTTTTTGCGAAGATCAACGCAATTGCCTGCAGACTACAGTGGTCGCGGCGATGGATTTTTATGGATGTACGGAGTACTCGCGGGCGCTTACCGATGTCTCTTGAGCATTGTTATTCTTTTCGTTGTGTTCAAGATTTTTCAAATTCTACGACTGGAGTCGGTTGGTTTGATTTTGGTTTGCTCCGTATTGGCTGGCTGGCTTTATTGGACTGGCAGTGCGGTTGGCAATTGGGTGAAATCGCGGGGAGGTATAAAGGGTTTGCGCACGGGCCGCGTCTCTTTGACGTTCCTGGTTTCGGTTTTCCTGATGGCGGCGGTTGCTTGGCTACCGTTGCCGGCTAGATTGCATTCGCAAGCTTATCTCGAGGTTCGGGCTACAAGAGCCGTGGTGGTCTTGGTCGATGGAAAGCTGCAGCGATGTCAGGCGGAAGGGGCAGTTGTGCATGCGGGAGATGAGATTGCAAAGCTAGTTTCGGAAGATTTGGAACTCAATCTGATCGCTCGTCGGGGAGAGTTGTCTCGGCAGCGAGCGAGACTAATCGGCTTGGAGTCGCGTCGCGGAATAGAAACACTCGTTTCTTCCATGATGCCATCGGTTCAGGAGGGAATCCGTGGATTGGAGCTTGAGTTACAACGGCTGGAATCGGACATTGAGCAGTTGACGCTGCGTGCGTCCATTGATGGAACAATTCTTGCTCCGATGACCACCAAAGAATCCATGAATCCGAATGAGTTACAAACCTGGAGTGGCTTGCCGATGGATGCGGAAAACGTCGGCTGTATTTTGACTCGAGGCACCACTTTTTGTGAAATCGGTGACGCACAGAGTTTCCAAGCGACCGTTTACCTAAATCAACCGCAGGTGGAGCTAGTGCGTGCCGGTCAGGTCGTTTTTTTGAAATCGAAACCTCTGCCAGATGTATCTTTTCGTGGGACGATTTCCGCAGTGGGAATGGCAACCCATTCTGAGTTACCCAACGAAGTCGCAGCTGCTGGAATGGTACCGAGCCGACCCAATCGCAGCGGGCGTCTTGAGTCAGTGGAGCCAGTGTTTGTCGCAAAGATTGAGATCGCACCCGAGTCACTTCGGGGAAACGATTTGCTTCCATTGCACCATTCGATTGCAACGATTGCAATTCAAATCGATAAAGAGTCGATTGGGAATCGCATTGCAAGGTTTGTCTTTAGCACGTTTGCGATTGACCCTACGGTAAAACGAAGAGCAAGCCGGTGATCGCTCCCGCTTGAACAATGCTGGGCTTCGGCTGGAGCGGTTGAAACTCTTTGACTCTAGGGGCACCCCAACCTGCTTCATATGGCCATTGGGTTAAGTAGGTTTTGCTTGGGTGACGCACTGTCATCGCATACGGCAGCGAAGGAATCGTAGCGAAGAATCGGAGGCTTGAGAGAGCTGGCTGCATTGTTCCGCATGTCCGACCGTAGCGTTCTAGGTTGGCTTCTTCAAAAAAGAGCGGTTGGTAAGGGAAAAGTTCGTCGTGATTTCGCGACTTGGTGAAAACCAGATCGCCTAGCATTTCATCCGACGAGGAAGCTTGAACGACGGGGCTTTGGCCCATCGTCTGTTCGGCCAAATTTTCAGGCACTGAATTGTTGCCGTTTTTTGGTTTGGTTCGCAAATCGATGTTAACTTGGCCTATGGGTCGTTGACGTGGAAGGAAATCGGATGCATCTTTTTTCAAGTCGCGTTTGGGATTGGGCAATTCCGTTTGACTTGCCTCTTCCTTTTTGGGTTGTTGCATTCGTTCGGGTTCCGCGGATTCCGGTTTTTGCGGATTTTGGTGGCTGGGCTTAGGCCCATGAACTGCGGAGTTCGCGAGTCGCGGTTCCGTTGCGACTTCGACTAGCGACGATTGGGCCAGCAAATTTGTGGAAATCGAGAGAAAAGCCGCGAGAGTGAGTGTGTCTGCCGTTTTCATAGGCAGAGGAAGACGCATTTTGGCGGTGGATAGCAAATTTTTTGTAATTAATGGAGCGTCCATGGCATCCAACATCCTGTTTTGGGCAAGAAACCCCTGGATTTAGGGAAAGTCATCCGTAACTTTCTCCTCGGTCACTTTCGGTCACTGGAAAGGAAAAAGCTAAAATCCAGAGGGAGAATGCTACTGCAGTCCCAAGCGTTATTGACTGAAAAACAGGAAAAACCCAACGCCTTAGAACCGGAACAAGCAGACTTTGCGACGATAAGTCTTTACGTTTGTGTGATAGATAGTCGAAAATAGGGTTTATGCTATTTGATTTAGAGCTCCTGGCGACGATGGTTCGCTATCGTAAATATTCAGGAAAGTTTCCAGCGAGCATCGCAAAATCGATTTATCCGCCCTTTTGGCCATGGACTACAAACACCGTTTATCGAATGAGCGTCAAGATGGCTACCGTTTTTGAGTGGCTCAAAAGAACCGTCGGCAAATTTCAGAATCGAGAAACCCAATCGAGGCATTCTGGAAAGGAGACCTTCCCACGCGTTTACGATTCGCAGCTCGAGGAGCGCCGGGTTCTTAATGCTGCCGCAGTTGCATCCGCCATCGACTTGGTCTCGTTGCATTTCGATGCCGGTCATGCGGCCAACGACGGCATCGCCGACAAATTTGAGTTGACTCGTCTAGACGCAAACGCAACGAATCAAATCGCTGTATCGATCAATGACCAACGTGTTTGGCAAGGAAACGCTGCCCAGTTGGGGTCGATTCGATTTGATGGTTCGAGCGACGCAGATCAGTTCTACATCGACCCAACCATACAAGTTCCGGATGGAATCTTCGTCGACGGAACAGGAATTGCAACGCGTGAGCCGTCGCACGGGACAACGGATATCATCGTTTTCGCGGCTGCATCCGAGACGCGTTTCGACGAAGTAACCTATCAGAAAACGGATCTTCTAACCCAGGTTCGTTTCGCTTCGGCAGCGGATCCCTTGAACGCTGCGAATCCAATAAACACTTCGTTTCCATTGAACGGAGTGGTTCAAGTTCAAAACGTGGATTCGATACAGGATTTGAATTTGGCCTCGAAACGTTCCATTTTGGTCGAGTCCTTAGGTGGGTCCTATTCGCTCCAAGCCTTAGCCGAAGTCGATCGGTCAAGTGCCAGCCAATTGGTTCGATGGACTAGCGAGCAGGGCCGAATTGATTTTGCGGCACCATCGACTCGTTTGGCAATCGATTTTCGAGGCGCGACAACGGGTCAACACTCTTTTTCGATCGATACGACGGATCTTTCGGGCGTCGAACAGTTCGACGTCTTTGGTAAGGATACAGACACGGTCCAACTGAAGGGCGATTTGTTGACTGGCCGAACAATGTCAATTCAAGCGGGAGCGATCCGCGTCGACGGAACGATCTCAACGGCTTCTGAAGGTGATGTGCGGCTGGACGCTGGCTCTGGAGTTTTGACCATCAACGGGCAGATTTTCAGCCAAGGAGATGATCTGCATCGGGGCGGGAATGTGGTGCTGACGGGCGACCGCGTGTTGCTGCAAGAGCGTACTCGAGTCGACGTATCAGGTGGACGAGGCGGCGGACAAATTCGCGTTGGCGGAGGATTCCAAGGCCAAGATTCGAGTGTGCGAAATTCGCGATACACATACGTCTCGGGCAACGCAACTCTCAATGCAGATGCACGCGTAAGCGGCGATGGCGGGACAATCATTGTTTGGTCGGACGACACGTCGATTATTGATGGCTCGGGAAACATTTTTGCAATAGGCGGGATCCATTCCGGGAATGGTGGCTTTGTCGAAACCTCGGGGAAAAGGTATCTCAAAATCGACGGTGCCGCAAATACTTTTGCGTATCAGGGACAAGTTGGAACGTGGCTCATTGACCCAGATGATATCGAGATTGTTACGGTCGCAGGGGTTGCTGCCAACACAACCTATATACTGACCTCAACGATCGCAACTGCGCTCACAACCGGTAACGTTAGCATCATCACCAATACGGCAAGCGCCGGAAATGGCGACATCCGAATTGTTGCTGCCTTAAATCTAGCACCGACGGCTTCTAGAACGTTGACGCTGAATGCGACTCGGGACATTGTTTTCCAGAGCGGACTTATTGGCAATTCCGATTTAAACGTTTCACTTATCGCTGGACGCGATGTCAACTCAACGCCCGTAACAATTGGACAGCTCGCGTCCTTAACAATCAACGCGGCCCGAAGTGTTACCGTGGGCGCCACGATTCTTTCTGGAGGTGCATTTTCTGCAACGATCGATTCGGATAACAACGATAACAACGCTACATTTCATTCAATAGGTACCTTGTCGGCTGGGTCGATCAGTATCACCGGCTCGGCAACCAACAATGACGACGTTACGCTCGACTCATCCGTCACTGCGACCACCGGTTCGATACAATTTTCGCGGATCGACGACCTCTCCTTACTGGGTGACGTAACGGCTGCTACCGACGTTAGTTTCACTAACGTCTCGGGCCTGCTGTCCTTGGGGTCAAACGCTGATATCACTGCCAACACTGGACCGATCGATTTCTCCACCATCAGTGCGGGGATCCAACTTGCCGGCAGCGATGGTTCCACCAATGTCCTCACGGCCAATGGAGCCACAGGTAGCCTGACCCTCGGGAGTGTTTCAGCTACCAATTCTAATGTTGCTTTGACTCTTCGAAGTGCGAACGATATTTCGGCGGGTGCAATCAACATTCAAGCCGGAACTCTTGACGCTGCGTTCAACACATTGAATACCGCTGGAGTCAATTCTGCCAGTTTCAATTCCGTGACTGCCGGCCGATTGGAGATTTCGGGGAATTCAAAAATCGATGACCAAGTAAAACTCAATGGTATCGCAACGATCGGCTCGGGTGGCGTCTTGATCGATCAATACAACGATTTGGAGATCAACGCGGCTTTGACTTCGACCGGCAACATTACGACGACCGGTATTAGCGGTTCCGAAACGCACCTAGCAGCCAACGTGACGTCCAATAGTGGCAACATTGCTATGACGGGTGGGACACTGTTTATCGATGGCACTTCGAATCGGACGATCTCTTCTGGCGGTGGAGCGGTGACTGCTGGGGGGAACATCACCCTTGGCAACATCGATGGGGAGAACGGTGCAGCGAATTTGACGGTAGACTCCCGGGGCGCATCGACAGGGGGAACAGTCTCAATCGGCACGGTAACCGCTGCAGGTTCCGGACTCAATCGGCTCAACATCCGCACCGACGCAGCGACGACACCTGGTCAAGTGACCATGAGTGGTACCCAACTGGTTGCGAAAGGTAACACGGCTGCATCACTGGTTGTTGACTCAGACGGGGCAATAATCCGTGCCAATGGTACTATTGATCTAAGTAGCAGCACGACTACCGATGGCGGTTCGATCGACTTTGGATCTTCGAAGATCGCGCCGACCACAGCGTCAAGTGATTTGATTCTGAAAACCAACAATACGAGCGCTACGGGTGGTGACGGTGGCGACATCACATTGGGAGGTGTATCGAATAGTGGTGCAAACTACTTTGATTCGCTATCGATAGACACCAGTGCAGCTAACTTTGCCAAGACCGATGGACTTCTGAACTTCAATGGTCAGACGAATCCGACGTTGGAAGTTGACGGCACGTCAGGCACGGGGATCACTTTGGTCGGAACGATTCTCAAGGCGTTTAGCGGAGTTTTGTCATTTTTGACCAACCCGACGGGTGCCTCCGTTGACACCAGTTCGATCAACGTGACCAAAGCGGACTTCAAAACCACTCAGGGGTTGACGTTTGATACTTCTGGCGGAGGTTCGGCAACGAACGCAGGAGATGTATCACTGGGGGACATCGGGGTTTTACAAGCAGAACGTCCGACGGGAATCACGGTCGACACTCGAGGTGCGACGACCCATGGCGATTTAATACTTGACGACGGTGCCGGTTCGAGCATCGAGTTGCATGTCGACGGAAACTTGAATCTCGCCAATGCAAAAATCAAGTTGACGGACAATGCTTTGCTGCGGACCTATGGGACGGGCAATATGACGTTGGGGGACGTCGCAACAAGCACAGCCGTGGCGAGGAATTTGACCCTGAACTCGGAAACCAATATCGCGGTCGCGGCGATCCATCTTACCGGTGGAACTCTCAACGCGACCATTGATTCCGATAATAACACGGTCAATGCAACATTCCAATCGACGGGAGCTTTGGCTGCAGGAACGATCAGTATCACCGGTTCGGCAACCAATAATGACGATGCGACGCTCGGTTCCACAGCGACCACGAGCACAGGTGCGGTCCAATTCTTTCAAATCGATGACTTGACGCTGCAAGGGGATGTTACGGCGGCGACCAACGTTTCCTTTATCAGCGTTTCAGGTCCACTCTCTTTGGGCGACAACGTCGATATCACTTCCAATAGTGGACTCTTAGATTTTACGACTATCACATCAGGTGTGATGCTGAACGGCGCCAACGGGACTACGAATGTCATCACGGCAAACAGCACGACAGGCAGCATCAAGCTGGCGTCAGTTTCCGCTACGAACACGCTTGTTTCGCTCACACTCAACAGCGCCACGGATCTGGATGCCAACGATATCAATATCCAAAGTGGTGATTTGGTTGCTACCTACAGTGGCCAAAATGTGGTTCCAGCAAATGTTGCAACCTTCCAAAAGGTCACTGCAAGATCGATGACGGTATCGGGTAACTCCAGAACCGACGATCAAACGGTCCTAGCAGATACGCTGACGATTGGTGCAGGAGGCGTGACAATCGATCAGTTCTCGGATTTGAAGATCAGTGCTTCTATCACTTCCGATGCAGACGTGACCTCAACGGGTATCATAGGTTCGAAGACCCACTTGGCGGCCAATGTCACATCCAAGGGTGGCAACATCGCGATGACGGGCGGAACACTGCTGATCGATGGTGGTGCGGCGAGGACCATTGCGTCTGGAGGTGGCGGCGTTGCGACGGGTGGAAACATCGTTTTGGGGAATATCGACGGCGAAAACGGTGCCGCAAGCTTGACTGTTGACTCACGCGGAACCGCGACGGGAGGTTCGCTCACCATGGGTGCCGTGACCGACGACACTTCGGGCCTCAATCGGCTCAACATTCAGTCTAGCGCTCCGACAGCATCCGGCCAAGTTACACTCAGCAGCACGCGTTTGGTGGCAAAGTCTCCTGCTACGGCAGCAACGTTGGTAGTATCGTCCAACGGAAACGCCATTCGAGCCAACGGCGACATTGATTTGATCAGCAATAACACGATCGATGGCGGTTCGATCGATTTTGGGTCATCCGAGATTACGCCAACTACGGCTTCCAGCACGCTGACTGTAAAAACGAGCAATACGAGTCTATTGGGAGGAAATGGCGGGGACATCAAGTTCGGAGGAGTTTCGAATAGCGGCGCAAACTACTTCGACTCGGTTCTGATTGATACCAGCGCGACCAATTTAGTTCGGACAAGTGGCGATTTAGACTTCAATGGCGCAGCAAGTCCAAGGATAGCCGTTGACGGCACCACGGGTACTGGAATTTCACTCATCGGTACGATCCTCAAGGCGTTCAGTGGCGTTTTGTCATTCTTGACCAATCCGACAGGTGCTGCGACGAGTTCAAGTTCGATCGATGTTTCCAACGCGGATTTCCAGTCAACGGCTGGTTTGACATTCGATACTTCCGGCGGTGGTGTTTCGACGAACTCTGGAAACGTGGTGTTAGGTGACATTGGAGTATTGGCAGCAAACCGGCCAGATTCCCTTTTGGTCGATACGCGTGCCTCTGCAACTAGCGGTGATTTGCAGCTCGATGATGGTGCGGGCACGAGCACCGAAGTGCACGTCAACGGCGACTTGAATCTGGCCAACACCGAGATCAAGCTTACGGACAACGCATTGCTCAAGACCTATGGGACGGGCAATATGACGTTGGGTAATGTCACGACAAGCACGGCTGTGGCCCGCAATTTGACTCTGAACTCGGAGGCCAATATCGTTGTCTCAGCGATCAATCTTACCGGTGGGACGTTGATAGCCAATATCGATTCCGACAACAATAACGTAGGGTCAACGTTTCAGTCGACAGGAGTATTGACTGCCGGCACGGTAACGATCGCTGGGTCAACAACGATCAACGACCAAGTGACGATCGGCTCGACATTGAACACAACGACGGGCTCGATTCAGTTCTCGCAGATCGGCAATCTGGTTTTGAACGGAGATGTAACAGCCCAAACCAATGTTGCATTCGCTAACGTTGCCAATGAACTTTCACTGGGGTCTAACGTCGATGTTACAGCCAACAACGGTCCCATCGATTTCACCGTGATTGCGTCCGGTATTCGACTTGCCGGCAGCAATAGCTCTACCAACATTTTGACGGCCAATGGAGCAACGGGTAGCCTTTTTCTTGGTAGCGTAGTGGCGACCAATCCATCAGTATCGCTGACCCTTCGCAGCTCGAACAACACTACTTTGGGGAGTGTGAACCTCCAGAACGGCGCGCTTAACGCAACGATCGACTCGGACAACAACAATGTTGGTTCCACCTTTGTATCGACAGGGTCATTGATCGCTGGCACAGTAACGATTTCGGGCTCAACAACAGTCAATGATGATGTAACACTTGGCTCGACGGTGACCACCACCACAGGCGCAATCCAAGTGATCCGTTTTGACGATTTAAGGATCAATGGAGACTGGACGTCTGCTGGCGGAGTCACGACGACGGGGATCAGCGTATCCAAAACGCACTTTGCCGCTAATATCACCACAAATGGTGGCAACATTTCCATGGCAGACGGGGTCCTGCTAGTCAACGGAACGAATGTTCGTCAGATCAAGTCGGGTGGTGCAGGTGTCAACGCGACCAATGGAGGAGCTGTAACGATAGGGACAATCGACGGTGAAGTCGCTACGGCGGAGCTTGAAATTGACTCTCGCGGAACGAGTACATCCGGCGGTGTAACGCTTGGAGACGTTACGGCAGCGGCAGGCAACACCGGCGTAAATCGACTTCAGATCACGACGACTGGGCCAACAGCAGGGCAAGTTGCGTTGAGCAACATTCGTTTGATTGCGAAGAGCGGAACGGCAGCTTCATTAAGAATCAGCTCAAATGGGCAAGCGATTTTGGCCGAAGGGGCGATTGATTTGAGTTCCAACGTCAACGGACAAGCTGGGGGCAATATCGATTTCGGGACTTCGGTCGTAGCACCGAAGAACGTTAGCAGTACGCTGACCATTAATACGAGTAACACCAATACAACGTCGGGCCCTGATGGAAGCAATGGTGGTGATGTGCTGCTTGGCGGTATTGGAGTAAATTCGGCTGGGGCAACTTATTTCCATTCGGTGACGCTGGATCTCAGCGCTGCGGACATTTTGGATTCAGCCGGTACCTTGAGATTCAGTTCGGTTGCGAATCCATCGATTCGAGTGGATGGTGTGACAGGGACAGGAATTCGTATTTTAGGGAGAGTCGACAACGCGGCAGGAGGAACGACCAGCTTATTGACGAACCCAGCGGGGGCGATTCAGAATTCATCTGCGATCGATATGTCGCGGGCCAATTTTATCGGATCGGGCGGATTGGTTTTTGATACCTCTGGTGGCAACCGAGCAACGAATTCTGGCAGTATCTCCTTGGGTGACATTGGCATTACAGTGCGACCGGTGTCGTTGGTGGTGGATACTCGCGGTACTGTATCGTCGGGGCATTTGCTCCTCAACGATGGCGTCGCGGGATCGCCGACAGAAATACGCGTTGATGGAAACATCGATTTTTCGAACGTTGCAGTCGACTTGCTCGACGACGTGTCACTTGAGTCTCTAAGCGATGGAAGCAGCATTTTGCTTGGTACAACCAACGCATCTGGCGGAGCCCGAAATCTGCAATTAAGTTCAAATAGTGGCATGACCGTTGCTGGCATCAACCTGTTAGGCGGAGCCTTCCAAGCGAACGTCGACGCGAACAACAATGAGGTCGGAGCGACTTTCCGTTCGACAGGAACGATTGCTACCGGTAGTTTCGCAGTCAATGGGAGTGCTACCAACGATGATCTCGCGATTATCGAGACGAGCCTGACGACGACAGGACCAGCCAGTTTTTCGAATTTCGATCAGTTGAGGATCCAAGGAACGGTGAATGCGGGAACGACGTTTGCCGCAACGAACATCGCGGGTGCCGTCGACTTTAGGGGCAACAGCGGCATCACAGCCAACGGGTCGATTGATCTGCAAACGTCCGTCAGCGCGGTCAGGCTGTCGGGGGTCGCAGGCAATACGACGTTGATTGACGCCAGGGGTAATGCGAGCGTGGTTGCTCTCGCAGGGGTGACCGCAACCAATCCCGGCACGCGTCTCAACGTTCGCAGTGATTACAGTGCGGATTTTAGAAACGTCGATCTGCAAACAGGCACTTTGGACGTTCAAATCGGCCGCTCAACAACGCTGAACGATTCCAAGGCTCAGCTTCGTCAAGTCATCGCAGGCGGGTTAATCGTCGCCGGCACTTCGACCGCAAAGGACTCCGTTGTACTCGATGGATTGTTGGGCATCGGCACGGGTGGAGTCCGCATTCAAGATGTTGCAAATTTAGACATGAATTTCAATGTCCAGTCCGGTGGCGATATCGTTGCAAACAATGTTCGAAATCGAATTCAGGTGGCCGAAGCAGTTTCGATCCAGTCAGACCAGGGCATCGATTTGCAAACGAACGTAAGACAAATCGAATTCGTTGGGATCAATGGTCTAACCAATTTGTTTCTAGCTAACGGAGATTCGAGTTCATTGAACTTGGCAGCGATTCAAGCACTTCAGAATGTCGTACTCGTCATAAGCTCAGCGAACAACATCAATGTCGCCTCGATCGATGCAGTAGGAAGCAACCTATCGATCCGAGTTGATAACAACGACAACTCGGCGAACGCGCAGCTTAATGCAGGCCAAATTCAAGCGAAGCAAATTTCCATTCTCGGTGGTGCTGATCAAAATGATACGGCCAGTTTCGCGAGTCTTGTTGAATCAAAGTCAGGTCCACTTCTCATGAGTTCATTTGGAACCGTAAACTTGAATGGCAATCTACTTTCGTCTGGCAGTGTTGAGGTTTCAAGCGTCCGAGGTCAAGTGAATTTTGGTGCGGGGCGACTTGTTAAAGCCTCCAATGGCGACGTGAACTTGAACAATGGCGTCAACGAAATTCGCTTTGCAGGTGGGACGGGAACAACCTCATCGATTCAGGCCGTCAACGGTAGTCTTTTTGCGTCCGCGTTAACGGAACTGAACACGAGCGACTTATTAGAATTGCGAGCCGATCGCGACATCGGTTTGCGATCGTCTAGTTTGAATTCAAGACTTCAAATCATTGCCGGCGATCACAATAGCAACACAGGGACCATCAACTCCACCGCGACCTTAGCGGCCGGTTCGATTGCCCTGGAAGCCGCAACGGGGATTGGGACGAATATTCCTATCGCAACTTCGACGAACACCATCAGTGCAACGAATCGACTTGGCGGAGTGGTTCAAATTGCGAACAACAAGTCGGGATCCGTAGCGTTTTCGAATCTTGTGGCGAATCAGGGAGGTAACATTCTGTTTACTCAGTCAGGCGGCGGTGGAATCCGCTTTCAGGGAGTTGCGAGCAACCCAGATGGAACTCCTTCGGCTAACGAAAGCAATATTCGGCTTTCTAACGTAGGCGGCAATCTCATAGTCGATGGTACCGGAGTAACCGCGGGTGGACTCGGCAACGTTGCTCTCGAAACACAAAACGATGGCGATGTCCAATTGGTGGCCGCAACTAGGGCCAGTGGAGGCACCGTTGGAATTCAATCGGCACGAAGAATTATTGGAGGAGGTTTGCTACAAGGACTTGCAGTTGATTTGAGTGCCCAGACGGGGATAGGCTCCGCAGGAGTGGTTCAAACTCAAACGAATCGATTGAGCGTGAATTCGCAAACCAATTCCGTCGATGTTCAAAACACGTCGTCTACAATGACAACCGTAGACCATCTTCGGTCAGGTGGGTCTGGCACGGTACAGTTTAGGCAGGTCGGAGGCGGCGACGTTGCATTCTCGAATGTTGCGACAGGTGTGGCGACTTCCAGTGCCGGTTCGAATGTCAATTTGCGAAACGACGACGGCTCGGTTTTGATTCAGGGCGGAGTTGTTGCTGGAGGTGGTGGCTCGATTCGTTTTGACGCTCAGAACAACTTGGTGATCGGTGCTGGCGCTATAGTGCAAACTTACGGAGTGAACGCCACGATTCGGGGTGATACTGGCGGTCAGTTTCAATTTGCGCCAGGAGCTACCATTCGTGCTGGCAGTTCGGACGCGAACACAGAAGCCGTGGTGACCAAGATTCCGCCGCTGGTCAGTGTGCAGCCGAAAGTGAATTCGTTGGGCGTGAATGTCGATTCTCTGGGACTGGCAAGCGTTCAACTTCAACTGGGTGGTGCCAATCCTCCGTTGGTTGATCGCAACTTTTCTGTTGTTATCGATTGGGGTGATAGGCAAATTGACAACTTCCCGAATGGCTCGATTTCTCCATTGACGATCAATCCCCAGATCTCAAGATTTGATGCGTCTGGAGTCATCTACGAGATAACACACCAGTATCAGGGTAACCCAAATCTTGCCGACCCTATCGCGGACATACCCGTCAGGGTGACGGTTGGCATCGACGCGTTGAATCGAATTCAATTCAACGACTCTCAAGGAGCTGCATCGAGTTTGTCACAAGTCGTAAATGAAAGATTCGTGGTGCCGGCGGCGGGACTATTTTCATTGCGATTTGATTTGCCGCAGGCCGCAACAGTTCAAAGTCGAATTGCTTTCAATAGTTCTGTCTTGGTTCAAGCTGACAATGGTATTCCGCCACCAGTCTCGTCCGCAGAAATCGTCGTTTCATCAGGCAGTTCAGCGGTCGAAAAGAGCCGATCCTATGTATTGCGAGTCATAACGCTGATTAGCGAACAAGGAGAAATTGCATCGAGTGTAGATATTGACCTCACAGAAAAAGACATCGAAGAGTTGAGTTCTGGCGAACTGTTTCTAAGGCTTGGGGACAATCGATATCGAATCTATTTGATACGAGAAGATGGCAATGAGCTATTGCTTAAGGATTTCTATCTCCGCGATCATCGACCGTTTGAAGTGGAAGATTCTGCAACTTCGCCTAATAGCTTGCCGACGGAAGAACGCGTGCTTGATCAAGACACCGTATCCATACCCAGACAAAAGCTCGGAATGGTGTCGGTAGAGGACGGCGAATTCGAAGTGAGTGAACCAGAGGTTCATGAACGTGATGAATTCAGCAGCAAAGCAATGGGCGAAGAGAAACCGATAGCCAACGCAGCATTAGCAGTCGGTACAGTATCGCAAACAATGCGATCCTGGCGCAAAGCAGCCCGACGATTTAGAGCGGGTTGAGGAATTCGGACCGTTTGGATTTTTGTCGTAGCTAAAAGTGGAGATCGGTGGATGCAGAAATGTGCGCTTTGCGAATTCGATTACGAGAATGTGAGCCTTCAAGAAGGGCGATGCCCTCAGTGTGGAAGTATCGTTGAGTGGCCGGAGGAACCTGAGGTACCAACTGAAACGAAAACTTTAGCGGTCGTTGATGCTGGCTCGACAGCAATCGAAAAACCTTCCGAAATCGCGATGCAGTCGCAACCAACTCGTGGCAAAACGAACGAGCGAGAAGTTTTAAAAGCGAAGCCTATCGTGCCTGATTTGTCCAAAGCGGACGCGACTGCCGCATCGCTGCCAAAGGAGATGGATCAACTTTGGCGAGACTCGATCCAAGGTGCTTCGGATGTTCGAAGTACTCTAAAAGGGCCCGACGCTGGTTATACTGTCTCCGATTCCGTGTTCGCGATATTACCGCGTGAAGTACGCTCGCCATTAAACGTATCCGATTCGCCGGTCGACTATGAACTCCTGGACATTATCGGTCAAGGTGGCGTTGGGGTTGTTTATACCGCTAGGCAAGCATCGATCGATCGAACCGTCGCCATCAAGATGCTGCGTGAAGAGTACCGAACTCGAAACGAACATCAAGAAAAGTTTCTTGCAGAGGCAATTCTAACAGGTGAGTTGGATCACCCAAACATTGTACCAATCTACGACCTCGGGAGGAACAAACAAGGCGAGCTCTTTTACTCGATGAAGAATGTGATCGGGACTCCTTGGGACCGAGTCATCACTCAGAAGTCGACTCGTGAAAATATCGATATTCTACTTAAGGTTGCAGACGCGGTAGCCTTTGCGCATTCGAGGAGTGTTGTTCACCGCGACTTGAAGCCTGAGAACGTGATGCTTGGTAGCTTCGGCGAAGTTCTCGTCATGGACTGGGGGATCGCCGTCGCGACCGAGGGCTTTCGCCGAACCTCTAGTATCCTACGATCGCAAGCGATGGGTGGCACGCCCGCGTACATGGCCCCCGAACTGGCAACGGGACCGATGACTGCGATCGGTCCAGCCGCAGATGTCTATTTGTTGGGTGCGGTTTTGTTCGAGATTCTCACGGGATCACCGCCGCACTACGGAAACGATGTAATGGAGTGCGTACAAAATGCCTCTCAGAACATCATTCGTGAAACGAGCGTTACGGGAGAACTCATGGAAATCGCAGTTCGCGCGATGGCAACTCTGCCGCGCCGGCGATTCCGATCCGTTCAATCCTTTCAAGCGGCGATTCGTCTCTATCAGGCTCACAGCGAAAGCCTCATGCTTTCGGACAATGCGGAAACGGAATTGAACAAAGCGATATCAACGAAAGATTATCAAGGATTCTCGCGAGCGGTTTTTGCCTTTGATGAAGCTCTTTCGCTTTGGGATGAAAATGAGGTTGCAAGGCTAGGATTGTCGCGTGCCAAGACGGCATACGCGGAGACGGCCTACGACAAAGGGGACTACGATCTTGGTTTGTCCTTGCTCGAGGAATCCGAAGAGGATCATCGCCCGATGATTCGGAAGCTTCAGGAAGCGATTGCTGACCGGAACGCGAGGCAGAACCGATTCAAGACGATTCGAAAACTGGCAGTTGCGTTAACAGGGTTCATTGTGGTGGCGGGTTCCATTGGCATGATTGTCATTTTGACACTTTATGGCAGAGCCTCAAAACTTAACGCTGCCCTCGATGCCTCCAAACGAGAACTCGAGGGGGAGTTTAAGAAGACGCAGCTTGCGCTTGAGTCCGAGGCTGAGCAACGGGGGAAAGCCATCATTGCGCAAGGCGATGCGGAAACGCGGCGCAAAGAAGCCGAAACGGCTCAGCGCAACGCAGAGCAGGCCCGTCTGGAATCGATTGCCCAACGCCAGCAGGCAGAAGAAAGTTCTTATTTTGCAGAAATTGGACTGGTCGGCGCAAGCATCCAACAGAATCAATTTTCCATCGCCGCAGAGATTCTAAATCAACAGGAAAGGTCCAACGCCAAGTCCAAGATCCGACACTGGGAATGGGGCCGTCATCGGTTCCTCGTTCGTGGAGGAAGCAGCGATGACAGCGTGCAAAGCGTCGCAACTTTTCCATTAGATGATTCAGTTGAATGCATCGATCGTTCTGCCGATGGAAAATGGATAGCCATTGGGAAACTGACTGGAGAATGTGAACTTTGGCGACTCGGCGATATGCAGTCGATTGCCAAGTTTAGGCATGGTCGTTCGCTAACAGACCTCGATTTCAACTCGGCAGGCAATTTGATCGCTACGAGTGGTGTCGGTGACGACAACACAGGAACCGTTTGTGTATGGCGCTTGCAGGATGGAGAGGAAGCCGTCCTCGAAAAGAAACTGGCGATGAAGTCGGGGCCGGCTACGACAGTCTCATTCTCCAATGATCCAACGTCGGAGTACATTGCCGCAGGTGACAACAAGCGAATCGGGCGGATTTGGAAGTGGAAAGAAAATCGCGAAGTTGTTTTGTTGGGACATCTCGATGCGTTAACATCGATCGAGTTTTCGCCAAACAATGAATTGGTGGCCAGCTCGAGCAACGACGGAACGGTTAGGCTATGGAAGACCGGCGACGGCTCGGAGGTTCAACAATTTTCAGGGCATGAGGCTCCTGTTTTGAGCGCAACCTTTGCTCCAGATGGGGCGCAGATCGCGTCGGGTGGCGCGGATCGGCGAGTTCTGCTTTGGTCTGTTGAGCCGAACGCAAACCGAAGGCAACGCGTCGAGGATGTGGTTAAGCAACTGCGCGGCGAATCGATTCCAAAGCAGTCGTTTCAGTCGTTTGAGGGGCATGAAGGCACAGTGCAAGAAGTCTCATTTTCGTTGGATGGAAAGAAAATCGTCTCGTCGGCCAATGACAACGAAGTCCACGTTTGGAGCGTACCCCCAAAATCCAAGTTGCAGCCATCGAATCCGGTTCAAAGGCTGCGTGGCCATGGCGGGTGGATAAGAGCGTGCCGCTTTTCTGCGGACGGGACGCAAGTGATTTCGGGGAGCGATGATCGCACTTGGAAAACTTGGCGATTGGATAGTTATCGTGAAAAGCAGTTTCTCAGCGATGAGAGTCTTCCCATCTTGGACGCTCGCTATTCTCCCTCCGGTGACATCATCGCTTCTGCACATGCGGACGGAACCGTTGGTTTATGGAATCCGAAATCAGGCGAGCGTATCGCTCAATTGAGCGATGGCCACGAGTACCTAACCAACAAAGCCAAAATCACAAAAGACGAAAAACAGGTCGCAACCGTGGCAGGAGACAATACGCTTCGTTTGTGGGATCTGCAGCGCGGAACGCAACTTGCCATGATGGAACACGCGGGTCGTGATGGTGTCTTTTCAATCTCGCAGAGTGGCATGTGGCTGGTTGCAGGGGGAGATGAATTTGGAATTGGCATTTGGAACTTGGATACTTTGTCGCCGCCTATACGGATTCGCAAGTGGCCACAAAAAACTACGGAAAAAGAAAGCGAACCGTTTAATTCACCCGTGTCGAGCGTCGCAATATCCGACGATGGAAAGCTCGCGATCGTCGGGGATAAATTAGGGACCGTCGAATTTTGGGATGTCCAAAAGGGGACGATGTCCAATCACGTTTTTGGTCATTCTGAAACCGTCGTTGCCTGCTTCTTTTTATCGCCCGAATCGAGGACGGATGCAAACCCGACGGCAATAACGGTCAGCTCGGATGGAAGTATCGCATGGTGGGATTGCACGACAGGACAATCGTTTCCGCGAGAGCGACTACGCCATTTTTCCGCAGTTCAACTTGCATCTCTTTCTTCTAGTGGGAAGTTCCTTGCAAGTTGCGCACCCCTCGATGAGAAACGAACACGATTGTGGATATGGGATCTTTCAACCGGCGAGAAAGTAGCAACGAAAGATCTTACCGGATTGTTGGTGCAAGACATGGTTTTCTCAGCGACCGGCAGGCCGTCTGTATTCGTGACCACGTCAGACTCGGTTGATTCACGGAAGAGGATTTGGCAATGGAACGAACCAGCAAATGAATGGATAGCAACGGGCTCCGCCAGCATGACCCCCGAATCTCTTTTGGGAGCGGTACCAACCGAGAACGATTCCAATTTGTTGACCTACGGTGGAAGGGGTGCGCGTCTCTGGCGGATGAACGATGGGAAAGAGCTAAAGAGCTTTCGGCCTTTGTCATCGATTCGATCGCTTTGTTTTGATTCGAGCGGCGAGTTGCTTGCAACAGCAAGCGACGACGGGACGGCCTTGATTTGGGATGTTACGAAGCGAATTTCTACGCAAAAACTGGTCGGAGGTCATTTCGGTGCGATTCGAGATTTGGCATTTTCTGCGGACGATCAGTCTGTGATCACTTCTGGGGCAGATGGGCGAATCGTTGTATGGAATAGTTCCCATGGATCACCGATGTCATCAAACCGGATCTCCGATTCGATTGTTGTCGGCAATACACTCAGGATTTCGCCGGATGGAAAATGGATCGCCATTGGGTGCGATGACAATTCGATTCGGTTATATGACTCGGGTACGTTGCAACAGACGAAGAAATTCGTGGGGCATGCAGCGGCTGTCAATAGCGTGTCATTTTCGTCCGACGGTCGATGGCTTGTTTCTGGTTCGCAAGACAAAACGATTCGCGTGTGGTCGCTCGCGTCGGGAAAGGAGATTACCACGCTGCTAGGGCACTCCGCTCCTTTGTCGTCTGTTGTTTTTTCGAGCGATGGGCTACGCGTTTTGTCCGCTAGCCAAGATACAACCGTAAGGCTTTGGGACATCGGACGGATGACTCAGTCGAAGTCCAACGTCGCGCATCCGGAGGCAGGAGAAATCAATGCGAGTTTGGGAGAAGTGTTGTCGTTGGAGTATCATTCAACGGAAACGACCGTGGCAGAGTTCTCTCCGGATGGTCGAACGATATTAACAGCGGGAATGGATGGCAAAGCGGTTCTATGGCCATCGGAACGCATTCCCCCCTCGATTCGAATCAGCAATCCCAATCTGACCTATCAGAACAAAGAGGGTTTAAAGAGACTCGATCCGATGGCTGTACTATGTCAGCCAGGAACATTGGACCTCGACGGGGCCACGCTTGATTTGAAATTTGAGGGTGATGGGGCGACCTTTGGTAAACTAGCGATAGACACCAGCGACGGAATGTACTCCATCGGAGGAGCGAAGCTGAGTTATCATCCTGCCGCCAAACTCTCTCTTCTAATCGGCACAATCGTTGAGAGTGAAGGAAGACAAGCAAGAATTTCACTCACCCGTTTGGCGACTCACGCGTCGGTCGAAGAATTGATTCGACATTTTGCGTTTCGAGCAGACGGGCAGGCGGATTTAGAGCTTGCACCTTCATGCGATGTAGTCATCGAGATCTTGGATCGGGAAGGTCGTTCTGGTAATTGGCAACCGGAGCAAATCCGAATCAGTCCCATTGAAAGTCGCAACTAGTAGGAAAAATGGAATTCTCGGGTAGGATACCATTCCCAGCACTTCAACACTCTACCGAAGCTGTCCAATGCCAACCGAAGATGAACTCAGACAACTAGCCCGAAGCGAAAAACAACTAAAGAAACTTGGCGGTGATGCATTTCAGTCGTGGACGGATGCGAAGTCCAAATTCGACGTTTCGCCGAGTGCCAGCGCCGGAGCGATCGCGCTCGTCTTAAAGATTGAGGGGCAGACGATCGGCAAGTGTACCGAGGAAATTGACTCGCTTACAACCAAGGCGGTGAAGACAAGCTTCAAAGAGGCTGATTTCAATAAGCTGAAAAAGAATACTTTCGATCTCCAGAAAGCCGTCAAAAGCTGCAAGAAGGCGCTGTCGAAAGACGAATCGAAGGATGCCAAAGACTTTCTCAAGTCCATCGAAAAAATGAGTAGCGAATGTGCGAAACTCTTTGCCTTGATCATGGCTAAAAGAAGCCAAGAGAAAGCGATGGAAGAAGGTAAAGTAGATTGGAATGGGGCATTGACCGAAGAGGTAATAAAGCAGATTGGCGAACGAACAGCGCAGCTTGGTGAATACAAAAAATTCGAGAAAGACTTCAATGATTTTGTAAAAACGTATGACCTTGGCTCTTCTGCGGAGAAGTATCCATTTCGGATTTGGAACGCATTGATTTTCAGTCTTTGTCAAGCAGGAAAAGGCGGTAATGGATTGCCTGGTTGGAAAGCCAAAAACCTGAATCGAGATTCCGACAATCGGTTCATTATTTCCGTGATCGATAGCGACGCTTCAAAAACAGTAAGGACGGCGGTGGCTGAACAAGCGATGCTTCAATTGCAGCCCTTTATCGAGCATGCCGAAAGGCATTTAGACTTAGTCGTCGATAAACTGAAAAGCGGGAAGGAATGGGCGTTTTGGTCAGGCACCGGTGCAAAGGATGCTGCTAAGAAAGAAACCAACGGCCTGGTTCTCGAAGGAACCGTGGGGAGTTGGTTTGAGTCGGTATGGAATTTCGAACCACTGACACAATCAAACATCTTCAATAAGAAGGCCCAAGGATTTACAGGTGAGGGAACCGATACGATTGTTTTATGGAGCGCGATTTCCGAGTTGTTTGCCCGTAAGGCGGCCGAAAATTTAGAAAGCTTCAAATTCAAGGGCTTTGTTGGCCCTGGTTCCAGTAAAGAGAATACGGTTTTCAACGCAATCGAAAAGCCGGTGATGATTTCGGTATTGAACGCGAAAGCTAAAGCGGAGCCTGACATCAATTGGTACGTCGTTGATTGCGAAGAGCAGACCCCAGGTTCGGGGAGATGGAATTGGACCAAGAAAAAATCCACCGCATTCAAAAGCCGCGCTGAAGCCTTAAAAGAAGTTAAGAGTCGATACGGCGGTTAGCAATGTCACTCGCCCCGGACGATGGCCATCAAGCGGCGCAGTTCATCTGCGGCATCGGCTGGATCATCGACCGTCCGCGACACCCCTTATGCGACTTACACCTTCGATAACTCGATCATGCCCAACGCAACCTAAGCGACGGCACGGCCTTGTCCCATAAAGAGCTTCTGCATGTCGACGAAGGGGCCGTCGGTCAATTGGTCGCGGATGCTTTTCCAAGCTTCGGCATTTTCAAGGATTGCATCCAACAAAGTCCGCCTAACCTGGAGTGTTTCGAGCACTTCTTCGCGCTCCGCATCGATCCAGACAAAGGTCAATAATTCGTCCGTGACCTCGACCAGACGCAATTCGATCCCTTCGGCAAGCGGCGCCGAAGGAACGCGTCGGATCGTTTCGAGCTTCAGCATTTCCAGGGTGGCATCGTCAATGGCGTGCTGTCGGGCGAGAAGTTTTTCTCGCAGCGCCGGCCAGCCGAAAGTCAGGCGTACGCCCAGGTCGTCCCCGATATCCCGAGCCGCCTGGGGAGCTTTCGATCCGTAGGAAATATCGAAACTTTCCTTCGCCTCGTCTTCGAGTTCGATCCAATCCCGGACCCGAGACGCGGGAAGACTGGCGATCCATTGATTACGGCCGACATCAAGATAGTTGAACTCGGGCGCCAAACGAAAGGTTGTCTGGCAATTGGGGCACGTTTCGTCTTGAAATCGCGATTCCAGAATGGCGTCTCGGAAATCGGGTCGGCGATCGGCATTGATGCTACCGACTCCACTCATGTTCACGGTTTCCCCGCAATTGGGGCAGCTTACGTTGGTTGATCGGAACAAGGACATACGTTGTCTCCTGAGTTAGAGGGTTTGCAGCCACGCGTACGCTGGGTGGCTCGGCTTCATCTTTTTGGTGTGATAAGCGGCGTAAAGCTCGGAGAACCATTCGCCGGGAGCGCGGAATTGATATCCGGTAACGCCCTGTCCGCGGGCAGAGAGGTTATAGCTCGACCAATCTCCACTGTCGTAGCTCTCATGGTAGACGACACCGCCGATTGCCAGTGCTTTGGCAGTACTCGCCGATTGCCAGGGGCTCTTATCCGAGCGTGCGCTATCCACCCATGCGACGCATGCCACGCGTCGGCGCTCCCATTCGTCGTCGTCGCAGCCGATTTTTGGCTCGGGAAGGGGTATATTGGTCGCCTTTTGCATATACGCCGACACGTACGCAGTGTCGTAATTATACTTTCCAGCCACGGCCTCAGCGATCGGCCGCACATTGGTGCCATGGGAGGTCCAACCCGCGAGCGAATTGCCTTTTGACCTCATGAAACCAAGCTTGTCGTCCATCGCGTGCCCGACCTCGTGAACGGTGTTCCAGTTAAAGAAGGTGATCGGCTCACCTGTATCGATCTCACAACCGGGCTCGACCTCCTCGATTTCGTGGGGAAGCGAGAGTCCGTAGATGCCACTCGTCGCCACGTCACCCTCGCGCATGGCTACTCTCTTCTTAAATGACCAATAGTCCGACCCTTCGGCGATCTCACCAACTAGAAAGACCTGCATGCTGTCGTTGTCCTTGGTGTGTGTGTCCGGAAGCTTGCACATAAGATCGTAAAAACGCTGGACGTCTGCCCCCTTCTTCTCTTTATCCTGGTCAGAATAGTAATTTTCGGCAACTGCAATCTGATCTGGTGTCGCGGTTGGGTTGCTCTTTTTCCACTCGTCCAGAGCCGTTTCCCAAGCCTTGCTGACAAAGCGCGTCAACTTGCATTCAAAGCGCGCTTCAAAGGCCAAATCCAACACCTTGCGCTTGGCCTTTGGATCGAGAGTGGCAATGATGGCGTCCAACCGCTTGGCCCCGTCCTTGCCGGCCAGAATCTTTTTGATCTCAACCGTTGTGGGTGCCACCGCCTCGTCATGCATTTTCGCCTGAAGCAGCGCGTCGTCTGCCGTGTCCGCCGCTTTGTCGAGCAGCGCCATCGCCGCTTTGTGATCGTGGGCTGCGGCCTGGATCGCGGCCTGAGCTAAATCTTGCCGTACGGAGGCAATGGCCGCGACGATCGCATACCGTGCGTTGTCTTTGTCCATCTTAACAAGTTCCGCCTCGACCTCACCCTTGCGGGCGACATAGGGAACGTGCGCCTCGGCGGCGCGCCGCTGCGCGATGAACGTCGTATCGACAGCTTGGATTTGCTTCGTGGCCTTCGCATAATCGCCCGTGCCGCGGGCCTCGCGGCGGGCCGCCTCGATCTCGTCCGGCAGCTTGTCTACCACGTCTTTCACAAACGCTTGTTGGGCATGGGTGGTCTGAAAGGCCTTGATCTCTTGTTCCAGCGTTTCCATGGAGGCTTCCATCTGGCCGTAGTGGCCCATGAGAAGGCGCGCTTGGGCGCACGCATCCACTACTTCGATAAGCCCATACCTTGCCCCATTCGGATTGGAGCTCGCATTTTCTTTCGCGGTCTTGATCTTGTTGTTGATGCCTCCCAGCGTAGAGACGGCATAAAGCGACTCGGGTTTGGCCATGAGTTCCTTGTAAAACTCTTCTGCTTTATCGATCGCTTCGAAAATATCGGTCTCAGGCTTCTTCATGTCCTCTGCGGCAGCGGCGTAGTTGCGAGCGTCTGTGGCCGCGGCCAGCGTTTTCTCCGCATCGGTGAAAATGTCGTCCAGTAACTTCTTAGCCGGTGCGTAGTCGCCGCCACTGGCGATCTGGACCGCAGCCGTGTGCCGGCTCTGCAGTTGTGCGAGCATTGGACGGACGGCCTCCGCCTGTTTGTCCTTCATCGCGGCGCCCAACTTCTGGCCGGCTTTCTTCCGCGAATCCTCGTAGTCCCGGTAGGCCTGTGCATCGGCCGCCAAACCGTTGCATTCGCCGGGGATCGTATTGAGCATCTCCGTAGCGCGCTTGTAGTTGCGCTCTTGACTGGCCAGTTGGACCGCCGCGTCAAAGCGATCGCGCAAACCGTCGTGGCGCTCTTGAGTCGAGGGATTCCGATCAGGGAGCGTGTCGTTCAATTTCGTGTTGACGGTCGCGCGCAACGTGCCGAAAGCCTCAGCATCGTCAAGAATCTTCTTTCCGGCTGTGATGAGATGGTAGGCTTTCCCTGCGAAAGTCTCAACCAATTCGTAAATGTGCCCGTCCATCATCTTTTCAACCTCGGTGTCGAGTGCCTTGACCTCCGCAAGTTCAAGGGCTGCCGCTTCCTTGCCGGCTCCCTCAATGAGCGGCAAACGGTCCGTCACCCACGATTTTCGCATGGTTGATACTTTTTCGTAAAGCTCACCCCTCTTCTTCAATCCAGGGCAGGCCTTGGCGGTCGCCGCCGCCGTCTTCACCGCATTAGAGAATTTCTGCGCATTGACATCGTTGGTGATGGAGGTCTGGGCGTCTTTCAAGCGCTTGATCTCGTCGGCGACCCCCGCCGAGCGGGCAGGATTCTCCAGGTAGGTCAGGGTATCCTTGATCGTCTGCTTGTCCGCTTTCATGGACTTGTAGGCAGTGGCATTGCGTTCGGCCTCCCTGGCCTTGACCATCGTAACGCCAATATCCTGTTGCGCCCCGTCGAAATTGAAAGTTGGGGTGGCCGCCTTTTGCTCAGCACCCGTAATGGCCTGCCCAATTTCCGTAATCTTTGGGCTGATACAATTGTTTTCATTCAGCCCCGGCAGCGTCGTTGTGTGGATGGTCTTCAGACCGGCTAGAGCGGTGTCGTATGCCCCTTTCTTCACGACCAACAAGAGGGTCGCTTCGCAAACCTCAATCGCTTTGTCGAGTTCGCTGCGTGCCAGAACGAAATTAGGGGGCTGCGTGCCCGCGGCGTCGCGTGCGGATTGCGCCGGTGCGTCCGCGGTCGTCAATTTGGTCGCAAAGACAATCCCGGAATCCTTGCCCGCCACATGACTGCGCATGGCCTGGTAGACGCCGAAGGCGGCATCGAAGTCGGTGCCGATGCCGTCCAGTTTGCCTGTGTCCTTCAGGCCTCCCAACTCCTTGTCGTCGGCAAGCAACTTGCGGGCGGCCTCGATGGTCACCGCGGCACTTTCGATCAACTTCAGCGCGCCCGGCCAATCCTTGGCGGTCGCCGCGTTTTCCGCGGCGGTCACACGAGTTTCCGCCTCGGTCAGGACCTCCGTCGCTTTTCCGCCATTGGTCTCCTTCTTGAGCGATGCGATATCCTCACCGGCCTTTTTGTGCTTGGTCTTGTAATTCTCGGCGTCGACGGCCAATGCAATCTGGGCCGCATGCAGCGGCTTGGTGGCGTCCAGAACCGTCGTTCCGATGTGGGGTTCGCCGGCCAACTTGCGGATATTGGCGAACGTCCGATCGGTCTGCATGCGCGCGTAAAATTCCTCGATCGCGATCCGGCCCTTATGGTCCTCCACTTCCTTAAAGCGAATCTCGAACGCCTCCAACGCCGCCTTGTAAACGTTGGCCTGCTCGGCCTTCGCCTTCAGGCTGACGTATTGCGGGTTGGCTTGATTGAGCAACATCATCGACTTCACGAAGTCATTGGTCTGGGGGAACTTGGCTTGATTCACCCGCTCCGTGAATTGCGCGAGCCCCGTGGCGATGGCATCCTTTGCATCGTCCTTGTACCGGCCGAGTTCCGCAACATAGCCGACGTATTTCGAAATCTCACCGTTGTAAACTTTTGCAGCATTGATCAGTTTTTTTGCGTTGAGGACTGCGTCGGGAATTTGGTTGAGCAGAGTAATCGCGGCCGGATACTTGCCGGCGGTCTTTTCCAAGTCGGCATCCGTCAGAAGTTTTTTCGTCGCTTCAACGGCCAGGCGCGCCGGTTCCTGTGGGACTGTCCCTGGATCCGGCAGCGTGTCGACTCGGTTTTTCCGCTCCTGGTAGATGGTCTTGAAATGAGCCAGACCATCCGCCGTCTGCACTGCGGTCTCACAGCGCGGCACCAACAGCTTGAGGGCTGCTGAGGCGTCCGTCCACTTCATCGCGGTGGCATCCACTTTCGCTTTGGCCAGATCCTCGTTAATCTTATCGAGCAGCGGTTTGACCGTGGTCGCCTCGTCCTTGAGCGGATGATTCGCCAGGGTCGCCAACTGCAGTTCGAAAGCCGCCAGTTCTTGCTTCCAAGCAGCCCACTCCGCGCGTGGGGCCAGGACCAGTTCGTCCAGCTTCAGCGTCTCTGCAGCGATGGAATTGGCCAGATTCTCAACCTTGACCGGATCGGTCTCGGTGCTCGGCGCAATTAGGCCATCCAGCTTTAGCGCTTGCACGTTAAGCGCCGCCGGCAAGGCTGGCTGGAATTCGAGGCGTAGGCGTTCAAGTGCCACCTCAGCGGCCTTTGTCTTGGCAGCCAACACCACCTGAGCCGATTTAAGCATGCGGGCTTCGGCCAGGGCGGCACCTGTGGCCTTCACTCCACCAACCGACCCGATCTCCTCAGGCTGGGCGTTGTCAAGCAGTTCTTTTAAATCATGCAGTATCTTGAGCGCTGCTTCGAAGTTCGTGAAAGTGGGATCCTCGACCCGCGCGTTGGCAAACGACCAGAAAGCCTCCATTTTGCTGCGTTCGATGGGTACTGTCTTCAGCACCTGTATCATCTGATCGCCAACCGTGACCGACCGCTCTTTCCACTCTTTCTCGGCCTTTAGGTATTGTTGCAATTCCGTCGCAAGCTCATTCTCGATAGAGATCAGATCCTGTTCGGCCCGAACGTAGTCGTCCCGATTGACAGCGTCTATGGCAGCCTGAAGTCGACCACTTAAGGTTCCCTTCAACGATAGCTGGTTATCCAATCCCCTTTTCTTTAGGTCCCTATGACGCTCCGCCAAAGCATACGCCTTGCTTGGGTCTAAGGGACCGCTTGGTACCGTAGGAACGACTGGCTTGGGTTTCTTCTTCTTCAATCCAAAATAATCGAGAAAGTCCATAATATCTATATCTCTACGTACGGCGTAAGTTCAGTCTTGGTGTCTCAGTTATCACGAATACAAGTCCAATAAATTCCGGGTGATTGGTCGATTTAGTTCGCTTTTACTCGCATCGAGCAATTCAAAATTATTCTATCCGAATGCAGCCGCAATATCGTCTAGCCTCGCTCGCATCGGTGCACAGACGAGCAGTTCAGGCATCAAACTATTCCCGTCAATAGATCGCATAACTTCGTCGGAGTCGATTTTCCCAATAAACTCGCTCATCTTTTCTTTTGCGATGCTCGTGGCCGCATTCTGTTGCGCGTCCCCAGAAGCATTCAAAACACTATCAAGTGCATCCGCGAGTGAGTCATCAAAATCAAGCATGATGGATTCGAGCTTTTCAATCGCTCTTTGCAACTGAATTTGTTGCTCTTGGTCGTCGCCGAATTCCTCTTTGAGTTTATCGATGAAACGTTTAATGCCACCCATGGCAGCGATCTTGACTTGTCGCCACTCGAGTCTCGCCTTGCCCAATTTTGCAATTGAAATTGTTCCCGAACTTGTATTGGCCCCTGCGCCAACGGTTATTGCCTGTTGTATTGCGACTGACAATCGATCGATCGCTTGGATGGCGTTGCTAAAGACTGTTGCTTCCGCCTGTTCTTTCGCATAGGTCATGACGGTTCGGAATTTGCCGGTATCTCCTAGCATCTCCTTCAAAGCTTGATCGTAAAGAGGTTGCAGGGCAGCGAGCTTGCGTTCGTACTCAGCCCGGAGAGGATCTACCGCTTGCTGCTGCGATTCGCTCGTGCTCGGCGTCGTTGCTGCTTGCGACATCACCGATTTGAGCAGCTGTCCAACTGCTAAAATCCCCTTCTTAGCCTCTTGCAGATCTCCCGAATCCATCTGCTTTTTGATCTGTGCCACTGGCGTGAGTAGTTCCACCTTTTTGTCTGGGTAGGTGACTACCGCTTGCTTCAATTGTGGCACCAACTTGTTCAACGCCTCTTGCAGTTTCAACTTCAGCGCATCGTTGTCGACAGTTGGGGCTGGAGCAGTTGGCGCGGTCGTGCTGGGTGGGACTGGAGGCGCGGGTGGAATCGGCTGCGAGTTGGAAGCTGGCCCCAGGGGTGATGGCGGGACAGGAATGTTTGGAGGTGCACCATTGAGTAACTCTTGAAGCCGCGTCTCTAGAGTGTTGATGCTAGGTTCGGCCGTTTGGAATTCGCCATCCTGCAATAGCAAACGAATCCCGGAAGTCGTTTTGCCTAACTCCGCTTCCGCAGCGGGATTGATGTCCAGTACCTGTGCGATCAAAACATCCAAACCAAGAAACCTGGCGATGAGCGGATTATTTAGTTCCTCGTCATCGAACGGCACAGCCGGAAGCGTAGCAACGATTGCAATCGATGGCTTGCACTTGAAGTCTGCCTTTTCCTCCAAAAAATCTTTGAGGATTTTGTCCTTTACCGGCTCGGCCGTGTACCCATCGGCCGTAGACAGATTGAAGACGAGCTCCATCCCTTTACCAGTGATGACGCCGAAATAGCCTTCGCCCTTGTAACCGGATTTCTTAGCTTCGTTCAACTCATTCTTTTTGATCGGTTTTTTTCGGACTGCTAGGTACTTGACCTTGTTTCCTTTGCAGACCAGCAGGAAGTTCCTAGCTTGCCCTTTCTTTGCTTGGTCGAGAAACTTGTCCGTATTCTCACCCAAGGGTGGCAACCCATCGTCGTCGTCATCATCATCGCGTGCCATCAGTTATCCTCTACGAACATTGAAAAAAATAATTGGTTAATCTGTGTTGATTTTTGCCCTATTGCCTATTTGGACGGTATGAGTGCGAATCGTTATATATCAGAAAAAGTGTCCTTCTTTTCGCCGAGGAGTACGGCGTATTTGCTGACGTTGTTTGTAAGTCGGTATCCTGTTTTGAATCCTTGCGAGTTCTTGGCAGCCACAAGCCCACGCTCCTCGATAATCCAGTGCCCCTTGTCTCCCTTCGCAACTTTCACGCTCACAGACCCGTCCGCAACCGTAACCCAGTCTGACTGCCATTTCACGAACTTCTCAGCAACAGCATCCAATACGTCCTGTCCTGACGTGCCTAGAACGGCATCGTACAAAACACCATCTACATCGAGATACGTGTGGGCATCAGGATTCTCAACCCCCTGTCCCGTAAAGAACACTTGGCCGTTCGGTGCTGTTGCATCGTCTAAATATACATTCCCACCGAAATCGATCGGCAGAAGTCCACCTTTGCCCGGTTGCTTGTTCGGCCCTGGTAATTTGGACAAAGGCACTGTGAGCACCATTTCGGGAATCACAATAGACTTGCATTTGGAAGTCGAGTTCGGTCCTAAGGCGGCTTCAATCACACTTTTCAACATGCTAACGAGCACATCGCACTGAGCTGCAGGCTGATCGGGTACGTCCGTGTAACCCAAACCCAACAATTCCTTACGCTTGGTTTCAACTAATTTCTTTGATTCTTCTGGATTAGCTCCGAGCGCATCCGATGGTCGCGTAAAATTGTTGGTGTAGTAGATCAAATTCAAGGCATTTCCCTCCGCGAACAACTCATCAAACACGGCTTTCGCCAATGATTGTTCCTGCTCCTTCACCGAACCTGTCGTATCTACCCTTTCCTCTGCTTTTTCGAGGAACGGCAACATTGGAAATTCCATTCGCAGCTTTTCCCACAGCACGGTCTCCTTTGCCAACGCTTCACGCACTTGTGGATTCTTTAGCGCCTCAACTCGATTGTGCGTGTCGACTTTTTCCAAAAACACGCTGTAATAGGCTTTGGGATTTTTTTGTGCTAACTCAGTTGCGTCATTGCCACTGACCGAGCGCAGGTAGAGCGGGTTGATTTTATCCAGTTTCCGCTCAAGAAATTGAGTATAGACCAGTTTCCCCTGAAGCTTGTCACAAGTGATTTTTGGAGGTAATTGGGGTGTTTCCTCCAATATCCTGAGTGTTTCTTGCAACATCAAATTTGGAACTTCATCGAAGAGCGCATCCATTGCAAACTTGAAGTTTTCAAATCGCTTTGTGAACTCTTTAACGAAATCTAAATTCAGCTTTCCACCTTTTTTGGCGTCTTCGACAATTTTCTTGGCTGCCTTCCCTATCGTGACCGGATTCCCGACATCGTCTCGCCAAATGGCGAATTCGTGGTCATCGTCCCAATGCTTTACCAGTTTGTACGGTAATAGCGATTCGAAATAGACGCCATGCTCGGGATTCGTTGGCTTGCCATCTTTGAGGGCAAAAAATCGCGTTCCAGCCGCTCCTATGAGGGATTTCTTTTTGCTATCTTCATCTGAAGGTTTCTTAAGCGATGATACCAATTTTTCAATTGTGATTTTTTCGGCCAACGCTTTCTTGTCAGGATGTTTTGGCCTTAGAAATGCTAACTTAAACTTTTTGACTTTTGCCTCGTGGGTCACGGAATGAACTCCTTGCAGAAAGAATGCTCGTAATCGTGCTGGATGAGTTTCGTCATGGAACGCCCGCTAAACGAAGGCTTGTTCGAGAGCGGCATCCAACGCAGTTAGCGCTCCGCCAAGCGCATCTCGAATGGTTATGGCGACGCCAAATGGGTTGTCGTCGCAGGCTTCCACTTGCTCGTCCGTGTCTATGTGGTCCCTGAACTCTTCGACAAACTCGCGAGTCTGGACAATGAACTTTGCTTTGGCTTGTCCAGCTGCTTTGTCGACATTGATGATGGAAGCCTGCAGTGGAACCCGGTGGTTATCGGTGACGGCATTCAAACCGAATTCCGCAATCTGATTCAATTCCGAGTCTTCTTGATTCAAAAGCTCGATTCTCAGTGAATTTAGTTGATCATTCACCTTGTCCATGGCATCTAACCAGACAGCTTTGGCTTGATCCCAATTCTGCTGAAATTGGCCTGAAATCGCCTTGGCCGCAACCCTCTCTTCTAATTCTTCCGACTTACTCTTGTTCGCATCCGGCTCTTTCGTGCCAACGCTGTTCGAATTCTCCACTTCGCTTGTGGTGCTTGGCTTAGACGAGATCGCCTTGTCGACAGCTTGCGTTAAACGATCTATTGCTTTGATGGCGGTTTCGTAAACGCCCGCTTCAGCTTGCTCAATTGCGTACGCCATTACCGATCGGAATTTACCGGTGTCACCCAGCATTTCGCTCAAGGCTCTTGCATAACTTGGTTGTAAAATTGTAAGCTTACTTTCGTATTGAGCACGAAGGGGATTGATGCTTTGAGGGGAGAATGAGCTATCGCCTTGGACTGCAGTCTGAGCCAGGACGAGCTTTAGCAACTGACCGACCTCCAATATTCCTTGCTTTGCTAGTTGCAGTTCGCCGGCGTCCATATCCTTTTTTATCTGAGCGACTGGTGTGAGCAACTCCACCTTCCGATCAGGATAGGCCACTACCGCTTGCTTCAACTGAGGAACAAGCTTGTTCAATGCCTCTTGCAGCTTTTGCTTGAGCGCATCGTTGTCTAAGGATGGAGTCGACGATGTTGCCGCCGGTGAAGCGGGCGGGATTGGCTGCGAAGCTGTCGTTGGGGGAGCAGGGTTAGTCACTGCCGGCGCAGGCGTGCTTGGAGCCGCTCCGCTCAGCAATTTTTGAAGCCTCGCCTCTAACGCTTTGATGCGAGGCTCTGCCGTTTCGAAGTCGGCATCTTGCAATAGCAAACGAATTTCCGACGTCGTTTTGCCTAACTCGGTTTCTGCACTTGGGTTGGCGTCAAGCACCTGCGTGATCAAAACATCGAGGGCAAGAAACCTCGCTACGAGAGGATTCTTCAAATCTTCATCATCGAACGGAACAGCCGGGAGCATGGCAACAATCGCAATCGTTGGCTTGCACTTGAAGTCTGCCTTCTCTTCCAAAAAATCCTTAAGGATTTTGTCCTTTACCGGCTCGGCCGTGTACCCATCGGCCGCAGACAGATTGAAGACGAGCTCCATCCCTTTACCAGTGATGACGCCGAAATAGCCTTCGCCCTTGTAACCGGACTTCTTAGCGTCGTTCAGCTCATTCTTTTTGATCGGTTTTTTTCGGACTGCTAGGTACTTGACCTTGTTTCCTTTGCAGACCAGCAGGAAGTTCCTGGCTTGCCCTTTCTTTGCTTGGTCGAGAAACTTGTCCGTATTCTCACCCAAGGGTGGCAACCCATCGTCGTCGTCATCATCATCGCGTGCCATCAGTTATCCTTTGCTTTTTCCTTAGTGGGAATTTGAATTAGTAGACGACAAAAACCTTAGTCAACTTCATTTTGTTTTGGGCTCTAGCCTATAGCTGGAAAACCCCCATGCCGCTTCCGGTGTTTTTGAGTTTTTTGTCTTTGATAAGCATCCGACCTGTCGATGTCAATACTCAGGTTCAAGATAAGCCAGGGCTTATCGTTTCAGCCCATCAAACCTCAGTCGCCATGTTCTTACGCACCTCTATATTGATCTTCTTGCCAAGATCGGCATAGCAGCGATGAAGCGAGGCCAGGCTGTTGATGCCCCAGTCGCTCATGATCTTGCATGCCATCGCGCGACGCTGCTCAAGTTCCTGTTCCGGTGTGAATGGCTCGCCGTCTCCTTCCGGCACCATTTTGATCTGTCCCTTGCGAGCCTTGATGAGCTGATCTTGAACGACTTTCATGCGTCCGACTTGGTTCTCGATCTCCTTTGTGAGCGTTGTGTCCTTGACTAGGCCGCGGTCGCTGATGAGCAAGGCAGCATCGAGTAATCGATCGAGATACTTGGACGACTGGATGATCGCCACCCCCGGATCAGCGTCTCCATAGTGCTGGAGATCCTTGAGGAAGTCGCCGAGTTGTTCGTTGAAAGAATCGAGACACTCGTCCTTCGTCAGCTCGGCGCGGCGTTTCTTCCGCTCCTCAGCGATGGCGACTTGGATCTTGTTCTCCAAATCCTTGATCGAGTTGTCCAGTTCGGAGACCTCATCGGTGAGAAGGCCGAACTGCTGGGTCAATTCATCTCGTTCGACTTGCAGCGCGTTTTGATCCGCACCCGGCTGTTCCGTCGCGGTCATGTTGATCTCGAGTTTCGCTTTTATTTTCTCCAGCGACTTTTCGATCTCCTTTTTCGTTCCACTCTGGATGTTCTTCTCGTCGTTATCGATCTTGGCTGCACCACCCCGCACATCACTTTCCACCGCCTGCCCCGCGTAGACGACATGCTTGAGCGGGCCACCCGACTGATAGGCCTCATTGGCGAAGAACATTGCAAGCGACAAGGCCCGCCCGAGATCCTCGTATAGCTCAGGCGACAACTTGGCCAGAGAACTGGCGGCGGCGTCCAGCCGTCCTTCCTCGATGTCCTTGGGCACGTCGCGCAACCGATTGTCATTAAGGGCTTCGATCGCCTTCGCAAGCTTGGTCTTGTTGTCATCCACCGACTTGGTCAGCTTCTCCCTTTCTTCGACGGAGGCGCTCTCGGGCAACTCAGCGAGCGTCTTGGCGGATTTTTTCAGTTCATCGGCGATCTTCAGGCACGCTTGCAGACCGGTGATCTTGCCCTCGATGGCCCTCGTGTCTTTGATCGAATCGGCATACAGTGTATTTGTCGACTGTGTGTTAAAGTCCTTGCATGCATGCTCCAGATCATGAGTCAGATGCTCAATTTCATCTGTCATGCTAATGATCGCGCTGCCAGAACGAGAATGGATGTCCTTCTCCCGTTTAATAAGTTCTTTCAGTTGGTCAACCTCTTCACTATCAACGCCTTCTTCCTTCAGTTTCTTAACTTTCCCTTCGATCTGGTTAACTAGCACGGCAATCGTCTTTTGCAGGGAGATGCGGTAGTTTTGGTCCGCCTCCTGAAAGCGGTTAGCGACCTCGTACTGCTTGTCCTCCGGAATACCTTGCAGTACAGAGACCATGTAGTCGTTGAACTCGGCAGCGCTCATGTACCGGCGCTGCTTCATCAACGCTCCGATGTCGTTACTGGCTTTGATGTTTTCGCGGGCGTTCGTCTCCTCGGGGCTTTCGTCCTCGCGGGGTACGAGCTTGAGGGGTGGTGCCGAGGCGTACAGATTCGTGTCGAAGATTGTGCCGGTCTCACAGCCATACCGGCTGCGAAAATGACTATTGAACTCCTCGACCATCTCGTAGTCGTACTTGCGGACGGTGCCATCCTCATTAAAGCTATGCTGGTTGACGCTGATGTCGTAATCCGACGTCGGATCATTGCTACCCACCGAGACCCAGCCTACTTTCTCTACAAGCCCATCCTTGTCGCGCAGGTTTTCCCTTAACCACGCATCGACGACCTTCTGACGGAAGTTCGCGAGCTTCTGCATCTCCGACTTGTACTGAGCATAGATTCCTTTCGCTTTGGCCCAGTCCTTGCACTCGATCAGGATTCGCTCGGCGTCCTTTTCGTCCTTGATCACAAAATCATTCGGAACAATAGTAGTCGACGTCCCGTCGTCCTTCGCTGGCTTGCCCTTGAGCTTTGGCAATAGCAACTTCATCGCCTCTTCCAGCGATTTCTGCGCTTCTGCCATTGCATCGAGCGGACTTTGCAGAGCATCGATGCCCGGTAACTTCTTATCACCCTCCACGATCTGCGTCACCCAGTCGTTGATCTGTTCATCCAACTCGACCAGAGTTTTGTTCGCGGACTGGTAGAGGCCCTTCTTGGTCTTTTCGTCGGGCGATTGCTTCAGCGCGTATGTAATGCTCTCTACTTCTCCGACCGCAGCCGCTCTCTGCTTTTCGACATTCTCGGCAGCGCGCTTCATGGCAGTTACGACAAAGATTTTCAGCATCTCCTCCACTGCTTCGAGCTGCCAAGTCAGCTTGGCTTTTTCAGATTCGGGCGGTGCTTCTTCGAGACCGTCTTTGAACATTTTGATTTCGGATTGGGTGTACGAGAACAAGTCCAAAATATCCGTGGGTCGGTACATCGAGCCCTGCGTCTCCCTCGCGAGTACATACTCGGTACGCGCCAACTGTTTTTGTAGATTGGCCAGAGGGTCCTTCTTGCTGGAATCCTTATTATCTCCAGAACCAGACCCGCCACTACCCTGACCGGAGAGCCAAGGCAACTGCTCCGGCTTGAAGAGGGACTCCATGGCGTCCGTGAAGGTGACGCCTTTGCCCATCTGCCGGATGATGAAAGATGCCCCAGCCTCGTCGACTTCTGGTCCGCCCGTGATTGCCCGCATGCCGTTGATCATTTCGTAGGCCGTGTGCATAACGATATCCGCCTGGCCTTTCTTGCCACCAGCAGTGAGCGACAACGCGTCGTAGGCCCGGGCATCGATCAGGCCCTTGTCCTTGACTTGCACCGATTCGCCTTTGCCCTTAATGGGCGCTCTGCCGATCAGGCTTTCCGAAAGTTCCTGGGCCAAAAGCGATGAATGCATCGACCCCGAAATGTCGTTCTTGATGAGCGCGTTCTCGTCAGAAATCTTGTATCTCGGGTCATTGGGCATCGCCGCGGTGATCGGATTCCCTTTCTCGTCCTTCAACGTCCCGCGGGTCACATCCTTGCGAGTTCCCTTACCCGAAATGGTATCGGCTACTCCGCCGGCAATTTCCTTGTAACCCTGAACACGGGCCAGCAACTTGCCCTTGTCGCCTTCTTCCAAGCCGAAGGCTTTTGCGAATTCTGGCCACACGGTCTCGAACTGCTTAGCTGCCTTCTCCTTCCCCTCGGTTACCTCGGTTAAGCCATCGGTGAAACAGCCGATCAACTGCATGATCTTGTTCGCATCCCCTTCAACACCCTCGCCACGTTGCAGGCGGTCGGAAGCGTCGCTGATGTCCTTGATTACCCGCTCAACGGCCTTCTCGTCTATGTTGTTTTGATCGACTTCATGCTGTCCCTGGCCGGAGATCGTACCGGCAATGCGACCGAGTAGACCTCCATCGGACATCAATTCGGGATTGGCCTTGATCAGCCCTGTCAGTTTCTTGGCCATATCGCAATTTTTAGCGACGCCGTCCTTCGCCTTTCCGCTGCGTTGGTTGACGTTGTCGGTCATACCCTTCCGCATCCCCTGCGTCGACTCCCTCTCCCAGCGGATATGCGTCTCGAACGTGCCGATGAACTGGTTGTCGTGCTCTTGAATGAACACACCCGTGTTTTGTGATGGCGCTTGTGTGAGTGTTCGGGTCTTCTTGTCGAGAATGAACTTCGCGGATTGTTTCTTCAAATTGATCATCTTGGTCGCGCCCCCGATCATGTCCTCGGGCTTGCCGCCGCCGTCGCGCTCGATCAGTTTTTCCCACTCGGTTAGATGGTGAAATTCATTCTTCTTGGTCTTCGCGTTCCAGCCCTCGACCAACTCGCCATCGGTCTTGCCCGTTAGAAAGCCGAAATTACCTGGCACGAGGGCCAGCTTCTTCTTCAACTGGTTGACAAGTTCGAGTGCTTTGTTGGTGTCGTCCGAATCGCCGGTCTCCTTCTCAGACTTGACCGCGATTCGTATGGCTTCGTCGGCTTGTTTGGCCAATTCTTGCAGTTGTTTGGCCAGACCATCCTCGCCTTCGGGAAGTTTTTTCTTCAGCTCAACCATCTGCGACTCCAGCCATGTGGCCATGTCGGAGCGCTCCGGCTTTTTGGAAAGTGCCAACTGTTTCTTTAGTTTGCTAACGAGCACATTCGCGTTTATGGTGTCGTTGACATCGTTCGTCTGCTTTTCAGACTCCACTGCGTCTCGAATGGCATTGTTGGCCTGCTGGGCCATTTCCTGCAGCTCTTTGGCCCGACCATCTGTTCCTACGGGTAGCTCCTTCGCCAGGGCCACCATCTCTGACTTCAGCTTCTTTAACAAGTCGGAGAGACCAGGCTGCCCGTTGATAATGCGTAGTTTCACCGTTTCATAGCTGGTAACTTGTGTCATAGCGTACCTGTTGATATTGAAGTGTTATCTGAGTGTTCGAGGATTTTGCAGGGTCAAGCCTGCAGTGCGGGCTTGATTTCGCTCAGCAAATCAAGCAGTGGTTTTTTCAAGGGGAAGCCCAAAATGTCAATCGCTGTTACCACATCGTTTTGATCCAGGTAGCGTTCCATCTCTGCCGCCTCTCGTTGGGTTTCCATTTTAGCGTTCAATTGTCGTAGTACTGATTGCAGTTCCAGTTCGGCCTTGCCCGCGTCTGGATCCTTAGTTGCCAGAATTTCTTTTAACTCCGCTTGAAGTTTGGCCATGGCATCCCCTCTCGCGGCGCTCCATCGATCTATGGCTGATGTGGGGGCCGTAGATGGGGCGACCTTAATCTGTTCCGAATTCAGAATGACTTCGATATCTGCCAGCATGGCTTCGGCTTGTTCGTCATTGGTACCGATCAAGCCTTTGCAATCGCGAACCAATGTCAGTAAACGGTTCCTAGGTGCAAGTGCAGCCTTCTTGGCATCGAGATCTGCCCCAGCTTTGTTCCCTGCGGCATCGGCAGCGGTTGCAAACTCTTTGATTCGAGGCGTCAACCCATTGAGCCGAGCCATCAAACTAAGTTTCTTTTCTGGAACCGTCGTGGTTGTCGCTACGTCAACCTGACCTCCATTGAGGATGGTCTCTATATCTACCAGCATGGCTTCGGCTTGCTCGTCATTGGTACCGATCATGCCTTTGCAATCGCGAACCAATGTCAGCAAGCGGTTCTTTGGTGCTAGGATGGTCTTTTTGGCTTCGAGATCTGCGCCAGCCTTTTGCCCTTCGACGTCCGCAGCAGCTGCGAACTCCTTGATGCGAGGGATCAATGCATTGAATCGAGCCAACAGGTCCGGTTTCTCTTTGATGCTAACCGTAGATGCATTACCTTGATTGAGGATGCCTTCGATATCTACAAGCATGGCTTCGGCTTGCTCGTCATTGGTACCGATCATACCTTTGCAATCGCGAACCAGCGTCAGCAAGCGGTTCTTCGGTGCCAACGCCAACTTTTTGGCTTCGAGATCCGCCCCAGCCTTGTTCCCCGCAGCATCGGCAGCAGCTGCAAACTCCTTGATGCGTGGGATCAACGCATTGAGTCGAGCCAGCAGGTCCGGTTTCTCTTTCGGGCTAGGCGTCGATGACTGAGTATCCTCCCCCTTTTTTGTATCAGGAGTATCCGTTGCCGCGTCCTCAGGATCCGGCAGATCCTGCAACTCTTCACCCGTCTCCGATACCAGCTTGATGGTGTCAAATGGCAGCGGCTTAAATGCCTTCAGGAACTTATTCCCCTGCTTGATCATCCCGGGCAATTGCTTATGTTCGAGCCGCAACACCAAGGTTGATTTAGTATTGGGATCAGCACTGGCCATACCCCAGGTGAGCTTCTTCATTTCCAGCCCTTCGACTTGGTCCAGGATTTCCGAACCCAGTTTTTTACCATTCTTAGATTTATGGAAAAGGAAGCGATGCTCTTCGGGGCTCGAGGGCTTCGACAGCGCTAAGGCAAATACACACGCTGTGCTCTCAATCTTTTTCATCTTCTTCTTGAGGTACTTTCTGTAGGCATCTTCATCCAGTAGCATGCCTTTGTCTTCTTCTTCGTCCTCTGACTGGTTCTCTTCCTCAACGAGATCTTCCAGCCTCTTCCTCTCCGACTTGATGTGCCCCCCAAATTTCTTGAGGACCTCAGCAGTGTTGCTAAAGTCCTCGGCGTCGTAGTCTTTAGGTGCCTTCCTGGGGGTCTCCCCTGCCACTTTCTCGGATGCTGCCGAATGCTTCTCGACCTGATCAAGCAGATCCATTGCAGACTCGAATGCTTCTTTATTTTTTTCTTGCTCGAGACGTCCAAGCCCCTTCACATAAGCCGAAAGGGCCATCTCCAAACGGCCATCATCCCAAGCTTTGGGCTTGTTACTGTTCCACCAACTTGGGGTTAACTCAGGTTTGGAATTCTTCTTCATACAATTTCCTTTGCCAGGGGTTTTGATGTGTATCCATCGGCTGTGTTCCCCTTGCAAACCAGCAAGAACCTGTCCGTACTCCCGCCCGAGGGCGGCAAGCCATTGTCTTCGTTCTCATCGCGTGCCATTAGTTCAACCTTTGCTGATTTGCTATCTCGGAATGGAAAGAGGAAAAACAAACTCTGCTCTTTTAAAATAATTTTGGCCGATTTCAGGAGCAATTTCAACACCGTAAACATGGGGGTAAATCCTAGCCTGGATTATTCATTACTAAGCCGCAGGCGCTAGCCACGTTACGGTTTCCTCGGCAAACACGGTGGTCTCGGCTAGCGCCTGCGGCTCAATTCGAGGGTTGTAAATGATCCGGGCTAGTGACTATCGCGGGCCGTAGTTGCATGCGAACTCGGTGGATGCAAAATCCTTTCGCTGATGCTCAACAGCAAGGAGGACAACAGAAACACCACGTGAATCACCACTTGCCACATAATCTTCATGTTGTCCAACGTACTAACTGCTGCAGAATGACCCTCTGCAGAGTGCCCCAGGTCAACCTCACCTCCAAGCTCAATAAAGGTCTTGAGCAGATGAATACCTGACACGCCGACCAGTGCAGCCGCTAATTTGATTTTGAGTGTCGCCGCTGTCGTCGTGTCGAGCCATTCGGGTTTGTCTTCGTTTTCACCAATGTTCAACTTGCTAACGAACAGCGTATACCCGCCGATCACGATCATCGCGATCAAGTTGGCGACCATCAACATGTCGACCAATCCCAAGACACCCAACAGCAGCTTCTCCGAATGCTTGTCGCTCACCATTGGAAATAGCGTCAACAAGTCCAGCAAAAACCGGTAAGCGTAGACTCCCTGGGCAAGAATCAACCCAACAAACATGGGTGCCTGAATCCATCGGCTTGCGAAAACAAACAGTTCTAGGCCATGTTCCAGTTTTTTCATCGGTTCTCTTAAATCCTAATTCGCGAATCGTCTAAGGAAAGCATTACCCATGCCCACGTTATATGAATTCGAATTCCTTATCCACTCATGATAATGGCATTCTACCTGCATTTTCCGTTTTCGAAATCGGCCACTGCTCGGACTATCGACAGTAGTAAACCTATCTTGCTGGAAACTTAACGGACGCTATGGCCCCATGGAGTCGCAGGCCTCATGCTGATAAAGTATGCACAAAGGTCCGAGAATTCCACCGCAAGTCGGCAAATCGCAGTGGAAGCACCTTGTTGGCAAATAAAACTCCTAAAATCGCAAGGAATTCATGAGAAAACGCGGTTTTCAGGTCAACGGACCTCGCTTGACGGAACTCTACCAGCGGCGTGGTTGGAGCCAACAGGATTTCGCGTACAAGGCAGGGCTCGATGTTCGTACGATCGCAAAAGTGAAGCGAGGCGGATCATGCGACGCTAGCACCTTGCAAAGACTCGCACAAACTCTGGATGTCGAGCCTGATTCGCTGATCGGCGAAGTCCCTACCAAAGAGTCCTCCGAGTCCGATTCGACTTTTGACTCATCGGTGTTTAGCGAAGAACTGAAAATCGTTCAAGCTTGGAAAATAATCGATCTACGATACCCACAAAAACACGGCGATGTTCCAAGCGGAGTCATTTGGGAACGATACCGAATTGTGAAGCGAAGCGATGCATGCCCTTGGATCGCGTTCCCCTATTTGACCTGGGGCGACGAGATCACATGCTTGCAAAAACCGGCCGATGCCGCCTGGCGGCGTGTTCCAGTCGTACCTGGCGACATCGTTCACAGCGATAAGCACTGGGAAATCTCAATTCAAGCTCCAATTGGCCCCGCTGGAACACAATTCGAATTCGGACCCATTGAATTGCGGTTTGTGAACGCTTTCCACGGTCCACTTCAGCAATGGTGGCAAGTTCGAATCGCCTACGAAATTGAGTCGCTGATTGTGCAAGTTCTCTTCGCGAAAGATCAGCCCTGCAAACAACTCGAGGGAACTTGGGCGATGCCGGGACAACGCAAATTTATTCCGCTACCTTCGAACGATCCTCATCTGCTCTCCGACGGAAGTATTGCGAGTTGGCAATTGTCGCGCCCGAGCATCGGCTCGTATTTTAAGTTGGCTTGGACTTGGTAGGCGGCAGGTGCTTGCCGCGCGTGCTAAACGGCGGAGCGAACCCGTAGCACAGGCTGCTAGCCTGTGTCGACATGCAGTTACAGGCTGGCAGCTTGTGCTGCACGTTAAAACTTGCGAACGCAGGACGAGCATGGCGTCGACGCCAACATGGAAGTGCCTGTTAGAGCCTGAAGATTTGCGGAGAGATTTAACGATGCAGCCAACGGCTGGAGGTTTGGAACAGCGGACAAGCTCAGATTGGCGGCTGCGGACATGATGGCGTTGGCATTCAAACGAGCGGCTGCGTTCGCCGCAGCAGAGACCGCCGTTGAGGCTTGTAGGGACGTGGTTCCCGTCGCCGCCCCAGAAACCATGGCCGTTAGATTCGCTTGTGCGGTCGCGAGAGCGGTAGTGAGGAGCATACCCGCGTTCGGCAATGCTAGATTCCCACCGAGCAATTGAGCTGTCGCGGCCAGAGCCGCTATTTTGCTGCTGACCGAATGGAGCAGGCTGGCTGGCAAATTCAAAGGAGGAAGCCCAGCGGCAAGCCGGAGTGCCGCGTCAAGTCCAGCAACTTTCCCAGGCAATGGAAAGCCCAAACCCACGCCAACTGCATTGAGTCGCATCGCCATCATCGCATTGGCCGACATCGCGGCATTGGCATTGGCGCTTGCGGAAGCACTGGCCGTTGCCGATGAGGTGGCTGATGCGTTAGCCGATGCGCTGGCACTAGCGCTTGCATTGGGAATCTGAAATGCCGTGCCAGGCATCGTCAAATTGAGTCCGGTCAAAGCCTGAATTCCTTGTAGCGAAGCGATAGCTGCCTGCAACTGGTCCAGGGCTGCTGAAACGGGCTGCAAAAACTCATTCAACGCGGCCAACACGTCAGGTATTTGCTGGTTTGCAGATGAAATCATGACGTTCATCCTAACGGCGGCCGTCGGAGTCATAGCACCCACGCCCAAGCTCGCATTGACAGACGCCAACGCTTCTAAACGCGCTACCGCATCAGCCGAGATCGACGCGGAGACGGAAGCAGCAGCAGCAGACGCGGTGGCCGTTGCATTCGCTGTTGCCACAGCATGGATCGATGCACAGACCTTTGGCGCCAAGGTCGCGACGACATTGAGCGGCCCAAGCTGGCTTTTTGCCATCGAAGCCAACATTGCAAGTGGCAATTTTCGCAAGCTGGATGCGATCGTGGATAGTTGATTCACGCATACGCAACTCATCGGGTTGGCTATGCCTTTCTTGCATAAATGACTATGTCTTTAGGCGAGCGGCAGGACAAATTCTACCTGCACTCGTAGCTGGATTCGCAAGAATTCAGTGAGTTCTGAATTCTTGCGAATCCAGCTACGGTAGTTTTCATCGTGCCGAACGCCTTAAGACGTTCTTGTTGGGCAGGATGTCCAAAGCTTACTCTGCGTCGGTTGGCATGGCTACCGGACTTGATTTCATCGGTGGGAAGTAACCCGTAGCACAGGCTGCTAGCCTGTGATAAAAAGAATAACTGAAATGACTTAGGTCGTAGCCGACACTGTAAGAATTATCAAGACAAATGTTTTTGACTCGTTGAAAAGAAACGTTGCAGGCTAGCAGCCTGCACTACGGGGATAGCATGTTACAATGTGTTGTCTCGATCCCTTTACCTAAACCAAACAAGTAGATTGACATGGGAATGCCAGCAGCCCGCATCGGGGATAACGTTTTGCAAAGTGGTCCGCACTGCCACGCACCCATTCATCCCCCTGCTCCCGTCCCTACGCCGGTCCCACACCCACCGTTGCCGTTGACCATCATTAAAGGGCAGCCGAATGTGTTGATCGGAGGATCGCCAGCGGCTCGAGTCACGGACATGACTCGGCCATGTATGTTGCCCAGTTGCGTGCCTGGTGGACCTGGATTGATTTCCAAAGGTTCGGGAACAGTACTGATCGGTGGATTGCCTGCAGCGCGGCTCAACGATATGACCAACCACCCAGCTTGCGTTGGGCCTATCCCAAGCCCAGTTGGTCGAGTCATCGGTCCTGGCTGTCCTACTGTCATGATTGGGGGCTAAGCAAACTTTGCGACTAAGCCATTTTGAAGCCCTTCGGCCTATCTGCCCCGTCTGCAAAAGCCGAGGTCTGACCGACGAGTTCCCGCTGCAAGTCGGATCGGTTTCCTCAGAAGTTGACTCGCAAATCGTGGAGGGCATTCTACTCTGCACCAATCCCATGTGCCAAAGCGAGTTCCCTATTCTGGATGGTGTACCGATTCTTTTGCCCAATCTTCGGTCCTATATCGCAGAAAATATCTTCCATCTCCTCGCAAGAAATGACCTAGCGGCCATCACGGAAAGCATCCTCGGTGACTGTTGTTCTCAAGGATCGGCTCTGGACTCAATGCGACAACACTTGAGCTGCTATGTTTGGGGGCATTATGCGGATCTGGATCCGCAGGAAACGTCCAATTCAATTCAACACGGTTCGGTCGTTCGAATCCTCGAACAAGGTATGGCGTTGGAGTCCACGTGTGGCAACGTGGGCTCAACGGGGACTGGGCTGACGATCGACATCGGTTGTGGGCCAGGTCGCACAACGATCGATATCGCGGAGAAAACGGGCCGCTTGGCATTGGGCATCGATCTCAATTTTTCAATGTTGCGTTTGGCTTCGACGATTCTGCGTTCAAGGCGGCTTGCTTATCCACGCCGGCGCGTTGGACTGGTTTACGATCGTCGAGAATTCGACGTCCAATTTTCAAGGCTCGACCTTGTCGACTTTTGGGCGTGCGATGCGCAGTGTCTGCCTTTTTCCGATGGTCTCTTTGCTCGAGCGGTTGGCATGAACGTGCTCGATTCCGTGGCCGCACCGCACTCGCTCCTGACTTCGATCGCGAAAGCCTTGGAGCCAAACGGTAGTGCTATCCTGGCTTGCCCCTATGACTGGACTGCGACGGTAACTCCAGTCGAAGCGTGGATCGGTGGTCACTCACAACGCAATCAGAACTCAGGCGACAGTGCGCCTTGGCTTCGGCGCCTCCTGACGGATGCCAATGTTTCTTCGCTTCAATCCGAACCGACGCTCCAGTTAGCGAACGAGTTAGATGACCTTCCGTGGACGGTTCGAATGCACGATCGAAGCTTGATGCAGTATCGCGTTCATTTGGTCCACGCGCGAAGCACGGTTTCCGCTGAACCTTTTTAAAGCAATACAGTTCAATTATTTGTTTAACAGTCAGCCGAAGGCGTACTCGGAACAGTTGGAGGTACGCCTACGGCTAACTGTTAAACGAGATCAACGCTCACTCAATTTAGCCTAGTAGCTGGATTAGCAAGAATTCAGAATCTACTGAATTCTTGCGAATCCAGCTACGAAGCTTATCACCGAACAAGGCGTGGCTCGATTCGCTGCATTCATCCTGGGAAAAAGTACATGAGAACCAAACTGAGAAGCAATCCGAGCGCAACGATTGCTCCCAAGTTTGCCGCAACTTTTTGACGTTTATTTGCGACGAGGGCATCCTGTGTCCATTCGATGAGCTCCTGCTCCTCGCCCATTTTCTCAATGATGCCCTTCACAAAAGCTTGTCGATCTGGCGTGTCACCCGTAGCGGCGAAGTAACAACCGCTGAAAAGAACCGATGCTCCTTCCTCACGCTTGGTCGTACCGCATCCGAAACCACCGGAAAGGATTTCGCCCAAGCGTCCTTTCCAGCCGCAACGCACTTTCGAAAGCAACTCATAGAGGCGAGTATTCCCTGGCCTTGTTAGTGCGTGCTCCTCGCGAAAAAGAGTGTAGGCCCAGTCTTCAAACACGCCGCAGAGATGCGTAGCAAGTGCCACCATTTGGTCCCGGGCGGGTATCGCCTGAATGTCAAATCGGCGACCAAAACGTTGGCTCATCGCGCGTTCTCGACCAACGCGCGAGATGAGTTCGCGAAACCCGCGTTCCTTCTCTAGACCGACCACGAGTGCCGATACAGGGACCTTTAGTTGGAACGCGTAGCGTATCGTGTCGAGATCGCCTCGGATCGCTCGCTGCAATTCTTCCAGCTCGGCTTGCGAAGAGTGGATCGACTCAAGCTGAATCAATGACAGCACGCCATTAACTGCGCACAGAGGTTGTCGTGCTCGCCGCACCAGATGCCCAATATACTGAAGCTCCTGAAGACAAGCCGTCGAGTATTGGTGCGAAACCAGTATGGGCTTCTTCGCGCTGAGAGTATCTACCGCTCCGGTCAAGGACATGGAAGCCTGACTAGATTGGCTGTATTGACTCTGCCGCACGGTATTCGATTGCTCCGATGTGAGAGGCTGAGCAGCCATGGATGCCGGCCTACTGGACGGCTGGCTCGCAGAATGATTTTGCAAATCAGAATCACCTAACATCAAAGTTCCGCGAAACGTGCCAGTTCCGGTTGGAGGTGGCTTGTTCGGTACGGATGCCGGTTTCGATTGGGTCGGATTGACGAAGTCGTTTAGTTCAAGCGTGCCACGGATACTTTGGCTGGGCGGAGGTACCGGTTCTGGTGCAGGTGCAGGCGGCTCAGGCGGTCTTGCGAATGCGTCTGAATTAAATGTTTCGAACCTGTTCTGCATCGACATTGGCGACTCGATACTCAAGCCTGATGCGGCAGCCTCGAGCGTCATTTCCTCTCGCAACGAGGCCAGCGCACTTGTCCAACTTGCGTCCGTACAGAAAAGATAGATAGCCTCCGAGTTCGCGTACCAGTGGATTGGGGCTGGGCCTTGTGGAACTCCCTCGACACTGAGGCGAAGTCCAGAGGCGATCATGATGGCTTTTTCTTGTGCTTCGCCGCTCGAACCTGTGATCAAAAAAATCGGGACCGAGTCGATGGAAAGTTCATTGGCTGCGAGAGCCTGCATGCCTGCCCTCCACGCTTGATCGACTTCGGGGTAAGCGACTGGCGCTCCCTCAAGCCAAATTTCGATCGTCTTGTACACTGCAAATGGAATGGCAATGACCAGAGTAGCGATGCCGAAAATTCGCCACCAACTGTACGATTGACGCCACGGAATATTGTTTGGGTCGAGCCAAAAGATGACCCAGACGGTTATCACGGTTGAGAGCAAGAACACCACCGTTAGAAACGTAGCGCAGCCGGGAGTGGTGACTGGAATGATTCGAGCAAGACAGCCTAGTCGTTCTTCGTCTTCACCTACGTCATCTTGGGGAGCTTCGTTTTCTCCGTTCGCGTCACTCATTCAATCCCGTTCCCGCTTTGTGTGTATTGATCCGATTTTTATCGAAGCGATTTCTATCGAGGCAAATGGAGTGCGAAGTAGATTACGTTCCAAGCCGCCAAGATCGATGCGAACAACCATGGCCAGACCACTCGGTTCTTCGATGGTAGCGGTGGAGCTCCGGCAATGTCCCGTGATGCTTCTTTTAGGGCCGGGCGTCCTTGGCCCAATCGGATCGACATCGATACCTGTTTCGCCCAAACGTTGAGATCTTCTGGAATTCCGAGGCTCTCTGTGATCATCCTGGCGATCGATGGCTCGCTGTAAATGCCCCGAAAGCCAAGAATCACGCAAACATAATAAACTTCGAGGGCATCGCGTTGGCTCAGGCCCGAGGCTTCTTTGGCATTCACAAAGAACCGTTCCGCGCATTCTCGAGTGTTGAACAGCTCGCGTTCCATGACGTTGTTGCTCCACCACTCGCGATGCGACCAACTGGCCTCCACCAACATCTCATCGATCCATGCGACCAACGCGTAGCGGGTCAATTGCCAGTCTCGTCCGGCACCCACGATCGCTTCCCCTTGTTCCAAAAAGGCTCGCAGCCGCACGCGTTCCTCTTGTGGGTTGGGTTCGGCACCGGAAGCGATGCGATCGAGCAGTTCCAAGGAATGAAGCAGGAAGGGATCGACCGCGAGTGAGTGCTTTGGCGTCATGCTTGCACCGGCACCGCGAAGAGAGCGAACTTGAGAGCAATCTTGCGACCGAATGCTGCAACGACAATTGTCTGCTGACCTTGCAAGCGATCCAAGTTTGCGATCAACGAGTCCTTCAGTCGCATGGCGAGCGTCTGCGTTTCTTGCACATCGCGCCAAGCCGGCGTGTCCTGCCGTGGGACTTCAAAGAAGACCCAATCGGCACGGCCTGGCAACGCGCGTATCTGTCGATCGACAGGCGTTAAGGTCACCCCGGTCGCACGCTGTTTAAAGAGGAACTCAACTTGTCGACTGCTTCCAAGCTTTAGATCGAGCTGGCCCGCTGATAACAGTTCAAGGCATTCACGCTGCGTGAGTTCCCCTTTGTCAACGCCGATAAACCACTGCCAGTCTGAGTTGAACCAGCGAGGCTCGAGTGTGACTTGCATTCCGTGACCGACTCCGACAAAGTAACGCTGTTGGACTTCGTAGTCGCGAACGGCATGGATCAACGATTCGATTCGAATCTTGATGTCCATGAAGATGTCGTAGAGATTGTCGTGATCGTAAGGCCGAAGATCCGTGACACGTCGATCGGGACTGAAGATCGAAAGCTGGCCGACAATTCGGCACAGTTCGATGTAGGCCACGCGGGGATGTACGCCGCGATCGAAGCCGACGATGGACAGTGCACCGTAGGCCGTATTCAGTTGGTTCAGCATCAAAATGCGTTCGGCATCGCCAGGATCGCGACTATCCAATCCGATCCCTCGATTGATGACCTGTTGACTCAACACTTCGATCTTCTGACCGATGACGTCATAGACCGCTCGAACAATGTCCCGACTAAGTCCCGGCCAAGCGTCAATCGAAAGAACGGGAGGGATAAACAAGTTGTCTAATTGGGGAGCTGACTCACCTTCGCTAGCTCGCTTGATTTGCGCGATGGGGAGCAATTCATAACCCGCGAGATCCTGCGTTGAAACCAGAAGCTGAACATTGAGCCGGCGGAATTGAATCTCCTGGTCGTCGCCGCCCCAACTTTCGTCCGGCAAGGTCACCTCGGACTCGAGGTACCGAAGCTCTGCAGCGTTTTCATCATTGGATGAGCCGACGTTGGTCCGCCCAAGTCGCATCTTGGGCACGCCAAGATAAATTCGAATCGAGGACTCTCGCTCAAACGCGTCCTTGAGGCTTTTGGAAATCGATGAGGATGCGGCAAGCGATTTGGACAAATCCAAACGGTCCGGCTCATCGCCAATCTGCAAATCGATTAATGTCCCGTCCCGCATGCGGGCGCGAAGACTGCGAAGTTCGAACTGATGGTTGCCCAAAGCTTCGCGGCTAAAGTCGATCGAAACAAGCCCATAGTTGTGTGGGTTATCGAACTGGCCATCGACGCGCAGCAAGTCCGACCAAAACCGATCTGAAGCTTGGAAGTGCTGAGGGCGAAGAAATGCTCCCTCGTACCAGTGAACCGGAAGGTGTTGCATAAACCGTTGCTTTCAGAATCTTTCTCGGGGAATCACAAGCTTCCCAATGTCCCTAAATCAACAATGCTATCGAACTTGCCGTTGGCCGATCAATGTAACAAGCTTTGTCTGTTGCGTAAACATCGTCAGTATCTGCGTCGTCAAAACGGATTTGATTGAATCCGTTCCGTTTCAACTCATCCGATACAATCGCGCCAGCCGATACCAACGGTTATTTCCGCCAACTCCGAACGAGTTTGGCTATCGTTCATTGAGGATGGGAATCCTATTTGGATCGCCGTAGGATGAAACACGTAAAGCCAAGCAACATAACAGCACAAGCCGTTGCAATTGCGCTTGGTAGTTGGTTTGTCCTTGGGCCTTATTCAAATGCGCAATCCCCTGCGCTTTCAAGTCCACATTTCGAAACAGGGACCACTAGCCTTCCAACCCAAGCATTTCGGCCAACGGAACGCACTCAGGTTCAAGTGGGATTGCCTAAGGCCTATCCCGCTGCGATGGATCGGTTGATCGTTCAGCCGAAAGTCCAAGTGGGGACTTCGGTTGAAATGGCAAATCCCTTGGATCCAAATTGGTTGGCTTCGCACAGGCCGAGCGCGGAGTTAACCGGCGAAGAGCAATTATCAAGCATTTCGCAAGAGGTTCTCCCTCCTCCACCGTCGTCGCGTACGGGACAGCCTCAGACCAGTCGGCCCTCTGTCATTGTGGAGTCTGCCCCACCGTTTTTTGAGAGCATGCTCGACTCTGTCCCTGCGGTACCGGCCAATCGCCGTTTCAAGTTTGCTGGTGAAAGTGGTCTTGGCCGCGAGCGACTTGCGTTTTCCCTTTTTGACATCGACCCAGCGCAGCCTTTTAACAACTTCCGAATCCGAACGGTGCTGGCGAATCGAATGCACCTGCCGGATAGGGCCGAGTACTTTTGGGCGAAGACCGGAAGTGTGAAGGGCCCTCCGCGCGGCGAGTCCGTCATAAATTACCAAGAAGCGAGGATGCGAATGGAGTTGGGCTCCAAAAAGTTTTCGACCGCGTTTGAAGTCCCGTTTCGCTCTACGGATCCTCAGGTAAACGAAAACCATGCCGGTTTAGGCGATATGCAGTTAATTGTGAAAACGGTTTTGCTAGATGGCAAGCAATGGATGCTGACGCAGTACTTTGGAACGCACTTCGCAACTGGAAATTCGGCGGCGGGTTTGGGGACCGGGCATGTTGGCTTGGAGCCAGGTCTACTTTTTCGAAACGCGTTGCGCGAGGACACATGGATGCATGGCGAGCTTAAGTTTTGGTTCCCGTTGGGCGCTGACCCACAACATGGGGGGCAAGTTTTAAAGTTCGCGACGGGTTTTAATCGTGTCTGGATGGAGACAGACCATAACGCTTGGATCCCATCCGTCGAAATCGTTGCCTTTTCGGTCCTCAACGGTTTAGCAACCGATTCGACAGGTTTCTTGAGGCCGATCGACCACGACTCCATTTTCTATCTAACGCCCGGATTGAGATATGTCGTCGATCAGAAGGGAGACTTCGGATTATTCGAGGTCGGGGCCGCGGTCTCTCTAGCGACATCGAGAGAGCGATTTACAGATTCGACTTGGAATTTCGATATGCGTTGGTCTTGGTAGTCGGGCAAGTTAAGAAGGCCCGAAAGACTGTCCATTCGAACGCTCTAAGCATTTTCTTTCTTGCAATTTGCCCAAAGCAACCAAAGAACGGGTGGATTCGTTCATTTTGAAGATTTCTTTGGTTATCATTTTGGCTAAATCGGTTTTTCCGTGAGGGGGGTGGCGATCGCGTTACCCCATTAAACATTTAATTGGATTCGAGACCACAAGAAAGAAAGCATCAGCTAAGATTTCTCTGCGTGATGGTAAGAGCCACATGCCGAAAAAGGGTTCGATGGTTTGACGTTGAGTCAGTACAAGCATATCTCGAGGAGCAATTGGGCGATGAGCAATGATTTGGAGCCATTTTTGGTTGCGGTCAGCCCTGACGCGCCAAGCGGTGTCGATCTTGAATACGATGCTGACTTTTCCCGAATGGAAAAAGCCGCTCAAGGTACACCCGACCAAGAATTTGGCGCGACCAAAATCGAGGGCGCTCCGGCGGATTGGGATGAAGTTCGCGATGCCGCTTTGGGCATCCTGCGAAGATCCAGAGATCTTCGCGCAGCTACCTACCTTGCGGAAGCTGAGCTGTCGCGGGTCGGGATTATCGGATTCAGAAATGCGTTGCAAGTGATCTCGGTTTACATCGATCAATTCTGGGAAACGGTCTATCCGCAGTTGGATGCAGATGACGACAACGACCCTACCAGTCGAATCAATGCTCTGGCTGGCTTGTGCAAAGTGGGCGGAGTGCTCAGTCAATTGCGTCTAACTCCTATCCTCATAAGTCGGTCGGTCGGTCGATTCAGTTGGACGGACTGCGCTATCGCGAAGGGAGAGGCTCCCGTGCCGGCTGGGATGGAATCGCCGCCGACCCAAAAGCAGATCGACGCGGCGGTCATGGCATGCGATCCAAAGCAATTTGGAGAAATGGTTCAGGCGGTTGAAGATTGCGTTAAGTTCGCTGTGGCAATTGAAATCGGTTTTTCCGATCGGCTCGGACCAGCGATTGGTCCGAATCTGGACCAGTTGACGAAAGAGCTCAAAGCGATATCTCGGTTTCAAAAGGTTTGGGCTGCTGCTAGGAAAGAGAAAGAATCAGAGGACGCGGGTGCGTCGAGCGGTTCAGACGAGGCGACCGGTTTGATGGTAGCTCCAGACGCGAACACGGCTCTTAGTGGAGTTGTTGTTGCGAAAGGGCCATTTGTGATCACTCGCCGGGAGGATGTGATTGAGGGTTTGGACAAGATCATCAGTTGGCTTGAGCGAAACGAGCCATCGAGTCCGCTACCTATGCTGTTGAAGCGTGCGAAGAGGCTTTCGACGATGAGCTTTCTGGATATTTTGAGGGATATCTCGCCGGATGGGGTCACCCAAGCCGAGCTAATTGGCGGCCCGGAGCCGGAACCGGAACCCGAACCGGTTGAGGTCAGGCCGCCGGATTCACAAAAATCTTCGTCGACTTCGTCCGGTGGCAAATCGCCCAAGACATCCAGCGCTAGAGATGACTACTAAGGACCGAACAATTCCGTGATCCATACCACTTGAGAAGATACTCACTCATTGAGTACACTTCAAATATTGCAAACGTGTTGACAACTAGAAAGGCAAGAAGGAATTAGGAATGGCAAAGCAGAGTTCACAGAAATTCATTGCAAGAAATCGTGCACCGCGTGTCCAGATTGAATACGATGTGGAGGTTTATGGTGCCCAGAAGTCCATCCAGTTGCCGTTTGTGATGGGAGTTCTGAGCGATCTATCCGGCAACCCCGCGGAAAAACTTCCTGGAGTTAGCGACCGCAAGTTTCTTGAGATCGACGTGGATAATTTCGATGAACGATTGAAGGCGATGAAGCCACGAGTTGCCTTTGCCGTCCCTAACACTTTGACGGGTAACGGAAATTTGATGTGCGACATCACTTTCGAAAGCATGGATGATTTTTCGCCCGCAGCCATAGCAAAAAAAGTTGAACCGCTTCGCAAGTTGCTGGAGACTAGAACGCAATTGGCGAATTTGATGACCTACATGGATGGAAAGGCTGGAGCGGAAGAGTTGGTGGGTAACCTCCTCAAGGACCCTACCTTATTGCGATCTTTGGCTTCGACACCAAACCCTGAGGCTTCGAAGCCGATGGCGCCGTCAGCGGTTGCTCCGCTTGCACCGGCATCGAGTGTGGCACCTCCTGCCGCTGTGACGCCGCCCGCACCAGTTGCATCGCCTCCGCCGGCACCAACTCCGAACGCAGGCGATAGTGCAGAAGACGACTTGGACGCTTTGCTAAACGATCTTTAGGCTTTAGTTCTTTGGGATTCGTCGACGCGTAATTGGTCCAAATCGTATTTTCATTTGATTCGAACATAGTTTACTGGAAAGATTTCAAGGTAGGTTAGAAATGGAAAGACAATCTCAAGCGTCGTCAGGTGCAACCGAGTTTGCTGAAGGTGATTTTTCGGCGTTGTTGAAGAAAGAGTTTCGCCCGCAGTCGGACGACGCCAAAAACGCGATTGAGTCTGCCGTTAAAACGCTTGCTGAGCAAGTGCTGCTTGATTCGGATGTTGTGTCGAACGACACGCTTGCATCGATCACAGCGATTATTGCTTCGCTCGATAGGAAGCTGACGGAGCAGATCAATCAAATCATTCACCATGCAGAGTTCCAGCAGCTTGAGGGTGCGTGGCGTGGATTGCACTATCTAATCAACAACACAGAGACCGACGAAACCTTAAAGATTCGTGTTTTCAACATTTCGAAGGCTGAACTTGGAAAGACCGTCAAGAAGTTCAAGGGGACTGCCTGGGACCAGAGCCCTATCTTCAAGAAAATCTACGAAGAAGAGTACGGTCAGTTCGGTGGCGAGCCTTATGGTTCGTTGGTTTGCGATTATCACTTCGACCATAGTCCTCCCGATGTTGCCTTGTTGACGGAAATGGCTCAAGTATGCGCCGCATCGCACACCCCGTTGATCACGGGCGCGTCGCCAGGCCTTTTTCAGCTAGGTAGTTGGCAAGAGTTGAATGATCGTCGCGATCTAACCAAGATTTTCGGTACTCCAGAATATGCAGCTTGGCGATCACTACGGGAGTCGGATGATTCTCGCTACTTGGGACTCTGCTTGCCAAGGTACCTTGCAAGACTACCTTATGGTTCGAAAACAGATCCGGTAGAAGAGTTTGATTTCGAAGAAACGGTGGATGGCAGCGATCATTCGAAGTACTGCTGGGCGAATGCTGCTTACGCGATGGCAACCAACATTACGCGATCGTTTAAGCAGTACGGATGGTGTACCTCCATTCGCGGTATTGAATCGGGTGGGGCAGTGGAGGGGTTGCCGACGCACACGTTCCCGACGGAGGACGGTGGGGTTGACATGAAATGTCCAACGGAGATTGCCATTGGCGACCGTCGTGAAGCCGAGCTGGCAAAAAATGGCTTTATGCCGTTGATTCATAAAAAGAACAGTGACTTCGCGGCCTTTATTGGAGCCCAATCGCTACAGAAGCCAGCGGAGTACGACGACCCCGATGCCAGTGCGAATGCGCAATTGTCGGCGCGGCTACCCTATCTGTTCGCGACTTGCCGCTTCGCGCACTACCTCAAGTGCATGGTTCGAGACAAAGTAGGTAGCTTCCAGGATAAAGGCTCATTGCAAGTTTGGCTTCAAAACTGGATCAATCGATACGTAGAGCCAAATCCAGCCGGCGCATCCCAAGAAGACAAAGCCCGCAGGCCGTTGGCGGAGGCCCAGGTGGTAATCGAAGAAGATCCAAGCAATCCGGGCTACTACAAGTCGAAGTTCTTTTTGAAGCCTCATTACCAGTTAGAAGGTCTAACAGTTTCATTGCGTTTGACGTCGCGAATCCCATCCGCATAAGGTTCTTAGTCGTGGAGTTTGTAAGTTGACTTGAAACAACATGGCAGGCAAACTGAGTTAGCTAGCGGGATTTTGGAATTGATTTCGTTCTGTTCAAGTTTCTTTTTCTTTTGAAAACCAGAGGTGTTCAATGATTTTGGTAAGAATCGATGGTATTTTGGGCGATTCGATGATCGCGGGATTCTCGGAGTATTTTACGGCTGAGAGTTTTGGTTTTGGCGTCGAGCGAGAATTAGCTGACAGTGGAAAGGCGGGGACGGCTGACGTCAATATTGGCGTTGGTGAATTGCAGGAATGCACAATCTCAAAGAGTATGGACATCGCGTCAGCCGCACTCTGCAGGAAAGCGATCAGCGGATCATCGTGCGGAACTGCAGACATCAAGTTTGTGGAGACGATTACGCGTGATGGCAATGCGATGTTCAACATTGTTTATTTAGCCTACAAGCTAGACAATGTTTTCATCAAGTCCTGGAGCACAAGTGGCGACGGTGACGATCGTCCAACGGAGGATGTCGCGATTTGGTACAACAAAATCGCGTTTTGTTACTTTGCCACAACCGATGGCAAGACGTTTCAGTTTGGAGGGGATTGTAAATGGGACCAGGTCAAATCGAAACCTTGGAGCGAATGCACGCTTCCTGCCGCCGCAGAAGAGCACTCGGCCGCTTAGTCCTATTTTTTCAGTGACCAATCGAACTGAGACCTAGCAGAACAAAAGCGCGCGTTGGCGGAGCATGGTACCCTAGGTACTTACGGTTACCGCCAACTGATGTTCTCAGAGTTCGATATCGATTCGGTGTTCATCAGGATGGAGGTGCGATGTGATTGTCGTTCAGATTCAGGGAGTTCCCGGGGATGTAAAAATTCCCGGCTACGACAAGGACAAGTGGTTTGTCGCAGAATCGTTTGGTTTTGGAGTAGGCAAGAGCATACAGGCTTCTGACTCGAGCAAGGACATTGAGGTCGGTAAAAAGGACGAGCAAGAGTTGTCCATCGAAAAGTCCGTGGATTCCGCCACGGTCTATTTGATGTATCTCGCGATGAAAGGCAGATCGGGATCGGAATCGGGTTTTTTCTCGGTCGATATCCACTTGATTCAAGCCAGCACCGACGGTGGGTCACTTGCTGCATTTCTGAAGATTCGGATCGAGAACGCGATGCTCAAGCAATGGGATATCAACGCCTCGAACGATGATCGTCCCACGGAATCACTCCGAATCTGGTTTAACAAGTCGGCGATGAAGTATAGGTCGACACAAGATGGTGTGACTTTCAGCACCCACGGACCTCTGGGGTGGGATGAACAAGGCAACAAGGATTGGAAGCCACAAAAACTTTTGATCAGGGACGATTGATGGATTGTGCAGACTTAGGCAGACTTAGGCAGGTCAACATCGTTGTGGCCTACCTAGGCGAGCGGGAGGAGAAAACATTCCACAGTTGGTAGCTGGATTCGCAAGAATTCAGTAAGTTCTGAATTCTTGCGAATCCAACTACGGCAGTTTTCATTCCGCCGCTCGCCTTACCTGTAGTCTCAAGTCTGACAACATACACAAACGAATGAATGGAATTTATGTCCTCTTTGCTTTCTCTGCGGAATGCCGATCTTGCTACTTCCTTAAAGAGCTTGCAAGGTGAGGTTCGCGACAATCCGTCCGAGCCCAAACATCGCATTTTTCTTTTTCAGCTTCTTTCGATCCTCGGCCAATGGGAAAGAGCGTTGGGGCAACTCAACGTCCTTAGAGATCTCAATGCCGAATCCCTTTCGCTCGTTCAAACCTACCAAGAGACCTTGAATTGCGAGGCCCTCCGCGCTGCCGTTTTTTCCGGCAATCGGTCGCCCTTATTGTTTGGGGAACCGGAACCATGGATGGCCTTGGTGCTGGAGTCGTTGAAGCTGTCGAGCCAGGGTAAGGTCGCGGAGTCGGCAGCCATGCGGGACAATGCTCTTCAGGATGCTCCAACGGCTTCTGGGACGCTGAGCTTTTTTCCCGACAAGACGACTGACAAAACAGCTTCGGTTGAGCCATTGCCATTCGAGTGGATCGCGGATGCGGATTCCAGGATTGGCCCATTTTTGGAGGCGATTGTGAACGGCAAGTATTTTTGGATTCCATTTCAACGAATTCGTTCGATCTCGCTAGAAAAGGTGTCCGACCTCCGCGATCTCGTGTGGCTTCCAGTCCGGTTTGAGTGGGCCAATGGTGGGGAGACTGTTGGATTTGTCCCAACGCGTTACGTCGATAGTCAGTCCAGTGCGGAGGATCAGGTACGATTGGGCTGGAAGACGATTTGGAATGAAATTGGCGAGGGGACTTATGTTGGTTTAGGACAGCGAATTCTCGCAACCGATGCGGACGAATATCCTCTTACAAAAGTTCACAAGATCGAGTTTCAGCATGAGTAATTTGCATGGCTGAGTTGACACAAAAGGAACGACTTCAGCCGTCGCTGTTGGACAGGCTCACCGATGATTCGCCGATGGAACGAAACGAGTCCAGGGAAGCTCGCGTCCTGAGCCTCAAGAAATTGCGAGAGTGCGTGATGAGAGACCTTACGTGGCTGCTCAACACCGAGTGTTTGGAAACGGTCGTTGAATTGGATTCGGTTTCAGCCGTAAAGAATTCCGTGCTGAATTTCGGTATTCCAACCATTGCCGGTCTTACCGCCTCAGGACTTGAACTGGCGAAGCTAGAACGACAAGTCCGAAATGCCATCATTGCGTTTGAGCCTCGGCTGCTCAAAGACAAGCTAACGGTAGAAGCGATTTTGGCCGACGAGGAGATGAGCCGAAACACATTGGTGTTCGATATCAATGGTGAGCTTTGGGCTCAGCCCGTGCCGCTTCGAATGCACCTCCGAACCGAGCTTGATTTGGAAACAGGTAAAGTGTCGATCGTTGAGACCGACAAATAATTTTCGTCCACTGAGGTATTGATCATGCAATCCACCTGTAAAAATTCTCGCCTTGAACGATTCAATTTCAATTTGCCTTCCTTTTTTATTGAGCCTGAGACGCTAGCCGCGCCGCGCCGCTGGAAATTGGCTATCTCCTCGGGCTCAGCATCCTTCCAACTTATCTCAGTTGTACAGGACGAGAGTTCCTGACCATGGATCCAAGACTTTTGGAGTTTTACAATCGCGAACTGCTTTACATTCGAGAAATGGGAGGGGAGTTTTCACGCGATTTTCCAAAAATTGCAGGACGACTCGGGCTGGATGGTTTTGAGTGCGCGGATCCGTATGTGGAAAGGTTGCTTGAGGGCTTTGCTTTTTTAGCCGCTCGAGTTCACCTTAAACTCGACGATGAGTTCCCAAAGTTCACCGACCATTTATTGGAGATGGTCTACCCGCATTATCTGTGCCCAACGCCATCGATGGCTGTTGTTCAGTTTGAGGCCGATGTGGGGCAAGGCAAACTGGAAGAGGGATTTACACTAGATCGGGGTACGTCGCTGCGCAGTTTGATGGGGACCGGCGAACAGACAACTTGCGAGTATCGGACGTCGCAACCGGTTACTCTTTGGCCGTTTAACATTTCCGAGGCTGCCTACGCAAGTCGAGACGTGGTGTCGACGCGTTTGCCCAGCCGAATGAAAGATGTAAAGTCGGTTTTGCGGTTGCGGTTGAAATCGAGCAGCGGCGTCTTGTTTAGCGACATGGCAATTGATCGATTGCCGATTTACATTCGAGGACGCGACACGCGAACGATGTTGCTGTACGAACAGATCTTTGCAGATGCCCAAGGTGTCGTCCTTTCTTGGATGAATGGCCCAAACGAAGAAACGGCTGAAGTGAAGCAGCCAATTTTGCGGATGGGCTTCGACGATTCTCAGGCATTGCTGCCGGTCGTTAGTCGGTCATTTCAAGGATATCGGATGTTGAGCGAGTACTTTGCTTTCCAGCAACGATTTTTGTTCTTTGAACTAACCGATTTGAATCGACACCTCCGCCGGTGCAAATCCAACCAGGTGGACATCATGATTCCGTTTCGTCGGATTTATCCACGCTTGGAGAATGTCGTGGATGCGGCAAACTTTGGATTGTATTGCACTCCCGCGATCAATTTGTTTCCACATCGCGCGGATCGAATTCACGTCAAAGACACTGAGGTCGAGTACCATTTGGTGCCAGATCGGACTCGTCCGATGGATTTCGAGGTCCACTCGGTTTTGGGCGTTACGGGTTACGATAAAGACTCCGATACCATGGATCGATTCCGGGCTTTCTATGAGGTGTCCGATAGCGATGTCGGTGTTCAAAGCCCCACAAATAAATACTATGCTATTCGGCGTACCCAGCGGCAACTTTCGAGCAAACAAAGAAGAAAGGGGCCTCGAACGAGCTATGTCGGAAGCGAGGTTTACGTCTCGATTGTCGATGCGGACCAGGCACCGTTTGCTTCCGGATTGGACCAGTTGGATCTTCGCGTCATGTGTACCAATCGGGACCTTCCACTATCGATGCCGGTTGGGAAGTCCAATACCGACTTCACCCTCGAAACGGGAGCGCCTGTTCGATCGATACGCTGTCTGGCGGGCCCCACCGAGCCGAGGCCATCGTTTTGCGAGGCGGCCGGAGAGCGAAGCTGGCGTCTAATTAGCCATTTGTCGCTCAACTACCTTTCGCTCGTCGATGGCGATGGCAAAGGGGCAGCGGCACTGCGAGAAATGTTATCGCTGTACCAAGAGGTCTACGAGACGGAAGCTGTACGTCAGTCCGAAGGATTGGTCTCCGTTAATGCAAAGCCTATCGTCCATCGACTGTCGCAAAGGGGACCATTGACCTTCGGCCGTGGACTTGAAGTGACCGTTACTTGTGACGAGAGTCGCTTTGAGGGTTCGGGGGTTTTCCTCCTTGGAGCGGTTCTATCGGACTTTTTTAGCAAGTACGTTTCGATCAATTCGTTTACGCAAACAGTGCTTCGCACCTTAGAGAGAGGGGAGGTGATGAGATGGCCGATCAACATCGGACGTCGGCCGAATCTTTAGCGAGATTGCGGACGCTCCAAGACGAGCCATATCGATTTTCCCTGTTGTCGGCGATTCGTATGCTCGATTGCATCCTGAACGACCAGCAGCAGACAGGCAAGGCCAGTCGTCCCTCTAAAGAATCGTTGCGTATCGGGCAACGTCCTTCGTTGACTTTCGCCCCGAGTTCGATCGCAAGTATCCAAAGTCGAGCCAGCGATGGCAAATGGCAACTGCAGACCTATTTTCTTGGTCTTTTCGGGCCGAATGGTCCACTGCCAATGCACTTCAGCGACTTCGCGGACCAACGCATCAAGCACCATCGCGATCCGACATTTTCTGCATTCGCTGATATGTTTCACCATCGGATGGCAAGCTTCTTTTATCGGGCTTGGGCCGCAAGCCAGCCGACCGTTCATTTAGACCGTCCCGAGGCGGATAGGTTTTCAGAGTATGTGGCGTCATTGTGCGGACTCGGATTGAAGCCGCTGCGCAATCGAGACGAAATGCCGGACAATGCCAAGCTGTTTTTTGCGGCGCATCTTGCGTCGCAGACGCGACATGCTTCAGGCTTGAAATCCATCTTGGCGGCTTTCTACAAAGTGAACGCCGAATTGATTCCGTTTGTCAGCCATTGGGTGCCGTTGCCGGATGATTGCATTTGGAAGATCGGTAAGACTCGCCATTCGGGAGAGCTGGGTAGGAGCATTACGTTGGGCTCTCGAGTACGAGATTGCCAGCAACGTTTTCGTATCGTCCTGGGACCGTTAGACTTTGAGCCATTTTGCCGACTTTTACCCAGCGGAGCCAGCATGAAGCGATTGCGTTCCATTGTGGACCAATACGTAGGCCTGGAACTTACTTGGGACGTTCAGTTAGTACTCAAGAAACAGGAAGTTCCGAAAATGAAACTGGGGCGGCAGGGCCAGTTGGGTTGGACCACTTGGCTTTCAACCCGGACCCCCAATGCAGATGCCGACCAACTGATTGTCAATCCGATTGGTCGATCCGAAAAGTACTACATAAAACCGACGCGAACGAAGTCTAAAGAAGCTCATCGCGAACCATTAACCTCTGGAGTTTAGTTGTGTCTGAAATTAGTCGTTCCAAACTATTTGGCAAGCTCAATGCAATCGGCTTCAAAGCCATCGAAAGCGCAACGACCTTTTGCAAATTGAGGGGCAATCCGTACGTCGAAATCGTACATTGGTTCCATCAGATTCTGCAGCTACAGGATTCCGACTTGCATCAGATCATCAAGAAGTTCGAGCTACAGCCAGCACGGATAGCGAAAGACTTTACCGATGCCTTGGATCGGCTTCCGCGCGGTGCAACGAGCATCTCCGACCTTTCCGCTCATGTCGACGAAGCGGTCGAGCGTGGCTGGATCTTTGCAACGCTGATGTTTGGTCAGAATCAAGTCCGAGTTGGGCATCTTATTCTTGGCTGCTTAAAGACTCCGTCGCTTCGCAATACGCTGCTGGGCATTTCGCGAGAATTCGAGAAGATCAAAGTAGATCAGCTCTCGGAAAATTTCGCCAACATTGTCGGTGCATCACCCGAGGAATCGATGCTGAGCAAAGACGGCAGCTCCGTCGGTGGCGGCGCGGTCCCAGGCGAGGCGAGCGGGGCGATGCCTGGACAATCGAACGGTCAAGATGCATTAAATCGATTCACCGTAGACCTGACCGAACAAGCCAGAACAGGCAAAATCGATCCGATTGTTGGTCGTGACGAAGAGATTCGCCAAGTTGTCGATATCTTGATGCGACGCAGGCAAAACAATCCAATCTTGACAGGGGAAGCGGGCGTCGGAAAAACGGCTGTCGTTGAGGGTTTTGCGCTGCGGATCGCATCGGGCGACGTTCCGCCATCGCTCAAAGACGTATCCCTGAGAGCATTAGATGTCGGGCTCTTGCAAGCGGGCGCCAGCATGAAGGGTGAGTTCGAAGAGAGGCTCAAACAAGTGATTGATGCCGTGCAGTCTTCGCAAAAGCCGATCATTCTATTCATCGACGAAGCGCATACGCTCGTCGGTGCCGGTGGCGCTGCTGGTACAGGAGATGCTGCGAATCTGCTTAAGCCAGCCCTGGCTCGAGGAACGCTTCGAACGGTTGCTGCAACGACTTGGGCCGAATACAAAAAGCACATCGAGAAGGACCCGGCTTTGACTCGCCGATTTCAAGTCGTGCAAGTGGAAGAACCGTCCGAAGAAAAAGCCATCTTGATGATGCGAGGGCTGGCGACAACCCTCGAGAAACACCATCGCGTTCAGATTTTGGACGAAGCCATCGAAGCGGCAGTTCGATTGTCTCACCGATACATTCCAGCCCGTCAGTTGCCCGACAAGTCGGTCAGTTTGCTCGATACGTCAGCAGCCCGAGTTGCAATCAGTCAACACGCGGTGCCAGCCGAAGTGGACGACTGCCGACGACGGATCGAAGCGCTCAAGACCGAACTCGAGATCATCGATCGGGAGAAAATCATCGGAGTCGATACCGTTCAACGCGAAGCCTCAGTACGAGAAAAACTGTTGCAGGAACAAGTGCGGTTGGAGGGCCTCGAGGAACGCTGGAAGACAGAAAAGAAATTGGTGGAGGACATCCTCAAAATCCGCGCGAAGCTTCGCGAGCGAAGTGGAAAGGTTGAGGGGACACACAGCAAGCTTGAGCAGCAAGTGGACATTCAAAGTCAAGCGGTCGAGCCCGCAGCCAAATTGACCGAAGAGCAACGTGAGAAATTGCTTGGACTGCTTCGAGAGCATCAAACGAAATTGGCCGATCTGCAGGGGGACAACCCCTTGATTCTTCCGAGTGTGGATGAACAAGCGGTTGCATCCGTGGTGGCTGACTGGACCGGAATCCCTGTGGGGCGAATGGTCAAGAATGAAATCGAGGCCATTCTCACGTTGGGCGATACGCTCAATCGTCGGGTCATAGGTCAACGCCATGGACTGGACATGATTGCCAAACGCATCGAAACATCGCGGGCAAAACTGGACAATCCAAACAAGCCGATCGGAGTCTTCATGCTTGCTGGTCCGTCGGGCGTCGGCAAGACAGAAACAGCCATGGCGCTTGCTGAATCGCTTTATGGTGGTGAGCAGAACATTGTCACGATCAACATGAGCGAGTTTCAAGAAGCCCATACGGTATCGACTTTAAAGGGAGCACCTCCAGGCTATGTCGGTTATGGCGAAGGCGGGATCTTGACCGAAGCCGTTCGTCGCAAACCTTATAGCGTCGTCCTGTTGGATGAAGTCGAGAAGGCACACAGCGATGTTCACGAGATTTTCTTTCAAGTATTTGACAAGGGGATCATGGAAGATGGTGAGGGTCGTCTGATCGATTTCAAGAACACATTGATTCTGTTGACCACCAACGTCGGTAGCGATCTGATCATGAACATGTGCAAGGACCCAGAGCTCATGCCTAGCCCTGAGGGGATTGCCAAGGCGTTGCGAGAGCCACTTCTGAAGGTGTTCCCGGCGGCCTTGCTTGGACGAATCGTGACGATTCCTTATTACCCATTAAGCGACGACATGGTAGCCAACATTTGCCGACTGCAACTGGGCCGCATCGAAAAGCGAATTGCCAGCAACCACAAACTACCTTTTGTGTTTGACGACGCGGTGGTGAAGTTGATTGTGGATCGTTGCACGGAGCTTGAAAGCGGTGGACGCATGATCGATGCGATCTTGACGAATACGCTTTTGCCATCGATCAGTCGCGAAATGCTTAATCGGATGATGGCGGGAAGCGAGATATCGCAGGTACGTGTAGGGGTAGAAAATGGCGAATTCTCGTACCTGTTCGATTGATTTAACCTGTATAATCTAGTCGTTTAACGGTCAGCCAACGGCGTACTCATCGCGTTTTGGAGTACGCCTGAGGCTAACTGTTAAACGAACTGAAGCTTGCCCAATGTGAACAACGAATTAACGCAATCGAACCTTAACATGGCAATAAAAAACTCCATCACTATCGACGACAAGTGGATCGACTTGAATGAACTTGCGTTGCCACCTGGACTGACCGTAGCTGAAGTTGAAAAGCTTTTTTTGATCAAGCCGATCAAGGTGTCGTTGGAGGTCATCCTTCCGAAAGGAGTGACCGTAAAAGGCTTTGACTATGCAAAGAATCTCGAACTCAAAAAGTTCCGAACGAATCTAGAGTCTAAGGTTGCGAAAGCCTTGGGAGAGATCGCGGAGGAGGACCAACCGAACGAAGGAAAAAAGGTTCTAGACAATATCAATTCGCATTTGGAAAAGGCGGTCAAGGCGTTTCGAGTGATTTTGCGAACGGCGGTTGCGAAAGAGATTGGAGGCACCTGCAAGCCGGACGATTTGATGACGGCCGGTTCGATTATCTTCGAGAAGATTGAGTTCCAATTCGGCGTGGGGGATTCGAGCGAAGAGAAATTCCCCCTGCTCGATTTGACGAAGGCGTTTAAGCGTGTGAAAAAGGATCAACAGTTTGGGGTCGCTTGGAAATCGAATGAAATCGTAGTTTCCGTCCGGTACCGAAAGCCGTTCAAGCAAGCCGAGCTCAAAGAGTTACGCGAGTTGTTGCCCGAGGGTTATTCGCAAGGCGCACATGTTTTGGGTGGGGGATTTTTCGCTTTTGCAAAAGGAAAAGTGGAGCTCCGTTTTAATGAAAAGGATAAGCTACCAAATGAAATCCTATTTCGAAGAGCGTTCAAGGAGCAGACGGGTCAAGCAGTACATACGACTGTGACACACATAGACCCAAAGGATAAAACCGAAGAAAGTCCCCCTAAAAATGCGGATGCGAAAAAAGGGATGGGCGAAAAAGGGACCGGCGAAAAAGGGACCGCCAAAAAGGAGAAATAATGTGATTCGTGGTGTGGCATAGGCTTCTAGCCTGTGTATCAACGTTTTCACAGGCTTGAAGTCGCTGGAGGCCTATGCCATTTGCAACTATCGAGGCGCGATCGCTCAGTAATACTCTTCTCCCGGGGGTTTTTCTTGTGGCTTACTCTCTTTGACTTGGATTTGAGCCGCGCGTAGTTGCAAGCTGTTCATCTGGTCCATGATTTGTTGCAATTGCGAACTCACTTGATTCAGTTCATCGTGAAGGGTTAGGAACCCACGCGTTTTCAGCTGTTCCTTGGGGCCTCCCGATTTAGCCTCTTCCTGCGCTTCCTCCATGCTCGTGATGATGACGCCCGTGAACAAGTTGAGCATGATCATGGTCCCAAGGAGAATAAACGAAATGAAGTATATGGTGGCGATGAGCGGTCGTGATTGCGAGACTCTTTGACCCTCCGCAAGCACTTTCCAAGCATCATCGTAGGCCACGTCCGAACCAAGCACTTGGGTGTCGCGCACATCGTTCCATCCCTCGAGCGTCAACACTTGGAATAGCGTCGATGCCGTCGCGTGCAAACTGCCAAATCGAATCGGATCATTCGCGCCGAAGGTGACTGTTCCAACGACCGAGTAGATGTAAAAGTGGAGCCCCAACAGGACGCCGATGTATCCGAGCGAAGGTATTGATTTGAGCAGTGCACTTACCAAAAGCCTGAGTCTAGGGAGAACAGTGATCATGCGAAGTGCCCGTAGGATCCGAGCCATGCGAACAACCGATGCCGAATGCATGTTCAGAGGGAGTAGGCAAACGGACAAGATCACGCAATCGAAGATATTCCACGGTTGGAGAAAAAACGACCAGGGCTTGTCGCCACATGCGATGATCTTGAGAACGATTTCTATGAAGAACACAAATAGGATCAGGTTTTGCGCGATTTGAAGCAGGTCGCCCAAAAAAGTATCGTCGCTGAAAGCCGGATAGGTTTCCGCTCCAGCGAAAAGGCCGGAAAGGACGATTAAGAATATGATGAATCGCGCAAAATAGGGGGAAGTTGTAAGCTTGTGACAGTATTGGACCAATTTAAGATTCCTACATTCAAAAACGTCGATGAAGCTGTGAGCGAGGGAGTGATTATAGTCAACGATAGACGCGAATACGACGTGTCTTCCGCAGCGTAGCCACGGACGTAGTTCGTGCCCACAACTATTGACTTTACTCCCCTCGCGTAAGTATCGACTGTCTGACCCGCTATCTGGAAGCAGTTTTCCTTGCATTCGATTCAAGCCATTCTGATGTTGCTGCGGGTAAGTACGCATCGTCAGTACGAGCTACGTCCCAAAGGTCGTTCGCCAACTTTGGAGTCAAACCGAGGGTTAGCGACTGGGAGGCTAGCAGGAAACTTGCGAGTTCAAGAATCTTTCCTTTCGCTGGTTCCGTTGGGTTGCATTCCTGGGCAAGTCCCCGGATGAGCCGGGCGATGTCATGCAACTGAGTGCCAAAGTCCACATGAACGCCGACACTTGGAACTTGGATCGAGGAAATGTCGTGGGCAATCTCGGCTGGCTCCCTATGCTCGATTACGGCGAGTGAAAACATGAGATTTTGAAGCAGGCTACGGAATCGGGAATGCGTTCGATCCGCTGGGACGAAGATCGTTTGCATTTCTCCTGGCTCGACTTCTTTTGCGAAATTTAATCGCCCATCCGCAACACTCTCCTTCCAACCATCCTTGGCCAAATAGGCTTTCAATTGAGGGATCGAGATAGAAGAAAGTCGCGAATGCAAATCCGGTGTGTTCATTTTATGACGGGTTGGTTGCGAGTTGAAATTGCCTGAGAGTCTCATCGATCGCTTGTTCGATGTTTCTCGAAATTAATGTTGTGTCACACATTGGTGACGCAAGAAGTTCGGCGCGAAGCAAGGCGCGATGCGCGCGCCAGGCAGAACGAGATTCCGCGATTTGTTGGACAGCGTTGCAGTATTCGAGTTGGCTTGTTGCGATCCAGTCTTTTCGATGCAGCGTCATCAAGATGCTTGCTGTGCTTCGCCCTGCCAGTCTGTCGTCGATGAGCGTGACGACCGGTACGCCCATCCAAAGCGATTCGAAGGACCTTTGTGGCGAGCTTACGAGAAACGGGTCTAACGTCACATCGAGATTTCGGTGCGCGCTCAACTCGCTTTCAATCGATTCGTAGGTTTGGAATCGCACGCGGCTTGGCAGCTCGCGAATGTTCTCAAACTTTTGGCGGATCTCTGTTTGAAACGCTGGATCGCGATACGAAGTTCCGATGAACACAAGTTCCGAGTCCGAAATACTGACCAGAATCGATTGCATTGTCTCGATCAGTGGTTCGGAGAGCTGTTCGGGTTGCCCGAAAAATCCGCAGCGAAAAGGGGTCGCCGGAGACTCGCTCGGAGCTCGCAAGTTTATCGAGCAATTTGGCTGGAAGCAAAAAGCGGATGTTGGAAAGCGAACGACTCGTTCGGAAAAGAATTTTTCTGATTCCACAGGGATTGCAACTTGGTCCGACCAAATGAAATCCAATTGGGTTAGCCCTGACGTCATCGGGAAAGCGCACCATGCAACTTGGATCGGCGCTGGCTTTCTCGCGATGGCTGGCAATCGCGTCGAAGGCCCATGTCCGATCATGTCGATGAGGAGGCCGATTTGATGGGCTTCTATGAGCGACGTCAATTCATTGTCCGAGAGGCGCGACGTTCGTTCTAGTCGACATCCAGCTTGAGCGAGTTTGGTACTGGATTCAGCGGAGACGGAGGTGTCGCAAAAGAGGGTCCACTGAACTTTGGCCGCATCGCATTTCCTTAGGCAATCGGGAAGCCAATCGCTCAGCCCCCTCGTTGTGAGCGTATGGCACAAGAGGCCTACTTGGAGAGGATGGCTGGTATAAGATGCGATTCCTTGGCTACTTGCATGGGGCTGCCTTGGGTTTGTATTCGCGATGGTTTGTACGAGAGAGTCAGCCCAGCCACTCGATTCCCTGAGCAATCTTGGAGGCGTAGCAGGTGCGCAAAAAGCCAACATTTGAAGCCGGCGACTTTGCAGCCTGGCGGGTGGCGCGAAGATCGAAAACGCTTGGTTCATGCACAAAAGGGACTCTAAGGTCCGGCCTCGCGAAAAGTTGACGTTGGCGATTTGGCAAAGTAGTTCGGGGTTGTTTTGCGATACTTCAAGCGCTTTCACCAAACACTCGGCTGCTTTTCCGAATTCGAACTTTTGGTGGTGGCAACTCGCCTGCATAGAAAGGAACTCGATATCGTTTGGGAATTGAACAATTGCTTGACGATAGTTGTTGACGGCTCCATCCAGGTCCGAGCCTGCAAGCAGAGCTTTGCCCAGATTGCTTCGAGCAGTACGGGCTTGTGCTGGACCGCCGCCTTCGAAACTCAATGCGCGCTCGAACGTTTGGATCGCGTTTTGCCAATCCTCCATGGCAGCGTATGAGTTACCTAGATTGTTGAGAGTTCCAGCATCTGGATTCAGATGAAAAGCTCGTTCGTAGGCCTGCTTTGCGTTTTCGAATTCCTGCATATCAAAATAGGAGTTGCCCAGATTGAAAAACCCAGCCTCGACATGCGGTGCGAGTTTCGTGACATTGGAAAAACATTCGACTGACAATTGCAGCAATCCAGATTGGTATGCAGCCTCGCCAAGATCAAAATGGGATCGCGGATTGTCCGGAGATTGGTCAAGTTTTTCGAACAACGACGCAAGTGACGGAGCAACATCCAGCAAATTACGATAGAATTTGTAAAGTTGATCTGGTTTTTTTTGGCTCATGCTTGACAAGTATAGACTGACCGTACTTTTTGGAATGCCAGAGAGCTAGGTAGCTGACTGTGCCGATGGAACAACCGACATTAGAACGGAATTGCGACCTTTTTTTCAAGCTCGAACGAGCCTAATCAAAAACCATGTTCGATTTATTGGAAAACATTCTTCATGAGTTGAAAAACGTACCGGGCCTTTCTTTCTTGAAGCGGTTGCACGCTCAGCTTACCCTGAAACGAACGCGGCTTCGAAGCAAGATGCAAATTCTTAAGAACCAGAAAAACGATTTTCAAAAACTATCGAAAAAGGCGGGTAAATTGGCGAATTCGGCAAAGGGGTCGAAAGGACGTAACGATTAGGGACTCTAGTTCGTTCGAAATCGAAAATGTCATACTTCACGAGTTTTTGTTAAGAGGATTGAATGGCTGACGAAAGTCTTCACGAATTGCATGGGCCGCTGGGACCCGAATCTATTTTTCGTCGATTGAAAGGCGAGGATCGACTAGGGCGTCCGTTCGCGTTCAAAGTCGAAGTGTTGAGCACCAAGAACGATCTTTCCCCGTACGATATGATCGGCAAGCCAATGTCGGTCGAGGTGAAATCCAAACAGGGTGGCAGCCGATTTTTCCATGGAATCATTAGCCGATTTCTGAACGTCGGAGTCGCAGGCGGTATGCAGCTCTACGAGTTGGAGTTGCGACCTTGGATTTGGCTGATGTCCCATTCGCTCGACTCGAGAATATTTCAAGAGCTGACCATTCCCCAGATCATCGAAAAGGTGTTCAAGGACAAGAATGGTTTCTCTGACTATCAGTTGAAGCTCAATGGAACGTATGCCACGCAGAACTATTGCGTTCAGTATCGAGAGTCCGACTTTGACTTCGTGACTCGATTGATGGAGCAAGAAGGCATTTACTATTATTTCGAGCATGAAGAAAGCAAACACACGTTGGTGTTAGCGGACTCGCCTTCCTCGCACAAAACCATTGAAGGGGATGGATCCCTGCTTTTCCGCCCACCCGATTTGTCCGCTGGTGAAGAGCAAGTGACTCATTGGCAACATCACGTTGCCGTCCAGCCTGGCAAGCTGGTGTTGCGAGACTTCGACTACAACAAGCCAAGCGCGAATCTTGAGGTTCGCTTGATATCGAGGCGGGATCACCCCAACGATTCGGTTGAGCAATACGATTACCCAGGCTCTTACTCCGAATCGACGGATGGCGATCGATATCTCAAGATTCGAAAAGAAGAGTTTGACGCCAAGTTTTCTTATGTCGAAGGTCGTGCGCGAAGCCATTTACTCTATACCGGAGCTCAGTTCACGCTAATCGAACATCCGCGAGACACTGAGAATATCGAGTATACGGTGATTTCGTCGGTCATTGAAGTTGTCTCGGGCGAAATCGAACGATTCACATCGCAATCCGACAATCGTTCCGAATTGCAATTTATCGCGATTAAGAAAACGCAGACGTTCCGCTTGCCTCGCGAGGCCCCCCTACCGGTCATCGCTGGGCCGCAAACAGCGATCGTTGTTGGCAAAAATGGGGAAGAGATCTGGACTGATTCCTTGGGACGCATCAAGGTTCAGTTCCCTTGGGACCGCGAAGGCAACAACGATGAAAGCAGCTCTTGCTGGATTCGTGTCTCTCAAAATTGGGCTGGTCAAGGCTGGGGGGCGATGCACGTTCCTCGCATTGGACAAGAAGTCATCGTTGAATTTCTGGAGGGGGATCCCAATCGGCCATTGGTTACTGGTCGGGTTTATAACACCGAGCAAACAGTGCCCTACGAGCTTCCAGGATCGGCTACCCAAAGCGGAATCAAATCGAGAAGCACGCCAGAGGGTGACCAAAGCACCTTTAACGAACTCCGTTTCGAAGACAAAAAGGGTGAGGAAGCGATTTACTTCCATGCCGAGAAAAACTTCGATCGCATTGTCGAGAATAACGACACGTTGAAGGTTGGTTTCGAAAAGAAGGATGCGGGGGACCAAACCATTGAGATCTTCGGAAATCAAACTCTCAAGGTTGGTACCAGTGAAAGCGACGGTTCTCAAACGATCGAGGTCTGGAAGAATCAAACCGAAACGATCCACACGGGGGATCGCGTTACTGAAATCAAGCAGGGTTCGGATACTCTCACGATTTCGGTCGGGAACCAAAAGATTGACATCCCAGCGGGGCAATGCGAGATCACTGCCGCGAAAAAAATCGTCCTCACTGTTGGCGGAAGCAGTATTGAACTCACGCCCGACGGTATCGTACTCAAGTCGTCGCAGATCACCGTTGACGCGCAGATGAAGGCGGCCATTAAAGCGATTACGACCGAGATTTCTGGTTCGGCTATGGTGAAGGTAGAAGGTGGAGTCATCAAGCTCAATTAGTCCCGTCCCGAAACAACATTCAAGGAAGTTTAGTCAATGCGGATCGCCATCATTGCAAAATCAGGGCCGGCAGCGGGCAGAAGGATCGTTCTGCGCGGTGGTCAAACAGCGAGGGTTGGACGAACCGATTTGTCCGATTTTGCGTTGCCCGAGGATCGTGATTTGGCCGAGATCCATTTTGTCGTGAAGTGCAACGAGAATACCGCGATGATCGAGGCTTTGGCGCTAGACCGCGAAACTCGAATCAACGGTGCCCCAGTGAACCTACAAGAGATTCAACATGGCGACGCGATCGAAGCTGGAGCGACTCTATTCCATGTCGAGATCGAGGGGGCCGCAAAATCGGAAGTTGAACATTCGGATTCGGCTCCCGTTTCCGCCATCGAACCCAACCGAAACGAGGTGCTTGAGATTGCGGTGTACATTGGCCTATCTGAGGAATCATTGGAACTAGCCCGAGCGTCGACCGACCCGAAACGGTTTGGTAATGTGCTGGTCCTGAACTCAAAACTTCAGGACGCGTTGCGTTGGTTCGCCCATACGATTTCAAAGCCACAAGCGGTTCTTTGGGCTTGCGTTTGTGTCGATGACATCATGCATAGTGAGAGCGACTCTGTGCAGCTTACTGCCTACCGAGCAGCGATGCGATGGGGGCGTGAACCGAACGACGACAATCGTGAAGACGCAAAGCAATTGGCAGAGGTTGCGAAGCATGAAGGAGTCGGAGGAATCTTGGCGGCATCGGCAGGTTGGAGTGGTGGGAGTCTCGCACCGAGTAATCTACCCGAAGTACCGCCCGATGATCGACTGACTGCACGATGCGTCTGCATTGCGCTTGCGATAGCAAGTAGTCGAGGGGCACCGGCAGGGACAACCGACCGTCTCCTAGCGTTCATCGATCGATTGCGCAAGCCCCATACCAATCAGCCCGTACCATAGGCGGTTTCATCGGTATGCCCAAAAAAGCCTACAAGCCTGCTGCCATTCGGGAATCTTGGCGACCCGATTCCGCAAATGCGGAGCAACGCGCCAATCGACAAAGAACCGCTTGGCGATGGATGATAACCGGCTTGTTGGTTCTTTCCCTTTCCGCGTTTGGCTATCTGCTATTCAGTCCGCTTTTTCATCCAACATTACGCCTGTACTTCCTGACGGCTGGCTCGTATGAGGTTTTGGACATCAAGCCGATGCCGTACTTCCGGGAGGATGCGGTTCGCTTTCTTTCCATTGATGGAAGCTTTCGTAAGGAAGACGCGGCCGATGAGTTTTCCTTGATGGACTCCCCGGAGTTCGTGCGGAAGTACCTGCAACGGATCGTTAGCTCCGAATTTCAACAATCTGACGTCGCCTTGATACAAATCAGCGCACATCCGATGCTTGACGTAGAACGGCCGTTTTTGAAATGCTCCAACTTCAATCGCGGAGCTGTCGAGAGCGGAGCCATTTCGATAGAGGAAATACTGAATCTGCTCGATCGGATGACGGTGGGAGTAACCCTGATTTGTTTGAATCTTGGCCCGTCGGATTCTCTGAGCACTGGCGATTCGGTTCGCGACGATTTCCTATTCAGCCTTCGTGATTTGATGAAGTCGAGAAAGAACCCGAACCAATGGGTTTTGGTTTCGAACTCACCTCAAGAAGGATCGTATGCTTCGATGGAGCTTCACTCGAGCGTCTTTTCTTACGCTGTTACGAAGGCGCTTCAAGGCTCTGCGGATTTAAATCAGGATGCGGTAATTGACCTCGATGAGTTCACTCGCTTTATCGTTCACTTCACTCAGTCTCAAGTAGAACGCGAGTCGGGCGGAAATACGCAGCAGAACCCGATTTTGCTCTCGACCGGAGCTAATTCTGATGCGCAGCGTAGCATGATCTCCATCGCGAGCACGCCAAGTCAACGATCTGCGTTTTCATTGTGGGCTATGCTTTCAAGTTTATGGACTTCGAACGCGAGCAAAGAAGAGGCGGCGGGGGATTCCGATGAAAAGGCGGCTGAGAAAGTCGTGGCTGAGAAAGTCCAAAAGGAGAAAAATTGGCTTACACAATATCTCGACAGAAGTTCAGCGCGAATCCAAGAATTGGCGATGGACGAAATCGATGACAACATCAATATTCTGCCCTACGTTCTCGGTGTGCAAGTCAAGAAATCGATTGGGATCGAGGAGGAAGTAGCCGAATCAACCTACGCAAATATCAATTCGAGGTCAGCTGGGAAGGAAGCCGAGATAGCCACAAGCGAAGGGCAAGGTAAAGGAACGGCGAAAGAAGAATCGCCCACACCGTCGGAACCGTCCGAAACTTTCGAGCGCTCTCCAAAGTCCATGCCGGATATGTCTCGATTAGCAAACCCGAAGTCATCGAATTTGCAATTGTTGCAGCTTGCATGGCAGTTTTGCGAGTTTTTCGAACTGCCACAAGAAGGCTCGATGCGTCCAGTCGATATGGCCCCTCACGCTTGGAATGAATTCACCTCCCACTTTCATGGTGTTGAGGAGCGTCTGCGATTGGATTCCGTTGTGGATGCGAAAACCATTCGATTGCAGCTCACTTCGGAACTGGTTGGGGCTTATCAATTTGCGATGACCGGTCAAGCGCAAGTTGGTTCGCTTGCGAAACGTTTCTCATCCCAAATGCCAGCCCTTGCTCTCCCCAACGCCGCTTTCCCCAGTGTCGGTTTAATGGAGTGCCTCGCGGGCTATGGTGGCTCACCATTGCCAAGCGCGATCGCCTCGCAAGTTCAGCAGCTCGATGCTGCGATCGGCATGGATTCTGCCGAGTCCATGGACAAATGGAATGCCCAACTGCCTAAAGAACTATCCACGCAGTATGTTGAATTTTTTTGGTCCCAGCAGTTCGCATCCAGACCAACGACACCTTGGAAAATTACGCGACGTGTGATTCGACTCTGGCGTCAATACGAACGAGCCGCTTATGATCCAATGACTTCCAATGTCCATGTTCAGCAAAGCTTAATGCAATCGCAACGATCGCTGTTGGAGGGTACACGAATAGCACTCGATCAAATTGGGGCGGATTGGATCGATCGATGCCTCGCAAGCTTGGACAAAGCCGAACTGGCGCTAGCGGCTACCACCGACAAACGAAATCAATTGCGAAACGCCTTGCAATTCCGCAATCAAACCTTGGCGGAGTTGCGATCCGTTTTGCGTTGGCGAAAAATTGCCGCTACGCAGCTCGGTAGTATCCAATTGGATGAAGATCTCGAGAAGTCACTTAACGTAATGAAAAACCTCTGCGAGCTTTTGCTGGATCGAGAAAAGTGTGAACCGAGTGAAGTTGTTCGCAACCACGATAGCTTGAAGGCGTCCATGAAACGGATTCAAGGTTATTGGATCGAAGAGTCCACTGATTTGATTGCAGGGAAGACTAAGGCTTCTCTCTCGGCCAACTGGGTCGCGGATTCTTTGTTGGCGACCCCACTCATCCGAAGTCCGCTTCGCAACCGATTGCTGACTCTGCCGATTTCCACGGCAGAGAGAGCTGCAACCGAGCGGTCGGAATCCGAGATGGAGCTGGATAGCATGCTCCCCAACCTTTCCTCCAGCCGTATGTTGACCAAAAGCATGCAGTTGCAAGTCCGCCTCGAATCCAAAGCGGCAGGTATTGCCGGAATGGACTCGGATACTTCCGCATTGGAAACATTCCAAATTGCCGGAGAAGTGGACCGTTTTTACAACAGCCTAACGGCTCGGATTTCCAAAGCGTTCGATGATTTGGCGACTTCGACGCTAGAAAGGGACTTGAATTCGCAATTGCGATCGCTTCGCGTAGCAGACCAATCGCTTCGGCTGCTTCCCATACTGGACTCGCACTTGTTCGATGGCAAACCGTTAGAGAGCCGGCTATGGCAGCTTGAGGTCTTGCAGTGTATCCTCGCGAAACAAAATGTTTCACAGAAGTCCATCCAAGACGCGTTGCCACAGGAAGTTCCTTTCTTGAACAATGCGAGCGAGAGGTTAGCTTTTCTTGCCAGCTCACTATCGCACATTCCGCAAAGTACCCTTCAAAAACCGTCGCGACTCAACATCCGTGGCACCTCGGCCATTTCCTTGATGACCGAACCGCAATCGTCTGGCGAGGTCGTATTGCAGAATGTTGGCAAAGCAATCAACAATGCCTGGGTGCTGGTGGATTACGACCCGAGTGTTTTGGAGTTGGAGGGGCCTACAGGGATTCTGCTGCATCAGGTGTCAACACTACCTCGCAAGGTGGACGAAGTGCGACGTCAAGCGGAACAGCAACTCATGCTGGCCATCGCTGCCGGCGCAGATCAGCAAAGTGGACGAAAGGCCATTGATGAGGCACAACAGCGAGTCGAGGCCCTTCGAGGAGAGTTGGTCTATCCCATTCACCCAGAGACAAGTTTGATTGTTCCAACGACGGGACTAGCAGCAGGCCAAGTGATCACGATACCATTCAAGGTTCGTCGAGTGGGTCCAGGACCTTCTCAATCAAAACTGGTTTGGAAACTGGTTGGTGACGGTGAGTATGTTCGACATGAAGTGATCCTTCAGTTACCTGAGGCAGAGAACCTGCGATTGGTTGTTGATGGCGTAGTGAATAATTGGGCTCCTACACCTGAAGGAGTAGACCTGTTTTTGTGGCCAAATCGCCCGACGGAGTATCGCCTTGGGCTGCGTAACGATAGCGGCAAGCCACGCGTTTTATCTGTAGAGATGGTCGCGTTGACGTCGCGACGAGAGATAACGCTGCCCGAGGGCTTTCTCACTTCAACAGCTTCGAAAGAGATCGAAGATGTACTTGGTCCCACCAAGCTAATTGCCTCGATTCCGGAAGTTGCATTGGATAGTAAGTCCGATACCGTTTGGCTAGAACTTCAACCATTGATTCTGGCGGGTGCAGCACCGCCTGGATCAGCGGCAAAGGAGAAGGCTGCAACACCAATTCCAACGGACCAAGGACTTGTCATTGTCTTTACCGAGAAGGCAACGAACCAAAAATACTGGCGACGCGTCGCGACGCGTGTTCGGCATCCCCGCAGCTACGTTGAGCCGACGGTTCGCTTTGATGCCGTTTCCGAACGTGCCGAGATCAGGCTCAAAGCAAGGCAGCCGGATTCGGTGCCCGACAAAGGAATCGAAGTCGTAGGACGAATTTTAGAACCGCTCCCTCGTGGAACGGACATGAAACTCGAAGGTAGCATCGTAGCTGGTGAAACGCTGACGCTGTACTGTCAGGTTCCAACTGTTAGTGCGCGCGCGATAACCTTCGAGATTGATATCGATGGTTTTCCTCGCGCTTTTGTTATCCAAATTCCTTGCTGGCGGACGAATGTAGACATTCCGATTGTCTCGGACTTTCAAAAGATTGGTTTTGAGGAACCAGCAGAGGGATTGAACCTCGGGCCCAAGGAGCAAAGCCAAAAAGTTCGACTGCGAATTGACGCGATTCCCGGCGCCTTTGAAACCAAGCGAGACTACGTCGAAGTCGGTTGGGATTTAGATCGTGACCGCGAGTTCGTGAATGAATCGACAGTCAAATTTGCAGCCGAGCGACAAGTGGATGTCGCGATCCATTCAATCGCGGCGGGTCGCATTTCGATGACCGCAAAAGTGGACGACATTTCATTGGAGTTACCGCCTCCCTCCCTCAAGAATCAACGCGTCAACTTGCTCGCGAGGCTGTTTGCTGGGGGCGAAATGGTTTGGAGCAAGCCCATTGAGGTCATCGCGGACTCCGATCCTCCAACGATCACGGGCGTCGAGATTGCCCCCGGTACAATTTGCCCGCAGGGAATCGATTTGCTGATTCGCGTTGGTGTAGATGATGCTCGCCTCAGTGGGATTGCCAGTGTCGAACTCAAGATCGACTCCCAGGGGGCCGGCAAGTTTGCGGACTCCGCTGCAGCGCCCAAAGCATGCGTGCGAGAGTCCGATGGCTCATGGACTTTGTCAACGCCCACTGCCGAGTTGAAACCAGGAAGAGCAACTCTAATCGTTCGAGCGACGGATCGCGTTGGTAACATTAGCGAGGAATCCAAAACGGTACTTACGATCCTTTCGGAGCAAGATTGGAAGGCAAAGCTCAAGAGTACGACGCATGACCTGTCGGGGAGGGTTTCCTACTCGGACGATCCATTGCCCAATGCCAAGGTAACGCTCGAAGACGAAAAGGGTGTTGTGGTGAATGCGACCAAAACCGACGAGCGCGGAGCGTTTCGTTTCCTTGGCGTGCAAGCAGGAAAGTACAAAGTCTTGGCCATCGGAGTCATGAAAAATCGACCACGGAAAGCCGAGCAACCGGTCGAAGTCGGCGGCCCGCAGGCACCACCGATGCGGTTGCGATTGATTGCCAAGTGAACACGAATGAGCCCACAACTTTTGACTTTGCTCCCCATGGCCGCAATGGCTTGCGTATTCTGGATGCCGGAACAAATCGCTGGACAGAAGTCTTGCTTCTAGCGATTCCACCCCTCACCCCCCGGCCCCCTCTCCCCCCTCTCCCCGAAACGGGGCGAGGGGGAGGAAAGCAAATCGTATCATTACGGGCATTGCCTGAATGCTAGCTTCGACGTCCTCCGCAGCCCTCTCAACACGAAGCGTTGCACAATTGTTGGTGGCCGCTATCTACTCTCAAGTCGTTCGATAAACCGGGTCGATACAGTTGTTGGGACTCTAACGAGAATTCCGAATTGCTTGTTAAGATGGGAATCCTGCGTAGACTGAATTGAGTGTCGCAAGTGCAAGGTTGTTCAATAGAAATCAAAAAGCAATCCTGGCTTCTATTTGCCGGACTGGCCTGGAGCATTAGCACCTTCGTCGGCTGCGCTTCTGCTCCGAAAACGCCAAAGCCAACTCCGCCGACGAGTGCAGCGGTCGGGAACAACACGACCATTGTCGCTATTGCACCGGCACCATCGTCAGGCCAATGCAGCCTCCCCGAGTTCTTGGGGCTACCCAATCTGGCCAAAGGGGCTGGCGGGATCCTGCAACGATTAGGCAGCAGATTGCTGAGTGGACTTGATCTCACAGGCAGGTTCCCAGGATTGCAACCACAACCACCCGTATTGCCAATCACGGACCCCGCGAATCTAGAGGCGGGCGCACCACCAGCAGTTCAGGCGGCTGCAGAAATCAAGCAGGAAGAAGATGCTGCACCTCAAAAAATCATGGCCATACGGTATTTGGCCACGCTCGGCTGTGGCGGTTGCTACCCCAAAGTGGAGGATGCACTCCTTGAGGGATTGAGTGACTGCACCGAATCGGTTCGATACGAAGCTGTTAAAGCGCTGCAGTGCAAACCCGAGTGTGGGTGCAAGTTTTGCAGTTCGCCATCGTGTTGCAGCATGAAGGTCCGGAAGCGATTGCAAGAACTTACAACCTGCGAGAAGGAGCCGTCTGAAAGGATTCGCCGCCTCGCGCGAATCGCTTTGGCTTGCTGTGGTTCGAAACCGCTTAAGGAAGATGACATTCCCCGCGAAGGTCCGCCTGCGCCCGGTCCCGAAACGGCCTCCACTGTTTCGAGTTCGACTTCCGCTTTGTTCGATGGCATTCAACTGGCAAGATTTGAGTCCGAGGGTGCTCCTGAGTCCGGCGACATGATCGTGGCTAGGGTCAATGGCGAACCTATCTTCGAGAGTCAAGCGCTGCCGCTGGTTGAGGCCCGGATGCGAAATACCGAATCACTCAATCCGAACGATCCAGTGACCCGCCGACAACAATTAGCTTTGGAAGTAACGCGATTGATTGACTGGAAGTTGATCGGCCAACAGTCCAAGAATGAGGTTCGCCTGGCGACGGCTGGGAGCGTTTCTGCGACGTTAAGCCCAGAAGAGATTCAATCCTGGTTTGAACGCCGACTTCAGATAGACACGCAGATTTCTTCGCAAGAATTGATGGCCTATTACGAGGTCAATAAAGAGAAGTTTCGTACCCCGCAACGCGTTCGATGGGAACGCTTGACCGTTAAGTTGGAGGAATGTTCAAGCCATGAGGCTGCTTTGGCAATTGCAACGTATTTGCGAAACCGATCGCTAAGAATGGATGTCGAGCCACCCGTAGAGTATTCTCGAGACAAGATCGAAACACAAAACAATGGCTGGACGGACGTCGCCAGTATAAAATTAGAAAGCGAGCGATCCGCACTCAATCAGCTTCAGCCAGGACAAGTATCGAGCACAATCGAGTCCAGCGATGGTGTGCATCTCATACGACTTCTCGAACGTCAGGGAGAGGGCTATCAGCAAGTTACCGCCGTGGTCGAATCGATTCGAAATGCAATCCTTGCCGATCGAAGGCGAGCTGCTGAGTTGCGTTTAATGGGACAACTTCGCTCGCAAAGCCAGATTTGGACTGTTTTCGACTCGCCAATGCAGTCAAATCAAGACCCAAGCGCTGGACAAAGAGTAATCTCAGCTTCGACAGAACAGCAGTGAAACGAAAATGCGAAAAGGTGGTGAGAATCAGAGAAGTTGGAAAGGTCAAAACGAGAAAGTCGTTGCGCCTATTCGTCACCGTTGGCAGATGGAGGGCGCGACGGCGACCGGGCATAGGGACGCTCCACTTCGCAAATTGCGGCGAACGTTGGTTTTCTTTTTATTGCTTTCTCTTGCAATGCTGTCTGCATTCGTTTTTTTGTTGCTCCACGCGCCGATAAAGACGCCGGTTATAACCATCGGAGCCAGCAACTACGTTTGGCCAATCCCGCCAAACAGTTGGGTCAAAGAAGATGTGGTTGGTTTAGCGTCCCTGCATGGCAAGGCGATACATTGGAAGGACTCAAGTAAGGCTTGGCAAACGAAATCGACTTGCCTCGAGGACCTTCGCACACAACTTCGCGAATCCGCCGCCCTTGCCAAACGAGCAGGAGCGATCGTACTCTACATCAATATGCATGGAGCAGTGAACGAAGATGGGGAAGCTTGTCTTATCCCTCCAGCAGCGAGTTGCGTCGCGACCACCCAATGGATCAAGATCGAGGAGATCACATCGACTATCGTGTCTCATGCACCGATGGGAGTGAAGGTGCTCTTGGCTCTGGATTGTGTGCATCAACAGGTCAATTGGAACATTGCTCAGTTGAACAATACTTTCGTGGATCGCTTGGAAGATTGGGCGGCAAAGTCTTGTCCAGCATCGATTGTGTTGCTTACGGCCTGTTCATCCGATCAGCGTTCTTGGTCAGGTCCGGACCTTCATAGTTCCATATTTGGTCAAGAACTACGACTGGGACTTGCGGGTGAAGCCGACCGTCAATCCACTCTTGCGGTTCCTGGGACGGGCAATGGGGATGGTGAAGTCAGTATGCGAGAGCTTTCGGATTACTTGGCACTCACGGTTGACCGTTGGACTCGGTCGCATCGAGGCACTTCACAAACGCCGACCGTAACCCCTAAAACCTTTCAGGATTTCCGAGTAACTTGGTCGCTCAAGAGTGGCGAATTGGCTAGCCAAAAAGCTTCTGTTCAGCACTCCGACCTGGCTGTGGCCTCTCCCACCTCCTTAGAAATGGAGGAGCTGTGGCGTATGATGGAAGAGTTGCGAGGGATGGCCCTCTATCGTTACGATCCGAAAAGTTGGGCTGACCTTGAGAACAAGCTTCTGTGGCTGGAACAGCTCGCGACTGCCGGAGCAGGCTATGCCGAACAGTCTTCAAAGCAAGTCTTCCCGTCGGTTAGCAAACGGTTGAAAGAGACTTTGGAACGCGCGAAAACGAGCGTCGATTCGAACGACGCACTTGCGAAAGCGAATATTCTACAAGAACGATCGGAAACCGCTGAGCTTCCATCGAATCTGCCATCGCTGGCATTGCAGGAATACTTGGGCGAGATTTCTTCCGCATCGGCGACCGCCATGCGAGCGAGCGTTGCCAGCGCAGCGATCGACAAGGAACAGACGGTTCAAAGCACTGTTGCTTCGCTGGGCTTGCAGCCGCAGGTCGCACAATGGAACGAATTGAATTTTCTGGGGCTCGCAAAAAAATACGATTGCCTGTCCAACTGGCTTGATTATACCGCTATCCAAGACCTGTTTGAACTTCGCGATCGAACCGAACGCCTTGCCGTTCAAGGTGATGTACGCGGTCATCGGTGGCGACGTTCAGCCCTCATCTTTGCTGATCGAGAGCGTCGAAAAGCAGAAGACCAGCTCATACTTGGACCAGTGGACAGCCTACTTGTCGAGGCCTCCGAGTCCTCGTGGGGCGGGCTCCGAAAAGCACTTTCTGCAATCGACGGAGGCAGCGATAGCGCCGCTTCGCGAATTGAGTCTGCTCTAAGATTAAGAGACCAGGGATTCTCTGAAATTGCCTTTCTGGCAAACTGGATTTGTTCCCCGGAGACCGGATTCGAAAACCTTGCACAATGGGATAAGGCTCCGACCGAAAAAGGTAGTTCTGAGAATCCAGTCCAATTTCTTAGCAGTACTCAGGATATCGCGTCCCCTTTCTTCCGAGAGGAATTAGCGATCCAAGAGTTGAATCGATTGATCAATAGCCTCCATGAACTGAGCGAGACGCTCAACAGTCCTTCCGAAGTTGGCGTTGGAAAGGGAGAACAACTTGATGAACTGGTGAACCAAGCGAAACGAGACTTAGACTCGCTGAAGGGACTCGTTGGAGATCACATTGGCAGGTCAAGTCGCAATTCTGCAGAGTCAGCCACGGTGGTTCGCGAAGTTGACGCACTTCTGACGCTGCCATTCCTCACGGTTGACGAACGAACATCTCTCAAGAAGTTATACCTAGAAAAACTACGTGAGGCTGTCGCTAACGATTCCGCGAAGCCGATGGGGGCCGCGAAGCCAATGGAGGCCGAGTCTTTCAGTTCTTCGCTCCGCAGTCGATTGACCAACCGCACATTTAATGCAGACAATACAGCGCGGGACAGTTCGGGGGGCGGTGGTGCTGGGGCAAAGCAAGCTCGCTACGCGGATCGACTTCGCAATTGGGGAGCACATCCACTTGGCGAGATTCTCTTGCTGAAGGATGGACTGTCCATGGAATCCATGTCAGCCCTTGCCGATCCTAAAGCGAACGATAAAGAACGTGAGCTCACGGCGATCGACGTAGGCAATGCACGGTTGAGACGTTGTTTTCAATCCATGCAGCTATTTAGCCCAAGTCGAGTTGAAGATTGGTGTCAGAGCGCAGGTGTCCGGCAGACTTTTCAGGCAGAGTCAGACGGATGGACAAAATCCAGTTTTGCCGAGCAGTTTGAACGAGCAATGGCACCCATCTGCCCCATCCAATTCGAAGCGAACAACACATCGACGTTTCGTCGACTCGCCTTCAAGGATCTACTGCATTGGTACGCAAATCGAACCATCGATGACTTTTTCGCGGAAGGAAACAACAATTCGATTGTCGCGAGCGGTACAGACTCTTACTTCGAACGCTCGGTGAAACAGGTTTTGGACTACGCGAATCTAATACAAGGCGATTCGGGAAAAATGGTCGCATCAGCCAAAGCGACGCGAGAGAGAGTTCAGGCTCTCGGCCCAATCGCGCGCAACGGCATCCGCACGTCGGTCAAACTAAGTACTCCTGGTGCGGACGCTGACCGAATGCGATATGAGGTCAGCGTTATGCCAAGCGTTGGCAATACGGCTCTCGGCAATACTACCAGTGGCAATGCCTCTATTGGCAATGCCTCTATTGGAAATGCCACTCTCGGGAATGCCGTCGCTGGCAAGCCATGGAAATTGCCCATCCCAGAGGGGTTGGGCGTGTTACTTGTAAGGAACTCCAGTGGTATCGTGCCGGATCGGAGAGTCGGAGTCGCAATGCCCGTCAATGGCGAGACAGCTTTCAAGTTAACCTCTCAGCAACTGGATCGGACCCTTTCCAATGAGGCGGTATTGGTCTACCGTGGGCATGAGTTTCGAGCACCGATGTCCGTCGGCCAAGGGATTGTGGTGGATTACACGCCCAACCATTTGGATTGGGCTGAGGTGGTACTTTTTGGCGAAGCGAAACGGCAATCTTCTATTGTTTTCGTGCTCGATTGCTCATGGAGTATGGGGGACGAAATACCTATCGAAGCGATCGCGCTGAAGTCTCAGTCGAGGCTGGAACTTGCAAAGGAAAGCGTTCTAAGGATGGTGACTCAGTTGGCATCTAGGCCGGATGCGCGAATTGGAGTTCGTTTGTTTGGGCACCGTCTCGGATGGTCTCGCCCGACCGATGCGAAGACTGGGGCAACTATCGGAAAAACGCAAATACTTACTCAGCCAAATTATCCTGATTCGATTCCAAATGACCTAGTTCCAAGTCGCGATGTGGAAGCGATTCTGCCTCTCGGACGGTTTACCGTGGACATGGTCGGCGGCCTAGCGAGCAAGCTTTCCAAGATTGTGGCTTGGGGGCAATCGCCGCTTTATCTTTCGATCATTGAGTCGTTTCGAGACTTTGACGCGGACGACGACACGACGGCCAAGAGCATCGTAATCATTACCGATGGTGATAATTTCCAGTTCAATGCCTCCGGTCGACCTGGGGGCGAGCCCGCCTCAATCACGTCGATTGAAGGCGTGTATCGAGCTTGGAGCAGCAACAAGGTCCCACTGTTTATCTTGGGTGTCGGTGTATCGGACTCAGAGAACGCCATGGCTCGCAAAAACCTCGTCGACCTGGCAGAGCAGACCAAAGGCAAGTATTACGACATCGAAAACGGCAGCGATTTGTTGCGTGCACTTTCAGAGCAACTTTCGTTAGGAACCTTTAGCGTTTCAAGGCTGGATCAGAGGCCTAACAACAAGGGGCCGATTTCCGTTGGCGAAGCCAAGCTAAACACACCAGTTGAGTTAAAACCGTTTACCGATGAGCCCTACGAAGTCTCTTTCCAGTCCGTTGCCAAAACCGTTCAGTTTCAGGGTGGCGAATCGCTTGAGTTGATTTTGACTGATGATGGACAGGATATCGTCAGCAAGCCTTACGATCGATCATCACCTCGTGCTGCAACGCTCGTTCGGGCAGGAGCAAATGGACGTATCATCGCTCGAGTTCACCGACCATCGCAGCGAAAAAACGGAGTCCATTTCCCGATTTCGATCCAAGACCCGGATAGCCATTTTACTCCGCGCCCTTCTCAGTTTTGGATCGAGGTTACACCTGTGGTGGTGGGAACCGAGTCTCAAAGGAATACGTACTACTTTTACGACGCCAATTTTGAACCGAAGATGCCTGTTCCGTTGGTAAGCTGGAACGCTTCCAATTGGCCGGCGACCGCTACCGCAGCCGACGTTCGGGTTTGGGTGAAATATGAGCCAACTCCGAATTTGCAATCGATTCCGATCGAGCAAGTGAAACAAAACTTGCAACGCTATTCGGAAGGGATCTCGGTGAATGGCGTGGAGGGAGTCCGACTAAGCGTCAACATCATGGCGAACCGCGAAAATCCTGGAGCCACAGTGATTCAAGTGACAGAATCGCACAGCGATCGATCGAAAGGAGTTGGTTCCATTCGTGTGGGGTTGGAGACGGATGAGGGAATCGTACCATCGAGGGTAACGCACCACTTCGAGCCAGCCAACAGTATGACGGTGCACACGTTCGAATTTGAGGCATCGAATGCGGAAGTGTTTTTAGCATCAGCCAAGTCAAGAGTTTGCGTTCAATCGCGCGCCGCATCACATGAGGGCGCATGGCAACTGCAAGCCGGGCAAGCGATTCGCGTAGAGGTCAACTCGATTCCGGAGTCTTTGCCACGTGCAAACTTACCGACCTCCTTGTTGCCTCGTTGATTCGATAGAATTCTCCGGATGTGAACGTTCTCGTTCCAGTTTCGCCACTGGATCGATTGCCTTTGACACTGATAGTGAATTCGAGAGTAAGGAAGCCCACTTTTGATCGTTGTACCGCAATGGTTTGGTAATCATTGCCCTTGCCTCTTGAATGCCAAAGTCAACTCCAGGCGGTGGGTCAACAAGGATGATCGTTAGAGGCACAAAGATTTCTGATTTGGGTTCCTTGAGTTGCTTCAGCTCGAGATCGGTGAGTCTGGCGAAGTCGATAGTAAGTACCCGGCGCGATTTCCTTCATTGGCCGGTGTCGTTCGATTGGCAGTACGTTGAGCGTTGCGTTGTTCAATAGATTCGTGTGCCGAAAAAAAGTGCCTATCTGGCTCACGATTCAAAAATGGCGAGATTAGCTTCTGTGCCCTTGGGCCAAAGTACAGAGTTCGTTTCTTTTCGTGGTGAGAAGTTTTGTGCTACGGGTATCGACGCCGAGTTGGTTCATTTCGGCTTGTTCGGGGCTCATGTATAGTGGCGTACCGACAAACTGCGCAAAGCCAGTGACCTGCGTGTGGTCGATAAGCTGCGGACCGAAGGCCTTGGCGATGCCGAAATCGATGACCTTCGGCAAGGCTACTACGTCGAGCAGCGTGACCAGCACGTTTGTCGGTTTGAGATCGCGATGGATGATCCCCATTTGATGGGCATGCTGCACAGCCTGACAGACCTGCAGGAACAGTTCCAGGCGTTCGCGAACCGTCAGACGCTTTTGATCGCAGAATTCGTTGATCGGAATGCCATGGACGAGCTCCATGACGAAGTACGGTCGTCCCTGCTCGGTCGTCCCCGCATCGATGATCCGGGCAATGTTCGGATGATCCATGATGGCCAGCGTTTGCCGTTCCGCATCGAAGCGAGCGATCACTTGGCGGCTGTCCATGCCTGGCTTGACAATCTTCAACTCTACACGTCGCCGTACCGGTTCTTTCTGTTCGGCCATGTAGACCACGCCCATACCACCTCATCATTACCCACATCTCGATTTAATCTAGAAATCTAATCCCCTTGAAATTGAACGCAAATGATGCGATTTTCTCCCCCTCGCCCCGTTTCGGGGAGAGGGGGCCGGGGGGTGAGGGGTGAGGGGTAGAATTGTCAGTAACAAGTCTCCGGTTCAATGACTTGTTTAGACCTTTTGGGCAAGGCATGGCATTGCGACCGAAACGAGAATTCCAATCAAAACACAGTGCAAAACCCCTCACCCCCAGCCCCTCTCCCCTAGAAGGGGCGAGGGGAGCAAAGTCAAAAAGATGTGGGTAAAGATGAGCCCATACCACCCTGGCCGATTTCCTAAATCAGCTTGTACGGGCCGATCCAGGTGCCAATGGTTTCAGCATACGGACGGTCAAGTGTGTCGGTGTTCGATATGGAGCCGCCAAGGAACTTGCCAGCCATACCATGGGCCTGGAGCAATTTTTCAACACGAATTCTTAAATTACTATCTTTGTGACAGACAGCATTTAAGTAGGCAGCTAACGCCTCGGACGACTCTTTCTCGATCGCCTCCAGGAATATCGCTTTTGCATCAGACGGAACATGGCCCATATAAACTCCAAGTGAACAGGCTCTACCAATCAATGCCCCGTTTACGCAACAGTGCGCCAACAATTCTCGGGAATCGCAAGAATTAGTTGAAAGAAGGCTGCCCACCATCACCTAGTCGAGTGGCCAGCCAGGCGCGGGCATAGGCCCATTGCCGATCGGCTGTACGACGGGAGACCCCGAGTGATTCGGCTGCTTCGCGCATCGTTAGTCCAGCGAAGAATCTTAACTTCACCAGCCGCGCGCAGACTTCATCCTCAACGGCCAACGCTTCGTCTAGGGCCAGTAGGTCATCATCGGATGTGTCGAGTGCGACTTCGATCTCGTTGAGGTCTATTCTCTGCCCATCCCCTCCACGTTTGAGCCGGCGTTTGTCGCGAGCTCGATTTAGCAATATTCGACGCATAGCCTCTGCGGCGGCTGCAAAGAAGTGCCCCCTATTGTCCCATAGACTTTGGTCTAATTTTGGACCAACCAGCCGCACATAGGCTTTATGCACCAGCGCGGTGGCTTGCAACGTATGATCCGGCCGTTCGTCCTTCATCCGCGCCTCCGCCAGTTTCCGCAGCTCATCGTAAACCAACGGCAGCAGCTTTTCCGCCGCCGATGGATCGCCGGATTCAATCTGCGATAGGATGCGGGTGACTTCGGACATAGAGGTGCAATTATAACTGGGATGCTCGAACCGAACAATTGTAGCTGCTCGATCACTGTGTTGCCTCAAAATTCTGGCCAGTGAACGTCCAGAGTCGTTAGCCAGCAACGATTCAGAGAAAATTCCCTTTCCGATGCAAAGTCGTTCATTTCAGCCCACTTGCTCGCTGCCGCCCTCCAGTCTCCCAAAGGCATGGCTCGCGATGCCGGCCGTTTTTGCATCGCGAATTCCGATTCACCGCCTACATTTCGAGTGCTTGGAATTCGTAGCGGTTGCATCGATTTCGTCGTCGAACAGTCGGAATTGCGTCGTTCCAACTAGCTCCGGTCACCCAAACGTCACCCAAACCGGAGCGAGTTCGCGCACTTCGTCGGCTTGCCACACTTTTGCAGTTTTGGGTCGGTTTTTGCCGATTTGTAGAGCGATGCCGCTAGGAAAAAGGCCCCCCGACGGTGCTGGAAACGCTTCTCCCGCCTCTATGCCCCCCAGGAATCGATCGTCCAATAGCTAAAAAAGACTACTCAGTGGCTTACGCCACTAGCAGTCTTTTACGGCCGGTCTTCAATGAATCACCATTGTTAGGGGGCATATTGGGGAACTAGCCAAACGATGGCTGGGCCGCTTTTCTTCTCGGTTGCTTTCCGTCGCTGCACCTCGTTGCATCCGTTCGTCGACGGTGTGCCAAGCTAAATCTGGCATCAAGTGATATTCTGGCGGATCCTGAGCTGGAGACGTCCGCGTGCACCGGATAAGCCCTTCGCTCCATTCGGCTTCGATATGGCTTTCTCCGCTTTTGACGATCACTTGCAAGTCAACAACGCCAGTGCAGTTTGAGCAATCTTGCAAAAGCCCAAACGGTGCCGCGATTACTTGCTCGCTGGTTTCTGAGTCGACTCGATTGCAAAGGTAGGTCAGCAGCAACGCGTCCCTTGCCATCGCGATCGAACAGCAGCTTTCGATAAAGCTGAAGACAACTATTTGTGAATCGCCTTCGTAGTGCAATTTCCACATCTTGCGCGCATGCTGGAGAAATCGACCAATGTCGGACAGTTGGACTTTCATAATTCGTCAGCTAGCCCTGCGGCGTTTGGAAGACGCAGAGACTGTACTTGTGCGGACACACTGCGTCTGGGCCAAATCGACCGCTAAATCCTGGTTGAGAAGCGGCATCCAGACATATTGCATTCTGGGGCCGCAGGCTAGGATCGGCTTATCCTTGCCGTAGAGGAATAAACTATCGGCACCGATCTTGGCCGCATACGCGAGGTTATGTCGCGGTGAGCCGGTACGCAGGTCGGGGCCAATTTGCAACGAGCGATCCAACTCCAGGCAGACTGTGCATGATGTGCCCTGATTGGACTTGCCAACAACCGCAACGTGACCGTTCAAATCCAAGATCACCTGCTGCAGCTCCTCCGTGTTGCCCGGCAATTGCGACAAGCAACTGCTTAAGGCGTCGCGATCGCCTGGATCGAGTTGAACCCGGTTAGTTGATCTCTGCCTGTCGGGTATCACTTGTTCTACATTCGGAAACCGAGCATCAGTCTCGACCGGCAACGTGAATCGCCAAGGCCCGGATGCGATAACGATTGCCTTCTCCTGAAGCCCAACCGACGCGACGTTGAGCTTTATGAAATCCTTGAGAGCAAACAGCCGACTTTTTCGGACTAGAACCGCCTCCGACTTCCACGGGAAATCAAATCCGTCGAAGACCACCAAGTGACTGCCATCCGTTGCTGCCATGGTCCCATCGCGACCGTCTAACTGGACGCAACCCAGCGCGTATCGTTTCGAAATCTCATCAGCAACGTCAACGGCATTGGCCAAACAGGGCAGGAACCGATCGTCGATATTGGTCAATGAAATACTGTCGCCCAATAAAGCTGGAGGCTCTCGCGAGTCCAGCTCCGCGTGCCGAATAGCCAAGCCAGTTTGCCAGCGAACGACGAAGCGGCTGCCATTCTCGGTTGATTCAACCGGACCGAATTCGATATCGCCCGTGGACAGGGCTAACTCTTCAAGTAAATCGCATGAAATGCTTACCGACTCGCCCAACGGTTCGTCGCCACCTTTACAAGCAACCGAGCAGCTTACGGACTTCCCTGCGTCGGAAACTTGCAGGGTACAGCCGTTTGCGGTGGCTTGAATCCCGATGTCGGTGGCGAGCTTACGGATCGGTCTGTCTAAAAAGGCGTTCGCAAACTTGCGAAATGCCTGGATTACTGTCCTGGGAATAAACATGATTTTTGATTTCCGCTTTTTGGAAGGTGTTGGATTGGAGGAGCGGGCATAGTTTGCCTCGCTCGGTAGTACGTTGAGCCCAAACTTGGGATCCGACGATCTCACGAAGAAGCACGAAGATCGTCAGGCAGTGACTCAGCAAAACTGAATCGCTTACCATTCATCCCAATGATGAGATGGTCATGTAGCGGAACACCCAAGACTTTGCCAGCGTAGGCGAGAGAACGTGTTACCGCCCTGTCCTGGATACTTGGCTGGATGTCACCCGATGGGTGGTTATGGCCGATGATGATTGATGCAACCCCTTGCATTATCGCGAAGCGAAAGACTTCACGGGGATGAACAAGGCTTGCGTCGAGGGTACCAATCGTGACCACTTCGACGTACTTCACGACCATCTTGATATCTAAACCGATGGACCAGAAGTGCTCTTTGTCTCGGTCTGTTCTGCATCGGCGACGAAGCCATATTTGTAATGCACTGGCTACCTTCTCGACGCCGTCGAGTGGTCCTTCTATTTTGGATCGGACAAGCATGTTTCGTTTCAATCGATTGTTGGAGTGTTGGAAGAACGTAAGAACGCGTAAGAATGAAAAGACAAACGGGCGGCGACATGAAGCCACCGCCCGCGAGTGTTTGTCAAAACCGGCACTGCCGGTTAGTCCGTCAGCTCGTCGATAAAACGGGCCAAGAGATACGGGTCGGCACTGTCCCAGTCGATAACCTGGGGCGGACGCAAATCATCAGGCTCTAACTCGAGCGGCACCCGAGTTAACATCGAAAAGCCGCAACGACGAATCGTGCCGACCGTATCACCCGTAGCTGCAGCAACTTCTGCGTCAAATTCAGAAATGGTCATGGAATACCTCGTACTTGGAGTTGGAGTTTAAGAACCTGATGAACGTGTCTTCACATGGCACACAACCGACGCGAAAACGAAAAAAGCCCAGGTGTTTGCCTGGGCTAGTTAATGATTAAGTGAGTCTCGGGTCGGCCGGCCTAAACAACGGTTGGCTCAAGCCAGTATTCTTTCAGCCATACGATCTCGGCTTCAATGGCCCTAGAACGAATGGAGTACGGGCCAAGTCTAGGGCCATTGCAAGGAGACAAGTCTGCCCACCAGAATCCGTTCTGGTCAGGTTCGACATTAGAACCACGCTCAATCGTTGGTTCACCCAACGCATGTGGCTCGATGAGTTCCGAGTAGATCATGCGTACGTTGCCACCAAGTCCGATGATCAACTCTGCTGTTTCGCCAACGCGGCTCAAGATGTAGGCCTCCGGATAATATTTCGACGTGGTCGATCGGTCATGTAGCCGTCAAGACTGGCCTCAATCCTGGTCAGCCCGTTGGAGATCTGCTTGCGCAGCGATTCTCGTTGACGCAGATCCTCTGGAACAACGCCTGTGACTAGACTTCGCGCCTGGTCAACTAGTTGCTCCAACGATTCATCCGTACCGATGCTGAGTCTGCGGAATCGTTCGAGGAACTCGTTTAGATTCGTGACGGCTGTGTCGCGAAACACCTTAGGCTTGCCGTCCGATTCCCCGCTAAGCCGTTCTGCCAAGTGGGAAACAAGGCTTCCAAGCTCTTCGGCAAACGCAGACTCGGCGATTTTCACCGCTTCGGTGAAACGCTCACGCACCCGATTGCATTCGGATTCGTAAATCTCGGGTGATACGGATCGCAGGTAATCCGGTGGCGTCGTGGCAGGATAGTCCCAAGTGATTTCGAACTCGTCTGCAATACTTGGCAAATAGTCCGTGACATCGAACAGGTCTCCCAAGCGTTTGCGAGCTTGATCCACCAGTTCGCCCCAGCAGCGATCAAGGTTTCTTACCGTATCCCGAAGTTCGATTTGGGCCTCGCACAACTGCGACTCGAGTGTTGAAACCGTGTTGCGTCGCACCAGCCGAATGCCTGGTTCTACGTAAGGGAGTGTTTGATCACGCCAGCAGGCGACAGCCTTTGATTTCACGGCAGACACAGTTCGAAAAACCGGGTGGGTCGTATCGAATAGCTTCTTGCCGGCCGAGAGTACCTTTACATCGGCGCTAAATGCACCGGCAGCTAGCTGACGTTGGCCCTGGCTGAGTGTCTTGCGGACTCCTGGCCAGCGTACATGCAACCGGATCGCAGTCGTTGCTGACTGCAATTGCTCTCCAACGGTGCTACGCTGCAGAGTCTCGCGTTCTTGGGTTGGTGGTTCTAAAACGGTGGACATACTTAAATTCCTTGATAGTAAAGAGGTTGTTAAACGAAAAACGGCGGACAAATTTGGCCGCCGATTTTCGGAATGATTAGTGGCAATGGTGTTAGGCGTCGTGCGACCAAGCGTCGTCAGCCAGGACTTCCGGTAGGTACCTGTCTATCCCGATAGAGACAGGCTTTAGTTTCTGCCAAATCTCCGCCGTTGATACAGTTGTCGGAGGACATGAAGCATCCGTATTCATTTCAATCAACGAGTCGACTTCTAGCATCGAATCCGTATGCCAAAATCGCTGCATGAGCCATCCGATCAACACGAGTGGAACCAACACAGCCAAAACAATACCGACCGCCTCGATAGTGCCGGAAAGCAGTAAATCCTTTGTTCGCTCCGCAACAATGGATCTGCGTTCTGTTTCCAAACGTTCTAGACCCGATTGAATATCAGTCTGTTGTTGGACGATCGATTTGCGAGTTTGCTCAAAGGATTGTTGAGCCTCCACCCAGCCTTTTCGGGCTTCTGCGTCGGCGGTGATGAATTCCCTTGACGCTTCTGTTACCTGCCGTTGCATGGCGTTGACGTGTTCTCGCTCGCGACGAGCAGCAACGTCGTCGCCGCAACCGGTGATGATGGGCGCTAGCATGAGTAGGAGAATGCCCAATCGCTTGAGCAATGCCCGGGCGATTGCCCCTGCTAACACCAGTATTTGAATGAAGCGAACCATATTTTTCCCTTCGTAAGAGTCTTTGAGTAAATTTGAGTAGTTGTTCAAAACGGCGTTGACGATGAAACGCCAACGCCACGCAAGCAGTCGCTACAAGCGTGCTGCACAAAAGTAAGACGGTGAACATGATCAACCCATAGAGTTAAGGGTGACGCGAAATAGTTAAGACGCTTTTTGAGCCTGAGTGTGCTCAGTTAGCCAATCACCGTTCGAACCTGCCAGCGATCCGAACAGGGATGAATTCGAGGTGCTTTGCGAAAGAGTCGTGTGTTGACGGTGTGGTTAGATTCACTGTCGACGACGATGTACCTAACGTTTTCGGGCAGAAGTTGCTGTAACAACTCCTGGATATCGGATTCGGTTACTTCTAAAGAGCATTCAGAATGAGATTGGTCCACTTCGTGAATACTATCCAAACCAACAGATTCCTTTGCCCAATATGCCAACGCCTCACGCAGCAGGACAAGATCTTGTGGAGTAAGCACTGCATGGCTCCCTAGGTAAATGGAATGGGGAGCCAGTCAATTGGCGGATGGTCCACCGCGACTAACGCGGCGTCGGACAGATGAACCATTGACGCTTTTGTCCGCAGAATGTTTTGAGGAATAGATCCCGCCAACCTCAGCATCCAAACAGCGGCCCCCAGCCCAATCCCTTAACCGCTGGACCGACTCTGCCGAAGTTACCGCCACCGGAACGACATTAAGCGAGGCTTGGCTAAGTGGGACGTCAAGCAAAGCGGACAATCGGCAACAGGAACGAATCTCGGCACCAGTCCATTGGTCATCTGTAGGCAGATTCTCTTCGCCAGATATGCCGAACCGAGTCCGATACATGCTCCAAATAGCATCCTTCTGGTCTCGACTTGGCAAATCCACAAAGAACACTCCATCAAAACGCTCGGCACGCGAGAACTCTGGCGGCAGCCTTGAGACATCGTTAGCCGTGCAGACCACAAACACATCGGAGGTATGGTCATTCAGCCAAGTTAGCAACGTGCCAAACATGCGGGATGTCACTCCGCTGTCGCCACTGCCACCCGAAGCCCCAGCAAAAGCCTTCTCGATTTCATCGATCATGACCACACAAGGTGCCATAGAGTCGATGATCCGTAACGCTTCTCTGGTCCGTTCCTCCGATTGGCCAACAAGCGAGCCCATTAGGCTACCGACGTCCAATGTCAGTACAGGCCGACCGACTTCTTTGCCAAGAGACTTGCAGAACTCAGATTTACCGCAGCCTGGTGGCGACAACAGCAAAACGCCACGAGGTTTTGCAAGGGAACCGGCATTTCCAGCACGCAGCAAAGCCCGTTTGGTAAATGCCTTCAGGGCCGACAAACCACCCAGCGAACTGAAATCGCTTTCCGATCGGCAGAGGCTTAGCAGCCCAGACTTCTTCAGAGCCTGTGTTTTGAGCTCCCAAATCGCTTCTGGCTGTACCGATCCATGGCGGACCAACGACAGCGAGAAGGCATTTTCCGCTTCGTACCGTGTCAGCCCGACCGCAGCGTCAAGCACTGCCTCAAGCTGCTGGCCAACAGGCATCTCGTTAACATCTGTCGCAATGCCACCGAGCAGCTCCTGCAGTTCGGTCCGCGTCGGCGGTTCATGATCAACGACCACAAACAACCTTTCGAGTTCAGGCGGCAGTTGCACGACTGGCGACAAGATCATGACAAACTTACGATTCAGTTTGCCCTGCGTGACGGCTTTAGCAACTTCCGCCACAACTTCGCCAGATCCTAGGAAGCGATGATAGCTTCGCAGGACCAGAATCGTGGGCTTGTCTTCATTGCTAAGTGCCGACAGGGTTTTCAAAGCTCCAACTGGATCAACAGGTTCCGTGGAAGCTGTTGTTTCGCCAGTAGCTCGTAGCCCTTGAGCAACATCCCAAGTCATCAAAGACCAGTTTTCGGAACGGCATAGCTGAGCCAACTCAGCGATGGCGTCGTCCGGTTCGTAGGATTTGATCCATACCCCAGTAAAGCAAGCTCGTACGAGCTCGCTCAATCGTTGTCCAAGTGCGGACATAGTTTCTCCATTGGTAATTTGTGATTCGGTCAAAAAGATTGGTCGTAGAACACGCTGTCCAGGACCGTTACACCTGAGCAGCTATTGCTTAGCGTTTTGCTCAAGCTCAGAGCGAGCTTGCTGGTAGAACTCACTCTTCAGCGATTCAGATTGGCGAGCACCAAGAGCAAGCTCCAGGCTACGCGTGGCCGCTTGGCAATCGTTGCCCGTAAAGCCTTTGGTCTCAACCTTGGTTTCACCTTTGGACGAGACGGTGATTTCGATGGTTTTCATATTGGCTCCTTTAGGCGACTTGGACGCAAACGCGGATACTGCCATCAGCCAACAAGTGCTCGGTAGCGGTGTGACCCGCTTTGCGAGCTTCGATTTTGGCTTTTTCGACGGCGTAGGCTTGCAGGAACTCATCCAGCTTTTGCTGCTGGCCCCATTTGCCGCCGTAGTTATCGAAATCGACTTCCCCGGTATTGGTATTGCAGACGACCGGATATATCCAATCGGTGAGCTTCACGGCCCAGCCGATTTTCTCGCCAACAAACAATTTAGCCGGTCCATAGACTGGTGCTGGCAGTTTCAAACGCGAGCAAGCCGACTGAATGGCCAGCGGGTCTCGGACTTGGGTACGAACGGTCACGATATGTGACATTACAACCTCCATTGCATAGAAGTGAAAACGGAAGAGACAGCTGGCAGAGATGCCAAAAGCCGCCGTGAAAGCTGTTGGCGAGAGTGGCCAAGAGCAATGGTTTCCCATCACCTTATATGACGCGTTTAGGGGCTGGATTTAGCGGCGAAAGCCCTTTGGATCGTCCCAATAGCCCAGCTTCGAGTGAAACGCCAATTGCCCCCAATTGAGCGGCCTACACGAATCACCGATGGGGCTGTTAAACAGATTGTCGCCCGTTCGAGCCTGCAACAGAGAGCTCAAATTTTACGGCGGAACTGAACCGCCACTCCAGTTAACGCAAAAGCCGAGGATTCAACCCCTCGGCTTTTGTCGTTTTTCCGCAGGATTTTTGATTGTACCCAATTTAGAGCGAAAAACGGAGAAGGCGCGCAGATTTCAGAAATCGCACTTCCGAGACTCGTTCGGACCCCGATTCGGGCCAAACTCTCTGATTCTCTGTTTAACACTGCCATCCGAGTTAACAACCCGGTTGCTCTCGAACCCGAACCAACCGACTTCGGAAAAGTGACAGGCGGAAATAAGTTGGCTCATTTGTTTTCCACCAGTGCCTTTGCGAAGAGTCAATTCACTCAAAATCTCGTTTGTTCTGACAAACCATAATCTGTACAATGCCGGGACTTTAGTTGTTTGAACGACTGTTGTTTAGACAAAGAATCGGACTGGGATTCGGAAACTGATGAACGCACCTACTGAGAATGATTTATTTCGCAGTTCCGCTTTGACGGGGATACTGGGGTACTTGGGCCTACTTGTTGCCGGGATTGCGATTGTGCTCGGGGTCCTGCAACTTGGCAATGAATGGGGAATGGTTGCTGCCTCGCCACAGCAAAGGACTACAAAGCTCGGCTGGAACGTGGACGTTGTGTTGCACGTCCTTATTACGTTAGCCACCGTTATTTTTTTGGGTGCAATTCTCGGACGGCTTTGTAGGTACATTGGCCAACCTCCGGTCATTGGCGAAGTCATCGCGGGACTTTCGCTTGGCCCATCACTACTCGGAGCAATCAGCCCAGATGTGATGCATCTGCTGATTCCATCGCAGGCACTCGATCCCAAAAGCTCTGTCGCGACTTCGCTGAAGGTGATCGCACAGTTAGGCGTAATACTCTACATGTTTCTGGTTGGGCTCGAGCTCAACGCGGCCAAGCTCAAACATAAAGCGCACGCAGCCGTCGCGATTTCCCATGCAAGTATTGTGGTTCCATTCGCGTTAGGGACCATACTTTCACTATGGCTCTATCCAATGTTATCCGACCGAGACGTGCCTTTCGTCTCCTTTTCTTTGTTCCTGGGAGTTGCGATGTCAATTACCGCATTCCCAGTCCTAGCAAGGATTCTCACCGATCGCAATCTACAGAATACTCCTGTGGGAACTGTTGCATTGAGCTGTGCTGCAGCGGACGATGTGACCGCCTGGTGTCTGCTTTCATTGGTGGTGGGAGTTGCGAAAGCAGAAGTGGGAAATGCTGCCTTCGTGGTTGGTGGCGCACTTGCATTCATCTTGATTATGTTTTTTATTGCAAGGCCAATCTTGATTCGATACGTCAGCTATATGGATGAAAATCAGGACGGATTGCCAACGTACGCAATAGCAGGTGTTTATGTGATGATTCTGGGGGCGGCAGCATTAACGGAATGGATCGGCATACACGCAATCTTCGGTGCCTTTTTGCTTGGCGTCGTAATACCTTCGGAAAGCTCGCTCGCCAAGAGTTTTCAGTCGAAGTTGAAGGAACCAGTAACTGTTCTGCTGCTCCCTGCATTTTTTGCGTATACGGGGATGCGGACGGAGATAGGTCTCCTCAATGATTGGAGCCAATGGCTAGTATGCCTAGTTATCATACTTGTAGCGACGATAGGTAAGTTCGGCGGGACTTTCATCGCGGCTCGCTGTGCAGGCGAATCATGGCGAGATTCTGGCATCCTCGGCATGCTGATGAACACTCGCGGCCTTATGGAATTGATTGTGCTCAACATCGGACTCGACTTGGGTGTCATTAGTCCAACACTCTTTGCGATGATGGTCATTATGGCATTAGTCACCACCATGACCACTGCACCTGCTTTGCAATTTCTAGGTTCCATGGGTAAGTACTCAACAATCGAAAGGACAGTAAAAGGATGACGGACACAGATGTACTTGTAATTGGTGGAGGGCCATCCGGAGCCACAGCGGCAACATTGGTAGCTCAGCAGGGCTTTCGAGTTAGTTTGCTTGAACGAGAACGATTTCCTCGATATCACATTGGCGAGTCATTGATTCCTGAGACCTTCAGGGTTCTTGATCGGCTTGGGATGCTGCCCAAAATGCGAGAAAGTCGCTTTGTCAACAAGCACAGTGTTCAATTTGTTTCGGAGCACGGCAAGCTCTCGGAACCATTTTATTTCGATGTCCATAAACCACACGAATCATCTAGGACTTGGCAAGTCTATCGGCAAGAATTTGATTTGATGATGCTCGATAACGCACGCGAAACGGGCGTGGATGTGCATGAGGGAGTACGTGTAACGGACGTCATTTTTGAAGGGGCCAGAGCCGTTGGTGTAAAGGCGATCGATGAAACCGGTGTAAAGCAGGAAATACGCGCTAAGGTCATTGTTGATGCTGCTGGGCAAAGCTGCTTGATTCAAGATCGACTGAGTTTGAGAGAATGGGATCCGGTCCTAAAAAAGGCAGCAATTTGGACCTACTGGAAAGGCGCTTACAGAGATGCAGGGCGTGACGAGGGGGCCACTATCGTTATGCAAACCCAAGGTAAAAAGGGATGGTTCTGGTACATTCCACTTCATGACGATGTTTTGAGCGTGGGTGTCGTCGCACCCTACGACTATCTATTTGCAGATCGAGCAAGCAAAGATTTTGAAACCATCTATTGGGAGGAGGTTTCAAAATGCCCAGGCGTTCAGCCTCGAATTGCAAATGCCGAAAGAGTCGCACCGTACCGAGCAGCTAAGGAATATTCATATCGGTCTAAGCAAGTTGCGGGAGATGGCTGGGTATTGGTTGGAGACGCATTTGGATTTCTCGATCCATTGTATTCATCTGGAGTTTTGCTAGCCCTGAAATCCGGTGCGTATGCCGCCGATGCAATAGTCCAAGGGTTGCAAAAGAATGACACCACTGCCGCTCAATTGGGAGTTTGGGGGCCAGACTTCATGGCAGGTATGGATCGCATGAGGCGTCTTGTTTGCGAATTTTACGATGGATTGAACTTTGGTCGTTTTGTTCGAAAACACTCCGACCGCAAGGGTTTGGTTACTGACGTTTTGATTGGAGACCTCTTTAAAGAAGAGGTCGACGAACTGTGGCCGCTCCTGGATGGCCTTCGTGACGACGAGGTTGTCGTCGCAAAAGACGGGATTTGACGCGGACGGTTGGTGGAATTGCCTTCGACTTGCGATCGCAGGATCCTTTACGGAACCATGCGGAACGTTATGATTTCGCTGGTCCCAAAACGAACTGCGGTTGTTGTTAGCAAAATGCAAAGTGGTAAAGACTCGACTAAAGAAGAAGCCAATAAGTGCCATTCTTGCATGATTCGGGGAGAGAAACTGCAATCGATCGGCGTATCTATATTCTTCGTATCGCTCTTTTCTTGTGGACTGCTGCTGCCTTTTTCGTTGTTAGCTGCCATCGTGATTCAATCTTTGTCATTAAGGAAGTGTAAGCAATGCCGTGAACGGGCAAAGCAAGAACGGAGGGCCAAACGAGGAACTTAGTCGCCATGCTGGATCCAACTCCGGTCGCACTCACCAAACGCAACTACAAGTTAGTTTATTCCGATCTAGTAATCAGCCCCCTTCGCTTTCGAACAGCATGCTAGACTATCAGCCACGCTTTCTGGCCCGAGTAGGTCGGCGTTAGGTAGCTGCCGATTCACGCCCCACCGAGATCAATGTGTCCGCACCGGTTCGTACGACCTTTACATACACTCGAGACGAGTACGTTCTCGCAATGAAGCGGCACTATCGCTCGACCCTTAAGATTGGTCGCGATATCATCGGTGGGTTGGCTGCAATCGCGGGCGGAGCCTATATGCTCTTTACCGCTGACTCTGGTTGGTTCGGTTGGTTTTTGCTGATCTCCGGAACCGTACTATTGGCAATGGTCGGTTACGCGATCTTCTTGCTTCCAATCATGATCTATAATTCCCAGCCCAAACTGAAGGATGAGTATTCACTTACCTTTTCAGACGATGGCATTGGTTTCAAAACCAACAAAATTGACGCGGTTTTGCAATGGTCAATCTATCAATCGTGGCTTTCAGACGATGATTTTTACATTTTGTATCACGGTAAAAGAGACGTGTCGGTCATTCCTCGCAGAGCACTCTCGGGAGGTGAAGATGAGGGATTGCGGGCCTTGCTTTCAAAGAAGATTGGCCATCCCAAAACCTGAGCGGTCATTCGAATAGCGCCCCGTAACTCCCTCTTTCGCGCCGCTAGGGATTGTGTTCGATTTGGTAGCAAACCTCCCCCTCGCCGAAGCACTGCTATTTGCTTTCCAAGATTCGTTCAGATACAACTAGCATTCCCAGGCATCTCCGGACTTTTATCGCCCTTGCATCGAGAGATTTGAAATGCGTTTTTTGCTGCTTTGCATTTTGCTTTCATCCGGATCGATGACGCCGGTCTACGCCCAACAACCTAAGGCGATTACCAACAGCATCGGGATGAAGCTGGTTTTGATTCATCCGGGCTTTTTTACGATGGGATCGCGAATTGCAGCTAAGGGGGCTGATTTCGGGACGCCCCACGAGGTCGCGATAAGCAATCCCTATTACCTGGGTGTTTGCGAAGTGACGCAGGATCAGTATGAAAAAGTAATGGGGCATAACGATGCCCAATTCAGAGGTGGCACTTTTCCGGTGGAGACAGTAAGTTGGAACGAAGCTGTTTCGTTTTGTAAGAAACTGTCGGACTTGCCGGAGGAAAAAGCATTGGGGCGAATTTATCGCTTACCTTCAGAGGCAGAATGGGAATACGCATGCCGTGCGTCTAGCGGATCTCGGTATGCAAGTGGTGACGACCGTGAGCTGCTTTTGGAGTACGCTTGGATTGCTAAGAATGCTGAACGTACGACGCATCCAGTGGGAGAAAAGAAGGCGAACCGGTGGGGCTTATATGATATGCACGGAAACGTCTTTGAGTGGTGTCAGGACTTGTATGAGGTTCATCCTTCCGACTCAGTGTCCGATCCTGCTGGTCCGCATGAGGGTGACCAACGAGTTTTCCGAGGTGGAAGTTTTCTTGGCGAAGCAGAATCCTGCATATCTTCGCTTCGCCTGAAGGGCGCTCCAACGGACCGCAAAGCGTATATCGGCTACCGCGTCGCCATGAGCGTCCCTACTAAGCAACCAGAGGCGACATCAGCAAAGTGATGAGTGTAATCGAAATGCTTACGCTGTTTCCTATCATCGTTAGCTTGCTTGGCGTCAGCGCCTACGGCCAGCAACCAAAGGCTATTACCAACAGCCTTGGAATGACGCTGGTGCTGATTCTTAAAGGTTCTTTTACCATGGGTTCGCCTAGTACGGACGCAGAAAGGAACGTGCGCGAGTTACAGCATGAAGTTACGCTAAGTCAGTCCTTCTATCTCGGCATGTGCGAAGTCACACAGGGCCAATATGCAAAGGTAATTGGAAACAACAACAATCGCGCTACGGCTACGACGATTCCAGTGCGAAACGTCAGTTGGGAGGATGCGAATGCATTTTGTAAGAAACTATCAGAACTGCCAGACGAGAAGGCAGCGGGCCGGTTTTATCGATTACCAACCGAAGCTGAGTGGGAATATTCATGCCGTGCAACGAGCGGCGCTGCCTATTCATTCGGTGACTCTTCAGAACTGCTTGGAGAATTCGCATGGTTCAAGGATGGTCCAATGTTCGGAGAATTTCCAGTGGGTCTAAAGAAGGCTAATAGGTGGGGGGTGTACGACATGCACGGAAATGTTCATGAGTGGTGCCATGACTGGTATGCTGAATATCCATCGGACGATGTTACTGATCCAAAGGGTCCTCGGGTCGGTACTGAACGCGTGTTTCGTGGTGGTAGTGCGAGCGACTCAGCGACGAAATGCCGGTCTTCAAGCCGCTACTGGATTTTGCCTTCTTTTAGTTCAACAGAAATCGGCTTCCGCGTCGCCATGTGTCTCCCTGCTAATTCATCGGAGCCTGAACCCACAACATCCAAATAATTCCTGCCAAGTCTAAGTCGACTACCAACAGCATCAGGTTGAATTTGGTTGGACAAAATTGACAGCGCAACGACAAGCCCTCTAAACTGAACGCCTCGTTACAGGTAATATCTCGAAAACCATTTAGGTGAACCATATTATGAAACGTGCTTCGATCGGTGTCTTGCTGTCCATTGCTTTGATCCTTATCACCGCGAATTCAATTTGGGGATCGAAAGACGAACACAAAGCAGGCAATCCGTTCGAGGGGAGGATCTTAACCGTCTACTTTAAGGGTGCCCAGTTCGGGGTAGGAGCGACGTTGAAGAAAGCTGCAATCGAAGATATTGCGGGAGCCAAGGTCTTGGTGGGCCTTGTTGTTGGGGATGACGAAGAAGACGAAGCTGACGGGGTTAGAATTTATGTTCCTTGGGACCACGTGGCGAGTTTGTATTCTTTGACTCCTGAACAAGCAGCGAACGCGAAAATCAAAACAAATTGATAGGTAATGAATCACCCTAAGTTTGCGACTGTCGTGCTCAGAATCGTCGCATGATTACGAATCGCAATCCAAGCTGAAGTGGGCGATGCAGACAAGGTCTGGTAATGCACTTGGTAGGTTGGGCCGCTTTACTCGGAGGATCGTAGATGGCGCACAGGGGATACCTGAACCAGCGACGATTCGTGGACGTTTATCCGGTTCGCAAATCTCATTCTCAAAATTGTACGTATCAGTGGAACTTGGACAGCTGAAGCGACGTGATTCCAAAAGGCTCCACTGCGGACTCTACGTTGCCCTGGCAGTTTTGAATTCCGTCTCGGCAAACTGGGGCAATAGCCATGCATTCAATCGCGACCACCTCTATTACGACGCAAAACTATTTGCTTGTAACGAATCAAGATGTATTCAACTGAGTGTTTTGCCGTACCGACTTGCATTTGTCCTTGGAAAAATCGCCAACAACCCCGTCAATTGCGTCTAGAAGTGTTTTCGTCGTGATTCTCCTTCGTAATTTGGTACAAGCGTGCGCGGCTGCTCGCCTAACTTGTACTGAATTGCTTCGAAGGGAGAGTTTCGCAGAATGGATTAGCAGTCTCGTTTGAGGACGAGATAGCTGCAAGCCATCCTTGTTTGCTAACGCTCCGAATGCAGCACTCGCAACTGATGGATCACCATCACGTGTTGCGAGAATAATTGCCGTGAATTCAGCTTCAGAAATCGTGGGTTTCTCTCTTGCGGAGGCCAGTGAGAATGCCCGAACCTGGGGATCAGCATCTGTGAGTCCGAGTTCAATGATTTCATCAAGTCTTGTTGCGAAAATCTCCGGCTTCTCACGGTCAATACATGCGAGTGCGAAAATCGACACGCCACGAAGGTCAGTTGGTTTCCCTATCCCCATCTTGAAGGGGTTCAAGGGATTCTCAGACTCTGCGGCAGACATCATTGATTCTGGCTCTGAAATATCTCCATTTCCAATCGGGGCAAGAACTTCAAAAATCTGTTGCGCTTGCGTGTCAGAGAAACTGTCTCCCATATGTGTGATAGCTTGAACCAATCCAATCTTGTTGCTGATCGGATTCTCATTCTCACGAAGCATTTCCAGAACAGCGTCGATTAGCTCTTGGATCGCTTCAGGGGAGAGTTGTTTTCGGTGTCGCAAGATCGCGAGTACGTCAACGGTATCTGAAAAATGGACGACAAGTTTTTCTTCGCCCATTTCAAACGTATAGAAACCAAAGGTGCCTGGCATTTGCTTTACCTCGACGGAAGAATGGACCCTCTGCACTTGCTGTCGAATCCGAGAGGCTACGACTTTCGCGTTCAGACTAAGACTTTCCGACTTCCCAAACTCGACTCCAAAGTGAGATGCTGCCTGAAGTAGAAAAGCGTCGAGGGCTTGTCTAGGAGGGTAAAGCGATTCCTTCAACGACATTTTCAGTTCGTCGCTTCCCAATCGCCCAAGCTTGCAAAGCAAGTTGATCGCATGCGCGTAGTCGGTATGTTGCTTCCGTTCTCTGGCCAAAGGCAGCGACGCTCTTGCCAATAGCGTAACAGATTCCGACGGCAACCTTTCACAGCAATGCGAAAGTGACTCCATCATCTTGTCCCTCACTGGCAAAATTATGTCGCCACCTTCAATTGAAGAATTCCAAATTGGATGTTCAATCGCAGTGCAGACTAATCGCTGAGATTGGGAAGCATCCAGTCTCCATGCAAGCTTTGACATTGAGTCCCAGGCACGTGAAACAATTGAGTGGATTTGCCGGTCCAATACATTTAATGACGCGTTTGCTCGCACTCTCTCAAAAACACTATCGAACAATTCGTCGGGAATGGCATCCACATAGCAATCAAGTAGATCACATCCGATAGCGAAATGACGCTTTAGGTTTGTGCACTCTAGCCATTTTGTGGTTGCGCCCGAAATGGTATCAAAAGTTCCGTGATGCAACAACATAGTGCCAAGCTTAGCCGCAGTTTCTTTCTCGCCTGCATTTATCGCGTGGTAGACCGCTTTATGCAGCCAGCCCAGGTCCATGCACTCGACAGCCATGAGCCTCGAAGCTAGTCGAGACGGTCCCCAACACCCTTGATAGTAGCAGCGTACCAGCTCCCGCCAAATGGTTGGCAGTGAGTCATATCTTTTATTCTGTTCGCGCGCTTCTGCGATATTATGATATGTACTATAGTCCCAAAGTTCCACACCAGTGATCGTCGCTCGATCCACCATTCCGTAGAAATCGTCGTGCTGCCACAAAGATCGCATAATGTCGTTGCGATTGAACGCGACTGCTATTTCAATCTTTTCAGAGAAAGACCCCATGATTGGCGACACTCGCTTTTCATAAACGTCTAGCGCTTCTACATCCCGGTAGTCGCAATGAAGAATCTCGCAGATTGCCATTAGCGCAACAAGTTGATCGATCGCCGTTTTGGACGAAGTAATCTTGACTTCTAGCGATGAAATTCCATCCGCTGGATTTCCTAAGAATGCAGTGCATTTCGCTATGGTTAGAGCAAGCCTCATATCGGCCGAAGCAAGGTTAATCATGAACATCCTCCCTATCACTTGTTACTGATCGAAGCTCCCCTTGGAGAAACGCAATTTCTTTACGTTTCGCTTCAAGAAGCATCAATTCAGTAGCATCTGTGGTCGCAGCGATGGCTTCCGCAATCGCATCCATAGCCTGCGGATACGCGCAAAGCGCAATGAACCAGTTAGCGATCGCGCGGAGACACGGAAAAACTACCGCATGATTGCGAGAAAGAGTTCGTACACTTTCTTGTAAAGCAAGCCCCCAACCCTTTACAAGGTCGGGTAAATCGTCCTCCAAGCACATTTCCATCAAGCGTGTCCCGATTTCAATTCGTTTTATTACGTCTAGGTGTTGATTGCTACTATCGAATTCGAATACCAAGGTCATGATTGCGCTGCGTTTACTGCCGATAGTCCAAAGTTCCTCGGAAACATCGACAAGTTTCAACAAATATTCATTCGGCTTTAGCACCCTTTTTTGTTCTATCAATTGATTCAAGCGACTTTCCACTTGGGGACGGGATTCGCGAAAAGTGTTGAGCAAAATGCTTCGGCGACGTTCGTCTTCCTCGAGATGCCTCGCTCGCAACTCCGCCATCATTGCCGTAAGAATTTCATCCGGCATTGTCTCAGTGCTACTGTACGGCTTGGCCTTCAACTCTACCCGCAGAATCCAATTTACACCGTATTTGTTAAAGACTGCTGCATGGCGGTTGAATTCCGCTTCGATCCATGGCTTCTGGAGTTCAGGAACGATTCGGGAGTATGACTGGATTTTGTCTGGAGGAAAATCAAACCAAATCGTGATTGTTCGGTCCAGTTCGTGGAAGACGACATCCTCAGTGTAGTAGTGCCGCCACCAATGTTTTTGAGACGTTAAGTCCAGCATCAATGTCTTCGCTTTGGGGCGCGTGGCTCTGCGCCGAGACTCTTCAAGAATATCTGCCACTCTCAGTAAGCCTGCGAGCAGCTTCATCCGAATACTTGGGCCGTCCGCCGTTAACTCAACATATCGAGCAAAATCTCGCTCAACTTCTAGATACAGATTGTGAGCTTCGCAAAGGCACGCAATATTCGACGGATTGAACTCCGATGTTAGCTGGATGCCGACAATTGGATCTTCTGCACGGACGGATAGAAGTACCATTTCTGCTGAAATCCTATGGTGGTACTGCCGGAGAATTCTTCGCCGCTCGTCTTCGGGTAGTTCCTGCCATAGCTGGCATAGATTCAGTTCCGCAATAGTTTTGGTATCGCCTGCATTTTCATACTGGAGTCCAATGTCGTGCAGATAACTTGCGGAATAGAGGATGACCAACTCTGGTTCGCTCAATCGATTGTCAGTCCTTTGTAGAGGATCAACCAAGCTGTCCACTAGGTGGGTTAAGCCGTCAGAATGCTGCACACTGTGATCGGTGAAGTGATGCAGAATGTTGTTGTCTAGAATCGGCGCTACCGCGTTACGAAGACTAACGAGAAGTGCCCGACTTGATTCGGTAACAAGGCGCTTAAATGGAGGTGCGTTTCCGTACTTGGCCATAATTCTCGTGATGAATTGAGGTTTGTCTAGTTTTCAAAGAGCTAGCAATATCGATTCGGAACTAGAAGCGATCGCATTGTAGCTTTGATTACAAGTAAAGGCCAGCTCGCTCCGGTTTAACACGCGTTTGACACGCCAGAGCGTCGATGCTTACTCGGCTCCCAGCCAATCATTGGCCGATAGCCATTCGGGATTGCTTGTTATGGACTCATGCCCGCAATAGAATGTTGACCTCGTCCCAATTGGGAGAAGTGCAACGCCGAGGACTGAAAGACATGTCAAAACAAAAACACAATCCGAAGCAAAGACCTGAAGATTGCTCAACGAAGGATCGACATGAACAGTTCGATTCACTAAAAGGCATCATTAAGCACTACCTCGCAAACTACAGTCACATTGCCGATAAAGAACTGCGATTCTTCCGCATTCAACGCACGCTAAGTGACGCATTAGAGAATGCGGCATTGGCACGACTTCCATCGGGAAAGCGTGCTCACCACCAACGACGTTTATCTTCGTCGACACTTAACTCTGCATTGATCGCCCTGCAACAGTGCGACTTAAAGGCTTGCCACAACTTCCACGACTTATATTGCCTGATTGAGGAAGCAGTGCGGCCGATTCATGGAATCGGTGAACTCTACATCTACGACACCGCACTTCGCATCGGAGCCTTCCTGAAGCTCGCTCCCGAACGCATTTATTTGCATGCTGGCGTTCGTGTCGGTGCCCGTGCTCTTGGATTCACCGGAGGCGACTACATTCTTTGTTCTGAACTACCTGCCGAATTCTCTGCCTTACATCCTCATCAAATCGAGGACTGCCTTTGCATCTACAAACACGAACTCCAATTGCTGGATTGCGCATAACGCATTCGAGCCCGTCGAACCACATCGCTTGGGCTAACGACTACGCGTCTGCCCAGAAACAATCAGCCCAATCTGGCAAGCCAATCATCCTTTTCTTCAACTGCTCGCGATGCGTTCCCTGTCGCATCATGAATCGCACGGTCTGGGCGGATGAGCAGGTACCGCAACGTTCAATGCATCGTTTATCCGGTGAATATTGACGTGGATCATCCAGACTCAACCGCAATTCGGTGTCGATACAGTGTCGGCATCCCCAACACAAACGGGACGTGGGCAAAGCTGACTTCCTTGAAATGCTAAGGAATTCAGTTCCAATTGCTAGAGGACAGCGATTAAAACCGTGATTTCCTACCTTTTGGCGCAAGCGGTTGCAAATTCTGTCGCCGCGTTTGCAATCTCGTGGTCTCGTTCGCGTTATTGGGACGGTGGTTGATGTTTAGCGAGCGAATTTCGCTTACAGTCCCCGAGGGCTTTGTCGAGCAAAAATCTATGCAGATTCGGATGTGGGAACTTCGAATTCCAATAACAGGCCAAAACGCTCCCCAGTTACCACACGTGCCTGGAGCATGTAGCGAGATGCAATCCGACGGGCGAGTTCGTTCAGGAACCCTTGAGGCAGAAACTCCAAGAGACACTCAAACCTTGATTCCGTTCCTCTTGTGTCGACAAGGAGTTTAGTGAGATCCAACATGAAAAGGTTCTCCCCTTGCAATACAGACATATCGTACCTGCCTTCCAAATACCCGCGAACAAGATTTAAAACGACTTCCGAAACGGCCTGCTGCAGGTGCGGTGTCTCCGAATTGATGTTTTGAATCAATTCTCCAAACCCCCCTCGCATCTGTCCCGTCGGATTATCGCTTATCACGATCATCACTGACACTTTCCTAGATTGGCCTGCTGGCACCGCCAAACTCATGAAGCTTAGCGGGAAAGAGGTAAAAGGCTCCTTCAACTACTACGAAGTGACTGGCATTGTGCAGTTCCGTATCCCCTATCGGACAACTCCAGACAAGGCTTGGTACGCTCGCTGGCGGCACGAAGGACTTTACCAAAAAGCGGATATGTACGGTTCCACTCGAGTCGTTCGCTCACAAGATGGACTTGGCGAAGATTCCGCCAAACCGGTCCTTTTGGATGCCAACGGCTTTCGACTTGCTCCAGGCGCCACGACGATTTGGAAGGAAACCAAACGATACCAGCCCCTCCCCTATGCAGCATTGGGGCTACTATCGTGACGCGAGTTGGTGCTACTAGTCCTGAAATGATGCGACGCGTTCTCGCTGCTACACGCCGTATAGAGACACAACATGGGAGCGTAATATCCGACGACGCCTTCCAAGAGCCTGGAAGGA
>JANPHB010000242.1:0-14048 GCA_031424235.1 Pirellula sp.
GGAGTCGATGACGCTCCGAGACCAGATCCGCCTCATCGGATTGGTTGTAAAGCAAGTCGACTACGATGGTGAATCCGGACGCGTCACGATTACCTTTAATCCGATCGGCATCAGAAAACCGCGCACAGCACGCCACGAAAGATCTAACCGAGGTACCAGCATGAGCGATACGGAAAAAGTCGACGTCCAATTCCACTTCCAGCGCCGCGGCAAGAATAAAGTACTAGTCGAAGGCAAAGAACCGCCCAAGCCTGTGAAACCCAAAGGCCGCTTGCCACGCATAACACGATACATGGCTTTAGCGATCTACTACGAAGGCCTCATCCGTGAAGGCCACATCCACGACTACGCCGAGATCGCCACACTGGGGCACGTTACTCGAGCGAGGGTTACGCAGATCATGAACTTGCGTTTGCTAGCCCCTGACCTGCAAGAACAACTCTTGAACATTCCCAGAGTCGAGCGAGGTCGAGATTCACTTTGCCTAAGGAAATTTCAGTCAATCGCGATTGAACCTAGTTGGAAACAGCAGCGAGAGATGTGGAAGGATTTGTCGATTTTGTAGCGGAGGGCGATTCCTCATTGTTTCGGCTTAGGTCGTTCCTTTTTGACTCCATTCCGGCAACGGTCGCTACAGAATCGAACCTGCTCCCAGACCTTTTCCCACTTCTTTCGCCATGCAAACGGTCGCTGACAATAATCGCAGATTTTCTCTGGTAGGTGGGGTTTCTTGTGAGCCATCGGAGGAAGCCGGCGTTAACAGTGATTGAAATTAACGGTTCAACCGATTCGTAGTTCTATTGCAATCTAGGGGGGTGTGATGCCATGAAACCGCGTGTCAATGAAAGTCTGTCGGTATCCGATATCGAACGCATCATTCAAATGGCCTGGGAAGATCGAACGAGCTTTGAAGTGATTCGAACGCAATTTGGCTTAACCCCTGGCGAGGTCATTGCCGTCATGCGACGCGAACTCAGGCCATCTTCGTTCAGATTGTGGCGGGCGAGAACGAGTGGCAGGAAGACGAAACACGTTGCACTGCGAGGTTTCGAAATCGGGCGTTTTCGCTGTCCAAGTCAAAAGTTTAGTTAAAATGCCCGTCAAACGCATTCGCACCAAATCATGTGCGCGTTGTCAGAAGACTAATGATGTTCTCTATCGAGTTCGTATCGACGAATCTCAGGAATGGATCTTCGTGTGCCCGGTTTGCCTTGAGGAGGTAAAGCCCAACAATCCTCAATACCAATATGGCGGTACCTGGAAGAGCAAGAAGCGGCATTGAGTCAGCGAGTTCGCGCTAAATTCTGCTACACTTGACGAATCGAACACAGACCTAACTCGTTCCCACAAGTCAAAACCATGAATTCCTCGCTTTTTAAGAACCTGTCGACCCTTTGTTTCGTGCTCGGATTCGTATCCATTATCGGTTCAATTGCCATATGGTTTTTGACTGGAGGAGAAGCGGCTGAATCGAAGGCGCATGCGGAACGCTTCGGTATCTTCGTCGGACTTTGGGCTCCGACTTTTTTTGCGCTTTCAAGCAGATTAGAGCGATCTTCCGAGATTGCTAAGAAATAGTTTGATGGGCTGCTAACCTTTCATCGTCGGTTGCTGCTGGCTGATCCCGACGAACGCCCCGAGCTGTCCCGAAAGGTCGTTCGAGTTCCACTACTGGATGCTGATCCAATTGAGCGTCCGCTATTCGCTATCAGCAAGGATTGTGTCTTTGGAAATTCGGTCACAGTTGGGTCCCGATCACCTTACTTCGCATTAATTGCTTCGTGCGACTTGAGAAATACATCGCCGTCATGTGGTTGCTCTCGCACGACACCAACGCCTGGCGCGTAGTATTTGTATTCGACGGTCCCATCGGCTAAGTCTTCTTTGACTTTGACGCAGTTATCATATGTTCCCGCCGGTGTCTTTACGGTTTCGTTAATCGACACAACTTCATTCTGTTCGCCGATTTCGTCCGACACGTCTTCGGTACGCCACTTTTGGCCAACCGTTGGTTTTGAGCCCATAATCACGCCCGGTGCTGGAGTGTCTTTGCCGTAAAGCCAGCTTCCATCGTGGCCAACAATTTTTCCATCCTCGTATTCATCGACGTCTTCGCCCAAGTAGAAAACGGTACCATTATCGTCTTGAGCGAAGTAGTCCAGTGCGACTTCGACAAGCTTACCATCTTCATACGCTCGATCTTCGAAGACCAGCGTCTCCACCATTTGATCTCCGATCTTGAAAGACTTCTTCATCTCTGGCTTTGCGGTTCGTTCAACACGAAGCTTTGCTCCGCCTTCCTTCCCTTCGAGAACGTCAAGCTTTGTATTAGATAGAGGGAGATACAGGTTGGTGATGTTGCGAGGATTGCTGAACTTGACACCTTTCAAGACTTCAGCCCCTCGAGCCTCGCGTTCTGAATCCGCGTTGCCATCGGTCTTGATTTCGGCAAGCTTGCCATCTTCCGTGATAACAAGGTCGATGATTTTTCCATCTTTGTCCTTGAGTTCAGCTTCATAGACCTTTTTTCCGTCGATCATTTTTGGTTCGAGATCGACAGTCATTCCGGACTTTCCACCGTTGGCGAGAACTGTATCTTGAACGGCCTTCGGTAATTCCTCCCACTTCTGCGGCTTACCCGCGAAGCCAGTGTTACTCAACAAAACAATTGTTAACACGATTACTATTCTTTTGATCATTGCAATTCTCCTTGCCTCAGACACGCGTGATTTCTAGACAGACTCAGTATCGCTCATCGAATATCGACTGTGCGACGCAGATGAACGGTTGGAATATACCGATGAATTATGAGAGCAATATGAGAATGAAACTATTTTTGTGGTGGAGCCAGAGTTAGCAGGGTTTTTGTGGGCCCACAGGGTACATCGCTCGAAACATTGCCTCCTGGCGGGAGACAACTCACTCAACGATCTACTCATCCAACGCACGCAATCGACAAGAAAACGGCAGCTTGAAATCGGTCCTCTTGAAGCAGATTTAGCTCAAGTCGACCCTTCAATAGTTTCAAAATGTCATCGCACAACGATAGGCCGATTCCGGAGTGTTTTCCTGTTTGGCTTCGGCTGAGATCGCGTTGGTAAAACCGCTCCTTGAGGCGAGAAAGCTCACTCTCATCTACGCGATCGCACCCATTCGTAACGCGAACAATGATCCCATTGTGGTCCGTCTCGGACTCGATTGAGATTGAATGGTCTGCATGACCATGAGACAGAGCGTTGGAAAACAGATTCCTAAAAACAATCAGCAATAGCGTCGGATCGCTTCCAACGATAGTTCCCTTTGGGACTTTCCAAACCACGGACGTTGAATCTCGGTTTGCTGCCTGCGCAACAGACTCCCAAGTCGACTTCAAAAACGATTCAAGTTCTATCGAATCATTCTGAATCGCAACTTTTCCAGCGTCAATTCTTGCCAACAGGAGAATGCGTTCAACCAACGATTCAAGCTCGCGTCCCATTTGCCCGCAGTCGCTCAACGTTCGTTGATAATATTCAATGCTTCGCGATTTTGTTTCCGCTAATTCAATCGTTGCCCTCAATCCAGCCAGAGGCGTTCTCAACTCATGAGCAACATTCGCCGTGATCGCACGCTCCCTATCAAAAGATTCTTCCAATCGTCCTAGTAACTCGTTTAGTCTAACTGGGATCGCCCGCAGTTCCGTTGGGCATTTAGTCGTATCGACGCGACTGCATAACTCAGAAACATCAAGTGAACGAATGCGATCGGCGATTGCGTTTACTGGTCGTAGGATGATGTTTGTAATGGGCCAAAGAACTGCGACCGTCAACAGCAAAGCAGAGCCGATTACGATCGCCATTCGTTTTTTCGCGAGCGCAAGTACACTTTCCACATCGGCTAACGTGGCCGCAACCTCAAGTATCACAGGGGTGGATGGACGAGCTAAAGAAGGCGAGCTTCCAGAAAGGGACTCAGTTTGGATATCAACTTTTGGCAAAAAAGATATTAGCGTTGCTCTCGCGTTGGAACCGTCGCTCAACTTTAGAGTTTTATATGTGCTCTCAGATACCAAAAGCTTTGGCACATCTCGTTGAGGCACTGCTAGGTTGCCGCTCGACTCGGCAACGATTGAACCCGACGCATCCCATGCACGAAAGAGGACTTGTGGACCGACCCCTGCGCCTTCCCATTCAAAGTGAACAGATGAACCATCGTCCTCAAACGCCGGCGTCAATCCATGTGCAGCCAGTGCAAGACGCTCATCGAGTTGACGGATAAGTCCGTCACGGAGCATGATATTTCCAATCTCACTGGCAACTAGCAGGGCAACCGATGTGACTAACGTTGCGCCCAACAATACTCGCCAACGAAGCGACGTGCTCATGGTCATCCTTCTAAGACGTAGCCAAGGCCCCGTCGTGTGTGGAGAATTCGCGCGCTCCCGTCGGATTCCAGTTTTTTTCTCAGATATCCGATGTACACATCGACGACATTGCTGTGCGAATCATCTGATAGGTCATAAAGATGGTTCCAAATGTCCGACCGTGAAACAACTTGACCAACGCGAAGAGCCAAGTATTCCAACAGCGAATACTCCATGGCAGATAATTCAATCCATTGCTCGTTTCGCGTCAGCCGTTTCGCAACAGTATCCAAGCTAAGATTTCCAATGGTGATGATCGGGTTCTTTGCCGAGTAGTGACGTCGAATCAGTGCTCGTATTCGGGCGAGGAGTTCGCCGATCGCAAACGGTTTGACAAGATAGTCGTCCGCTCCGAAGTCAAGCCCTTTAATGCGGTCCTCAGTGGCATCCTTCGCCGTTAGCATCAAGATCGGAGTTTGGTCGGCGACTTGCCGCAGTCGCGTAAGCACCTCAATTCCGGTCATCTTTGGAAGCATCCAGTCCAAGACGATGCAGTCGTAACCTCCATTCGAAGCTGCCGAGTAGCCCTCGGCACCATCGATCGCACAATCGACCGCATATCCGGATTCGCGAAGTGTCGCTTCGACGGCTTTGCGAATCGGCGAGTAATCTTCGACTACCAATACTTTCAACCCGAACTCTCCCCACAAAACTTGAGCGAGAGTCCCTTCGTCGAAATCATCATCGATGGACTACTTGTCATCTTCATCTTCATCTTCATCTTCATCTTCGTCCTCGTCCATGTCTTCTTCATCTTCGTCTTCTTCATCTCCACCGACACTTACCTTGATTTCGCGTCCGGTAGCATCAACCAAAATCTCGATCGTCTTTCCATCACGGACGACTTCGAGTTCGTAGAGTAAGACGGTCTTTGCCTCAAGCTTTAACTCATCTTTACCTGCAAACTTGGCTGCCATAGCACGCAACGCTCCCGGTAGCTGGTCTATTTTCAAAGTCTTTTCTTGTGATAGGACATCCCCAGCTTTCGAGACGGTGATTTCCATCTTCACATCGCCGACCATCCACGCACCTTCGAAAACAGTAACTTCCGCTTCGGTGATGGCCGCGCACTCGATTTCTTTGGTGTCGCCTGCAGCTTTTTGGATCGCTTTTCTTGCGGACTTTGGAACATCCTTAAGTTCGATTTTTTCGCTCGTTGCTTCATCGCCCTCGGATTCCTCACCGTCCCTCTCCTCGGAAGTCATTTCCTCAGAGTTTTCTTCCGAGTCTTCATCCTCCTCGGATTCAACGACTTCAATACCAACAAGTTGGCCATCGGCATTAAAACACAATTCAACTGTCCCGCCTTCAACCTCAACCGCTACTTCGTACGTAACCTCGCCATCTTCCACTTCGAGAACGATCTTTTCGATCTCTGCGTTCTTGGTTGCAAGTTTTAGCGCTTTGCGAACCGCTTTCGGTAGTTGCTTCAGCGTGATTTCTGTTTCATCCGATTCCTTAGCTTCGTTGCCACCGGCGGACGCTAAATTGCTAGTTGAAAAGACAGCTAAACAAAGGCTGCCCATCAGCAGCAAAAATCCCATTTTTGTGAATACCATATGCGAATTTCTCCATTCTTGGGGGCTAATGTCAATCAAACGCGAGTGCGTTTCGAGTTTCCGAGTCGCGATCATAGCAATGGCTAGATGAGAAAATGATGAGAGCGAACAAGAAAATGGCAAATCCATTGTCATCGCTGCTATCAGTCTCGAGCCGTCTCGAGCGTTAATAATCGCTTGAAACCCAAGATTAGTACCCCAACACCGACCAGCAGGATTCCACTCAACTCGAGCATTTTCGTTCATTCACCTAGAACGAGGTATGACACGTTTGCGCACGAGCACTAACGCTACGATAGCAAGAATTGCGAAACCAGATCCCAGTAGTAAAGCTGGCGGAGCACCAAACCTGTCCCATAGAATTCCTGCACTCAAACTTGCAATCAGCGTTGTCAATCCAGTGAGCCCATAGAAGATGCCCATGGCCGTACCTCGGCAATCGCTAGGAGCGTGGTCGGCAATCAACGCTTTTCCTACGCCCTCGGTCAGTGCCATGTAGACACCGTAAATCGCCATGAGAGGCCACATACCCCAAGCTTGCGAAATAGGCAGTAACGCAAACCCTGCGTAGACGCAGGCGTAAATGATCCAGCCCACTATAATGATTCGCCAGCGGCCGATTCGGTCGCTCAACGCACCTGCTGGGTAGGACAACAGCGAGTAAAACAGATTGTAGAATGCATAGACCATGACTACTGCCCATGGTGAGTAACCAAGGTCGCGAGCTCGAAGCAATAGAAAAGTGTCGCTGCTATTTGCGAGCGAAAATAGAACCAACACTGCTAGCACGTACCAGTAAGATGCGGGCAATCTAGCCCAAACTTTTGTCGCGGAGGAATTTTCGTCCATCGACTTGTTTTCACCAACAGTTGGTGCTGAATCTGTAGCGTCCGATTGCCGAGCCTCAGACTCTTTCACCATGAAGGTTAAGATAAGAGAAGCGAATCCCAATGCAGCCCCGATACCGAAGATTGCTCGGTAAATCCAAGCCGGCGTTTCCGTCGCCGCACTCACTCCTTGCCCAGAAACACTAGCCTTGGGCGTACCTGTAAGCCACCACAGCAGAAGGGCTGAGAATAGCACACCAACGAGCGCGCCAGCGGTATCAAATGCACGGTGCAGACCGAACGCTTGCCCTCGCTGGTTTTTTGTAACTGCATCTGCAATCAATGCGTCGCGAGGAGCGCCTCGCAGTCCTTTACCAAATCGATCAAGGAGTCGACCTCCGACTACCAAGGGCCAAACAGTTGCCAGTGCGATCATTGACTTACCGATGACGGGTAATCCATATCCCCAACGAATCCACTTGACTCGTCCGCCTTGATTTCCCTTGCGATCGCTCCGAATTCCAGCCACGGCCGACATGACGGCAACAATAAAAACAGCGCCTCCTTCCATCACTCCCAATTGCTTCTTCGATGAACCGAGAACACCAATCATAAACATAGGCAAAAGTGGATATACCATCTCACTCGAGACGTCCGCGAAGAATGAAACCCAACTCAATATCCATACGGAACGTGGAATTTTCCGCACGCTCGTTGCGTCTGAATTGCTTTGATCTTTTAGCATAAAAGGTTCATCTACGATCCTTGGAAAAAACTCGACTAGTGAATTTAAGCTGTGAGGACTTGCAGCTAAACTCTTTCCATTGCGAAGCAACTTGTTCGATTCCCACCTCCTCGTGCACTATTTGACAGTGCTTTTTCCGCAGGTGTGAGTGCATCGTGGAGCGTACTCACGAAAGTCTCACCGCTCAGGACAACGGAAACGGCTTCCGGATAATGACGAGGTGTTTCAGTTTGCAACTTGGTCGCTGCCTCATCAATCCTTCTCACTGCAGTCGTATCTTTGGGGTCCATTGTTGCTACTCTATCGACCAATTGAAATACTATCCAAGGATGGCGATTTTGAGATCTGCTCTTCCCACTCGTCTAGCTTTAAGTTGGGCTGCAGGCAGGCCATGAACATTTCGCGTTCGCAACACTTGGGAACACCATCCACGAATCCTGATCTAAGGATAGTCCCACAGCGCGTGCAATGAAAGAGTCCAACCTCGTGCGTGCTAGTTCTTCGGTCAATCGTAGGATTTACGTTTCCCATGGCTTGTTTCCTCGTTCCCGGACGATTTGAGTGATATTCCCGTTGCGATACGATTCAGCCGCGACACGCCAAATTCAAATCCAAAAAAAACCGACGAGGCGAACCACTTGAAAGTGATTTGCCACGTCGGTTTGCTTGCTAACTAGCCATCGGATTCGCCCGATTGCTCTTTATCTAGTCATCCAGTTTCGTGCTTACGCCCAGGGTCTGGTGACCCACTGATTCGTTTGCGCTATGCTAGGCCTTGAAGTTCCTTCGGTCAACTGCTCAAACCGACCAATCGCTAGAATGACCATCATTACAACAGAATCGGTATTTAGTTGTGAAGTCCAAAGGGGAAATTGAAGCCGCAGTTTGCAAAGTCGTTGCGAATTTCGAGCAAGAGTACATGGGGCGAGGTCCTAAGACTATTCACGTCTATTTGCTCGACGATCTGCTAGTGATTCTAATGCAGGGCGTCTTGACTGCCGCTGAACAGCATTTGGTGAAGACCCTTCCCGCCGAAAAGGGACGTGACCTCCTAAAACAAGTGCGGACACAACTTATCGAGATTGCGAGACCGATTTTGGAGAAGCTTATTGAGGATATCACTGGTTTTGCGCCTCGCAGCTTGCATCACGACATTTCCACCAATACCGGTGAAGAAGTGATCTTGTTTTCGCTTACTGGCGAACCCTTGTGTCGAGAAGTGAAAAAGTAGAATGTGTTCCACTAAACAGCCCGAAGTTGACGCCAGGATTTATATGGCTGCAGAGCGGACCTTTCTAGCCTGGTTCCGCACTAGTCGGGTTGCTTTTGACCAGTGCGGGAGCTGCGGCGGCGACTGGTTTCATTAGTGGAAAGATCAAAAGTGTGCTTCTCGACGTTGGGAGAGGCCCCAAGCCCGTAGCTGGGTAACGGTGACCGTAGACGCAACTGGCAAGTAAAAAGCGAACTGCTCAAAATCGAAACAACGACGGACTCCAGGGCATGCACCGGTGCCTTGGCATTTCGTCGGATTTTGAATAGGCAACTCTCTAAACGAAACTTTGTCCGAACATGCCCGAAGGTCATTGGACACCAACACGAACCGCCCGAAGGCGAAGCATAGTTGCACGCTGACAAATTGGTCGTTCGAGAAGATACTATTGTCATTCCGCCCCCAGATCCGAAAAAACACGTGTTGCACACTCACAGAAATCCTCAACCAAACCTGCAGCATTCAACTGAAGTCAGCAGCAACCCGGGTCGCAGTATTGTTTCCAAGAATAGCAGAGCAAAACTCAACACCTCACGAACAGGAGAGTCATTGAATGAATTTTTATGTAATCGCTTTGGTAATTGTTGGTCTGGCATTGTCCAATATTTTCATGACGTTCGCTTGGTACGGTCATTTGAAGGACCTCGCAGATCGTCCATGGTACATCGCTGTTTTGGTCAGTTGGCTAATCGCTTTCTTCGAATATTTGATCCAAGTGCCCACAAATCGCTATGGCGATTTACACAAACTCGAACTTGGACAATTGAAGATCATCCAGGAAGTTGTGACGCTGTGCGTCTTCGTGCCTTTTGCAGTTTTCTATATGAACAAACCGCTCAGTTGGAATTTCCTATGGGCTGGGGTTTGCATGTGCGGTGCGGTCTACTTTGTATTCAAAGGTTGAATTCCGATGGCGAGAAATGCAGCGAAAGCCCCCGCTTTACTGGCTTTTCAACCGTTGCCTATCGACAAGGCCCACGTGCAGGTTTCCAAGTTGCACAGCGAAAATGCCCTCGACGCAACCGCATTTTTTCAAGCCGACGTAGCAGTTGAACTCGGACCATTTCTTTCGGAATCGGAAACCGACTGCAAAAAGTTGGAAATTGGACTAAGACAGTGGAGCAAAGTCACCACAAAATCAGACATTCCCGAGTCGGTGTCTGCTCCATTCGGCAGAATGACTGCGAATTGTATGGCTTGCCGCCGTACCTACCTCGACATTGCACCAACCGCAAAGCATTAGCAATGCCCGCACTCGAGATTGGGACGCTCAGGTAGTTAAGCAGGGAACACTACAATTCGGGACGGTAGTTTTTGGAACTTCGCCAGTCAAAGACTCAAGGAACAACGTTATTGACTTCACTTCCGGTTCGGAGAGCTTTTTATCAAGTTGAACTTCGGCCATGATTCGAATCGCGGAATGATGTTCCTCAACGGAACCGTCGTGGAAATAGGGACCAGTCTTAGCAATGTTTCGAAGCATCGACACTCGAAAATGATCGCGATCGGATTCATTTTTGGAGGTTTCAAATACTCCTGCGTCGTGTCGTTCTGATTTTGTCGCAGACGCGTAGTCTTTGTGAATACCAAACTTCTGAATTGAGTTACCGCCTAACAATGGACCGTTGTGACAATCGGCACACCCAATTCGGATGAACAACTCGAGTCCCTCTTTTTGAACGACGCTTAGCGAGTTGCCATCTCCTTTCAAATAGCGATCAAAGGCGGATGGCGTAACGAGGGTCTCTTCATAGGCCTGGATCGCTGAGGCATAATTTGCGGGAGATAGCGGAATGTCATCCTTTGGGAAGGTTTTCTTAAACGCTGCCTCGTAGCCAAATTGTTTGAGAAGCGGGACAACGTCCTCCGCAGCTGCGAAGCCCATTGAGCCCGTCAGCGATCTTTCAGCTTGATGAGCACCGGATTTCCGATCGCCTGTCTACCTCAGACTTGGTTGCAACAAAGCATTAAACACTGTCTGGGAGTTTCGTGACGTATTCTTGTCCTTCGCATCACGAGAGAAACGAGAAGCATCAGCCCCCCAATTTTCCGGCAAATGGCAACTTGCACATGCAATCTTCCCATTGGCTGAGAGTCGGCTATCCCAGAACAAATCATGTCCGAGTGATGCTGCAGGCGCAATGAGACGATCTTCGGACACGGAAGAAATCGCCGTGAATAACTCCTTTGCCCTGGTCGTGAGATCCGATTGTCCATCCGACGTAACCGCTTGTCCAGTGAATTCGTCGTCTGCGAGCACAAGTGAATCTAGCCAGTAATTCACCGTTAACAACGATGCCCAAGTAAGTGTCCCGAAAACGAAAATCTGCATGTGCTGATTCATATCGGATTTCAGTCTGACGCCTAAAGTCTATGAGTTGAGGTAACATAGCCCCTCAGCTCCAGCTACTGTTCCGTTGGCGTATCGCTGATCGGCCAACCTAGGGACCGCTGGAGTGTGAATTGCGCAGTATTGTAATCTGAGACGGCGCGAATGTATTCACGTTGGGCTGTGGCTAATGCTTGAATTGACTGCAGTGCCTCGATCGGTAGCCCCTGGCCGTTGCGAATTCTCTCCCAATTTTTCTCGAAAGAATCGTTGGCTGCTTGGACTGCTTCCTTGCTAATTTCAATCTGCTTTCTGCGAGCTAGAATCTGTGCCTGCGTTTCATTGACTTCACGGGCAATGCGATCCATGGTTGCAAGTTCTCTCATTCGAGCTTGCGTAATTCTCGATCTCGCTTCACGCTGAGCGGCTCTTTCTCCAAATCCCAGCTGTCGCATTTTCGATCAGCTTGAGAAGCGTGTGGACTTCGCCGATAGAGATCACGACGGGCAATATGAGTTCGCCACGTGCCCTGACGAGCTTAAGAGTTGCCCATGATTGGGGGCAGGTGATCGAGAAGAACTTCTTGAGAGCTTGTTGAGCGACGTTGATGGTACTTGAGGACCAATGTGCATCGTTTTTGATATAGAGCAGATATCTTCTCAGATCGTCTTCGGAGGCGGAATCCGGATCGCGTTTAAGGAATTCGGAGAACATCCGCACATTTCGCACGTAGGATTGTTGCGTCCTCTCTTTGAGGCCGTTAAGCTGAAGGTCTTGTTGGAAGCGGATGAGGATCGGAGACAAAGGTTGTTTGTCGATGGACATAGTGAAACTCCACAAATGAACGCCACCGTCCGACGATGTTTCGAAGTGAACATCGGGAAATCGGTCGATAGCAGAAGGAATTCACTTTGCTTTCGAGAAGAAAAAGTTAAAGAAGTGATGCAACAAAACATTGGCGAAGCCAATGGTGTACCATCGATTACTGAACTGCCGCGCTAGCGGCTTACTTGAACTATTGGTTGTCATCACGATTATCGGCATTCTGGTCGGTTTGCTTTTACCAGCAGTTCAACAAGCTCGGGCCGCAGCACGACGAATTAGTTGCGATAACAATCTGAAACAGCTCGGCCTCAGTTTGCTCAACTACGAGTCGGCCTATCGAAGACTCCCTTCAGGCTATTTGTTTAAGCGAGGCCCTCAAGGCAACCATTTAGGTTTTGGTTGGGTAGCGATGATATTGCCCTACGTAGAGCAATCGTCGGTCTACGAATCGCTCAATTTCAATGTACCCTTGTTCGCTGATGCAAACGCTAGTATTCGTCAGGCGCATTTACCTGTTTTCCTTTGTCCTGAGGATTCGATTTCAGCGACTGGTTTTGTAGAGATGGGTAACGAACGATACGCGATGGCCAGTTACGTAGCATCGTTTGGTCCGCCTGACTTGGACGATACGCAAGAAAAGAGAGATGGACTCTTCAGCCGAAATAGTTCGACTCGACTAGCAGAGATTATGGACGGGCTATCCAATACCCTAGCGTGCGGTGAAAGAGAGAACGGGCCGTTTCGACGAGGCGGTGTACAGGGACCTCACTTTTCATACGAAACCGCTTGGGCTGGAGCCATTCGCGAAATCAGCGAGCCATCAGACGATCATGGTCATATGGTCCTTTTTCAGACTGGGCACACCCCTAACAGTTCGTACTCCGATGATCGCGATGTTTGCGCACCACACGTCGGATTCGCGAACTTCCTTTTTGCAGATGGATCGGTGAGGCTGATCGTCGAAAGTGTTGACTTTGCGGTCTACCAGAGCCTATCGACTCGTGCTGGTGGCGAAGTTATTTCGGCTGAATAGACGCTTGAGGGAATCTGATCCAAATTCGCGAACTCGAGGATTAAAAAAGTCCCTTATTCAAGGTTTAAGTTCGCATTTCGAGTCGGCAGCATCCAAGGTCTAAAGCATTGGAAATAGCCTTGCTGCGCACAACGTCTTTGTTGATCTGATAGTAGACGAACTTCCCTTCCTTCTTTGTCGAAACCAGTCCTGCATGATAAAGCACTCGCAAATGGTGTGACACATTCGACATCTCGGTTTCAAGCAGCAGTGTTAGGTCCGTGACAGTTAGCGGACAAGATCTCAGTGCACGCATGATCTGCAATCGGTTTGCATCGCCCAGTGCTTTAAGGTAGACGGCGCACAACTCGGTATCGGCTTGCAGCTTTTTCGCTTCATTTTCCGATTCTGTCATAAAGGAACTCTCTCTCGGTTCGACGCTTCGCATAGAAAGGCAATAAGTGCCAAACTCGCACACCGGCACATTATCGCCTCGAAACAGAATCCATCCAAGCCTACCAAAAACCAGACGTTTTTGAACGTGCGACTAGTTGACACGCCAGAATTAATCCGCCATAGTCAAACGCTCGTTTGATTGTGCGATCATGAAAATTGTAGGGGTAAGTATGGTTTCACAGTGTCAGTTTAGATTTGGTTGGCGCATTCGTAGCGGCGATTCGCATCGAGGATTCACGTTAGTTGAACTATTGGTGGTCATCGCAATCATTGGGATTTTTGTTGGGTTACTGTTGCCGGCCGTTCAGTCAGCCCGCGAGGCTGCGAGGCGCATGCAGTGCCAAAACAATACTCGACAGCTCGTCCTGGCGGCCCACAACCACGAATCGGCGCTCAAAGTTCTACCACCAGCCTTTCGCGGTAAGTCGATTGGTGGTGCTCCGCCCTATTTCGATCTCTGGGGGACTCTCGCCTATCTCACACCCTACCTCGAGCAAACCGCCGTTTACAACTCGATCGATCTGAACCTGACGATGTACCAACTTACCTCTCCTTATGGAATCCAAGCTCCGGATGCGGTTCGTTCCAAGGTTCCAATATTCCTTTGCCCAAGTGATCTTGGA
>JANPHB010000243.1:0-9348 GCA_031424235.1 Pirellula sp.
TGGAAACCCCTTAAAACAAAGGAAATTCCCCGAGTCCAACATCCTTACTTGGATCGTTTCTTTCTCGTGTTTACATCAACTCGGGTGCAAACAACGTAAAGCAAAACTCCAAAAGCTGCGCCATTGATTGTGGCGTGTTGAGTGGGCCGGAGGGGGACTGGCGACGACACCGAAAGACCTGGCTCGTTGGGCGAAGGTTCTGTATGAGGGTGGGACGTTTAAGAAGAAGGAAACGCTAGAGGCGATGCTGGCAGGAGTGGATGCGGCGAGCGGTCGCGGCGGTGGGAAGAAAAGCCAATACGGGCTTGGCGTTCAGATTCGGGACTCTGAGTGGGGACTCAGCTACGGCCACGGAGGTTGGTTTCCGGGATATCTGACGGAAGTCGTATACTACCCGGAGAAGAAGATCGCGGTGGCCGTACAATTCAACACGGATGCGGGTAAATCGCTAAAGAAAGGTCCGCCCGCCTACGCAGGTGACATAGTCCGGGCAATTTTAGGTGACGAGAAGTAACTGGTGCACTGAATACCGCGACGCGGTTCAAGAGAATAGCCGGTGGTAAGCGAAGCGCCACCACCGGTCTTCGTGACGTGCATGTAGTCGATCCTGAAGAGGCCGTGAAAAAAGGTAGGACGCCCTTTTTAGGGGGTCGAAATTGGCCGTTTTTTGCAGTAACGACGGCCTGAAAAGGCCGTCCTACGAATCAATTCACAGCCTCGAAGGGATCACAGCAAGTCGTTCATCTGGAACGCAATGCCAAGGATTCAGATGGTATTCAATCCCAATGATAGTCGTATGTGGGAACCGCTTCGTGTTTGCATATCGAAATTCATGCACATTCTCTATTGCAAAGGTGCTCTAAAGGGGCAATGCTTTTCCGATGCGTACATATGATGCATGTGCTCGCGGCTCGACGATGAGAACCCCATGAAAAGTGAAAAACCTGCTATCGGCAACAGGATTATCTACCTGCTCATCGGACTCGCGGGTATTTTCTTGATGTACTCGACAGTCATTACAACCACGCGGACGATATGGCTCCGTTCATGTGGCCGCGAGACCACTGGAATTGTCACAAAACTAAATGAGGAATGGCAAAATGTCACGACACAAAACGAAGCAAAAGTTGATGACAAAGTGGTCACCCCTGAGCGTCAAGAGTCGCGACTACATTATCGCGCGATGGTCACTGTGGAGGCAGAAGACGGGACTGCAGAAATATGTTCGAATCGACTCGAAGAAACTCCGGCCTACGCCGTCGGAACAGAGGTAAAAGTACTATATTTTCCAGGCAAGTTAAATGAGGGACAAATTAAAGACGAAATTGCGTCAACTTGGACCAATCTTTTCACAGGTCTCGTCGGACTGTTAATGTTCATCGCAACGATTGGTTGCGGAATCGTGAGAAAGCTTTTGCTAATCGCGACCGTCTCCAAATATTTTGCAAACCGACGAAACCGAATGTAGTGCCAGCGGGAGCCATACCTAATGTCAGCGGCAGCACTGAATACCGCGACGCGGTTAAAGAAAATAGCCGGTGGTAAGCGAAACGCCACCACCGGTCTTCGTGTCGTGCATGTATTTGATCCTGAAGGGATCACAGCAAGTCGTTCGACTTTAGTACTTTGATCCCTTCTGGATCATGACATTGAGACACCAGGGTTCCGGTTGTGGCGCTTCGCTTACCACCGGCTACCTTCTAACGTAGCAGTCGATGTTGTAAAAAGTGACTGGTTGTTTCATGTTGTACTTTCCCGCGAGGCCCTTAGAACGCGTGGCAGACGGACGTAGTCGTTCTGCACTAGGCCCTGCGATTTCCTATGTACGGAAGGTGCAGCACTCATGGAAGAGATCAAAAAGGTCGATCGCCGGGTCGTTTTTTCGGTCTATGAAACTGATCGAAACAGCAAGGAATCGCTAGCTAAGACTTACCAGATCATAGCTAAGCCGGTCCCGCAAGTCCCCTGCCAGCTCACGGGTGTTTTGGACGTCGTTTCAACGATACAAAAATCCGCTTTTGTGTTAGAGGCCGTATCATGACAAGCATCATTCGCGTCGCCCTTTACGCTCGTGTGAGTTCACAGCAGCAAGCAGATTCTAACACCATTGATTCTCAAAAGCATGCGATTCTAGAGTAAGCGTCCACCAGCACCAGTGGTTGGACGGTCGGCGCGGGGTTGAATTGCGGGGTAGGTTCTGGTAGGCGGCCAGCGTGGCAGCCAGATCCATCAACCCTACTCGGAGTTAATTCATGGTAAGCAGCTCGGCCAAGTCGATCGAATGGTCAAAGCGTCTCGAAAGATTTAAACGCTCTGGTCTGTCGCTCACTCAGTTCTGTAAACAAGAGAATGTCGGTATCCAGTCGTTCTACTATTGGAAGAAGCATCTTTCTACCGAAGAGCGACAGCGAAGTATTGATCGCGTTCCAGCCACTAAGCCTGACGACGGTGCACATGACATGCGAGTTCGATGCACCGTTCATGCGGGTGCCGTTCGCATCGAGTGCCATATCGAGTCGCCTCAGGCTTTGAACGCGATTCTCTCTTGGGCCGCTAGTCAGCAAGGCAACTCCCAGCAGAGCCCGTCGCTCTTTCATCAGTTAGTCGTCCAAGACTAAGCTCTTGCCTAAGAAAGGGAGATGCGATGCTGGCGGTCAATGCTACAACGCGAGTCTATCTCTGCATGCGTGATGTCGACATGCGAAGGTCTTACGATGGTCTAATGGCCATCGTTCAGGCTGAGTTCGCTCGCGACATTCGGCTTGGAGACTACTTCATGTTTGTCAACAAGAGACGCGATCGAATCAAGATCATGTGGTGGGACCGTGACGGGCTCGCCATATTCATGAAGCGACTCGAAGCAGGAACCGTGCAGAAGCCAATCATTACCAGCGATGCCAAAAGTCTTGTCATCGACCAAGCTCAGTTAGCCATGCTGCTGACCGGCATCGACGTCTCCAATATCAAGCGACGAAAGCGTTATGCCGTCGCGCCAGAAACACTTGCCAATTTGCAAACATGAACCTCAACTTCTTTTGTCAAAAACTTTCTATACCGTTGGTCCTTTTCGTGATCCAAGTGAACACTCATTGCGTACAGATTTCCATGCACGATGCGACTCCTTCATCATCCGATTTCCCTCTACCATCTCCGAGTGTTGAGCATCTTCAGCAAGAGAACCAGCAGCTAAAAGATAAGCTCACTTGGTATGAGACTGAGTATCGCAAGCTGGCCAAGATGATCTCCGCTTCCAATGGTCGCAAGGAGACGCATCTATCTCCTGGCGGTAGCCCATGGCTGCCGTTTGATTCACCCGAAGAACTTGAGCAAGCCAAGCATGAGGCTGAAGCGGAAGCTCAGAAACTCTTGGACGATTTGCCCAATCCACCTAGCGGAAAGCCGAAAAAACCCAAAAACAGTTCACTTCCAGCGCATCTCCCTCAGATCAAGAAGCTGTGCGATGTTTCTGAGAGTGAGCGAACTTGCTCGCTACATGGTCTTATGACTATGATCGGAATCGACACGACGGAAACGCTCGTCTATGAACCGGCCAAACTGTATAAACTTTTGACCGAGTATCCCAAGTATGGCTGTACTTGCTGCAAAGAGAACGGCATCATATCTGCCGAGCGACCGACTGGGCTTGTCGAAGGCAACAAGTATGATTCCAGCGTTGCAGCCGCAGTGATCACTCAAAAGTATGATGCCCATCTGCCACTTTATCGACAGACCGACATCTTCGCTGTCAGTGGCTGGACTCCCAGTCGCTCGACGCTGCTGAATTTGATTCGTCAATCGGCGTTTGTGTTCGAACCTCTCGTGTTCCACTTGACTCGGTTGGTGAAAGCCGATGAAGCTGTCGGCCTAGACGAGAGCAGTTGCCGAATGCTACTGCCACCTGAGCTTATGGAAGAAGAAGGGCAAAGTGATTCGCAGCATCTTGTGAGCAAGCCCTTGGATCCGAAGGCGAAACGGCTTGAGGAGAAGATCAGGGAAGCCCGAGGCGCTGGTCAAGACAGTATCCTCGGCAAGATGTGGGCCTACCGTGGGTTGGTCAAAGCACCTTACAACATCTTCGACTTCCGAATCTCACGTCATCGCGATGGTCCGGAAGAGTTTTTTCGCACAAGCGAGTGCATTGTTCAAGGCGATTGTTTTTCGGGGAATACCTCGGTAGTTCTTCAAAGCGAAGGTCGCTTGCGTTTCGCGGCATGCTGGTCTCACGCGCGTCGCACGGTTTACGACGTGAACAAAGATAATTCACATCGCAAAAAGCTATTGGACATGATCCAAGGTCTTTACGATATCAACGCTCGTGAGCAAGGATTAGATACAGCCGCGAAGACGTTACATCGTCAGACTTTGGCTGGTCCGATGCTGGAAGTGATATGGAAGTACGTGAACTCGCTTACCGATCAAATCGTGTTACCGAAAGCTGTAGTAATGCGGTGTAGGCACTGCAATCGGTGCGAACCTTTGGGCTATTGCTATGATTCCAATTCCAATGAGCACGAGCAAGCATCGATACCGAAGTGGAAGAACCAGCCAAAGCTTCGCACCACATTCATCGCAAGTCTTCCGTCGAATCGTATTTCAAACACTCCACCGAGATACTGGATTGCCACAGAGTGGGCAGGCATTTATTCCAAAATTGCTGGTGGTTTCTATCGAGCTATTGTCGATTTCCAATCGAGGAGTTTCGTAGGGATTGGGTTGATTCATGACTTCGCTGTTCACTCTCAAGCCATTGGCTGACAACGAATCGAATAGCCCGATGGGATTTCTCGCCACCATTGGGACCGCCAAACTACTATTCGTTAGTATGGCATTTTACCTCCTGGACGCAAACGATGCACTGCACAACTCCAGATTGTTGTGGTTAGGTCAATCAATTGCCGCCGTTTTGCTGACGGGAGGAACGCCGAGAACTTATCCACAATGCGACCATGATGGAATTTGGAATCGCAAGATAAGCGATAAGCAAGATAGCGAGTGTTCCCATCGGTCCTGACACTCCGCTAAGCCAGATGCCATTCGCTTCCAAAACGAGATAGGCAGCCAAGGCACAGACAACTGGAACTAAAAACAAAACGCTATTCAGAATGGCAAACCGACGAAACCATCGAATGCCTTTCAACGGTTTCGTTGACCCGCTCAATGTTGGTTGGTAGGGATTTATTTTCATGCGATGTTGGTCTTGGTCAGTCATTGGTGAGTTTAATCGTGCAATTTGGTAATCGATCCATCGTCTCACGAACTAACTGATCGGCATCGGTCAATGGTTGGTACGAATGAATGGCGAGTGAAGTCAGGCTAGCGTTGTCTATCGACTGAAGGATCGATTCGGGTGGTCCGCAATAGTAAAACCGCACATCCCTCAGTGCCAACATGGTATTGACTATCGGCAATAGGGTTTCGATGTGGTGTCCATAAGTAACTTCCAGCGTCGAAAGGTTAGGTAAGTCACCAAGTGAGGCGAAATCCATTGTGGCTCCATTTGGACCTGAAAGATGCAGTGTCATGATCGTTGCCGCAAAGGGTTTGTCCTTGACAATCCTCTCAATCAGTTCCGGATAGCTAACAACTATCTCCGTTTTCCCTTCGCTCACCAGCCTTTGGTAGTCTCGCTCCGCATATGATCTTGCTGACATCTTGAGCAAGTATGGACGTGAAATCACAAGTGCAATTCCGCCGAGAGCAATCAATGCGAAGAAGCAGATGACTATTCGTGCGATTTGCATTTTGGCTCCAAGAACTGCGATTGTGTTTGAGTTGGCTTCAGATCGCAACCGGCCTAATGAATGGATTGCGATCCTATGGTAGGTCGTCCCATGAAACCGAAATACCAATTGCTTTCTGTAGGTTAGGACATTGTACCCAATCTGTGTACCCCAACGGCACAGCGTCCCACATCCAACGGAGTCCTTCGATCAACGCCTGCTGGTCAACCGAGGACAGTTTGGATGACTCCGCAGGAACAAACCGATTGAGTGAATACATGAACGAATCAATGCAGTCGAGAGACTTGCTTTTGTCGAGTTCCAAAGCGATGGGGTAGAGGTAAAAGAGCAAGTCCTCAAATCCCAGGAAGGCATAAATCCAACCATAGAAATCCAAGTCATCCCTTGAAACGTCGTTGGGTGTGCGGTGATTTATCGCTCTAGTTGCTCGACCTTCAAAGCCATACGAATCCATGATCTCTGCCGTGCGAAGATCAATACGGGGTGGTCCGTGTTTCCTCGATAACTCATAGACCGCAAGGTGATTCATGGAAATCTCGCATCTCTAGCTGGAACAATCAACTCGTCATTGGATGTCACTAAGCCTTGCACAATCTATCAATTGACCTTGTTATCGACCGACCGTTTTCTCCAAGGGATTAAAGCAAGCAACAGAAATAACGAGCCAAGCAAGACCGATCCGGTCAGTGCGAGCATCCCAAACGTTACGCCCATTTCAATTGTCATTTGTCCTTGCCAAAACAATTCCCACGTGGTTTCAGTGGAATAGGGTGTGTAAAACGTCCATGACTGAGAACAGAAGTACAGGATGCCTGCCAAAGCATAACATCCAAACGAAAGCGCCGCCATGACTGCTCTCGTTCGCCCACGACTTCGAACTCCACTCGTTGCATGAACTGTCGCTTCGAAAGGGTTGGTTGAATTCTCATCCTCCATAATTGATCAAGTCTTTGGATTTGCCTATCTACAGTACCTACAGCGAAATGGGGAACGCAACCGCTTTTATGAATTAGATTGCTCTGATGTTTCGGAGTCCATAACAACCGTGTTTTTGACCAATGGGAACGCACGATCCATTCGAAGACCACCGTGGCAAAACCCAATGAACCAGCCGATGGTTGCTGTCATTGCTCCCATTCCTCCCACGGTATTGTAGAGGAACCTTCGATCATTTGTAGCTGCTATGCCATATGTTGCACCGACGATGTAGGACAAAGCAATCCACCAGCAAATGGGCTGGCCGAAGACAAGTTTTCGACGATCCCCTTTCGAACTTAAAAGGTGATAGCACTTCGCAACCGAAAATAAGATCACCGATGCAAGCAAGGTAAAAGCAAAGGCTTCTAATCGGTGTGCAATGGTCAGTGGTATCGGAATCACATCAGTCCTTTTCTCGAATCTTGAGTGTAGTCAGGCGAGACACCGACATCGGACCTAATCAAAATAGCCACTGGAGTTCATCTTTTAGCCATTCCACTGGCGATTCTCTTTGCCACCAATCATACGAATCCCTAAGCTCTAACCATGCTTTGGATGATCGATAGCCAGTTGCCAAAGAAATGTCAATCTTGGCAAGCATTCGAAGTGCTATAGCTCTCAGTTTCACAATCTCATGCTCTTCCGCACGCAAAGCAGATTCGATGATGCGTCTCAAACAGTTGACTGCTACGGGATGCCCTGCCCCAAGAAGTCCAACACCCCAGATGGCCTCACCGGCAACTTTTAAATTCGATGATTCCGTAGTCTCGACAATCCACCCAAGTATTTTGGCATGTAGCGGGTTGGCTGAATCGAATCCGACTTGCCTAACGATGTCACCCATAGTCGCAGCACCATACCCTAGCAACGCTTCTTCATATTTGTCCAGTGTCGCATTTTCGCCGGTTTTCACTGCCATACAGCATCGCAGCAATGCAGCGAGATGCTCAGCTCCATCCGCACCTTGCGAACGAAGAAAAATAGCTGCACCTGATTGATCTCTCACGGAATCGGAACTCAGTGCTGCGGCGAAGTCCATAATGTATCCACGATATACTGCGTCTTTTAGCAAGCCCAAGCAATTGACTTAACGCAAGTCAAAACGGCTTACCGAGTGCTTAGTTGCAATTTCTTGAACATCACTTATCTGGTCCCAGTTTGTAACGAGCGAGGTTGTGATCTCGATCTGCAAAATCTTTCGCAATTCTTCGAAGTTTAGCGTCACGCAGCCAGAACGACCAACAATTCGCCACTCCCCAGAGCGTGAACGGAATCCAAATGTACCAAGGAATGATTATCTGTCCCATGTCACGTGCATAGGACACACAAACTAGCCCAATCCAGAGGACTGATGCAGGAATGAGACAGGTAAGAACAGAGGTTATCCCACAATGCCATTTTTGAGCCGCCCTCAGCAGGCCAAGTGGAATTTCTGCTGTCGGCCCTGCGTCGGTACTTGGTGATGAAGCACGGGCAAGAGTAGTTCTTAACGCCAGAAAAAGAATCAGCCAACTAGCTACGGTCATCACGACACAAAGCAAAGCTGCTTGCGATACTTCAACCATAGAGGCAGGAATGAATCGTTCGCTCATTTTGGATCATCACTTATTCCTTGGTTTGGACGAACAGTTGGCTCTTACGCTTTCGTGACAGACCGACCCGATTCGCCACTCAATTCAACCTACATTCTACATGGCGTAGTCCGAGGGGCCGATTTTGTTTCGTTCGATTGCAAACTCGGCTTTAATCTTCCGGTGAAGAACCCATCGACGGAAAAAGCTTGCCGATTTCAATTCAGGCTGGTACTTCGCTTCAATGGACGCCCGAAGTTCGGCGAGTCGTCGCTGATGATCTGGATGGCTTTGCATTCGCCAAGGACCATCCGGGAGGAAGTTAAACTGTTTCAAAGGGAGTCTCCCGTGAACGGAATTTGTTAATGACAAAGCCGACAATCAAAGATATCGGAAACACAATTGTAGCGAACGGCATACCGACTAGGCCCCCAATGATTCCTGCTGAAATCGGATTTCCAAGTCCAATACTCGCCTCGGCACGTTCAGGTGCAAATACGAGCAAGTACATCGACTGGAATGCTCCCCACAATCCAGAATGGCAAATGCAGCAAACGAATGCGATGCTAGCAGATGCCATGCTTGGGAATCGAAAGAAAACAACCAGAACAAGCGACACCAAAACGGGGGTTGCAATCAAACTCAGATGGATCATCCACATATTTCCGGATACGGATGCCGCTGCATTCAAGCCCACAATCGTAGTCGTAAAGAACAGAGTGCGAAGCGAAAACTGAATCGTGGAAGTGGTGGACATGGTTTTTGGAGCATTTGAATAAAGTTAGCTCAGTTCATTAACTCCAACGAACAGGGTTGCCAGTCTCAATCGAAGCATGAAAGACCGATTTCAAAGCTCGAACGATGAAGTCGAACTCGGTTGCATTTCGGGGGTGTTGCTCTACATGGAAACATGACGGATACCCCACGTTCGGGTAGCCGTTTCAGGAGTCTTTTTTGCATCGGATGTGCGGTATGGCCAATGCGTTTGTTACCCAAACTTACAAACACTTTCAATTTATCGAGGACCCACGGGTCAATCGCGGTGCGAACTATCCCTT
>JANPHB010000244.1:0-24298 GCA_031424235.1 Pirellula sp.
TATCGAAAGCATGTTCGTGGGCCAACAAAACCCAGGCCAAAACGCAAGTTCAACGGCTCAAGACACGTCGCAACTCAAGCTCTACTCAATGCAAGGTAATGACGGCTTTACAGGATTCATTGAGGACAATCGCTTTACACTGGGGCGGCGTGCCACACTCAACTTAAAATCCCCTGGATAACCTGACCGTGAACGTCGGTTAGACGACGGTTTATGCCGTTGTGGTAGAACGTTAACTTCTCGTGGTTCAAACCCAATAAATGCAGAATCGTTGCGTGGAAATCAGGGATCGTTACTTTGTTCTCCGCTGCAAAGTAACCGATCTCATCTGAACTGCCATACTCGATACCCCTCTTGACTCCCGCGCCCGCTAAGAAGCAGGTAAACGCAGTTGGATGGTGATCGCGTCCTGGTGCCCCGATCCCTTGTGTCGTCGGACTCCGACCAAATTCCGTTGTCCATACAAACAGTGTGTCTTCGAACATGCCTCGCTGCTTCAAGTCCTGTATCAAAGCGGCAACTGGTTTGTCCATGGTGAGAGCTTGCGTGTCATGGTTCTCTTTTACATTCTCGTGACCATCCCAGTTGATCCGAGGCGAACCAAACGAACCGCCGTTAAGTATCTGGACAAACCGGACCCCGCGTTCAAGTAACCGACGAGCGGTCAGGCAGTTTCGAGCAAATCCTTTATTGGCCGGTTCATCCAGGCCATACATTTGCTGAGTTGCTTCGGTCTCCATCGAAAGATCGGTCGCCTCAGGAATACTGGCCTGCATTTGAGCCGCCAACTCATAGGTTCGCAGCCTCGCACCAAAGGCACTGTCGCCTGGATGCCCGTCCGCGAACTCGCGATTCATGGCAGCAAGCAACTGCATGTCCGCCATTCTTGCGCTGGCCGTGATGTTCTTCGGAGTCTGCAAATCCGGCACGGGCTCATTGGATTGAGTTCGAAACGCTACGCCTTGGTGATTTGCAGGCAAAAATCCGGACGTCCAATTGATGGACCCACCCGCAGGTAACCCTCTCGGATCCGGCAAAACTACGAACGCTGGCAGATTTTCATTTTCGGTACCAAGTCCATAACTTAGCCAAGACCCCATGCACGGAAAGCCATTCAGCGTAAAACCACTGTTCATCTGAAATGCAGCTGGCGTATGGTTGTTGCTTTTGGCCACCATCGACTTGATGAAACAGACATCGTCAACGCACTCAGACAACTTCGGTAGCAAATCGCTTACCCATGCCCCTGATTTGCCATGCTGCTTGAACCCATAGACACTCTTCATCAGTCGGCCCGGCTGGCCAAAAAAACCTAGATTCTCTCCTTTGCCTTCCAGCGACTTGCCATCCATCTTCTCTAGCTCAGGCTTGTAGTCAAACGTATCGAGGTGGCTCACACCACCTGCGCAAAACACTTGAACAACACGTTTCGCCTTGGGCACGAAGTGCGGCTCAATGGCAGACCGGGAATCGCTTGTCGATGCATGAAGTCTATCGCGATTCAGCATCCAAGCGAGCGCGATCGCCCCAAGCCCTCCTCCTGAGTGCCATAGGAAATGCCGACGTGGGAATGGGATATTTCCGTCTGACCCCAAGTTTGGCAAACGATCTTGGTTACTGGACATAAATAAACTCCGTTGAATTGAAAAGAGCCCAGCAGACACTCACTAGCCCACGCTCTTTTGCGACCGACATAGCTCGCTTGAGTTCCTCGTCATTGGGATTGCGGCCAATCGTCATCTGATAAGCGGCCACAATCGCATTGCCAATTTCATTCTTGGCCGATCGCATCGCCCGTTCGGCTAAGTGATTGGCTTGTCGCTGAATGAAGCTGTTGTTCATGAGTTCCAACGCTTGCAGCGGTGTCGTGGTCACCCCACGCCGAGGAGTTTTTACTGAAGGGTCAGGGCAGTCAAAAGAATCGAGCAACGGATCCTTGCCGCTATTTACATTGATCCGATATACCGTTCTGCGATTGAACTCAGGCTCAGGCCGATCGATCGGCGTGTAAAAAGTTGCGTTGAACTCGGTGGTCGTAAAGGGGCGAAAGCTTGGGCCTCCGCCCACTGTATTCAACTGGCCGCTAGCGACCAAAATAGCATCGCGCACCGCCTCGGCTTCCAGTCGACGCGGAGCATAACGCCATAGCAATCGATTGTCAGAATCAACCCTTGCGGCAGATTGGTTGAATGCTGATCCTTGCCGATAGGTCGCGGACATGACAATCAACTTGTGCAACGCTTTCACACTCCAACCGCCTTCGATCAACTTCGCCGCAAGCCAATCCAGCAATTCAGGATGACTCGGTCGATCTCCGCTCACGCCAAAATCGTTGGGTGTTCCGACTAACCCTTGGCCGAAGTGCAAATGCCAAACGCGATTGGCCATGACTCGGGCAGGCAACGGATTCTTAGCATCCGACAACCACTCGGCGAACTTCAACCTCCGATCTTTTTCTGGTGCGTCCGCTTTCAAGCCGAAGTCGTGCTCCAATTCAAACACCGCAGATAATCCGCCTGGCGTTACTTCCTCATCCGGTGAATTCACATCTCCCCGCTTAAGCCGAATCGTATTCGGTGGCTGAATTCGAACTCCCGCGTACGATACCGTCGGCTTGGGCAGTTCGGAGAGCAATTTTTTGTTTCGCTGTAGTTCCGTCAATGCAGCAGCATGACGTCCCGCTTGATCAGGACTCAAGCTGGCTAAGCTCTCAGCTCGGGTAACCGACACCCCTCCGGCCCGATACGACTTGCCCACTTCCGCTTGGCTCAAGGCCCGATCATACAACGCCGCCTGCTTGATTTCGCCCGTCAGCCATGGCCGACCGCCACCAGTATGTCGACATCCAAGCAATACATGCGAGTCACCTGCGGCAAACGTTTGCAGCGGCGTTTTGGGAGTATAAGGCTTTCCATACGGCTCGCCGTTTCGAAACATGGTGATGCTGTTGTCGCTCGCATAGACGATGGCAACGTGAACAAACGTATTTGCATTCGCGGTTTCCTCGGGTGCATCGAATTGTTTTGTCCGAGCGAATCCTTCGCTGCCCGATGTCCACTTCTTTGGTTCCTGCTCGCCGAAAACGATTGCGTCAAACACACGACCATTCCCCGTCTCGATTGAGATGGCAGCTCCACCTCCTTGATCGAGGCTCGCCAAGGAAACCCATGCTTCCAGTGTTTTCTCTCGAATGTCCTTGATCAGTTTTGAAGTTTTGAAGAAGGCTCCTTCCTTGGGCAACTGCAGTACGCCACGTTCGTTATCCAACTTACGAACTGCCCCTCCCTTCAATTCCCCAGGCATCACCTCGATTGGAGCTCCATCGAATGTCCACTTCGCAAATGGAATCGGTCCCAACTCAGTTGTGCCTTTCGGGCGTTTTGCCAAGGCTTGCTCGGCACCATCGGATTCGATGCTTGAAACAACTTGGCTCGCCGTGTCGATTTCCCTTTCGAGTTCCTTCTGACGTTGGTTTCTCGCCATCGTTTCCTCCGAGGTGGCGATCGAGCGCTCGCCGTGCTTCACTCCCTCAAACACCGACTTGATCCGGTAGTATTCCTCATGGGGAATAGGATCGAATTTATGAGCATGGCATCGTGCGCAATTGATCGTGAGGCCAAGAAACGATTGGCCAACCACTCCGATCATGTCTTCCAACTCATCTTCGCGCGTGATCGCACGCTGCGTTTTGTTGGATTGTCCGTTTCCAGCTTGATCCCAAGGTCCACATACAAGCAAGCTCGTGGCAACGATTCCATCTCTGGTGACAGGTTCTAAAACATCCCCCGCGATTTGCTCACGCATGAATTGATCGTACGGCTTGTCCTCGTTGAAGCTCTTGATCACATAGTCGCGATAATGCCAAGCGTTGTCGCGAAGTCGATCGTATTCAAACCCTTGACTCTCGGTATAACGAGCAATGTCCAGCCAATGCCGCCCCCAACGTTCGCCGTAATGCGAGGATGCTAATAGGCGATCGACCAAATTTCTATAAGCGTTGGGCGACTGGTCCGAAACAAATGCTTCTATCTCCCCTGGGCTCGGTGGCAGGCCGACAAGATCGAAACTTATTCGACGAATAAGCGTTCGGCGATCCGCTTCTGGAGTCGGAGCGAGGTTGCTCTCCAAAAGCTTTGCTCGGACGAAACCATCAACGGGATTTTCAGCACCACTTGGTGGAATCGGCATTTTAATAGGCTGAAGCGACCAGTGAGTACTTGGCTGTCGTTTTTGTCCTGAAAGCGAATCCGGCCAAATTGCACCTTGGTCCAACCACGCCTTTACCTTGGCAAGTTCGTCCGAATTGAGCCGAGGCTTACCGCTATCCTTCGGCGGCATCATCGCCTCCTCGTCCTCACCGCTTACGAAACGGAAGAGTGGACTCTTGGCAGACAGGTTTGGCACAATGGCTGCCTCGCCATTGTCGCCACCCTTCAAAGCGATCTCGCGTACATCCAATCGATAACCACTCTTTTGCCTTTCAGGGCCATGACACTCGTAGCAATGAGTCTCGAAGATCGGAACAATATCGCGTGCGAAATCAACTTGAGCATCGGCCTTCGAAACGAAAGCGGCCATCAAAATCGCGAAAGCGGCAAAGACTGACGTTGGGGGGATCTTGACTAGCATCGTGGGATTCTATTGATTTCCTATTAAGTCGAACGATCCGGATAACCATTCGGCGGAATGATGCTCCACTAGCCCCCAGTTTAACCGAAACACACCGTCTTTACGTTTGCGTGACCAAGAATCGTGGTTCAAATGAAGGTTACTAAACGTAGCTGATTTCGTGAGAAACCAGCTTTCAAGAACCATCGTATTAGATCCGGTTTCTCACGAAACCTACTACTCTATCCACAGAAATGCTTCACAACGTTGACGCTTGATGGGCAATGAGCAGGCCTATTCGATTGATGGCTTCCACTGACTTGGGAGCCGCTTACCGATAAAACGATTGGGACAATCGTTCGACACTATTTTTTGCCGAAGGCCTTTTCCAATAGCTCTTGTTGCATAGCTGCGTTGGCAAGGTCCGCTTCGCTCTGCTGAATTTGGCTTCGGATGGCATTGGCGGCCTGTTGCTTCGTCGCCATTTCCGTTTGAAGTGCCATCCGTTTTTGCTGCTCTGCCGTAATCTGTGCCTGAAGCGCAGCCATCTGCTGTTCCATCTTGGCCATCTCGGCACTCACCGCCTCAATTTGGGTTTTCGTTACAAGCATCCCAGCTTCTACTGGTTGGACCTGCGCTACGGCACCTGCGATCGCTTGCTCAATCGAAGTTTTCTTGGCGGCAACTTCGGCCGGGAAAGCTGCAAAGCGAGCAACGTCGGCTTGAACGGAATCCACCTTTTGTTGAGCGGCCACCATTGCGGCATTTGCCGCATTGACTTTGGCTTGAACAGCCGCCACAGCATCGGTGCTGACTTTCAATGCGACGTTCGCCGGTTCCAATTTTGGCTCCGCAGCCAATTTGGTCGCAGTCAATTCTTGAACGCGCGTTGAAGCCGCAGCGTATTCACTGTTCTTGGTGTCGAATGCAACCTTCATTTCCGCCAACTGCTTTTCGCGGGCCACAAAGTCGCCTGTCACTGCCTCGACTTCTGCTTGAAACTTGGTAACCGCCACCGCTTGCGCTTGTGACTGAACCGTCTGAGCCGCGATCTGCACGTCGATGGCAGCTACGTCTGCTCCCGCCGCTACTTTTTGTGTTTGCAAGGCTGCAATTGCGTCGTCAGCCACCTTTTTGGCCGCGACCGTTGCATTCAACTGATTGGTTTTCTCGGTCTTCGAGGCCTGTACCATAGCAAACTCACTCGCCTTGGTTGCCATCTGGACCACAATGGCATCCGACTGAGCCTTGAGTTGCACGGACTGCTCGGTAACTGTCTGCAGCATAGCCGTTGCGGTAGCGATTTGAGTTTGAATATCGGTAACGAGTTTTTGAGCCGCAACCTGCTGTGCTTGTGCTGCGGCGTACTCGGTTTGAGCCGCTTGGTTTACTGCCTGAGTTTGCGTTAACTGTTGTTGTGCTGTAGCCAGTGTTTGCTCCAATGGAATAGGATTCGCAAACAGCACTTTTTCGTCCGCTGGCGTCGCTCGTTGCCACATGCGGACGTTGCCTGCCCAGTCACCTGCGATTACCTGCTTGCTATCCACGGTAATGGCAACCTCATGCCCAGCTTCGACCAATGCGGGCATTTCACCTGCAGCGTTCCCACCCGCGTCCCATACTTTCACCTTGTTGTCTCGGCCAGTCGATGCCATAACGCCATCGTTGGAAATCGCCACGGCAGCAACTCCACCTCCATGCGCATCCCAAGACTTAATCAGCTTCCCTTCGTTCATGTCCCACATCTTCATGGTTCCATCAAACGAACCGCTGACGAGCCCTAGTGAGTCTGGACGCCAAGCGATAGAACGAATCTCCCCTTTGTGCCCCGCCAAGTCTTGGAATAAGCGCCCGGTTTGCGATTCCCAAACCACCAAACCGCTCGCTCTATCGGCGGTCGCAAGCAACAGTCCGTCTGGGCTGAACCGAACAGCGTAAATCCAATCGGTATGCTTCTTTTGTTCGTACTTTAAGTTCCCGGTTAACGTTTCATAGACGCGAACCATCTTTTGTGGGCCAGCCATAGCAATCAACTGGTTGTCGTCGCTGATATCCGCAGCAAAGACGATATCCAATTCATCCCCAACGCGTGCGATCCGGTTTCCCGTAGCGATATCATGAAGCGCAGCACAACCAGACGCGCTATGTCTACCTCCTGCAATCAGAATCAATTTTCCATCTCGGGAAAAAGTAATCGATTGCGGCTCCCCTTCAGGAAAAGGAATGACACCTTGCAGTTGACCTGTTTCACTATGATAAAGCGATACCTGCATTTGCCCACCCACTGCAACGAGCGGCGACCATGGGCTGGCAGCTAGCGCCGAAATGGTCGCTGCACGCGGCGTAAAAAAAGGTGTCTGCTTGATCATCGTCGTCGGCATCGGAGGAGCACCCTCGGGCCTCGCCGCAGACACCATCCCCAAAGCAGCCGCGTTGGCCTTTGGCTTCTTGATCGCCGATCCGCTGTTCTCCGGCATCCCTTGCTCGATCCAAACCTTGAGCATGTCCACTTTGGCCTGTGGAATCATATCCTGATTCGGCGGCATGAAAGGTTGCTCTTTGTGAGCGGTCAACGCATACAATCTCGAAGCATCCAGATCATTCGCAGTGACGACATCGCCACCGCTACCACCCGCCATTACAGCTTGGTAGGTATCTAGTCCAAGTCCACTCTTCTTGTCGTTGGCATTATGACATGAGGTGCAATGCTCTCGGAAAATGGGTTTGACATGGTCCTCATAAGTGATCTTCGTGGGCTCTTCCGCAGATGCAAAGCATGCGAAAGAGGCCGAAGACAAAACCGCCAAACAATGAACAATCCGTTGAGCACGAGACACTTGAAAGAAACGTTGATTCATCGACGTGGATTCACGGTACAGTAAGGTTCAGGAAATTCGTTCCGATTCGATTGTTTCAGGGAAACTATCGATTAGTGGTTGAAGATGAATTCCCGGCTGTTCAAAACGGCCCAGAAAACGTCGTGCAACCCTTGGTCTTCATTCGCAGATTCGGCAATCATTTTGATGAGATTTGCCCGCTCCGTCTCGGTCGACTTTCGACTTAAACAGCGCAGGTAAATCTTTTCAATGATCGCTTCTTTGGCGAGTCCTTGCTCTTTCCATTTCTTCAAAAGAGCCCCTTGATCGATCTTGCCTGATGTGGTGTTTCCATTGATCAAATGCAAGGCTTGCGATAGTGAAGGATCAGTTGTGGCTTCGTCGGCACAGACTGTCGTTCTGGCACTGCGACCAAATGAGGTCAAGAAATAGTTGCTGGTCGCACCATCCGCAATTTGAACGGCTCGTGCACCGATAGGAAGCCCACGGAACTTCTCCCTGGTCTCGGTGACTTGCGAAATACAGTCCAACATGCTTTCGGAAGGAATTCTTCGCACACCCGCATGCGAATAGTTTCTTTCATCCTGTTGGTTTTGCTCGTTGGGAGCACAAGATCGCTGATAGGTTACCGAGTTGCAAATGTCTCGCACGAGTCGTTTCGTATCGAACTTGTACTCGACCAATCGCTTACCCAATTCATCCAGCAATTCGGGATTGCTAGGTGGATTGCTAGCACGGAAGTCATCGACTGGGTTGACGATCCCAACGCCTGTGAAGTGAGCCCAGATTCGATTCGAGATACTCTTGGCAAAGTAGGGATTGTCGGTACTTGTGATCCAATCGGCCAATACAACTCTACGGTCTTTCCCATTCACGTCAGGCTTTGCTCCACCAAGAAATTTCGGCTGCACAACAGCGCCCCCAACTGGATGGTTTACTTCTCCGCCACCGCCATTGAATATCAGGAGCTGACGATAGTCTTCGCTCTGCTTGCGCCCGACCTGAGAGAAGAATGCGGTGAATCCATAGTAGTCGTTCATCGTCCAGCGATCGAACGGGTGATTATGGCACTGCGCACATTGAGTACGAATCCCCATGAAGGTCTGCGCAACATTTTCAGCCAGCTTCAAGCGATCCAATTCCACCTGGTAAAAATTTGTGGCAGGATTCTGAAAAGTACCACCCGTGGCAGTTAGCAACTCGCGAACGATCTGATCGATAGGTGTGTTCGATGCGATCTTGTTCGTTAGCCAATTGTTATAGAGATAAGCCGCTTTATAACTGACGTCATTCTTGCTCTTGATCATGAGCAAGTCAGCCCACTTCATTGCCCAAATCTCGCTAAACTCCTTGCGATCCAAAAGCGTATCGATCCACTTGGCTCGCTTTTCCGGTTCTGCACTTGCTAGAAACGCAGCGGTTTCCTCTTCTGTAGGAAGCAATCCCGTGATGTCGATCGTCGTCCGTCGAACAAAATCCTCGTCTGTGCATATGCCACTGGAAGGCAACCGAAGCTTTTGCAGCTTTGCGTCAACAAGCTTATCAACATAACTTACTGCGGCGCTTGAATTCGCAAACTGAAGCTGAGCTGGCAACGCCAGCACCTGCGAGCCAACGGTGTACGTATCGAATCGAGCCATGACGAACGCTTCTCCTCGAACGCCACTCGTAATCTGGCCATCGAATGCAACTGCTGCAGACCGTTCGTTGTTGGTCGTAAACGATGCGAGATCCCAGACATCCCTCTGAGTACCATCCGCATAGGTAGCCACTGCGACGAGACGTTGCTTAGACGAGTCCCCCTCGATAACCGCTTGGTTTGGATACAAATCAACTGCGGTAACGGCAGGAGGCTTGACAGCGTCAACGGGTGCCCCAGCTTGCAGCCAAGTCAAAAGCGTTTTGTAGTGCTTGCTCCCGATTTCGATCTTCTTTCCGCCGGAGTGCTGAACTGCCCCCGTCGCTTTGAGCAGCATCAAGCTTTGATCGGGGACTGCTAAGTTAATCCGCCGGATTCCAATTTCACGTGTGATACGTTGGTAGTCACCTGCTGGATCGTAACCAAAAAGACTCAATCGAAATCCATCTTTCCCGCGTGCAGCACCATGGCATGAGCCTGTGTTGCATCCGACCTTGGTGAGAATCGGCATCACATCGCTCTCGAAGCTAACCGTTCGAACCAATTGCGAGTTGGTCACTTGCAATTCGACGTTCGCAGCAAGACCTTGCCACTGGACCGTCACCTGCGAGTTACCATCGGCCTTCGGTGAAAGAACCGTGTTTTCGAGTTGGGCCAATTCTGGATTTGCGATCTTCCACTCGGCTTGCTCGGTGACATCCTGAGTGATTCCATCCGATCGAGTTGCAACCGCAATCACATGCTGGCTATCTGACTTGGCACCAAGTTTGATGACCGGTGGATAAATAGCCAGCGATTGCCAAGCTGCGACAGGTACTGGCGCCACGACAGGTACTGGCGCCACGGCAGGTGCTGGCGCCACGGCAGGGGCTGGCGCCACGGCAGGGGCAGGAACTGGCGGAGCAGCAGGTGCAGGTGTCGCGGCTGGAGGAGTCGGAGCGGCAACCGCTGCTTCCGAAGGCGCGGGTGGCGTTGCTGGCACGGCGGCCGGAGCTGCGGGTTCTTGGCCAACGACAACGAGTGCCCCAGACTGAGCCCCAAGAAGGACAAATGAACTAGCGGCTAGGATCAAAAACTTTTTCACTGTTTTCCTCGTTGTTGCTTTAGCATTTCGAGACGTGTCAAGGGCTTCGCGGTAGCTGCCACAGGTGCAGCAACAGGAGCTGGCATAGGTGCTGCAACAGCGACTGCAGCTGCAGGAGGAGCAATCGGAACATCGATCTGAACTTCGCCGTTTCCATTGGTTTGCGTGATCACACCTTTTTCACTTGTCACGGTCACTCGGCATACGATCGTCTTGTAATTGCCAGGCCGCGTTTCCGGTGGCACCTGAAGTGTGTATGCAACTTGAGTGCCATCGGCAGCAAACGGCACCTTTGGAGTCGCCAATTGAGTTCCAGGTGGTATGCCTAACAGCTCAACCTCAACGACTCCTTCCACTGGTCGCTTTTGCGTTGTGTTGACCACAACATTCACGGGTTTGCCCTGTTCTGCCATCGTCTTCTGGAACTTGAACTCAAATAGTGGCTCTGTTACGTCGACAGGTACGAACTCGGAGGCAATATGAATAGGCCCGTAGCCATTATCGGAAGTTGCCATAATCACCAGCGGCCACTTTCGAATCGCTGCGTCACCGTTGGCAGTAATGGGGAGACCAATCGTCGATTGAGCGGCGGGAATGGTTACAGCGGAGAAACCGACGCCTGGCGGTGCACTGAGCAATCGCAGATTGATCGGCTTATCAAAACCTGGATTGCGCTTTGCATTGACCGTCAAGGTCATCGAGCCGTTTCTCACTAACGGAACTTGAGGCAGTACAACTTCGATATCGAATGGAGCAGGTTCAACAATAGCGACAGCCAATTTGTCTTCGAATCGTCCCCAGACGTCAACATTGTTTTGACCGCGCACCAACTGAGTACGCTGACTCAATGGCCCCGAAACATTGGTTTGTGGCGAGGTTGCGATGGTAGCCATCAAGTCGACTAACTTGCCCGTATTCACGGCCGCTGCGTCGGCCCGGAAGATCATTGGGATGGTGCCTAAATCTGGAGGACAGACGGCATCGGAATGACTCATTCCGGCAGGCAATTCCGGAGCGACGATTTTCGCTTCGCCACCCAAAAACTTGCGGACAACATTCGTTTCGATTGCCATTCGAGCACCGCGAGGTACATTGACGACTTGCGAAACGTATCGATTTTGCTCGTTCACCGTTGTGCCAACTTCAGGTGTTTGCAAGAGGACTTCTGCACGATAGACAAAGTGTTTGCCAAATCGGCCCAAGTGATCCGAAACGCACAAACCGTACTTGCCATCCTCTGGAACTTTGAATTGTAGGTAGCTGTCTGGACCATTACTGTCGTCATTGCCAGCTAACGCACCCGCTCCCATCTTCAAAACTTGTAGCACCGGGTCGACATTCGATCGCATCGGCTTACGCGCATGAACTCGAATCTCAAGCTGTTGGTCCTTTTTGGCTTCGAACAGCCAACAATCCCGATCCTTTTCCTTCTCCAGAACACCGTTAAACGCGACCGGTACAGGCGTCGAGACGGTCAGCGCATTGTGATCGTCATTCGGCTCTACTTCCAGGACGTTCGCAATAGCGTCGACAGACAAGTAGTTTGGCGAAGGGGATAGCAGTCCATCCTTCTTGGACCAAACTCGAAAGGCCTCAGTCGGTTGAGCAGGCATATCGAATGTTTCCTGCCATGAGTTACCCAATAGATCAATGCAGGTAGCAACAAGTGGCTGCCCCGGAGGTCCACCGCTAGGTACTATTGCGACGGGCCTTGGGAAGCTGCCCACGTGCAATCGATAGCGGGCTCGATCGTTGCCACCGAAGCTGCTCTCACGAACTTCGATGATGTACTTACCATCTGCTGGAGCCACCATGGAACAAAGGCAATCCTGCTGCAGGATGACGGAGTCATCGCTAGCTGTGATCTCAAAGCGTTTTGCGTCATACACCGCTACGTAAGGATCAAAGAAGTCGTTGAGGTAAGCATGGCGAAGTCCCTCCAACTCGACGTTCATTTGCTGGCCCTGCTTGAGTTCGACTTCGAAATAATCTACGTCTTCATTTAGGACCACTCCGTCGACGGTCGAGTTGAAAGCGATCGCCTGGGCTTTTTGAAACTCACTGTTTGGCTCTACTTCAGCGACGGATGGCAACGCAGATACATTAAACAACCGCATGTTGCTCAAGCCGGTATTGGTTACCACGCGAAAGGCATGAAGATCACAGGCCGTTTCCGCAGCAGCATGAATGGTCGCTTTGATATTGTTATCATCAACCTTCGTAATATTGGTCGCTGTGAGACCAGGGGTGTAAAAAAGCAATGAGTGTGCATCGCCAAGCCGAGCACCAGAAATGGTCACTTCCACCGAGGCGCCTCGCTGAACCCCGACAACCGTCAAAGAATTCGCCTCTGGTTCCGATGCCGAGACGAACGCAGTTGACAGCAAAGCCAACGCAGTTGCGAACCAATAGTTGCGCCGAAGATCACTTATTGCAGACATCGCTGTTTGATTTCCCTGTCCAGTTTTGTAAATCTCTTGATTCAGCTGACTAGCTAATTCAATCGTTTAACAGTCAGCCGAAGGCGTACTCGGTAGGATTGACAGTGCGCCTACGGCTGACTGTTAAACGAAACATATTTGCGTATCAACTATGCCAAAATGTCTTCGATCAGCTTGCCACCATCGCAGATTTCAATTGGCCGGTCGCCTGGTGCCATCAGTTCTTTGTCGGCAACGATACCGAGCAAGTGATACATGGTGGTTGCCAAGTCCTCTGGCGAAACGGGATCAAATTCAGGTTCTGTTGCTGTCGCATCCGACGCACCGTAAACCAACCCACCTTTCACTCCACCACCAGCCAACATGACAGAAAACACCTTCGGCCAGTGATCTCGGCCAGCTTCGTTATTGATCTTGGGAGTTCGACCAAATTCGCTGCTAACCATGACGAGTGTCTTGGAGAGCAAACCGCGAGACTCAAGGTCTTCAATCAAAGCCGCTAACGCTTGATCTAGCGGCGGAGTATCGCGTCGCATCGCACCCGCAATACCCGTGTGCATATCCCAGCCGCCGTAAGTGACCGTTACGAACCGGACGCCGGACTCAACCAATCGACGAGCCATAAGTAGCCGTTGGCCAGCCACATTCCGTCCATACTTGTCGCGAAGACCATTGTCCTCCGCATCAATATTGAACGCTTCTCGTGCTTTGTCGCTGCTGATCAATGAGTAGGCACGTTGGTAGAACGTATCCATCGCAGCGATATTGTCCGATTTTTGCTTGTCGGCAAAGTAAGAATTCACCGCCTCCAACGCGGAGCGTCGTCGATCAAAACGGGCCGTGTCGACTCCACCTCCCAAGTTCAAGTCTTGAACTTTAAAGCCTTTGTTGGCGGGATCCGCGCCCAAACTGAACGGCCCATACGAGGAGCTCAAGTAGCCCGTTCCAGCAAATTCGTTCGGTGAATTGGGAACAGCCACGTAGGGCGGCAAATTGTTTCGAGGACCGTACTCGTGGCTTATGACAGAACCGAAACTTGGGAAGACCAAAGCCGGCGACGGCTTGTAACCCGTGAACATATTGTGCGTTCCACGCTCGTGAGCCGCCTCACCGTGAGTCATCGCTCGAAGCACCGTTAGTCGGTCCGAAATCGATGCCAACTTGGGCAGCGTCTCGGAAAAAATATCCCCCGTCTTGGTTTTAACGACCCCGAGTTCGCCGCGATACTCAAGCGGGCTGTAAGGCTTTGGATCAAAAGACTCTTGGTGAGCCATTCCGCCCGGCAAGAAAATGTGAATCACACTCTCAGCCTTGGCTTCCATGAAGTCATACTTTTTTTGATCCGCCATCGCTTGCCGCGATCGAAACAGATCTCCCATGGTAAGCCCAAGCCCGCCAAGGGCTCCAACGGTCATAAAACCACGACGACCAAGTGGATTGCCGAGACATCTCATTTTGATTGGGTCCGAAAGTTAGGGAATGGTGAAACAAACGAATCGGTTTTAAACGACAAAGCATCCGCTACAGGAAAACTTTGGTATTAGGTGGGGATTTCTGTCGGCATGACCGCTCGCGGTTTGCCGGGAAGGAGCTCTTAGTATAGTGCAACCTTCGGTACAAGAGTACCCACCAGCTAAAGAAAGTCCTTTGATTTCCTTCGCGGAAACAAGTTTCATGGTGGGTTTTCGATACAACTGAGTTCAATTAGAGACACCAAACTGTCGTCATTCCGACCGACGGGAGTGATTTGTATTAGCAGACCTGATTCTAGCTGTGCGAATTTCTCGAGAATTGTTTCGTGTCTCGCGAAATCATCGGACTGTGCAAAGGCTGTCCCATTCCGCTAAAATCGATTTGCTTCCCATCGGGATTTCGGATATTCCTCAACTAATAGATAGGTCTTCAAAATGCTGACGTTGTTCACTTTCATTGCTTTCGCTTTGCAAACTGCATTCTTGGCGCCCGTTGAGGAACTGGAACATACCAAGGATTCACTCAAGACGGTGAAGGAGCGAATTGCCGAAAAGAAAGCAGTCCTAGTGGACGTCCGCGAGCTTGTGGAATGGAACGACGGCCATATCGAAGGAGCTGTTCATCTCCCTTGGCGCGATCTCCAGGACAATTTCGACGAAAAGGCTCTACGGGGAAAACTTCCCAAGGACACTATTGTCTATACCCATTGCATGGTTGGATATCGTTCACTCAAAGCCGGCAAAATTATCGCAAAGTATGGCTATGACGTTCGTCCCCTTAAGCCTGGCTACAAAGAGTTGCTCGAAGCGGGATTTAAGAACGAAAAAAAATAGGTCCCGCAGTCTTTGGCGATGGAGCTGCTGGAAGTCATCAAGCGTAGCCAACAATGTTCGGCAGACGCTTGACTCACTAATGGACTGGTGGCGAAGCTCAGAGCTTCAAATCATAAAAACGGCTGAACGGATTTTCGGCGTAGCCGCCGAATGCGGTGCAAGGGCGAAAGCCTCGCGCTTCGTAAAGACGAATTGCCGGTACAAACGCATCACCTGAGCCGGTCTCCAGGCTTAATCGGCCATAACCTCTCGATTTGGCTGTCGTGATGATGTGATCCACCAATAGGCTGGCCACTCCCTGGCGCAAATAATTGGGATGGGTTCGCATCGACTTGATTTCGCCATGTTGCGAATCCAATTCCTTCAAAGCACCACATCCCGCGACTGCCTGTTTGTCGCGAACTGACCAGAAAGTCACCGTTGGTCCTTTGAGGGCGTCGATATCCAAAAAGTGGCAAGCGCCGCGAGGGGAGAGCGAGAGCATTCCAGCAAAATGGATTTCCAGTAGTTCTCGAATCTCGATGCCTGAGAGATCGTCTTCGATAATGTGCATTTGTTCATTCCGCATTGCTTTCGGCCATTTTCGATTCCCAAAATTGACTCGATCTCGCTACCCATGGTTCATATTTTGTTTTTGCTTCCGGCGATGAATTGATACTCTCGATTGCTCCCTTTTGCCATCGCTGAAAAAACGAAACCGCCTCGCGGGAAATTCGTGGCTTGCCATCGAAAACAAAGTAAAACGGTGCAGTCGTTGCCAATCGATAGCCCTTGGTATGTTCGGTGACAACCCGAATCACCAACCAGCCCGACTTGTCGATTTCGATCGGTGGAAATTCCCCTCGTTTATAGTGATCTTCGAGCTTCGCACTGTAGATGGTGTCACCATTGAAGACCACGTCCAAGTAATCGACTGGGTCCCGTACCGCAAGTGATACCCCAATATCCAAAGCGATGCTCTGCGAGCGGTAACTTGTTTGCACGCTACCTGGCGGTAGGCCATTGATGTTCGTTCGGAGCAAAGGCCCGTTGGTCACAAACGTATGCCCACTAGAAATAGCTTGCCACCAAGCGGCTTCGTCGGGCGGATTTGCCGAGAAAGCGTAAACGCGGTTGTACCCGACAAGCGTTTCGTTGCCGACGAACCCACTGCCAGCGGTGGGAGTCAATTGAAGCCCTGCCTCAAGCATCTTCCAGTAGATACTTTCGCTCAGCTTCCCAACACCAAGCGCATCTTTGTATCGAACTGAATCGATCGATTCGATAGGGGCGAATATTTGACTCGGCGATTTTTCCTTTCCAAGTGTCAGCTGAACTTTTCCGAAAACGCCTTTTTCGGGCGTTGCCGCAACTGACATCCGGTCATCGCCACCCATTCGATTGTAGGAAGATAGGATTTGGACGGAACGGATGGCGTTGCTGGCCAAGAGGAGCGGGACGTCGCGTGACCATGGTCGAAGCAATTCAACAACGAATGGCTTTTGATCTTTCGGTTGATCGAGGAGCTCCAGAGCTTCGGCCCCGTCTTGCATTTTGGCTTGCACTGACTTCACACCATGCAGCAGAACCGCGCCATGCTCCCACTCTAGGCTTCGGCTGGATGTTTGGAGCCCGAGTCCGTTCGGGTTGTTTGCGGTTTTCGTACTTTCTTCTGTGGCTTTGTCTTGCCCTTTGCTCAAGCGACCTTTCGGCGGAGGGTTGGGATTTGGAACTTTTGTTTCTTTGGCTTCTGCGGTCGAAACCGTTAGATCGACCGCGTCGGCAGCTTGCCACCGAGAGAGATCGCTCGAAGAGAGCGCTGAGAGGTGATCTCCGCTATACCAATGTTCGGCATGCATATCGATGGAGCGGGGGATTGCGATCGGGACAGAATCTTTGGCTCGAGGCTCGATCGTGAAGCCCCCTTTTATTTCGTTAAACTCTGGTCCGCGTTGGGCAGAGAATTCAAATTCACCGTTCGGGGGAGTCAATTGCAATTTCTTCTCCGCCAGCCATTGCTCTTGGGCAAAGAGAACTTTTCGCGGGCGAGATAGTTTTTTGCCGGATTTGGTGAATGTGAGTCTAGCTGAGACAGGATCGCCGGTATCCTTATCCGTAAATTCAAGCTCGACGGCACCTTGGCCGGCACAAAAGCCTGGGCAAATTGCATGGACTAGCGAGATTGCTAGGGCGATGAGGATTCCATCGAGCGGAATGATTGTTTTGCGCATCGGTCAATTCGAGGTTGGTTTGCCCTGGGGAATCCGTTGAAATCCAGCTAAAATACTTTATCGGCTATCGACATCCGTTCCGAATTGTCTTTGGCCAACAAGAGAGTACACGCATGGAAACAAGTATGGCTAACGATTATTACAAAGTTTTGGACGTCGAGAGAACAGCCTCAACCGAGGAAATTTCAAAGGCTTATAGGAAACTTGCCCGCAAATTCCATCCGGACCTGAATCAGGACGACAAGAACGCGAAGAAGCGTTTTCAAGAAGTTCAACAGGCATACGATTGCTTGAACGATCCCGAAAAACGCAAAATGTACGACCAATTCGGGGACAATTACGAACAGTACGGAAAGAATCCGTTTGCTGGTGGCCAATCGCGTGGAGCACCTCAAGGTGGAGCGGGCTTCGATTTCGGAGACATCTTTGGTCGTGGTGGCGCGGGTGGAGTGGATTTGGGCGATATTTTTGGTCAGTTCGCCGGTGGTCAAGGTCGCACGCGACGTGCTGCTCCCCCTCGCGGCGCTGATATTTCAGCCGAGATAGCGGTACCACTGAGAACGATTATCCGAGGTGGCGAGACCCGAATCCAATTGGATAACGACGGTAAAATGGAATCGATCACCGTCAAGATTCCAGCCGGAATCGAACCAGGTAAAAAGGTTCGGCTTCGTGGGCAAGGGCATCCTAGCCCCAATGGCAAGCCGGGTGACTTGATACTCAAAGTGAACTTGGAGCCGCATCCCTATTTCAAAATCGTCGGAAATAATCTTGAACTGCGACTGCCGATCTCAATCCCTGAGGCCGTTCAAGGTGCGCGTATCGATGTCCCGACGCCCGCCGGCACCGTTACGTTGACCATTCCCCCGATGAGCAACAGTGGAAAGAAGCTTCGGATCAAAGGCCAAGGACTAAAAGGTACAGGTGGTGTCGTTGGCGACATGATGGTGGAACTAATGATCAGATTGCCTGAACAAATCCCAACTGTGAGTACAGAGGGCATCGAACAACTGGCTGCGGCCTATATTAAACCAGTTCGGGATGGCGTTCAGCTTTAACGTTTTCGACAAACAATATTGGTGCATTGACTCTTACGCTTGGCGACGATAGGGATAACTTAATGAGCGATTCGATTTCGATTCGGTATGGCAAAGGGGAATTGCATGTGCGGTTGCCAAATGGTTGCGAACCTACAGTGATTCGCAAACCAGACATGCCTGTTTTACAAGAACCGCTTACGGCTATTCGCGAAGCTTTGCTGAACCCGGTCGATGCCCCTTCGATCGCCGAGCTTGCCAAGGGAACGAAACGCGTATGCATTGTCATTTGTGATATTACGCGTCCTGTTCCAAACGGACCGATCCTCAAGGGACTAATCGAACAGCTTAACGCCAACGGCGTGACGTTGGACCGCATCACCATTTTGATTGCGACCGGTCTACACCGGCCCAATTTGGGTCGTGAAATGCGAGAGGTGATTGGTGACGACTGGGTGTTCGACAATATTCGAATCGAGAATCACTTTGCTCGCGACAAGCATTGGATGGTCGACCTAGGACATACGCCGACCGACGGCATACCGGTCGTTTTGAATCGGCATCTGGTAGACGCTGATCTGCGAATTGCGGTCGGTTTGGTGGAACCGCATTTTATGGCAGGATACTCAGGTGGCCGTAAAGTGATCGCGCCTGGCGTTGCAGGTGAAGAAACCATTCGAACCTTTCATAATCATCGCTTCATGGCGGACCCGCTAGCGTGCAACGGCAATCTTCTAAACAACCCACTACACCGGGGGCAGTTGGAAATTCTAAAAATTCTTGGCAAAGCGTACGCAATCAACACAATCATCGATGAAGCGAGACGAATGAGTTTTGTCAATTTCGGGGATTGCGAAAAGAGCCACCTGGAAAGCGTTGCCTTTGTGAAGCGGTACGCGGAGGTGCCTTTAGAGCGACAGTTCAATACCGTGGTGACCAGCGCAGCAGGCTACCCGTTGGATAAAACTTATTATCAAACAGTCAAGGGCATGGTCGCTCCCATTCAAATACTAGCCGACGGTGGCAGGATGATCATCGCAAGTGCCTGCGAAGAGGGCCTGGGTTCGCACGAGTACCGTCAGTCCCAGTCGTATCTCGTGTCGTTGGGTAGACAAGGATTTTTGGACCGAATCCGCCCGATGCCGCTGGCGGATATCGATGCATGGCAAACGCACATGTTGCTTAGAACGCTCGCTGTCGGCAACGTTTCACTCTATAGCGAAGGCCTAAAGGGCCCGGAACGTGAACTGACCGGAGTTCAAATGGTGGAATCAATCGAAGACTCCATTGCTGCCAGTATCTCGCAATCCGGAGACAAATCGATTGCGATTATACCGGAAGGGCCGTACGTGATTCCGACGCACGCCAAGTCCCGTTAGGCACACTTTTTTCACAAATTTCATGACAATGTACCCTCGTTCCAAGGCTCTGCCTTGGAACGCACTGCCTTAGAGGCTCCGCCTCGCGTTAGCCATGATTTTACAGGCTCAGGAGGCAGGAGCCTTCGGGGCATTGCGTCCCCAGTCGGAACCTGGGGACGAGAGACAAAGACCGGGAGGAACATCTGGTTTTTAGCACTAGAGCTTCAGGCTCATACAAACGAAGATCGAATTTTTGGGCTTTGATGCGTTAGGTTGATTTTCGCCTGTTTTTTTAGAAATTACGTGCATCTGTCGATTTCGCCTTTGTTGGTTCGACCATAGTATAAATCGCCTTCCCTGGATTCACTCTGCGTGGATAAGCAGCTAAGGAGGCATCGGAATAAAGAAAGAGATTTGCATGACACGTTTTCTTTGGTCGCTGATTGTCAATTTCGCCCTTTTTAGTTTGATACCGTACGCACAAGCTCAGGAACCGCCAAAGCCAGGCCTGGAACATGACCATTTAAAGCGTCTGGTGGGAACATGGAACGCGGAGTCCGAAAGCGGTAACGGGACAATGACCTATAAAATGGGGCTGGGAGGGCTTTGGTTGATCGGAGACTTCGAAGGCGAATTCGGAGGAATGAAGTTTCAGGGAAAGGGACTGGATACTTACGACGCGACGACGAAAAAATTCCGGAGCGTTTGGGTGGATTCCTTCTCCACATTCCCCCGGATCATGGAGGGCAACCTGAGCAAAGACTACAAGGTTATGACCTTGACAGGCGAAGGGCGCGGTCCGGACGACAAGCCAATCAAGTACAAGTCGATCACCGAGATCAGGGATGCCGATACGGTGAGCTTCAGCCTTTTCATCGTAGAGAAAGACGGCACAGAGCAGTCGATGGTGATGATTAAGTACAAGCGGAAGAAGTGAGACCTTGTGATGCAATACTTACTATGCGCCTCGTAATCGTAGTAGAGTCGTACCACCCCTGTAAACATGTTTTCAACGACTTTACTCAAGCAATTTGTTACGAGGTAGGGTGAGGCTCCTGCCGAACCGTGGCGACTAAAGCTCGGCAGGAGCCTCGCTCTCCCGATGGTTATATCTGGAATTGGCTTTGCAAAGATGTTTGGAGTGGTGGAGCCATCATAGTAGTTGGATTCCAAGGTACACAAGAGCGTGAAGAAAAAAACTACTGGACGCCGTTCCGACCAAGTCGAAGTTGAGGCCACAGCACCTACCCAGACAGTAGCGGCGCGACGCTCGGTAGAGACTCAGTTGCGCTCCCTTGTCGCCAAGTTCGCGCCCTCGCACACTCGACTCATCAGTGCAGTGCGACGGTCACTTCGAAAGCGATTACCCACCGCCCATGAGTTGGTGTATGAGTATCGCGATTTCTTGGTTATTAGCTTTTCACCGAACGATCACGGGTACGACGGCGTTTTTGCCATTCGCGCGACTGCGGACGGTGTTAAGTTCTACTTCAATCGAGGAAAGGAGCTCTCGGATCCGACAAAACTGTTGCGGGGTGCAGGCAACCAGACTCGCTGGATTCTCATCGAGAACGCGGCCACACTCGATCGTTCAGAAGTGGCGAGCCTTGTCGAAGAGGCTCTCGCTCGAAATCTCCTGTCGTTCGCCCCCGCAGGCCATGGGTCAGTGATCTTTCGATCCGAATCAACCAAACAAAAATAAGCACATCCTCATGAATTAGGCGTTGGGCGATAGCCCCGGTTCTCGACGACGTCGAGCAGTACCCTCGTTCCAAGGCTCTGCCTTGGAACGCATTGCTTTCGAGGCTCCGACATCGGCAACTATGTACCTAATAACGCATTAAGAAAGCGATAGCAATCAAGCGGCGCGTCGCACGACTCTCGCGCTTCGACTGTTTAGGAATTTAGAAACAGTCTACAAGCTTGATGCGCCCCCCAGCACTAAGTACGTCGGCACAAGTCTTTGGGTAAAACAATCCATTAGCCGAAAGGCGATAGCCTCAGTTGTTGATTGAACGCGAAGCGTTGGAGGAAAACCGGGGCTATCGCCCAACGGCTAATTGACCTGAAAAACTCGTGCAGTCGTGCTTAGTAACGATCGAGGTCGATGTGAGGCGCAAAGCTAAATTTGCTTGGAATGTAGTGAATGTTGAGCTCCGGCGTTTCGATGCGTTGGTTCCCCAAGTGCTTCGAAGTCAACGCCCTATCTAAAATGCCGCTTGTTAGAATCGATCGCTCTACTGGATACGTTGGTTTTCCTGTATGAATCATTTGCTCGATCGCTTTTAACAAGTACGCGAAGTGTGGATATCTCGGCTCCGGTCGTTCTTCTGCTCGAGTTACAAACGACTTTGAATTGCCAAGTCTGCAGGCCGCTGATATGCCAGTAGCGATACCAGGTACCATTATGACCGGCGCCAAAAGGCCATCTTGGTGCTGAATCAAAAAAACGCCGCTCTCGGACTCCTTTTCCGTTGAGGCTAATACGGACTTGAGTGATGTACCGCTGCTGGCCAGGCCTGCTTCCAACAAATCACGATCGATCTTTTTTTGTTCCAACAACTCAGGTATTGAAGAAACAGGATAGGCCTGCACCCACTCGACACCCGTGGTGGGACTGGCACGTTTCTCAATAAGGCACTGAAGAAACTCAAGGGTGTGAAATCCGTAGATATCCAGACCAGAATATCCGATTCCAACGCATGCTTCCAGAGTCTCTCCTTTGGGGAAATCGATGTCGGGATCTCGGTAACTAACCGGCAGCGAAGAACCAGCCATCCATGGGATGTTGAGCTGGCGTGCACGATCAGCCATCCACTTCGCATCTTCCCAAACTGGGCCTGGATGCTTGTCATTGAAGACAGGAACAACCTTTCCGAACTTTTCGAACGTCGATGCAATCTCATCGAAAAATCTTCGGCGAGGATAAAGCTGTTGTCCTTTCTCATTGCGAGGATAGTCACCATGCTCACCGATACTTAAGACCCCTTCGACGGCAACGGTTCCAGAATCGAGTTCGATAGCCTCTCGAATCGATTTGCAAAGACGAAATCCATGCTTCGCAGCCAAGGCGACCGACATGTCATCGGCAGGGAACTGATCCACGTAGAGCGACGACAACTTCAACGCTGGGCCCGTGCCACCGTCCTGTTTCCAGCCCTCGAGAATTTTTCCGACAAGAACATCGGCATGAGAATTCTTCCGATAAATGGTGACGATGGCCGCGACGGACTTGGGCTCGGGTTTTGTTTTCGAAGGATGCGTTGCGAAAGACGTATTCCAGCTGCCAAAACCCAACCCAAGAGCAGCTGAAGATGTGGCCAGAAACTGTCGTCGAGCGATGGAATGGGTTGTTGTTTTCACGATGCCTGCAGCTAAGCCGAAAAAGGTAGGTTTCTGCTTCAAAAATTCTTCGTTTGCATCAATTATGCGGCGGTAGCATCTCGCTTTTTGGCAGATCGGTCGAAAGCAGGCAATGGCCCCAACTCCTGGGCCCATCCCCAACTCTGGGGCCATCCAGCTATTTGCACCCTATCTTATCATTGTAGCAAGACCGCTGCAAAACGAGAACGTTAGGACACCAAGAATTGCATTTCAAAAAGACACCGTCTTTGGATGAGCAACTCTCCGAAAAACGAAACGAAATGACAACGAAGCACCGCCGTCGGCATTAACCAACATGAGATTGTGAAATCTCGACAGCTAGAGAATCGCTAGCTAGCACTCGGCAACGGCGGACTGCCGGTGCGATAGCCCGTTCGCCCTCGAAGAATTGCTTCTTGTGCCAACGACTCCGGCTTGCCCGCTACGCGTTTAAAAATCTTGCCGAATCGCTTCACCAAGTCGCACCATAACTCGCCCGACAAACCAACTCGTGCCATGATCGGTGCCAAGTCAGCCGGAATGCGACCCTTCTTATGGTCTCGACGTATCTGCCTGCCAGTCCAATCCAGCAGCTTCAAGTACAACTCAAAACTCATTCCAAGGAAACCCTTGTCGCTAGCCCGCTTCCCGCTCTTGCTTGGCATCGCTCCTTTGTGCGCAGCCGATCGTTCGTCGATCGTCAACGGTGTTAACCAAGCGTCGCGTCGCACGAAGCTCGACTGCCCTTGGCCTGCACCAGCAGAACGCGTTTGGCCTCCACGCCTTTTGCGGAGCTTTGCTCGAGCCCGCTCCTTTTGAGCAGCCTTCTGCGCTGCTACGCGTTCGTACACCGAAGTGTACAGGCTCTTCTCAGGAGCCTCTGCAACTCCCGATCGCACGGGATTCAAATCCACATACGCAGAACAAGCCAAAATCGCCGTTTCATCAGCCAATTTCTGGCATTTGTATCGCCCCTCCCAGAATCGACCCGTGCATTTATCCTCGATGTTACTGCGTCGCGCGATTGGCTCCGCCAAAGCACGCATCCACCAAGAAATGTCACTCAGTCGGCTCCGCAATTGCTTGCTGCGAGCAGGAGTCATCCACAATTTGAGCTCACTCTCAGTTGGAACAGCAGGACTCTTGTCCTTGTTCTTCCGAAGCGGAAACAACTGCCACCAGCGCTTAGCAACTTCCTCGTCAGACCAACCAGCAACGATATCTGGCCGGTTGCGTAAAATGACGTGAATATGATTAACCATCACCGCAAAAGATAAGCAGTCGATCCCAAAGCTAGCCGCGAGCTCTTGCAGACGATTTTGGATCCATGTCCGCCGATGCTCGAAGGATTTGCCCGAAACTGGGTCGGCTCCGCAGAGCCAAGCCCGACGTACCGTCCTCTGAACGGCATG
>JANPHB010000245.1:0-6481 GCA_031424235.1 Pirellula sp.
CTGAGAATAACGCATTTATCGCAAGAAGGGAACGCGTACCGCGGGTTTGTGTCTTGGTGCGGTGAAATGCCATTCCCTCGTTTCGGCTTGGAAGGCAAACTGTTTTCTGCAATACTCCTTCTAATGCGAAGGGACCGCCCAACCCGGGTGTTTTTCGCCACATGAGTGCTCGTTGGGAGCGCTCTCAACAGGACCATAATGGACTGCTTGGCCCTATAGAAAATTTTTTGTATGACCGATCGGACGATTCCATCGCCCGACGCATACCTGTTTTATTTTGGAGATTGGCTGAATGTACAAGAATTTGAACGCTACTGTTTTGGGTGTTTCTGGACGACAAAGCGAACTCATTGAATTGGCAATGACCTACGGTTTCCGCGGATTGGACATCGATATCGTCGACTTGGTCAAACGAACGCAACGCAGCGAATTTGAAAAGGCAGCTCGCTATTTGTTGAGCGCCAAGATGATGGTCAGCGGATTTGAAACTCCGATCGATTTGGATAGCGACGACGCGACCTTCGAAAAGACCCTCGCACAGTTGCCAGCAACCATCGAAATCGCTGGAAAAGTCAACGCCCGTGCGGGTTTTCTCCGATTGCCAGCAGCCACGGATCGACTCCCATTTCACGAATACTTTGACGTTTTGCGCAAGCGAGTGGACCGCATTGCCGAGATTTTCGCAGCCAACAACGTGATGCTCGGCCTGTATTTCTCGACCGCACTCGAGAACCGCGAAAACCGACAATTCAAGTTCATCCAAGACGTCGGCGGCTTCCTGGCCTTCTTCAACGCTTGCACGAACAAGAGCGTTGGCTTGGTCATCGACACATTCAACTGGGTCGTTGGCGGCGGAACGTTCGAACAACTCGCGACCATTCCAGGCAATCGAATCGCCGTTTTGCGGTTGGCCGACGCTGAAACTTTGCCAACCATCGAAGAAGCTAGCCTCAAGATGCGGCAACTCGCAGGCACAAGCGGAGTGATCGATAACGTTCGAATCGTCTCGGTTTTGAGCAAAGCTGGCTTCGACGGCCCAATTACGGCTTTCGGACACGCAAGCAATTTCGGCGGAATGACACGCGATTCCATCGTGGCCAAGAGTCAAGATTCTCTAGATAATGTCCTGGCCGGTGCCGGATTGCCCACCTTCACCCGCCGACCAGATATGATAGTAGAATCAACTTCGCCGTTGGTGTTGGAAGATATCGGATTGGAAGCGTAACTCGCCAATCGGTTTTCCTTACCGAAACATGACCTTGAGATTGCAATGACTAGATTGACGCTTCGTGTTGTTCAAGGGGCTGATCGCGGACGCACTTATGCGGACCTGAAGACGCCAATTTCGATTGGCCGTGAAGAAGGCAACTCGATCCAATTGAACGACGAAAGAATCAGTCGCTTTCATTGCAAAATCCAGGAAGACAACGATCACTTGGTGCTCACCGACCTGGAGAGCACCAACGGGACCCGTGTCAACGGTCAAGATTGCCAACTTCGCATTCTGCGGTTTGGCGACATTATCTCCGTCGGGCGAAGCATGCTGCTTTTTGGAACGCACGATCAAATCAACTCGCGTGTCCAAGAAAGTCTGACAGCAGTCGAAGAGTCTCGCATGATCAAGAAAACCGACAGCGGTGATTTTGATTTGGATGCAAACTTGGCTGAATCCGTTCGCGCTTTGCGAGACCTGAATCAACCACCTCAATTGCCGGAACGTCTCAGTCCCAGCCAAGCAGCGCAGTTGGCCGAACTATTCGAGTACTTCCACGCTCGCATTGGAGAGGTCGTGGATGTCGTCAAGATCAACGAAAAACGCGCATCGATCAATGTCGACTTGGCCACATGGCAATTGATGCTGCAACTCTACAGTCGGCTCTCCGAACTCATTCGCGGGATCGCGGATCCCGATTTCAAGTTACCTGGCTAACGCCCTATCAAGCTCCATAATCATCATGGCTTCCTTTCTGAATTTCACCAAGATGCATGGTGCTGGCAATGACTACGTCTATGTCAGCGGTTTCGATCAAACATTGCCTCTCGATCTTCCTCAATTAGCAATCCAAGTCTCCGACCGGCGATTTGGGATCGGTGGCGACGGATTGATCGCGATCCTTCCGAGCGACAAGGCCGATGCTCGCATGCGGATGTTTAACGCCGATGGTAGCGAGTCCGAAATGTGCGGCAACGGAATCCGCTGCGTTGCCAAATACGTCTACGACCACGGCATCTGCAAAACCGAATCACTTACCATCGAAACGGGGGCTGGAGTTCTTTCACTGGTGTTGAAGGTCGCGGATGGTTTGGTGTCGCAAGTCACCGTGGACATGGGGCAACCCAGGCTCGAGGCCGCTCTCATTCCGACCACGCTCGGTGCAGGCCCTCAGTCCCAAGTGGTGAACTGTCCTATCGAATATCGAGGGCACACGTTGTTTGCGACCTGCGTTTCGATGGGCAATCCCCATTGCGTCATTTTCGTTCCCGAAGCGACCGATGAATTGGTCCTCGATATCGGACCGATGATCGAACGCGATGATCGCTTCCCAAAGAAAACCAACGTCGAGTTTGTTGAGGTACTTTCGCGAGGTGAAGTTCGACAGCGAACTTGGGAACGCGGCTCAGGTGAAACATGGGCCTGTGGAACTGGAGCCAGCGCGGTTTGCGTGGCCGGAGTTTTGACAGGGCACACCGACCGGCAGATCCTCAATTCCTTGCTGGGTGGGCAGTTGCGTTTGCGTTGGGACGAAGCCAGCAAACATGTGTTCATGACCGGGCCAGCCGTGGAAGTCTTCTCTGGCCGATGGCAACTTAGCCAGTAATGCAAGTCCCCAAAGTTGACTTGGTCCGAATGACGATGCGTTGGGGCGGAACGCTTCTGGCTTTCGGGATACGAGCTTGGATGCGGACGCTCGATGCACGGATCGTCTGTTATGAGCCCGAGATGGATCCTGCGGTATCGATCTTTGACGGGCCGGCTATCTACGTTGTGTGGCACGAGTATCTTGCGTTGCCACCATGCAATCGCCGAGGGTGTGACGTGACGATGCTCTTGAGTCAACATCGCGATGCGCACTGGCTGACGGAAGTCATTCGTCAGTTCGGTTTTAAGACGGTTCGCGGTTCTTCCACACGTGGCGGCGTACAAGCCATCTTGAACATCCGGCGGAATAATCGCAACACGAGTCTCGTTATTACTCCCGACGGGCCGCGAGGTCCGCGCCGTGAGCTTTCGAGTGGCTGTGTGTTTATCGCGGGCATGTTAGGAATTCCAGTCGTTCCGTTGGGATGTGGGTTTGATAGGCCCTGGCGAAACAATCGTGCTTGGGATAAGTTTGCAATTCCGCGACCAAGCTCGCGAGCACGCATCGTGCTTGGTCCAGGTATTCGCGTCCCTCGCAAGTTGAGCAAGGAGGACATCGAGGAGTACCGCAAGCACATTGAGTCGGTGCTGGTAGCGGTAACGACCGAAGCCGAAACTTGGGCAGCGGACGGCTCGATGCGTGAAGGTGAACGGGCGTTTTATCCAGTCCCTCAAGGAGCGATACAACTGTGACAGGCTTTTTGTGGAGCGACGATGCAGATGCATTCTTTGGCGAACAGCCGAATGCAGGTGCGAGCAAAAGCAATCTGCCATCTAAGTCACCTGACAAGCCCACCTCAACATCACCGACCAGTCCTGGGGCCAAATCGTCAGCAAAAGTGCCCGCCAAACCTCGGCCAGGTACCACTTCCGAAGCACCTCTCAGCGTCGCCCAACTAAACGCTTGGATCAAAAACGCCATTGAACAAACTGTGCCGACGTTTTGGCTCGCTGGCGAGATCGGCAACCTCAATCAATCGGCATCCGGGCACGTCTACTTAACGATCAAGGATGCGGCGAGCCAAGTTTCTGCGGTGATTTGGCGATCGACATTTGAGCGGATCGGGATGGATCTTCGCGAGGGGATGGCGGTGTTGGTACAAGGTCGCATCGAAGTGTATGGACCTCGCGGCACCTATCAAGTGATCATCACGCGAATGGAACAGCAGGGGCTCGGTGCATTGCAGGCCGCGTTCCGTCGCCTGCATGCCAAGCTTGAGAAGGAAGGCCTCTTCGCTCCTGAACGCAAGAAGCCGCTCCCAGCTTTTCCGAATCGGATCGGATTCGTGACGAGTCCCAGCGGTGCCGCGATCCACGACTTCACTCAGGTCTTGAAACGCCGTTGGCCTGGCGCGAGTGTGCTCATCATTCCGTCACGCGTCCAAGGGGACGGAGCTGCACAGGAGATCGCCGAAGGTATCCGAGTTGCGGCGTTGCTCAAGCCTCCGTTGGATGTTTTGGTCGTAGGGCGAGGCGGTGGTTCGCTGGAGGACTTGTGGTGCTTTAACGAGGAAGTCGTTGTGCGAGCAGTTGCGGCGTGTCCGTTGCCAACGGTATCGGCGGTAGGGCATGAGATCGATGTGACCTTGTGCGATTTAGCAGCTGACGTCCGAGCCCTAACTCCATCCGAAGCGGCTGAGCGAATTGTTCCCAGTCGCGATGATGTATTTGATACCCTGACCGGAGTCCAACGTCGCCTGGATACGCTACTGATGCATCGATTGAGTCAAGCGGAAATGCGACTGAAGTCCATTGCAAGCCGACCGATCTTGCAGTCGCCCGAACGACTGCTAGAAACACCAATGCAAAGACTGGATGATTTGCATGAGTCGCTGGATGGAGTGATCGATGAGCTGATGCAATCCCGGACAGAGCAACTCGAACGTGTTTCGCAAGTGCTCGATGCGATCAGTCCTCTCAAAACGCTAGCACGCGGATACTCGGTTACTCTAGACGCCCAGAGCGACAAGGTGATCATGAGCACAGAGCACATCCAACCCGGTCAACTCATCCGGACCAAGCTAAGCGATGGCGAATTCCTAAGCAAAATAGTCGAAGACTAGCCCAGTGGGTCGCATCTGCCGGATGCGACCATAAACGCCTCTTTTTCAATGAATTTCATTCCGATTCATTCATTCGTTTAACAGTCAGCCGTAGGCGTACTTCATTTGTGTCGAGTCGAGTACGCCTACTACGGCTGACTGTTAAACGAGATTTCTGCGAAACCAACCCACAACTCGCCTAACGTCTCTTCTCCAGCATCAACAGATTTTTCTTTCGCCGAGTTTCAGAAAATGTTACATTGATCCGAAGAGGATACCATTTATGCAAAGGCGAGATTTTCTTGCGAACTCAGTTTTAGCAGCTTGCGGATCGATTGCCGCTGGCAAATTCTTGCTCCCAACGTATCGGACCACGATCCAACAAGGGCCTGCATGGAGCTTCGAACCCGTTGTCGGTGACGGTAAATGGATATGGCGTGAGCCCCCGAAAGCCGATCGCGGATACTTGGAGCCGCGCACGTTTGATGTCAGCATTGGCGTGGAGCTTCGCGGCAGCGCGAACCCCTGCGAAGCGATCGCATCGACCCCGATTCCAATGGATCATCCGGAACAAAAGGTCGAATCCGTTTCGATTGATAAGTCGGGCTGCGAAGCGGTTGTTCGCGAACTGGCTCCTGGCGCGGGCCAGTTGCTTCTGCACGCCCCATCCATCGCTCCGGGACAAATCGTCAGCGCCACGGCCAATTTCAAAGTCACGATGTACAAGCAGTACCATGGCTACGACAAAGAGCAGTTCCCGTCGGTGCAATCGGTTCCAAAAGCAATTCGCGCCGTCGCGTTAGGCGACAGCCCTGGCATTCAAGCGAACGCTTCTATCGTTCGGAAACTCGCCAACGAGATCGGACAAGGGCTGTATCATCCATGGGACAAGGCACAAGCGTTTGTGAAGTGGATCCGGACAAGCATTCGGCCTCAGATGGGTGCGTATACAAGCGTCGTAACAGCCATTGAAAAAAGGGTCGGCGATTGCGAAGAGATGTCGGCACTCTTCGTCGCCTTTTGCCGTGCATCGAATATTCCAGCCCGATTAGTTTGGGTCCCCAATCACAATTGGGCTGAGTTTTATTTGACCGACCATGAGGACAAAGGCCATTGGATTCCTGTTCACCCTGCTTGTTACCATTGGTTCGGCTGGACGGGGGCACACGAATTGGTAATCCAAAAAGGAGATCGGGTCCAAGTTCCCGAGCAGAATCGTCCCATTCGTTTGATTTCCGACTGGATGCGATCCAATGGTCGCCCCAAGGCGAGTTATCTCGCTTCGATGAAGCCGCTGCCACCAACCGAGTATGGCGACGCCGGGCCAGGTACGCGTACTAAAGATTCAAAGACAGGTGAGTGGCGTATTACCGGGAAGCATGAGTTCGATCGCTTCGCACGGAGGTAATGTAACAGTCAGGTGTCGGGAGGCTTGTGAGGCCCCTCACCGTTTCGGCAACGCTGTGAAGCATTTTCAGGACGGCTGGGGCTTGACCCCACCGTCCGCAGCTTTGGAGTTCTAGATTCACGTAACCCGCTCGCTTGACTCCGGATTCGTCGCACCGCCAAGGGCGGTGCG
>JANPHB010000246.1:0-18882 GCA_031424235.1 Pirellula sp.
CCACCATTTGATCGCCAGCAGTTCGTTGACGACCTCATCGGGGAACCGCTGCTTGATGACTTTGGCCGGATTCCCGCCAACGACCGAATAGGCCGGTACATCGCTCACCACCACCGACCGAGCGGCAGCGATAGCCCCGTCACCGATCTTCACGCCCGGCATTATCATTACGTCGTATCCTAGCCAAACGTCGTTCCCGATGACGGTATCGCCCTTGTACGGGAAATCACCCGGCTGCGGTGTCACTGATTCCCACCCATCCCCGAAGATGTAGAAGGGGTACGTCGAGAATCCGCTGATCTGGTGATTGGCTCCGTTCATGATGAACCGCACGCCCCTGGCCACCGCACAGAACTTGCCGATCACCAGCTTGTCGCCAACAAACGGGAAGTGATATAGCACGCACTTCGACTCGAACTGCTCCGGGCCTTCAGGATCGTCATAGTAGCTGTAATCACCGACCACGATGTTCGGGTTCTTGACCATCGGCTTGAGGAACCCGACCTGCGGGAAGCCCCTCAACGGGTGCGGATCATCGGGAGGCGGCCCTTGCATTCAAGACTCCTTCGCTGCTTGCTTGATTTCGGTCAGATGACGAGCGATGGCCCTGTCGGCCAAGAGTGAAGGACGTCATCTGGATTCGCTAGTTGCATCGAATCGTTGGTGAAGATCTTGAAGGGTGACTGTCGAGTTCCGATAACGGGCATTTCTTCGTCTCCAAGTCAAGGCAACAAACAATTTCGTGCGCAACTAGATGTGATTATAACAACGAATCGCTCCGGTTTGACACGCGTTTGACAAGCCGGTGCGTCGATATCCGGATGATTCGGCCAGCAGGTCCCTGTCAGGAATACCGTCAGCCCATATGACCAGCCAAGTGGGCTACAATAAAACTTTCGTTTACAGGCGCTTGCGCCAGAGATTTACTAGTTTGTCAGAAATATGCAAAACCCTTACCAGCCATCGACGGTCAACCGGACAGTTGCACATGCAAACGTAGAGTCAGACCTTCGGCAGGCCTTTTGGTTGACCGTCAGACTAACTGTATTGCTGATGCTTACAGCAACTTTTCCGATTTCGTCCTATATCACGCAAACATATCGGCCCAATATGGGAACATGCATAATTCCCTATTTCCTTTCCGTGGTAATCGCGTCATTTCCAATTGGTTTGTTGGCTGCTTTCACAGCACGAAGGACAATACAAAATCTCCGCGTTTCCCCTTTTGCTCCGTTAGCGGCGAGTCTAGGGATGGCAAATCGCACCAGCCATTCTATTTTCAATTTTGGTTTGGATGGCTTTTCATCTTGCGACGATCGGGTTTGATCTTGCAACTGGCTTTCCGCTGCAAGTTCGCCCAGAATTTCGAACACTTTCCACTGCAACGCCTCACATTGGTGTTCTCCTAGCAAGACATTTGAATTGCTCGCGATCCCTGGTAGCGAAAATGAGACTGTAAGCGGGAATTCATGGGGCAAGAAGATCTCCATTACCAGTCGGCCAAGCCAAGCATTGATTGAGTTTGGCTTGATGGAAGCCTATGCCACTGGCAAAAAATCCATAAAGTGAATCAGGGGGTTTGCGTCGGAGAACGACCTTTGGATACTCGGCGAATTGCAATCTTACATCCAGTCATTCTGAAAAGGTCCACACCAATGAGTCGTTGTCCCATTCTTCACGCTTCAAGCAAGGAGCATTTTCGGAGGTTTTATCGCAGCGCTTTCGGTCTGAATTCCCTGGCGGGAGTGGTTTTTGCACTTACACTTGCCTGTCTTTGTCCGACGATTGCTCTTTGCAACTGGGGTAAGTCCGAGCCAAACTTGCTCGAGAAGTTTGTTGAAGCTCTGAATTCCAACGATGGTAATGGTTTGGAGCCTTTTCTAAAGCAGTATGCGAGCAGCGCAGTGCCGGTCGCGGATCGATTGGTTCGTGCGAAGGGTTTAGCCGCACAAGGGGCACCGTTTAAGGTCGTCACGATGATTCCCGGCAAGCCTGACGAACTCATCGCATTGGTGACGGACAAAAACGGAGTCGAATTGGGCTTTCGAATGAAAGTCGTGGGGACAACCGATCCGAAAATGGATGGCGTGATGGTCGTTCCATCCGAAAGATTGAATACCGCTCCACCCAAAAAACATGACGATTGGAAGTCGCTCGAATCGCTAGCCGAAGCAATCAAGACTGACGTACGAAGCCCTGCGATGGGTATCGCTGTGCTCATCGATGGAACGCTGGAACAAGCGGTTGCGGGTATTCGAGAGCAAGCATCGGCAAAGCAAGTCACCGTAGACGAACCCTGGAGCATCGGATCAATTGGCAAGCCCATTTGCACGACGGTGATTGGTCGCTTGATCGAAATGGACAAGCTCAAGTGGGAGACAACTCTAAGTCAGGCGCTGCCCAATGTTCCGATGAAAGAAGGCTACAAAAATGTCACTCTGGAGCAACTTATGCAGCATCGGGGTGGTATTCCGGGCGACCCTGGTATGCAAAAGCAAACGGTTGACCGAATCGTCGCTGGTGCCATAGACCCGATCAAGATCCGACAAAACTATGCTAAGGATATCCTGCAACGCGATCCCATCGGGAAGCCGGGCGAACGATTCATGTATTCGAATGCAGGATATGCACTCTTAGGCGTAATCGCAGAAGAAGTATCAGGAAAGCCATATGAGAGATTGGTTCGCGAGCTTGTTTTTGATCCACTTGGGCTGAAGCATAGCTTTACCAATTTAGACAAGTTACCAGAGGAACGTCCAAGCGGGCACATGAATGGCCCCAATGGTCTTCACGCTGCGAACTTTTCGGGCCCGATAGAAGTTTTGTTCGCGCCTGCAGGTGGTGGAATGTATATGTCGTTAGGGGATCTGATTCGATTTGCTGAATCGCATATGCGAGGCCTGCAAGGCCAGGACGGGATTTTAAAAGCGGCCACGATCCAGCGGCTTCATCAGGGAGTACCCGAGGCGAGGGCTGACGGTCGAGAGTATGCGTGCGGCTGGGGACTTGAGACTTTTCCAGGAATAGAAACCATGCATACTCATAACGGCTCCAACGGAACAATGATCTCGCAAGTGGCGATTTTTCCAAAAGCCAACATGGTTGTCGCATCGTTTGTCAATTCAGGAGGCGAGAGTGAGCCCGCTCCACCTTTGCAAGCGATCCTCGCGATTGCCAAACGCTATTTGCACAAGAAGTAGTCGGTACACGCGACGGAACTTCCGCCATTTGGAACACCGTTATTATTGCGTGATTGCGTTATTGCGTAAAGTCATTGGTGTTGTGTTCGAGTTGCCTATTTTGCAAGGAAAAGGCCAGTTCCATTTTTAAGCAGGACGTTCTCGCGATCCTCTATCTGAGCGACGACGAAACCATTCTCAGATCAGCTAGTTTCGTACTCGGTCATTTTATGGACTCTGCGATGACCTTTTAGATGCCCTCCCGCTATTGCTCAGAAAGAGTGTCAACGTTCAGCCCGTCACTGAAAAGCTGCTTCCTGCGTACCGCAAGCAAATTGTAGAGTTACTGGAGGCTCTCTTGAGATCATTCTTGAATATGATTCAAACTCTGTTTCTTTCTCTTTTTTGCTAGGGACCAGACAATAGCCAAAGCGAACAAGGCGATGACCACAATCGCAGCGATCAATTGGAATGATGGACCAGAACCACGTATCTTAAACGGTTCGGCAAATCGCGAATTTGGTTTGAAATATGCCTTGTTGGCCGGAAAGTCAAGAATCGTGTTAAACCGGGAGAGAACATCCATGCATATAACTCCGCCCGGTGGTGCTTTGTTCCAATCGGACGGCAGTTCGACGTGGATGGGTACTTCGCGGAGCGAGTGTCCCGCAATCGTGAGTGTTGGTAGCATCAACTGGTTGCTGTAGATCGACTCGCTCCCTAATCCTCTTGAGGCGCCAGTTCCTATCTTCTTGAAAGTGCTGTGCAAGTTGTGATTTGCAGCGAAAGCTTGATTCACGAGCATGCAAGCGGTGCCTGCTGTATCAAGAATAAACGGCCCGCGACAGGAAGTCTCCCCATTAGCCATGACCACCTCAACTGACGGTAGCGATCCCGAGAACGGCATGTCTCTTTTCGAGAAGTCGTCTGATCGCGATGGGAGCGAATCGTGCACAATCATAAGCATGCGGTCATAATCGAATTCTACGATACGGTTCTCAAACACCGTGTATCCAATAATTCCATCGGCTTGATCGGCTTGCTTCTCAACATAGATGAATGGCTCGTGATTCCATTGTGCGTCGGAAATTTCGAGCCGATTGTCGCGACTCAACTGACGCAGGGTTACGCCGCCGCTTGCGGCATTCAATACAGTGCCATCAAGCGTCAGTGCAACTCCCTTCGCCTTGGCCGAGGGAAAGATCACGCAAGACTCGGCGCCGGTATCGAAAATCAAATTGAGAGTGTTGGATCCATTCACGCTTCCTCTCAAATGGAGCTTGCCATGTTCAATCGTGATGGGTATCGCAAGCGGTTCTGCTTCGGCGCTCTTTTCTCTTCGCTCGAATCCCTGCACCATCGTAGAGATCCGTGTTTTGCAAGCGTCTTTCCCATTCAGCAAAATCACAAAATCGTAAACATGGCCAGGCTCCACTTCGAAGGACCTTGAGTCGATATCCGATTTGAACGTAATGGTCCTGTTCTTATCCGAACGGATAGCGTTATAAACGTCGAGTTCAAGGGACGGATCGAGGATCCAGTCGCCTCGGGATGCGTTGCTGCCGTCGATGATGCTTATATTTGGTGAGTTCGCCTTGAGGACAGGTAGCTCATCCTGTGCATGAGACTCAGAAGCGGTCAGGCAAACAAATACGATTGCCAACCAACATCGCGTTGTTCTACACAAGTAGTATTTAGGTCGTTGAAGATGGATTTGCATGTTTTTAAGATTCTTAAAAGTGGACTACGTGTCCGGCGACGGAAGGAGTGTTCAGCGTAGCCTAAGCAGCGACCGCCAAATGGCCTCACTTTGTTAGCGGAACGGCGCGAGCCGTCCGGTGAGTGGCAAGTAAATGCAGCGAAACCGGAGGGCTCGCGCCCTTCCGCTACAGAAACACAATCGAAAGAGAGTGCCAAAGTGCGATTGGGCGACCGCCGCGCCAGAAATTAGAAGCCTGACTCTCGCACGGCTCTTTGAAGTGCGTCTGCAAACCAAGTTTGTACGTTTTCGTCGATGGGAGTTTCTCTGCCATTCAAAGAATAGGACCGTTTGACAACACCAAGTTTATCTGTCGTTACAGTGTAGATGCGTTTGGCGTTGCCTTGCGACTCCGCCAACTTGAATTGGCCGCCGTTTTCCAGCGCCTCCACGTCATCGTTATCCGCCATCAATGCGGTCCGTAACAGCGATCTTTGGCGAAGGCAATTTCGAGGATTCCGGAAGCGGCTGAAAGTTACTCAAAAGCGGGGGCTCCACGAACGTGCGACTTTTGAGTTCGGATCGAGCTTGTAGTCCAAGCCAAACGAGACAGGAAGTTTTCATCATTGCTCCAACAAACCAAATCAAAGTAAGAACCGAGGTAAATCGCAACGCAATGCGTTCCGCATACGCATAGGTCAGATCTGTCTGACGCGAGCTGTTCTTCGATGCTCCGAAATCAATCTTGGAAGGCAAATGTACTACAACTGTAGAATTCAGGTTTTCGTTAGGAACCTTTGTCTCAAACACGGGTTCGTTGATCGCTTCGCGGTCTCCCATCATCCATTGCCCCAAGGAAAATCCTGGAACGCCAAGCCTGTGAAGGTTCTTGCCTGAAAATTGGAACGTGGTCGTTACTAATCCACCGACAATGGCAACTCGCCACAGGATCTCAAGAGCGGTGATGGATTTCACGCAACGGAAGCGATCAAGCAATGCAACTCCGCCCAACAGTAGCGTTGAATGCATTAGATAGGTGCATAGCCAGACGCCGACGACGCACAATAAATCAACCACGATCCGACTCCTTAAGTTTCGCTTTGATTTTAGCTAGGTCCGCGGATGTCACTTCTTCCGAACGCACCAAATGTGCCAGCAGTTCCTGGCTGTCGCCTTGAAAAAGCGAAGCGACTAAGTCCGAAACCATGGAGCGTTTGACTTCCGCTTCGGAAACCAGGGCTGAATAGATATACGCTCGCCCCTCGCGACGCTTGGAAAGTAATCCACGTTTTTCGAGTCGAAGCAACAACGTGGCGACGGTGGTGTGAGCCAATCCTCGTTTGCGTTCGAGATCCGACACGACGTCCGCAATGGTCGTCTCGCCCCGCGTCCACACAACCCTCATGACAGCCAATTGCAATTCCGAAAGTGCAATCTTTCTGTTCTTCTTGGCCATTCTTAATCCTGAAATCCGAAACAAAAAGCTCAATGACGCCAACTGCTACAAGTGTAGTACTAAAGCAGCTTGACGTCAACTTCCGGCCTGTCTTGTAGCAATCGCTTCACATGAGATAATGAACGCTAACGAAGAATTCTGGCACCGTTTAATGTAAGAGTAAGCTGCAATGAACTTGAGTAGATTCGTAAGAAATTCAGCGGTGAACGCCTCTATCCTACTAATTTCATTTCTTCTCCAGCCACTTCCTGCGTGTGGCCAGGACTCTGCTTCGGTTGTAGGTGTCACTGTGGTGCCGCATCGCATCGAAGAAAGCATGCGGTACCGACGCCCTCGCGATTCGTCGTTGGCCGCTAAAGTTCAAGTGTTTGTTCAAGGCCCAGCTCTTTCAAGAAAATTTGACGGGAAAACTCCAGCTGAGCTTTTGGAGTCGGGTGATTGGGCGTGGCATGATATGGCTTCGACCGTAAAGCCCCCAGAGGGAGCGATGACAGTCTGGACATTTAACGGCAAATCATCTCGGTGGGGAGTTGGGGAATCGTTCAACTTGATGGCTGAAGGAATGCGTGAGACTTCGGTCGATATTTCCAAACCACTTCGTTGGATTTCCGCAGCAACTTTTTTATCAAGCGACGGCAGCGTTCAACCTGACACCATTTGCTTGCACCTGGCCAACGATACGGACACTCCGCTAACGATTACTGGCTTGCGACTTTGGCTGCCTAAAAGTTGTGCGACTTGGCAAGTTCTGTGGCCGCAAGAAGTCCTACCAGCGGCCAGCGTCGTTCCAGCTATGGACCGTGGTTTCGTCAAATTAAACACAGAAAAGTTGCCGCTTACCTATTCTGCATTGGAACTACAGACCAGCGAAGGCTCCCTGTGGGCGCATTTGCGGATTAAGCGCGAAACGTTCGACATAAGCGGCGGTTGGGTAAACGACACGCTTACGCAGGAACCCTATTTGAAGCTGCTCAGCCATTTGCATGTGAACACAGGACAAATCGATCACATCAGCGGGTATACCGACAACCCAACTCTTTATGATCACTACCCGATCAAGTTGTTCAATCGACTATGGCCACTCGATAAATGGGATACCGATGAATGGCTTCCGAAAATTCACGCTGTCGAATTCCTAGGTGAGCCACAGTTTGGCGGTGGCAAACCCATGCCGCCCCAAGATGTCTTTGACAAGTTACTTCCATACCGAATCAGCCGTTTACCGACATCGGTGACCCTTAGTGAAGAACGCACTTGGCGATGGTATGCAGGTCTATCCGATTTCCCTCATTACGATGCCTATCGGGTTGTCGCGCCAGCCGCCGATGCTTGGCGAGAATATGATCGCTGGGGTGGTGAGCGCATCCGATGGGGAGCGCCGCTAGAAACAATCGGTAACATGTGTCGTTCGCTTCGTGAACTGAATCGCCCCGTGCCGTGCGCTTATTGGTCACAAGGGCCTCACGACGGCTGGGGTGGTGGATTGTTTGGCGGTGGACGAGCCCGTCGCTCACCAACTCCTGATGAACTTCGATCCCAGGCGATGCACGCGATTTCCAGCCGGATCACTTCGCTCTATTGGTTCAACTTGAGCCTCAAATCGCTGCTAAAGTCCCCAGACACTTGGGAGCCGATCCAACGTATTGGTAGAGAGATCCGAATGCTAGAGCCTTTTCTACTGGAAGGCGATGCTTATCAGTTTGAACGCCGTTTGAAGACGGATGGTACGCCGGATTGGGATTTGGCGTCGATTGCTTCTCCCTCCGCAGCCGTCCTGTTTGCAAATGATACGGCCTATCTCGCTGATGCACAGGAATCCATTTTCAAGTTCGGTCCGCCGCGAGCCGCTGAGTTTTCCTTCAGGCTGCCTCCCTGGCTGCGGAAACCGGCTCAGGTCTTTCGCATGGATGCAGATGGTATTCACGAGATTGAGTGGTCAATCCTCAATGAACATGTAACAATCAAGGACACTCGCACACTGGACGCCATGTACATTGTCGCTAAAGATTCTGCCGTCCGAACCGGTATCCTTGAGCGTCGACAGTTAGCGATCGATCATGAGGCGATTCATTCTGTCGACATCATTGCAGTCAAAGCAATTAGGCCCTAACCGAGACCCGCTCAATGCGTGGGACATAGTCTCAGCCGGAGCACTCCGAGAGCAACTCCAAAAACACCCACCACGCTAGCCGATTGTCGCCGTCATGCACAAAGAAAAACGTACCTCGAAAGGAAAAAATCGAGGCCAAGCCGCTCCGGCTGAAAACCGCTTTCAATTGAAGCGCGAACTCGCTCCGGTCACCCATTCGTCACCCAATCCGGACTCGATGGTTACTCAGCCTCCGTGACATCACGCACTTCTGGTCCCATGTATGACGCTTCGCGGCCCGAGCAGGGTTCAGGTCGGCTGGTGAGTTTGATCGTTGACATGTTGTGACTTCGCATGTCCCGTCATCTGTTCCGAGCTTCCCGCCGCTTTCTGTTGTGGCGAGAATTTTAATAACATCGACTTGCTGATGGTTCAGGGACACGAGTTCTTACCGGCAGTAGACATTCTCAAGAACTGGCTAGACCAATACCTGCGAGACCTCGGCCGTCCGAGTCCAGAGGCGCAATCGGTTGCCGATTAATACCCACTGCCCGGAAACACGATCAAATGAACAAGTGCGATCGCTTACCTAAAGCGGTCGCATTTTTAATGTGCTATGGGCTACGATCGCAGTTCGGCCAGAAACAAGAGCAGTAGCGGCCCTGTGATTTTTGGACAGAGAACCCATTCGGCCAGCGCGATCGGATCTGACTGTGGCAAGCCACTCCAGGATTTTCAACAATTCGGCCAACACACCCGAAAATGGGCGGAAATCCCTTCAGTCACAATTCGGCCAAAACTACGACAACAATTTGGCCCGTAACAATCGATCGCTCCTTAAGTCCTTCTAGGACTACGATTTTACGCGAGCCAGTTGGTTTGGGTTTCTTGCTCATTAGAACCATATCTCCTTGAAAGCGTCTTGGAAATCGTGGATCCAAATCTGGGTTGGGTCGCCCCACGCTGGGTGCGAACCGTAGCCGTATTTCTCGTAGACCTTGTCGACCTCGGCTGCCGACAATTGTTTGACACCTTTACCATTGAAGACAGTCGCTGGTCCTGGACCACCAATTTCCCCATAGTCCTTCAAATCAAGCGGACCTCCGAGAAGCTTCGTTGCCGTTGCGTGCGAGCCATGCTGGAACGGTGCCTTGACGCCTTGCTTGGCAAGCTCTCGATTGATCTCGTTCAAGTACTTGATTCCCTCGGAGTTGCTCAGGAGCTTACCGTCCTTGATGATGTGGCTCACATCGAGATCAGAGACAATCCATTGTTTCGATTGCTTGTCATGTAGCAGCCCCAGGGTCGTTTTTGTTTTGATCGATTCAGGCTTGTTCTCGAGCTTAAACTTGGTTGCGGTCTTGCGTACAGCTGCCGTCAACGGGTCGGTCGAGCGGATCGCAATTTCCAATCCGTACTTCTTGGCGACACCTTGGATCACTTGTCGCTCGACCTTGTTGACCGCTGCGATCGGGATGAGCTTCTTCAATTGTGCTGGGGTGAGACTCACAATTCGACCGGCTTTGCCGGGTTTCGTAAGCCCTTCGAAGATCCCGTATACGACTCCGCCAATGTGACGACCTGTTTCCTTGTAGTCACCTCGGCTGGCCGACTCATGGATCTCTTGTTGCTTGAGTTCGATTGCCTTCTTTACTTTCTCGATGGCTTCTTCGTGATTCTGAAACGCGCTCACGATTCCTTGGAGCGTTTGAGGAATACCTGTTTTATCGAACGTGGCGCGCCCTCCTTTGAAATCGCCGACTGTATACTGTGCCGCGGACTGAGCCAGCTTACCGAGAAGGATGACTTTGTTCGCCATCTCTTTCGCAACTTCGTCTGTAACCCCCTCTGTGGCGTGAAGCAGATTCGTAAGGAACGTGTTCGCTTCGAGCTGGAATCGGGCGGCAGGCGAAGGATTGTTGCCGGAAGACTTCGGCCCCGAACCGCTACCACCTCCCCCTCCACCCCCTTTACGACGAGTACGTGGTCTTGCGTCATCAGTGCCTGAGTTTGGCTTGCAGACTTTGTTCTTTTGCTTCTTTTTTTTCTGATTCGACTTGTGTTCCGAGTTTGGACTGGATTGGTTTTTCGGCTTGGGAGTGTTTTGAGCAAAGTTGTTTGCCACGGCATTTTCGGACGTACTGCCTTTCAATTCACCGTCCTTCGGCAAAAAGACTCGATTGTCCATCTGCGCCGTCTGGGCTCTCAAGACTATCTCTTCGAGCCCCAGCGGATCGGTCCCTATTTGTGGCGAATTTCCGACGAAACGGCGCAGGTTCGTATCGCCAGCCGCGAAACCAACTGGATCTTCGGAAATGAACTGTCCCGTCGACGGATCGTAATAGCGAGCTCGGAAAAAGATCAAACCGGTCTCTCGATCCATCTCGCGACCTTGGAATCCGAAATCATGTTCAAACGTTGCGTTCGTTTGCGAGATCATGCGACCGTAGCTGTCGAAGACGCGATGATTCACAACGGTTCCGCTCGCATCGACTAGGTCTCGGACCGTTCCCACTTGATCAGCTAGCGTCCACAGAACGATCCCCGCACCGTTCTCTTCCGCAAGAATCGAGTCGATGCCAGGTCCATGGAGATAGCGACGCAAAACGGTCCCTCCGTCATCAAGTACGAGCGTCAATTCCAAGCCATCGTAGATACTGTGCTCGGTAGTCTTTGCCCCAGGGCCATCGCCGTCAGAGTCGACTTGTTTGGCAATTCGATGATCGAGAGGATCGTAAACGAAATCAACGCGGCTAACGACCGCCGAGGATGTATGACTTGTCACCACCGACGTAAGTCGATTGCGATAATCCCAAGCATACTCGTCTCGCTGCCCAGTACCTTTGTCCACTCTCGCTGTTCGATTCCCTTGATCGTCATACTCGAAACGGAAGTTCGAATCTTCCAGCAGCCGGTTGTTAAGGCCGATAACGTAGCCCGTCATCGTGCGATTGCCATTGACATCGTACGAGTAGCTTTCGTCTGTCTGAGCCGAGTAGTCGGCACCAGTCAATTGATCTTGAACATCGTATTCGTAGCTTGCGGTCCCATCTGGAGAACTCGCTTGTGTGATTCGGCTTGCGATATCGTACTGCCAACTGTAGTTCGCCAATGCGCTGTTGTTGTGCGAATGCACAAGCGACGTCAAACGTCGCGAGTCATCATAAGTGGCCTTAGAATTAACCGTCGAGGTTCCGCCCGAGGCTGAATTGAAGCGATCGATGGATGTCAACTCGCTTGCAGCATTGAAGGAGTACTCGACCCGCTTCGGCGCGAGAGTTGTCCCCGTCTCTGTGATCGACATGGTTCGATTAAGGCCATCATAGGTCATCGCCTTGGTCGACTTCAGCAAACCTTCACGCGTTTCGGAACGCGATACTAGATTTCCAGCCGCATCGTAGCTGTAGCCCCAAACGACTTGAGTTGTATTAGGCGTCCCCGCATTAGACGCGGTAGTGAGTCTTCCACCAGCATCATATTCAAAAGACAACGTTCCATCAGGATCCGAGGTATTGAGTAGCTCGCCGACCTTGTTGTAGACATAGTTGATCGTGCGCAGAGCTTCGTTCTGACCGTCGAGCCACTTCTCGGCCGATCGTCGATTGAGAGCGTCGTAAACGAACGAAGTTGTTCGACCATTGCGATCGGTTCGCGACGTCAAATTTCCTTCGGCATCGTATCCGAACGTCAACGCTTTTCCGAGTGCATTCGTTTCTTGAAGGGCACGGTCGAGCACATCGTACGTGTACTTCGTTTCATTGTTGGCTGCATCCTTGACCGAGAGTACATTGCCCACCCGATCGTAAGTGAACTCGGTGCGGCCACCTGCCGGATCGACGGTCGAGATGACACGGTCGAGATTGTCATAGGAATGCGTGACCACACGTCCGAGCGGATCGGTTTCCGTCAAGACGTTGTCCATCGCGTCGAACGTCGCTCGGTGGGTATTCCCCAATGCATCCACAATCGAAGTCCGCCGATTCAACGCATCGAAGCTATAGTTAGTCGCTCGTAACAACGGATCGACACGCGATAACGTATTGCCGACAGCATCGTAGGTATTGGTATAGATTCCGCCCAAGGGATCGGTCATGCCCACGACGCGATCAAGGGAATCGTATTGATAACGAGTAACGCGTCCCAATGGATCGGCCATCGACGAGCGATTTCCGGTTGCGTCATAGGCCTGCGTGGTGACATTCCCAAGTGGGTCAACCGAACGAATCATTCGATCCAAAGGGTCATAAACAAATTCGTTGCGACGTCCCATTTCGTCGACTTGAGCCGTCACATTGCCGACAGCATCGTAGCTCTGAGTCGCGGCATCTCCAAGCGGATTGACGCTGGAAACGGGCCGATCAAGAACGTCGTACTGGAACGTTGATGTGCGTCCAAGTCGATCTTTGGTTTGAGTTGTGTTTCCAACCGCATCATAAGTCCATTCATTCTTCCCGCCGAGCGCATCGGTACTTCTCTTCAAACGGTCGAGCACGTCGTATTCCATTGCGGTCGAACGCCCGAGTGCGTCGACACTCTCTATCACGTTGTCCGCCAAATCGTATCGCAACGTCTGCTCCGACCCGATCGGATCGATCGCGGAAATCAATCGATTAACGTCATCGTATTTAAATTGAGTCAATCGACCGAGTATGTCTTGGACGGAACGAAGATTGCTTTCCGAATCGTACGTGTGCGTCGTAGAATTACCGAGCGGATCGGTTTCGCGAATCACTCGATTGAGCGCGTCAAACTCGTACTGGGTTGTTCGCCCAAGTGGATCGCGAACCGATGTTTGATTTCCAACGGCGTCGAGCGTAAACGTTGTTACTCCCGCAGCTGGGTCGACCATTTCAAAAAGCCGACTCAAACCATCGTAACGCATTACGGTCCGTCGCCCAAGCTCATCGATGGAGGCCGTCACTTTTCCGATCGGGCTGTATTCGCTGCGAACGGTGCCACCCAAGGCGTTAGTCATCACTATGGGACGATCCAGGGCATCGTAGTCAACTCGCGTCGTCCGGTCCAATTCGTCGACCGTCGTAACCAGGTTGTCGACCAAATCGTACCCGTAAGAAAGCACGCCACCGCGAGGATCGGTTTGGCGTATCATGCGGTCGACGGAATCATACTGGTAAGTCGTTCGCCGACCGAGTCGGTCTACTGTCGCTGTGGTGTTGCCACTTAAGTCATACTCCGCTCGATTCGAATTGCCCAACGCGTCGGCTCGGGTCAACATGCGATTCATGCTGTCGTAACTCATTGTCGTGACTCGCCCCAGCGGATCGGTTTGCGAGACGAGATTGTCGACAGCGTCATAGTCGAACCGTGCGATCGCGCCGACAGCGCTTGTAATTGAGATCAGACGATTTACTTCGTCGTAACCCATTTGCGTGGCTCGGCCGAGCGTGTTGACGGTCGATACAAGATTTCCAGCATCGTTGTACCGATTGCCAGTCACTCCCCCGTTCGCATCCGTCGTCGTGAGCAATCGATCGCGCGCATCGAACGCAAAACTGGTTCGCCGTCCGAGCCGATCGATGATGGCAGTGTTGTTGCCTGCGCGGTCAAATTCGTAGTTGGTCGCGTTACCCGCATTGTCGATCAATTGAACGAGACGGCCTCCGTCGTCGTAAATCATTTGGGTGCGCTGTCCGTCTCGCGTCACAATCACCACCGGATCGTCGGCGGCATTGTAGATCCACTGTTGTGATTGGCCCGCCGCATCGATTGATTGAACCAAGCGATTCCTTGCATCGTATCCATTACGATCGACTCGACCGAGTGGATCGGTCATTGCAATCAAATTGTCGTCGCGATCGTATTGATAGCGATAAGCACCTCCATCTGAGTTGGTCAATGAAACCACACGATTTCTCGCATCGTATCCCCAAAGCGATTCAAAGCCGCGAGGATCGTTTTCGCGGATGACATTGCCCGAGCCATCAAACGAAAAGTGATAGATGCCTCCGTCCGGATTGGTTTTGGTCACTTGTCGGTCCATCGGATCGTACGTATATATCACCGAGTATCCGAGTGCGTTGGTCTGCCGGATCATGTTGCCATTCGGATCGTATGCGATCGTCGATACGCCATGCGTCTTCGGACCTGGGCCATCTGGGTCAGGTTCATCCAGCTTAAGCAAGCGACCCATCGGATCGTATTCGTAGCCAGTTGTGCGCCCAAGCTCATCGGTTACCGAAATAAGATTTCCCGCTGCATCGTATGCAAAGGTCTTGCTTGCGGCTTCGGGAGTTCCGACCGCATAGCGAATGGCAATCAGTTGGCAAATCGCATCGTAGTCGTATTCGGTGCGGCGCCCTTCGGGATCGGTCATCGACGTTACCAAACCCAAGAAGTTGTAGGTGTAGGTCGTAACCAGATCGTCATTGCCGCCGACAGCCCCAAATACAACGCGCTCCTCGAGCGTATTGCCGTTGGTTGGATCAACGATGGACAGCGTCGTGCGATTGGTTTCATCGGTGTACCTGGTCGTTTGGGCAAAGGCCGAATCGTACTCGAATCGTTCGCTCGTCCGAATATTGCCGTTAACACTCAACTGATTCAGCCGTATCAACGTCCGTTTGTCCCGATTGCTTGTAAGCACAATGTCGGGGAGTTTGTCGTTGTTCAAGTCTCCAATCGCGATACTTCGGATGTCCGCACCGGCCAAATACGAAACTTGTTCTGCCAATCCGCCATTGCCGTCATTGCGCCATACGGTATAGAAACCGTGCTCACTGGCCGATACTAGATCGTCATAACCATCACGGTCAACGTCTGCGAATGAGATGAATGTGTTTCCAGCTCCGTTTCGGTACACTGTGGGTGCGAAAATTGGAATGGATCCGGTGGAAAGATAAACCGTGGTCGGTCTTCCGAATTGTCCAACATAGAGGATGTCTTTCAAGTTGCGCTTGTCGGCATCCCAAAATGCAATGCGTCCACTATTGGTTACGCGTCCAACTTCGACAGGTTGATCCCAAGTGCCAAAACCCGTGCCTGGATAGTATCGAATCAGATAGTCAGATTCGGTGCCAATTGGGATACTCGCGATTGTTATGATTTCTGCGTTGCCGTCAGCGTCCGCATCCGAGATGTCAAAATCGAAAAACTGCTCATTGAATTGCATTTCTGCTAACCGCGAAAATCCAGAGTCTCGATTCAAGAAGCATGCAACTGAGTTTCCAATCACTTGCCCAAAAACGTCGCGTCGCGTCATTCTGAATGCAAGGTCATTGCGGCCGTCGAAATCCACATCGATCAGTTTTGCCCCATTGACGACCTCGACGAACCCAAGATCAACGACTTGGCCCGTGGTGAAGTTGCCAACACCATCATTGAGGAGCACTTCGAACCCTGATCCATGAACGCTCACTAGATCAATGTCACCATCGTTGTCGGCATCCGTCGTGAATAGGGCTATCGGACGAAATTGCAACGGCAGATTGCGTAAACGGCATCCCCAGTACTTGAGACGACCAAATCGACCTTGCCATCGGCGTTGAGGTCGCCTAACGATAAACCGTAGGGTATGCCACCGGTAACTTTGGACGCTGAAACGGCTAGAAACCCATTGGTATTCGTTAGTGTAACGTACGCAGATGTCAAAAATGCCGATACGACCGCGTCAACATCTCCATCGCCATCAACATCGCCATCAACATCGCCAACCTGAATATCCTGAATAGAACCGCCCACATTGATGTTTGAAAAGGGGGCAAACGTGCCGTCTCCAATTCCGGAGACCACTTTGATCTGGTTCGTATCGTCACCGACGATTAGGTCCAACTTTTCATCGCCATTGAGGTCCGCAACTCGGACAGTCGTTGCATTGATTTGGTCGACCGCTCGAATCGATTCGACAAAACTGCCATCGGATAAGCCGCGAAAAATTGCGACGTAGCCGTTTGTTGCGTTGGCTGGTGAGGCAGAGGCAACGGCAACAAAATCCAATTGTCCATCATGATTGAAATCGCCAACGCCAACGGAAACGAAACGACGAGGATAGTCAACCGCATTGATCGAACGAAAACCACCTGCCCCGTCACCAAGAAAAACGGTGTAGTTGCCCCCGAAAATCTTTCTTGTACAACCAAAACATCCAGGAATTCATCGCTGTCAAAACGGCCAATAGAAATGGAACCAGTGCCAGGTCCGGCAGGCGTTCGATTGGCGGGGACTTCTGTAACGCTGAGTCGGCCCGTAAATGGAATGCCTTGTTGAGTGAACAGCGTTCCCGCTTTCACATGAACGGTGGCCGGCGCTTCACCGGTTTGAAGAACTTGAGCTACCTCCGTATCGTTCATCGGTTCAACGATGGTGCCGTCGTTGAGAACCGGCAGGTAAATCGGGCGAGTCAATACATTGTTCACATTGGGCTGCAATGCGTGCTCAAAAAGCAATCCGAGCTTCTCGGCAATGAACGGAAAACGGGTTGGTCCTGGCAGCAATTCACCGCGAACTCGCAATGTGTCCGTAACGGGTGCTCCCGGTCCAACATCGAGAGAGAACGAACCGTCCGCTTGCGTGAGACCAACCACGGACCCAATCTCGACTTGCAAGCCGGCGATAGGAGATTCGTCCACATTGAGCAAGCGTCCCGAGACTCGTGTTGAAAAAACAGGGTCTGCCTCTACGTCAATCGTAAGCGTTTCGACAATTTGAATTTGGCCGTCAAAGGCAATGACATCGACGATGTACGAACCCAATTCGTTGGAAGTCGGATTGAACTCAAGTCGTCCGCCCGCAAGCAATCGCATTGTAGGTGTCGAACCGTTTGGCCGAATCGAATAGGTGATTGGGTCGTCATCTGGATCGATCGCTTGCAACTGTATTGTTTTCGAATCGCCTGGCACGATCGAAATCGGATCGGGGGTTGTCCATTGCGGAGCTCGATTGCTCACGCCGGTCAAGACACTCGTTTCAATTGTCAATGCGTCATTGTTTCGATCGGACCAAGCAACGCGAATTTTATTGGAACGATCAGCCGTACCGAGACCGCCCATTGAATCTCTGTGCGGAAATTGACATAGGGGATACCGGCGGCAGTGATTCCGGACGGGGCGTCAAATCCTATCGACGCTGGAATATTTGGAAAAAGAACCACTGCATCGCGTCCTAATGTTTCCGATCCGCGATTCACGACAAACACATCGGCTTGCAGTTTGCCAAGGACCGTATCGTATCGGACGTTTTCAAAGACTGGGACGAGTGTTGTGGACGAAATAAGAGTTGATGTGTCGAGCGGCTGTCCAATGGTTGAAAAAGTGGAGGAGGATGCAAGAGTTGGCGATTCAAAGCCATTTGGATCGAGTGTGTTCGATAGCGACCGAACGGTTACTTGGGATGAAGCAATCCCATTTAAATTGAGCAACTGGACCTTGATCATACCGGTGTCTATTTCGTGAATCGCGGACGTATCGATCGTCAGAACCGATCCATTCCAAGAACTGATGCCGGGAACCAATTTTGGTTGATTGCCATCGATTTGAAAAATGGGCGTGCCAACGACTCCGTTGTCCAGCAACGTCGTAGCTGGGTTATTAGGATCCACCAGAAAGACGTTAACGAGGTCGTTGACACGAAGATTGTCGTTGGCTGCGATCAATGACGGAGTAATCTCCAATTGAATCAATCGGCTCCCGCTAGCCTGACCAAGAGTTACGACGATGGTTGTTTCATCGGTTAGAGAGTTGGGGATATCGCGAAGCGACCGTGAGCCGGACCCATGCAAATTGATGTAGTTAATGAGGCTCAGTACGTCGAGAGGGCTGACCAATTTATCGCCATCCACATCAACGTAATTTGCATTGGCAGGTCGCCGCAGAGTGAGCGCTTGATTTGGGTCGGCATTGATGCGATTGATGACAGAAAGCACATCCAGCGGCGAGATAGTGTGGTCGTTATCTACATCCAAATTATCGCTCGGATTTCGCCAATCGGAGGCAAGCATATGCCGGTGATCGAGCTGTTCGAGTAAGAGTCGTCGATTCCGTCGAACACTGCGTTGCATGAGTCGCGACTGAATCCGCATAGTAACTGCACCTGATAAAGTGGATTTTGCATTGCGTGAGTTTCCCACATGTGCAGCGTAATTTACCTCTGTCTCAGTGTAAAGAGACAGGGTGATACAGCGTCGCGTTTACGAGTTACTGGACAATTCACGGGTTTGGTGCTTTTAATCAATCGAACGACTTCATGCCACGCGGCAATTTGAGCCGGAAAAAGAGCCGTGCCGTTGGTTGTGACGAATCATTCCAAAACCAATTGATAAAGCCAGACTGATGGCAACCTTTGCTAACTGGACTTCTTTTCTTCACCAACTCGCTTATTGTGACCCGCACACGAAATTAGTTGGCCGAAGTGGGAGCCCATTTGGAGCTCGGAATGTAGGCCAAAATAATACTGGTGCGGCGTTTTTTGCCCCGAGTTTGAATAACCTACTTTTAGCCGAAATTGT
>JANPHB010000247.1:0-5142 GCA_031424235.1 Pirellula sp.
GTAAGCGGACACCACAACCAGTACGGTTTAAGTCGGCGCGGGCTTGATTCGCGGGGTAATTTCTGCTTGTGGCAACTTCGTCACCAGCAGCGAACCCTATTCCCGCGAGATCATCATGACACGATCCACAAACGACGCCAAGGCACGTCAGTGGCAACAGCATTTCGATAGCTTTGATAAATGCGACTTGTCCGTTCGGAAATTCTGTTCGCAACATCGGCTCTCAGTTCACTCCTTCCAGTATTGGTCACATCGGCTCAATCGGAACGCCAAGCAACGCGGGCAGCCAAAGCAGTCAGTCCCTGCAAACACTTCAATCCCAGAGGTAGTCATCCAGCTTGGCAATCAGATATCGATTCGAATACCAGCTACCGACCTCAATCTTGCCAAATCGATTCTTCAGATGGCTCTCTCGCTTTGCGCAGAGTCTTCCAGTTTTCAGCCCGTCGTAGTTCGTGGCTGAGGAACCATCTCATGATACCATTCCCGATGAGAGTCTATCTCTACACTCGCGACACTGACATGCGAAGAAGCTTCAATGGCCTGGTTGGTATCATTCAATCCGAATTCAAAATGGACATCCTCAAGGGTGATATGTTTCTTTTTCTAAGCAAGCGACGCGATCGAATCAAAGCCATCTGGTGGGACGGAGATGGAATGGCGATTTACATGAAGCGGCTCGAAGTTGGCGTATACCAAAGACCACTCGTTACCACCGATGGATGCTGCGCGATTATCGATAGAACACAATTGCAGTTGCTTCTATCTGGCATTGAAATACGCAGTGCAAAACGCCTTAAACGATATCAATCTTCAACGACCGATGCATCCTCCGGAGCACCTTCGTGACACCTCGAAATATTTTCCATTTTCTTTGCTTGTTTTTGTTTGTTACCTATTGCGCTTTTGCGCCATCGCGCTATCATACCTCTATGCAAGACGCGCATGCGATCCCACAAGAAGTCAAAGACTTCATCGACTCCAATCCGCAAGGGAAGGCCTTCATCGAATTGAAGGACACATCGATCGCTGCGCTCCAGTCGCGAAACGATTTCCTACAAGCCGAACTCGAAAAGATCTCGCGATTGTTCGCCGCCCACCTTCGAGGTCCACGCAAGGAAACTCATATCTCCGGCAGCGAGCAAACATGGTTGCCATTCGATAGCCAAGAAGAACTTAATCAAGCCCGAGCACAGGCCGAAGCAGATGCACAAAAGGTTATCGACGATAACAAGGCTGAGAATACGGCCCAACCTAAGAAGCCAAAAACCCAGGCACTTCCTAGCCACTTGCCCACCATAGACCGTGTTTACGATGTGCCAGAATCACAACGCATTTGCACCACGCATGGCCCAATGACATGCATAGGGTGCGACACGACTGAAACGCTCGCCATGCAACCGGCCAAACTGTTTCGGTACCTCAACCAGTTCATGAAGTATGTTTGCCCCTGTTGTTCAGAACGTGGAGTCGTTTCACCTGAACGTCCGACAGGTATCGTCGAAGGTAACAAGTTCGATCCTAGCATCGCAGCTACTGCGATTTCCGATAAGTATGACTACCACTTGCCAGTCAATCGGCAAGTCGATTCGTTCTCCAGCCTAGGCTGGACACCAAGCCGATCGACACTGGTCAACATCATTCGTCAATCTTGCTTCGTGATGGAACCATTAGTGAACTACATGGCATCGCTAGTGCAGAGTGACGATGCGATAGGCTTGGATGAAACTAGCTGCCGCATGTTGATGCCACAAGAGGATCCGCAAGTAAAGCCAGGCGATGCCAAAGGCAAGCGTCTGGTAGCAAAGATCGCTGAGGCTCGGCGTAAGGGCGAAGACAGTATTCTTGGGAAGATGTGGGCTTATGGAGGCTTGCACAAGGCACCGTATAACATCTTTGACTTCAGAATATCGCGGCATCGCGATGGGCCTCAAGAATTTTTGGCAAACAGCCAAGGCTATGTTCAAGGTGATTGTTTTTCAGGTAACAAATCTGTAGTGATCGAAAGCGGAGGACGTTTAACGTTTTCGGCTTGCTGGGCGCATGCGCGTCGCTATGCCGTGGAGTGCGTTGACTACAAGGAAGACTGCGAAACCTTGCTCAACATGGTCCAGGCACTTTACGATATTGAAGCCCGCGCATCGAGCTATTCGGATGAAGAGAGGTATGCGCTGCGTCAGACGGAATCGATCGTTGTGCTAAGCTCCCTTCGCCAATGGCTTGATACCAAGACGGAGCCATCAGTCCTACCAAGGGCAAATTTCGCGGAGGTGGTTCGGTATATCAACAATAGCTGGGCGGCGCTGGTGAGCTATACAGAAACAGGCTACGTCCCGATTGACAATAACGCTATCGAGCGATTAATGAAACAGGTAGCCCTAGGGCGGAAGAATTGGCTATTCGTTGGCAACGTTGAAGCAGGTGAAAGGGCAGCGAAGTTGATGAGTTTAGTCAGCAGTGCCAAGCGTCACGACCTGGATGTCTGGTTCTACTTAAAGGACATTTTGGAACGCCTGCTGGCAGGCGAGACCGATTACAGCACGATGCTACCGGACGTTTGGAAGCAATCTCACCCAGACGCGGTCCGTACGCATAGAGTCGAAGAACGTCGAGACAAAGCGGAGCGGAAGCAGTACGACCGAGCAAAACGCCTGCTGGATGCGAAAGCAAAGCGCGCTCGCCAAACGTAGCCCTCACCATGCGGCCCCCCGCGCCGCTACGCAAAATCACACTGGTTGTCGTGAACGCTTACTCCTAATTGCATCCGCTCTTTTTATTGCTTTCGCGGGCTCTACGACAGCTAGCGAGGTGGCTCAAAAAGCTGCAGCCCTACCGAAACTCCCCGACCCCGTTAGCGGTGACTGGCTGATCAAACGCGTCTCGAGACCCGCTGGGGTTTTTTCGACGGATCGACCAGGCGAAATCGCGATCGACAACGGCTTGCTTCGTCGTTCGTTTTTGGTTTCCCCAAACTTGGCCTGCGTCGAGTTAATGCACTTGCAAACGAACGAGTCGATGCTCCGAAGTGTTCGGCCGGAATGCCGCGTCACGCTCGATGGCCAAGAGTTCGATGTTGGCGGCCTCATGGGACAGCCTGTCGACAACTTCCTGCGCCCCGAGTGGCACGCGTCGCTCACAAACAACCCGGCCGCCTTCCAGCTTACGGATTTTACCACCGCCCCCATTCAAGCTCGATTCGCTTGGAAACCGCGCCCGGAGTGGATGTCGACCAGCGCCAGCTGGCCCCCCAAAGGCACCGAAGTTCAATTTCATTTCCAAGCTCCAAAATCGCAAAGCGACTCCAAGACGTCTGCTGCAAATGGTGTTCGAATCGTGGTCCACTATGAAATCTACGAGGGACTTCCGCTCCTTTGCAAATGGTTCACGCTCTACAACGAATCAGGGCGATCCATCCGATTGAATCGCTTTACTAGCGAAATTCTTGCTTGCGTCGAAGCGTCCAGCCAAGTCGAAGATCTTGCCGACCCTTTTCATCCCAACCTTCACGTTGAGACCAATTTCACCACCTGCTCGATGCACGGAGCCAGCGCACAAGTCGATTCGGTCCATTGGATGGAAGATCCAACGTACAAGACGCAAGTCAATTATCTGCTCAAGACACAATGCTTGCTAGAATGCCGACCGCCTCAAGGACCTGATGTGGACGTAGCGAGTGGCACGAACTTCGAGTCGTTTCGCACTTGGATTTTGGCCCGCGAAGATCGCGACGAAACTCGCAACACGTTGGCTTTAGGGCGAATGTACCGTACGATCGCGCCATGGGTCCTCGAAAACCCATTGATCCACCACGTTCGCAGTGCAGACCCGACTGCCGTTCGTTTGGCCATCGATCAAGCCGCCGAGGTTGGGTTCGAATTGGTCATCATGACCTTCGGGAGCGGCTTCAACATGGAAGACGGTTCGCCCGAATACCTAAAACGAATTCGAGAACTGGCTGACTACGCTCATTCCAAGGGGATCGCTTTGGGAGGCTACTCGCTCCTTGCAAGTCGATCGATCAGCGCGAAGGATGACGTTGTTAATCGAGAAACAGGCAAGCCGGGGGGCTTTGCGAGATTTGGAAACAGCCCATGCTTGGAGAGCGAATGGGGTCAAGCTTACTTTGCGAAATTGGATCGGTTCTTCGAAGCGACAGGCTGCGATGTCTTGGAGCACGACGGTTCGTATCCCGGTGACACCTGCGCGTCGACGAACCATCCTGGACACCGCGGCTACGAAGACTCCCGCTGGCGGCAATGGGGACGTATCAATCGTTTCTACCAATCCTGTCGCAGCCAAGGAATCTACTTGAATGTTCCTGACTGGTATTTTTTGAATGGCTCCAACAAGATTGCAATGGGGTACCGCGAGACAAATTGGTCACTGCCTCGCGAGTCCCAGGAGATCATCGAACGCCAAAACATCTACGATGGCACCCGTTACAAATTACCCACGATGGGTTGGATGTTTGTACCATTAACGGAGTATCAAGGTGGCGGTGCCGCAGCGACGATCGAACCTCTCAGCGAACATCTCGATCACTACGAACGCAGACTGCAGAACTTGTTGGGCGCGGGCGTACAAGCTTGCTTTCGAGGTCCTCGGCTTTACGATACCGATGCAACGAAGACGATGGTGAAACGCTGGGTGGATTTTTATAAGAGCCATCGAGCGATCCTCGACAGTAGTTTGTTGCCGCTTCGCCGTGCCGACGGCCGCGACTGGGACGGTTGGATGCACGTCAATCCGGAGCTTGACACTTCTGCAATGGCCATGATCTACAATCCGCTGGACCAGCCAATCACACGCGAAATTACCTTTCCGTTAGTCTTCAGTGGCCTCACAGAGAAAGCGCATTACAAAATCGAAGGGGCGAATCCCATTCCGATTCAACTCGATAGAAACGAAAAAGCCAAGGTCAAGCTGACGGCGCCAGCCAAGGGTGCAACCTGGATTCAGTTTACGAACTAGCGAACTAGCGATCTGGCTGACGCGAGCTAGGCCTCAATCAAGCGAAGCTTGTTTGAGGTTTCTTGACGATTTCATAAAAAAACCTGAAACCTCCTGGTGTTTTTGCGGTTTAACGTAGTAACAACACAAACGTTTTATCGCTAGCACGGAGGATTTCAGGTGAAGACCAGT
>JANPHB010000248.1:0-14773 GCA_031424235.1 Pirellula sp.
CACCGATTTTTTTGTTTATTACATTGTCATAGAGGGTCGCATTGAGGGCCTCACTATCGAATACGCAAACGCACAAGACGCAATAGAAATCTACACAAAGAAACTTGGAAGCAAGCCGGTTAGTTTTGACGGAAAAGCTGCCTGGGAGACAAAAGACGGACTGTTCGTAATCGATTTGGCGACCAAGCAAGGGGAGATAGCTTCGAAAATTGCAGTAAAAGACGGGAACTCAATTCACCAAAAAAAGCTTGACGAACTCGGCTCCAAGCTTTGAAAAATGGGACTACCAACAAAAATAGCCCGCCATTTCTGACGAGCTATCTTGGAAGGAACACCAAGGGCATGGCGCTCCTATCGTTTCGTATTCTTAGCCGAAAATCATCTTAATGATTCCACCGGAATCGCTTGCGGTGCCTCGATCATGAACATTGATGTCGTAGCGCTCGGTGGCTCGGACTAGCCAACCACTGTGGGCGTTGTTGGAGTATTCGAGGTCAATGTTGCTGACAACAAATCAAGCGTAAAGGCTTCATGGGATGCGGTCTATATCGACAGTTATGGAGGGCTACCGCTTCCACAGTTTGGACCGAAGCTGGATTCCGGCTAGCACTTCCACTGTGGAAAGCGTCGCACTCCTGTAGGATCGGTCTAGCCAGCAACCTTGCAGCGACCATTTCCACAGGTTGGACTGACGGATTGCGGATCCCTTGTGCAAGCGTCCGCTTCCGTCCGACAGGCTTCTGCGATTTCCACAAGGATGTGCCGCTTGCAAATTCCCAAATCCGCTGTTTGTGAGATTACCAAATTGGTTAGCTGAGCAACCAGCAGCGACCGCTTCCACAGGTTGGACTGAGGCTGAATTCATGGCTAAGTCATCAACTGTGGAAAGTGACGTACTCCTGCAAGATCGGACTATCGGCCTAGCCAGCAACCTCTTGCTTAGACGCGTCTTCTATGTACTTATGTTCAAGTGGCGTGCGACTGCTAGATCGGCTAGACTGATTCGGCTAGCGGAGAAGAGTGTTGGGTTGGAGTATTTAGTCGACTGATTCACTTCGATGCTGATAGGAATTTTCAGTGGACTTCGATTACTGAACTGCCTTGCTAGCTGCTTACTCAAATAACAAGTTATCCCACTGGAATCGCTCTTGACTTCGCAAATCTGGAAGACGCCTGCGGGGCGCGATCGATTGAACGCCTGGTACGACACATTCGCGTCTAAAATCGACACCGAAGTCACAAAGATCTCGGTGCCGACGTCCATTGGTCCTTCTCACGTTTTGGTCACAGGACCGAAAGATGGTCTCCCCCTGGTTTGCTTGCATGGCATGCGAACCGGAGCTTCATTCCTGCTTTCGGAACTCCCGGTCCTCGCGAGACGATTCCGTCTCTACGCGCCGGATATGCCGGGTCAGTCTGTCCGTGGCCCTGAAGTCAAGCTATCGCTAAAAGACGATTCCTACGCCAAGTGGCTGATCGAAGTCATGGACAGGCTTGACCTGCCTAATACCAGTCTATTCGGTGTTAGCTGGGGCGGATTCGTTGCAAGGCTCACTGCATCCAAGGCGCCGGAGCGAGTATCCAAACTGTCGATGCTGGTTCCAGCAGGTATCGCGAACGGGTCACATTTGACGGGTCTCGCTAAGATGGCCTTTCCTATGATCCGTCATACGCTTTGGCCTACATCAAATAGCCTTCGATCACTATTGAGTCCAATAATGACCACTTGGGACCCTGACTGGGCCGCCGCAATTTCCTGCGCAATCCAGGATATGAGAATGGATGCCAGAGTGCCGCCAGTGGTGACCGACGACGATCTGCAGCGACTCCGGATGCCGACCCTAGTATTTGCAGGCGCCAAAGATATATCCTTTCCCGGTTCAGCAGTCGTCGGCCGCTTAAGGCGGTGGGTTCCAAATGTTGAAACCGAGCTAATCGAAGACTGCAAGCACTGCCCACCAACCACGGAAGCATTTCGGGATTGGCTTGGCGATAAGCTGTCTAGGTTCCTTCAAAGTGCAACTGAACCGGTGGGATAACAATCGCATGCACTTGCGTACTGGAAATGAATTGAATGCAAGCGGGTGCGATCCCCGCTAATTCCCTCCGAAACGCTTCTGCGATTTTTACAAGTTTTTGCCTAGCTGCTAGCTTCCCAGATTCGGCAGGATGCATGGCAGCTCCATCCTGCCTTACTATTTATCCTTACGCAAAAATGGGTCTTTACTGCCGATTTCAATTCCGTAGTTTCCTGACTCTACCAAAGTCACTACTCCGTCTTTATCGACATCAGCCGCATCGAAATGCATGAGGAGTCGGTCAGTGCGATGTGGTTTTTGTGTGATAAAAAGCGACATTTCATCCCGTGTCAGAATGCCGTCTCGATTATGATCCGCCGCCGCCCAAGCCGAGCTAGGACCCCAAGGCTGAACAACGAATGCAAGTAGTCCTAACCCAATTAGCAAAATTGTGGTTGTTGCCAACAGCCATCTCCAGCCATTCGAGCAAAAGTTGCTTTCCTTGCGGTCAGTCCCCACGGGATTTATATCTTCGATCATAGCTCAACTTCCAATTCATGCGTGGATTTTGAGGGCTAAGGCGCAGCGCCAACCCCATTCGAATGCAAGGTTAACATCCAAACCTAAATCCAAGATGAAGATTATTTTTGTGAGCATGTGGAAAGCGTCGTACTCCTGCGAGATCGGTCTAGCAGCAACCTAGCAGCTACCGTAGCAATTGCTAATCCGATCCATTGTTCAAGCGTCCGATTCCCTACGACAAGCTTCTTCGATTTCCACAGGGTTGAGCGGCTAGCGAGAATCCCGAATTCGGCTGGATGCAACGGCTAACTCATCAATTGTGAATGTTGCGATTCCCTCCGACACGCTTCTGTGATTTCCACAAGGTTATGCCGCTTGCATATTCCCAAATCCGTTGTCAGTGTGATTTCCAAATTGGTTAGCTGAGCAACCAGCAGCTGCAGCTTCCACAAATTTGAACTGAGGCTTGATTCTTGGCTAGCTCAACCACGGTGGAAGCGTCGTACTCCTGCGGGATCGGCTTAGCCAGCAACCTAGCAGCGACGATTTCCACAGGTTGGAATGTGGCTGGGTGCGTGCCTAGTTCATTAAGTGAGACAGGTCATCGACTTCGTGCGGCGGTCGAGGTCAGAGTAATTTCTCTTGCCTTCGAGATGACAATCGTTTCCGAACGTTGTCGTGTGATTCAATGCGCCAAAGAAAAAAGCCTGCCGGGTCCAATTAATGTAACCGAGCAAGCTTTTAAGATAATCGCCGCCGCGTGGCAAATCAAATACAGTCTAGTGTTGCTGCGAAGTCTCAACGCAACCGTTGTTAGCTGATTCTGAGTTCGGCTATACACAGATAGACTATTTAGACGTACCGCCACAGGCGTTAAAGTCAGCCAGCGTAACGCCAACAAAGTTGAGTTCGCACGATCGTTTTGCCGTGCTTGGTGCTCTCTATTCCAACGTACGCGTGCGGAAACTAGTTCAACTTGCCATGTTAATCAAGGTTGTTTCCTCCATGCTTGTGAAACGCGTCGCGCTCCTGCAGGACCGCCCTAGCGAGCAACCTAACATCGACGATTTCCACAGATTGGATGAACGGGTTGAGGGTCCATTGTGCAGGTGTCCGTTTCCTTCCAATACGCTGCTTCCATATTCACGGTTTACACATCGACTGTGAACACGTCTGGCCTGAGTCAGTTATAGCCAAGTTGACAAATCAGGTATAACTCCTCAAACTTCCTTGATAACAGGACCAGGCCTGGAAAACAGAAAGTTCGGCGTCAGAAAGTTTGCTCTAGGATTTCCATGAACACAGATTTGATCGTTGAGGCGGCACGCGATACCCTCTCTGGTGCTTCCCCATTTCCAGAGATTGTCGGAAAGCTCATCGCCGCAGGTGTGGAGTATTATCACGTCGATTACGTTGGCATGCGGAAGACCTTCTACGGCCCACGCGGCGATACGGTCGTGACCCCGATCACGTTCGAAGGCATGCCACAGGTTGGGCTCGTGTTCGACAGAGTCGCTTTGCAGGAAGTAATCGTGGATAGCCAAAGTCACGGGCAGAAGTTCCGTGAATTTAGTCGCCGCGCGATCGAGGCGGGAGTGCAAGGTTACTTCGCCTTCCTCCGCGGCAAGCGGGTCATCTACTGGGGCCGAGCCGGCGATCAGCATACCGAGTGGTTCCCCGGAGCAGATCCAGCGAAGCCGTGACGGTTGCATCCCAGGCGCGGAACTAAGCGATCGGGTGCCAACGTCCGCTTCCCTTCGACACGCTTCTGCCATTTCCACAAGGTTATGCTGGCAGGGAGATTCCCAAAACCGCTGGCAGGATTCATGGTTAGCCCAACAACTGTGAAAGCGTCGTACTCCTGCAGAATCGGCCTAGCAGCTACCAGCGACTTCCGCAGCTACAATAACCGACGATTCCCCGCTGTGGACATTGAACTCGAACATTAGACTGCGACTGCAGGGTAAGATAGACAGAAGCGGCTGTATGCGGGGAAGCCTGTTGGCTCAATGCTGGCCTCTGTTCCATTCCGCTTCGCTCCAGTTGAGATAGATTGTTATTCGTTCGTCTGTAGTAACTGAGGTGCACCATGTCGAAATATGCTTGGGTAGCGTTAGGAATGTTCGTGACCGCCGTTGGTGGGTCTGCAGGTACTTGGTTTGCCGTAAAATATGTTTTCGGGGCAGATCTGAATCAGCCACCCGAAGTGGTCACGAATCTAATCGGTTATGGCGGTGTTTTTTCCTCATTACTTGGTGGTCTCATCTCGTTAGCGATTGGACGAACTGGGGATCGAAATGGAAGGCTACTTGGCCTAATTACTTTCGCGTGTGGTTTGGCGATTGCGATAGCCATCTCGCCAACAGGTACGCTAATAGCGTTGAATCCGCTTTCACTGTTAATCTTAATTGGCATATGGCCTTTCGCTTTGCTTGGTGGCAGTGTGATGTTCGCACTTTTATGTGTGAGCGTTTGGGCAATGGGAAGAAAACGAACCGACGTGCCGAACAAAGTGGTCAACCCGAGCGGCGGTTCGGGCGGATTCTGAATCTACTGCGTCATCGGCCTCTGGACCATCTCCGGTGAAAGCGTCGTACTCCTGCAGGATCGGCCTAGCAGCAACCGTAGCAATTACGAATCCCATCCATTGTGCAAGCGTCCGATCCCTTCCAAGACGCTTCTGCAATTTCCACAAAGTTGTACGGTTAGCAAGATTCCCAGATTCGGCAGGATTCACGTTAGCTCCTAAACTGTGGAAAGCGTCGTACTCCTGCGGGATCGGCCTAGCAGCAACCTAGCAGCTACCGCAGCAATTGCGAATCCCATCCCTTGTGCCAACGTCTGCTTCCCACGGAGCGAGCACCGCAGAGCACAGAGAGAAGTTGCCATAGCCTGATGGCGTATCGTCGATACAGATTCGACGAGCACAACTTTGCTCTCCCTAGTTCAGAACGTCAAAATCGATCGCATGATCTGCGTTGGCTTTGTCCGCTTTTGGCGGAGCTGCCAAACTCTGAACGGTTGATCGATTACCTTTTCCCAATTCGACGCACCGGCGTGTCAAACCGGTGCGAGTTGAGCGGTGGTGTCTGGCCCTCGCCAAGCTGCCCGCGAAGCACGCAGTCTCAAAGGACCTTGGCACGTGGCCAAGACGATTGCACGTGGAATCGGAATGTCGAACGCCCTGTTGCAACCCCAACGGGGCTTGAGCCTAAAGACACTTAGAGAAGAATTGCACATTTGCGTTGAATCGCCGTATGCGGTCCGGCATGTACGGCGGTGTGGGAAGGGTACCCGGCAATGGGCATCCGAACCCGATTTACCCTATTACGCACCGGAATTCGCTATTCTCCGACAAAGCAGATAGTATGGCACGAGCAATTTTGCCACCACCACTAGCCGACGGTTCGATCGGAGATACAGATGAGTAATCCGACGATTCATTGCAGATCGTTCGCAGATCAATAAGTATCGTGCCAAGCTCGAAGGCCGCACGAGTGATGGTGTCATTAAACAGACAAAGACCTGTTGTCTCGGATGAATCGAGACCGGGAACCGAGTCGTAAACTGTGCAAGTCACGAGTGGAAGTCGCAACTCGCGTAACGCATAAATTAGTCGCCGATACTCGGATTTGAAGCTTACGAGTAATTCCGCGATTTGTTGGAGTGATGAGCGTACGTCCTTGGATTCTCGGGCAAAGATATTGCCCGCCATCCAAAGTGCGTCATTACCCCCCGCGCTCAAAACCAAGTGAGTGGCATCATCGGGGACTCGATCAAGTTGCCGGAAGACCGACGAAACAGTCGCGCCGTCCAACGCAATCATGGTTGCTCGATCGCTTGCGGGCAACATCCGTCGAAGGTGTTCGATGACAGATGGGCCACCCGGCACATACAGTGCATTGTCGAATATGGAGTCGCCGAGAAGAATTATGTGTCGTGGCATTTAGAACGCAATGGGGTAACTAGCCTAGTAATTCTCCGGCGCATCGCCGGTGAACACATTCTAAATGTACCCCATCTGGCTGGTTGAGTGGGCTGGAGGTGAAACATTGGCTGGGCGCCGAGTCAACACCGACGCTCCGGCGTGTCAAACCGGAGCGAGTTGGTCGAGGCGCTTTGCTGAACCTAGATTTCAATCACCCGCCTTGATTCTCAGTCCAAATGGCGGTGGTCGCGCCGCGGCGAACGTCGTCCAAATTTGCGAGCAGAGTTAAGTCGCCACCATCCCCCCAGTTCATTTGCGTCAAGTCCTCGGAGCCAAAGGTCGCGATCACCGTGAGGTCTGTATCCCGGAGCTCTTCGGGGAATTGTTGTTGATAACGACCGGCACCTCCGAGACGATGATGACCGTGCATTGAGTTGAAGTTTCCATAGTATCGATGCATTAGAATGGCATCAAAATCGTCCTCCAAGTCCCCCAATGCTGACCGCATAGGATCACCCCAATCCAAATCATTGAACGGTGGGTTTCGTTGAACGGCTCCTAGGTCCGGTACCCTAACAGGACGAACCAAGACGCAGGGGTACGGTCGAACATCCGCTGGTACAGATCGCCGACTTAACCGCTCCAGAGCAGTGATCTGAATCTTCGCTGGAGCGTCGGATTCACCAGCATAATTCTCGTCCAATTTCCAGTCTGCACCTTTGGGGTCATGGTGAGCCCAGACCGAAAATATGGACAGCAATCCCTTTCGTGGAAACGCATCGGGTAACGAATCGCCAAAGTCTTCCAAATTGAATTGCCCCAAAAAACCTAATGACCGACCTTCTGGGGTAACCGGCCAATCGTCGGCAGGATCCAAATCCGGCACACCGCCAACGAAGCTTGCTCCCAGCGGTAAAGAATCCGAGGCAGATGGAAACGGCACCAACAGCGTGGTCGGCAGAACCCCAGCGAGAATCGAAGTTGACTGTTCACTCAAGCCACAGGATTCAATCAGTCGGTCGAGAATCTCATCCTCCGACAGCTGCGACTTCGTTAGCTCCAATACCAACCGCTGGTGCTTGGACATCTTCGAGATCATTCGATCGTAAGATTGATCTATAAGAGTCCTGCACAGCTCATTGGTTTCGCCGTTCAACTCAATATCGATGAAGGACAAACCTCGGCGGGGCACGTAGTCGGATACACTAATCGACGGATCGCGAGTGACCCAGCTCACTTGCTCCGCTTCTGGGACAGCGAAGCGAGCGACCAACTGTCGCGAGCGGCCTCGGGTGATGTCAACTAAGAAATCTTCATCGCTGCGTCGCAAAACGACCGAGAGCCTAAACCCAAACGTTTCGAGTGGCATTCCCGTTTCTGTCTGTGTAAAGGGTTTTCCCAACGCGTAAGCAGCGATGTTGTGACTACGAAGTTGGTTTTCCGAAGTATTCATGTTGAACGAATGAAGTCAGTTATCGATGGGATGAAAGGACGGGCGTCGGCGGTCAAATCTGACCAGGCTGTTTGCCGGTATACACATTGTAAATGTACCCGATTTGGCTTTTCGAATGGCCCGGCGAACCGCTTAGAGGTGACCTTTTGGTTGCGAGACGAGTAAACGCCGTCGCTCCGGCGTGTCAAACCGGAGCGAGTTGGCGGTTAGGTAAACTCACCTCCGTTTGTTGCGTTCCCTGACCCAAGCTTTCTTCCAAGAAAGGAACCGATGGTCACGTGATCATTGAAGCCGCAGGTGTGCTATCATTTCAGGTCTGTGTCACAAAGTCGCACTTTAGTGACGACCCCACCGAGTGTCGATAGAAATCATCTGCAAGTTAACCGATACAGAACGGAATGAAAAAGATCCAATTACTTGAATCGGCAACTTAGGAGCCCGAGTCTATATTGGTTCGGCAAGTATAGTTATGGAATGTACGTGGTGCAGTTGCCGCTCGTGACACTTCTGCCTATTTCCGCGTTCGTTTCGGCACTGGACCTGGCGACCATGCATTCGGTTTTGACCCGTTTGGCCTATCTGGTCACGATGGTCGTTTTAACATGCGGTATCGCCTATGTTTCGTTCCATCAGTTCGAGAACCGTTTCTTGAATTTGAAACGGTACTTTTAGCTTAGCGGCTTAGCGGCTAGCAATGCGAACGCGTTCCGTATCGGGTTGAGCTTGGCTCCACGGGATGGAATCGCGAAAAATCCTTCCGGCAATAGTCTTACACCAGTGGAGTTCTGTACATTGCGAGGTTTACAGCGGATCCAAGCAATGTGTTGCCCACGCAATTCATTGGTTTCGCAATCGGAGAATTTCTTCGAAACCGCTTTGACGCATTCATTGAATTGAGTTCCATGAAGATTGGTATTCCTCGGGAATCCGTTATCGGAGAAAAACGAGTCGCAATCACTCCCGACGTTGCAGTGAGGTTGATTGCAATGGGTTTTACGGTGGCAATCGAGCCTGGAGCTGGGGTTGGTTCGGATTACGCGGACGACACCTATCTCGAGGCGGGTGCAGTCCTCCAAAACGCCGAAGCTCTGTGGTCGTCTGCCGATTTGATTCTCAAGGTGCGATCGCCCATCGCCAGCGAAGTGGAACGCATGCGTTCGGGTTCGTGGTTGATCAGTTTTATTTGGCCAGCACAGCAGCCCGATCTGATGAAGCAGTTTGCCGCACAGGGATTAACCGTTCTGGCCATGGATTGTGTGCCTCGCATCTCACGAGCGCAGAGGATGGATGCATTGACCTCGATGGCCAATATCGCCGGCTATCGTGCCGTGATTGAAGCGGCACACCATTTCGGTCGCTTCTTTACCGGTCAAGTGACAGCCGCCGGAAAGGTTCCGCCAGCCAAAGTTTTTGTCGTGGGGGCGGGAGTCGCTGGGTTGTCTGCAATTGGTGTGGCCAATGGGCTCGGAGCGATTGTGAGAGCCAACGATACTCGCCCCGAGGTGGCAGACCAAATTCGTTCGATGGGAGCTGAGTTTGTACCTGTCCTTTTTGAGGAGCAAGGGACCGGCCACGGTGGGTATGCTCGGACCATGAGCGAGGGTTATCAAAAGGCTCAACGCGACACCTACGCTCGTCAAGCCATCGACGTGGACATCATCATCACGACGGCACAAGTGCCAGGCAAACCGGCTCCCAAGCTGATCACGGCAGGGATGGTGGAGTCGATGAAACCCGGAAGCGTGATTGTCGATTTGGCGGCTGAGCAAGGTGGCAACTGTGAATTGACTGAACCCGGCACGGTGGTCGTGAGAAACGGAGTCACTATCATTGGGTACAACGATATGCCGAGTCGACTAGCCAAGCAATCAAGCAACCTCTATGCGACCAACATCTTGCGATTGATAGAATATCTGTGTCCCACAAAGGACGGTAAACTTGCAATGGACATGGAAGATGAGCTAGCACGCGGTACAACCGTGGTGCTTGGAGGCGCGATTGTTTGGCCGCCGCCTGTTCCGAAGCCCGCATTGCCCTCGGGCGCCACGAGTCCCGTCGTTTCTTCCAAAGCCGCTGCAATCCCAGTCGTCGACAGGAAGTTGACTCGCACAGGTCTACCCTTGGTTTGGGTAACAATTGGAATCCTGCTTCTCATTCTGGTTGGCAGTTTGGCACCACCGGCGTTCATCGGGCACTTTACCGTCTTTGTTTTGGCCTGCTTCGTCGGATACATGGTCGTCTGGAATGTTACCCCGGCTCTTCACACTCCGCTCATGAGTGTTACCAATGCGATCAGCAGCATCATTGGGATCGGTGCAGTCATGCAATTGACCGATTCGAATATTGTCATCCAATTGCTTGCCGGTGTCGCATTGACATTAACGGCAATCAACATGTTCGGTGGCTTTGCGGTCACACAACGTATGCTGGCCATGTTTCGTCGATAGCGTTTTTCCGATTTATGCATTGATGTAGATGTAGAGAAATTGAGACTGTGGAATGAATAGTGAATCTTTGATGTTGGCCGCGTATCTGGGAGCTGTCGTCCTCTTTATTCTGAGCCTTGGCGGCTTTAGCAAACAAGAAACGGCGATTCGTGGCAATTTGTTTGGCATGGCTGGCATGGCGCTGGCCATGATGACCACGATACTCGGGTCCCATTGGACGGTTTCCGGAGTGGTTTGTTTAGTGGTTGCATTAGCCATTGGTGGACCGATCGGATTTATCGCTGCAAAGAAGATTGAAATGACGCAAATGCCAGAGTTGGTTGCGTTGATGCATAGCTTGGTCGGTCTTGCAGCGGTCCTCATCGGATTGATCAGCTACTATGCTTCGACTGCCAAGACTGACAGCACTGAAGAGAGTATTCATCTGATCGAAATCTACATTGGGATCTTGATTGGTGCCGTGACTCTATCCGGATCCTTGGTCGCCTTCGGCAAGCTTTCAGGGAAAATGAGTGGAAAACCTTGGCTGATTCCAGGCAGGCATTGGCTCAACCTGGGCGGATTGATTTTGGTTCTCATCCTTGGATTTTTTTTCGTTGCCTGCGAATCAAAAACGCTCGGATCCATTCCGATGCTTTTGATGTTGGCGACGTCATTGGCCTTCGGGATACACTTGGTGGTTGCTATTGGTGGTGCTGACATGCCGGTGGTTGTTTCGATGCTGAATAGCTATTCCGGTTGGGCTGCCTCGGCGACAGGTTTCATGCTGTCGAATGATCTGTTGATTGTCACCGGCGCGCTCGTCGGATCGAGCGGTGCCATTCTTTCTTACATCATGTGCGAAGCGATGAATCGACGTTTTTTTTCGGTCATAGCGGGTGGATTCGGAGCGGACAGTGGTTCAGCTCCGAGCCAGGGAACCCCGGAAATGCATGGCGAAGTAATTGCTATCTCGTCTCAAGAGGCGGCAGGTCTCATGGGCGATGCAAAGCGAGTCATCATTGTACCTGGCTATGGGCTGGCTGTGGCTCGTGCGCAGCATGCGATTTGCGAGATCACCAACTTGCTGCGGGAGCGTGGAGTTGAAGTGCAGTTTGCAATTCATCCGGTTGCGGGCAGAATGCCAGGACACATGAACGTATTGCTCGCAGAAGCCAAGGTCCCCTACGACATTGTCTTTGAAATGGATGAAATCAACGAGCGCTTTTCAAGTACAGACGTGGCGTTGGTTATCGGTGCGAATGACATCGTCAATCCGGCGGCTCAAGAAGACCCAAATAGTCAAATTGCAGGCATGCCAGTTCTCGAGGTATGGAAAGCGGAGACCACGATCGTTTTGAAACGGAGCATGGCCTCTGGCTACGCCGGGGTAGACAACCCCCTGTTTTACAAGGCAAACAACAGGATGCTTTTTGGCGATGCGAAGAAGACACTGGACGCGATATTGGACAGTTTACGAAAATCGCCTGTCAAAACGAGTTCCTTCTAAACCGTGATGAAAAGTTAGTTTGAAAGAAGTGCAAACCCGAGTCATATCATGAATTCAACTGCCCTACTGCTTGGCAATATGCCAAGACGATTGTCGGTGAAGTCGGTATGACCAACGCTTGGCTGCAAACCCAAGTTGTTTTGAGCCTAAAGCCACTCTGGGCAGAGCTTGCGGATGTTGTGTTCGCCATCTTTGCTGAGAACAATTGTGCCGACCGTTCATCGCCGATGTCATCGAGCCGATTTCTCTACGGCTGCAAAAGTATCGTCTTTGCATCAGCATCGTTGATGAATATTTTGGGTGCGCCATCGTCCATGTATCCGAATGCCATCTGATTCCGCTTATCATCGAACTTCTCCTTTTGAATGAGGAGCATGACGTGCTTACCCGAACGGGCGTTAAGTGACGCTCGCAATTCCCCGTTTTCAATCAGCGAAATACCGGCGTCCTGATTGTTAGTATTCAATTGCAGGCGACTTACCCCTTTTTCGTCAAGCAATGCCAGTCGCACGCCGCTTCCGTCCGGCAGCATACCAAGTTCCGCGCGGTGCTTACCGGACTGATCGACTAAGACAAATCCTTGAGCTTCAATGGTTTTTTGGGCCGGAAAGGTCGCTCCGATAAGTAATCCCAAAAAAATGCTCCCTATCGCAAACGTCATTGCGAGTCGAAATCGGGAATTGTGTCGTTCCAATCTTGCAATCCTCTCCAGTAGGGATGCTTCATTTGTAGTTTGCATTTTTGCTTCTCCCAATTATTTAATGATGGTCAAAAATCCGCTTTGCTTTGCGGCTACCGATAGCCGCAAGTAAAGAGTCAAACAGTGCGCCTTTTTTAGTTTCTGCGTTTCCAGAGTATCCAAATAACGAGTAACTTTCCGGCGCGGCGCCGGTAAACAGATTCTAAATGTACCCCATCTGGCTGGGTGAATGTGCTGGCGATCAGCACGGAGGTGAACGTTTTGCTGGGAGCCAAGTAAACACCGACGCTCCGGCGTGTCAAACCGGTGCGAGTTGGAGCAAAGAAGCCAAGATGTCTCGGAGGGGGCATCCCAAGTGACTCAAGAACTGCCGCTTGGGCCGCAAAACCGACACTGGGCAAGTGGCCGCAGTCTAGCCCGTGTCCCCGTATGTAAAAGGGATTTGATTGGGAAACCAGTATGCCAAAAACTAACTTCATCTTCTGACGACAGCCGGGCCAAGCCATTTCAGCGTAGCATCACCAGCACGGATGTGTATGAAGCCGTTCCAGTCTGATACCCACAGCCGACATGCTTCGCCATTGCCTTTTAGTGCCACTGACTCGTCGGGTTCCACGACGTCAATCGTTAGTACGCGAGCCGATTCATATGGGTAATTTACATCAGGCCGATCCAGCACGCAGTACACGAAGTCATTAATCATAATGACGCCCTGCCGATACGATTCACGTGATTCCTCGTTATCCATATCACCGACCCAGACGTTGATCGACATTCGAATCGCACGATCAGCATACGAAACAACAAGTTCGCTTACCTCAGAATCGTGCAGCCCATTTGGCAACGTACCTGCGAGTTCTAGTAGAGTCATAAGGTGTAGTCGCCTAACTTGTGATTCTCCGGCGATGCGCCAGTAAAAACAGTCATAATACTCCATCTGGCCGGTTGAACGAGAAGGGGTAAAGCTTGGCGATGAACGTTTGGCACGGAGCCAAGTGAACACCGATGCTCCGGCGTGTCAAACTGGTGCGAGTTGAGGTTTGGCAACTTACCTCAGCTTGGTGCTTTGTTTACGCTAGCTTGCTTCCTTACGCGGCCAGGAGCAACCTAATTGACGGCATCAAAGTCTTCGATACGGCCAATTCGGATCTAGATTTTCGAAAACATACCGTCGATACTCGATCCACTCAAGCAAATACTGGTTATAAATTAGAGCCCAAAGTTTAGGTGCATGCCGAGGCAAAACATCCATCAATGGATCAAACAACAAACAAATGGATGTGCCAAGAAACGACAGTTTTGGGGTACTCCAATCAGTCGCAAATAAATAGAACGGCCCCAGAAAAGCAACATAGCTGGCGATCAACGAAAGCATAGCAACTAAAGCGGAGATCAGCCGGACATATTTATTTCTGCCGGAGAAACAAATCGCCAATACGCTGGCAAATCCAATTGCAATCGGAAGAATCAGAATTGCAAGGGCTCGCAATTGCAACGCCAGCGCGGTCCAGCATGCGACAGCAATTGTGAGAACCAACAGAGTTCGAAGGGAATATTTCATCGTCTTACCATCTGATGGAACTGGTAATTCTTAGGCGCATGCGCCTGCAAACGAAGGTTTCATTGTAGCCCACTTAGATCGTCAAATGTGCGAACGTCGTTCCTGGACAATATAAATGGCTTGCTGCCTCCCGACGTATGTCGCATGGCGTAATTTGGCGACGCAAGCGAGGGTTGTACGGCGTCACGAAATTTCCGGTACTGATGCTTGAAGCCACATTGATACCGCTGTAAGGCCTCAAGACGAAGGTCGACGCCGAACTGTGGATGAGTGGAAGCCCACGCCTGATCATCCGGATATCGACGCTCCGGCGTGTCAAACCGGAGCGAGGTGGCGGCGAGTGCGCGTCGGATCAGTGTCGCCACTTTCCAAGCGGCACGCTATTGGACAATCCAAAAGTACGTACCGAGCGTCAAAACATGCTTCCTCCCGACAAAATCCAATCGAAAGCGAGGCAAAGACAGTAGTCACATAGAACTCCTCAAAACTCAAGAGCAAGGTTGCCTCAGGAATCGATCTCGATCACAATCAGGCTCCCGAAGCGTGGAGTGCGGGAGAATCTATATTGATATCTTGCTGTTGCTACAAATAAAAATCATGTCATCAGTCTATGAACGCTAAAAAAGATCAGAAACCTGTTCCAAAGGAACAAGTC
>JANPHB010000249.1:0-10906 GCA_031424235.1 Pirellula sp.
TTGACGTTCCATCATCACGGATGCCGCATCGACCGCCTTCTCATCCCGGCCTTTTAGTCGGATGATTTGCACGGCGTTACGGATCGGAGCAAGTGGGTTGCGAAGCTCATGGGCCAACATCGCCAAAAACTCGTCCTTGTGGTGATTAGCTTTGGCCAGTGCGTCGGCCCGCTCTCGCTCAGCGGAAATGTCATATAAGGCGAGCAAGATCAACTCAGGGTTTTTGGCATCGGGAGGAAAAGGCCGAGCGTTGAGCAACATGGTCTTTCTACCAAGATCGGGGAAAAAGTGTTCAACCTCAAAGTCGTAAATCGGCTCACTTTTGGATAGAACTTTATCGAGCAACGTCTTAAGAGCGGGAATGTTCCATTGGCCGTTCCCCAAGTCGTACAAGAAGCAATTCTCCGTTTCATTTTTGGAAACGTGAAACGAGTTGTAGAAAGAACGATTGGCAGTTCTAACCATTAAGTTGCTGTCAAGAACCACGAATGGTTCTCGTAGAGTCGAAATAATATCCTCGCCATACGCCAGAGCTTGAGCCAAAGCCCGTTCTGTCTTTCGACGTTGGGAGATGTCCCGAAAGATAATCACAACACCGGCGATTTCTCGCTTTTCATTTCGGATTGGGGCGGCACTGTCGTCAAATGGTACTTCTGTGCCATCTTTGGTTATGAGCAAACAGGGACTTGCCAACTTGAATGTACGACCTTCTCGAAAGGCTTGCAGGGCGGGACTCTCGACCGGCTGACGTTTTTCTTCGTCTATGAGGGAGAACACGTTGTCGATGGGTTGCCCCACGGCGTCTTTCAGCGACCACCCCGTCAAGGATTCAGCAACGGGGTTCAGGAAATCAACCCTCAATTCGCTGTCCGTGGTGATCACGGCATCGCCGATACTGGAGAGGGTATCCAGCAGCCAATCCCGCTGCTCGTGCAACGCTTCGACGCTCTCCGGGTGAGTATCGGCCTCACCTTGTTCTGATTTGTCATTCACCATGAGTTACTTCTTTCGCTCAGCCAGTTGTTTGCACTTCAGCTGCATCCTATTGATGCATCAAGTAGAGTTTGTACAACCGTTGCAGCATCTTTTGTCTACCCAAGCTCAAACGGTTGGCGGTCCAACTCGATCCAAGATCACGATTAAGAACGTGGCCAATGGACAAAAGAAAAGCGACGCAATCCACCAAAGAAGTCCGCTTCGATTTTTGCTCTGAGCGAGTCCGGCGTTAATCAGGGACAAAGTTCCCCATCCCACAAAGAATTGTGCTTGATCGTTCATCGATTTGTTTCAAAAAGGAAATGGGAAACGGCGAGTCAGTTCTACCAGTTCGATGCAACAAGCAAAAACGAAAGCCCTGATTGGTCGTTCGTGGTCTGGTTCAAAACAAAGCAGCACCACGCTTCGTTAAATGCTAAACGTGATGCTGCAATGACACTCAGCTAATTTTTGCTTGCAGATTGGGCTTCGAGATAAGCTCGCAGATCATGAAGTTCTAGCAATACTTGTTCATGTGGTGGTCCAACAGCCTTCTTCGATGATGCTAATTGGATTCCCTTGGAGTTGCTGTTGATAAGCGTGCGGATTGCACGAATCTCTGTGAGGATTTGTTCGTGTGGTGGTCCATCTTTGTCATGCGGTGGGCCAACATCAACGGATTTGCCTGACTTAACATTTTTGATTGAGTCGGCACGCAGATGGGTATCACCCTTTGGTCCCGAATGCTTGTGTCCAACAACTTGGATTTCATCTCCCTTTGCAATGACTGCTTCAATTTCTTTGCCCATATGAGGAGGGAATCGAACTTCACTGTTGTCGGCGAAGGTCAATCCATCTACATCACCCTTGGGGCTTTCATGGAATGACTTAACAACGCCCGTACTCGTCATGGATTCTTCGCCATCCTTTTTTGGAGGCGGTGATGCTTTCACGTCCAGCGACTTTCCAGACTTGATGTTCTTAACCATGTCGGCACGAACATGGGCGTCACCCTTTGGACCAGTATGGTTATGTCCTGTAATTTCAACTTCATCGCCCTTTGCAACCATCTCGGCAATCTTTTCGCCAAGATGCGGTGGGAAATGTATTTCTTTACCATCGGTGAGGGTCAAACCATCGGTGTCGCCCTTCTTGTTTTCATGAAAAGACTTGACCATACCTCGGACAGTCACATCGTCGTCATCGTCGTCAGCCTTGGATACTGCTTCTGTAGAACCCTTCACTTGCTTCTCGTTAGTTTTGGAAGTTGGCTCAGATTTGGACTGAGCTTGGCATTGAGCCATGAAGCCGAGTCCGCAAATACTCATACTGCTGATCCATAGGAAACGTCGCATTTCATCATTCTTCTGTTCGAGATTTGGTTCTTGGGTCTGGTTTTGAAAAGCCCAAATGAGCCGTAAGCAAACGCAATGCCGGAATCGAAACGTCGATGCGAGATTTTGCCTTGTAGTCCAAATTGAACTCGATTTGAAGTGTGCTGCGATTGCAAAGCGACCCAAGCGAGTGGTAATCGAGCTATTGCATCTTCAAAACTCATTCGCAAAAACAAAAAGAGCCGAAGCAGACGATGGCCTTCAATTGAGCAATCTTCCACATCGGCTTACTTCGCAATAAGTGTGCCAGCGACAGCGAACTACTTTTAGAAGAACTAACTACTTCTTGAAGACGCTCAAGATTTCAATGGCCTTGTTCAAGCCACCTGCTGCATCGACAAACAATTGCATCGAAGCGAAAAGATCATTGGTAGAGGAAGCTCTTGCAGCGGCTTTTGCAGTAGAAGCTACAGCCTTGGGACGACCTCGTTTAACCGCCGTTGTCGTCGGCGAACTACCGTTTCTCATCGCTTGATAGACAAGGGGTAAGGATACCGCAACACCATCTTTCTTTAGAAGTGCAAGGACTTCAGGAGCTTTTGCGGATGGATTCTTGGCAATCAGGCTTCGGATCAGTTCGGATTTGTTGACTTTCTTCTTCATTGTTTCTCTTCTCAAAGGGATGTGGTTCACGGGCAAAATTCATTGTAATTGCCAAAATCCAAAATCATCTAGGCTCCCAAAACAAATCATCGGTGAAATGGAAACGCATTTCAGCTACTACCACGAATCCTTCTCAAGAGCATACGATTTGAGCAAGCCACATTTGGTGCATCGAACGGTTCTCGTTTCCAATATTTGCGTTCGGTCGATTTTGTATGCCGATGTTTCAAATCCAAAGACTGTTTCAGGATTCGGAACGCCACGATGCCAATCGGCTCCGAGTCCTCGCTGGTCAACAAGGAAACCAGTTTCCATCTCGGTGCCACAGTCGTTGCATTTTGGTTAGTCGTTTACTCTTCGTCTTCTTGTCCAAGGCTATCGTAGCATTCGAGCAGCTTGCGTCCAACATCGTCTGAGACCTTCATTTTAGTGACATCCGTGATGCCCATTGAGATGACGAGCAAAGACCCCAGTATTTTCTTCTCCTCATCATCAGGCAACAACTCGTTGTTGAGATATGTCTCGTGGTACGCAATCCATGCTGCTGTGATGCTCATCCAAATTGCGACTTCGCTTTCAGGATGCAAGTCTCGCATGAAGTTGAGTTCAAATTTCTCAAGATTCGTGTCGAGGTAAGGACCAATCACGTCATAGACTGCACTGATTCGTTCGAGCAACTCCGGTGATAGCGATGCGTGGCGAATTGGTCCAACGCGAATTTTGCTCGGATCAATATTTTGTGGTTCATTCATAGGTCGATTTGGTTTCGATTTTCAGCCAAATGCCCTTTTGTATTTTGGCTTGTGTGGATCATTTAACGGCAAGGCTTGCTCGCAACATTGGCATTTGTTCATAGCATACTTCGAAAGTATCGCATTACTATTGCTTGGTACGCTGCTCGCAGAGCTGTCCACAACCTACTTACTACTGTGTTCGGAGCGGCACTGCCAAGGGACGATCGACGACGGGCATGAACTAGCCTCGCCTCAATGAATCCAACTGGCTTGAACACTGTGTTTCTTCTAACGAAAGTAGACACGGATGGACTTTGCTAATTGACGTAGCTAAAGGAGTGAATTGTGGGCAGCACACCGTATTGAAAAGTTCGGAGGTGTGTTGTTCCATTGGACGTTACACCGATTGATTGTGAAGGTTGCTTCAGAGGTTTTCTTGGACCATGACCTCGCATGCGACCCAGATGTGCTAAACACGATCTTCGGGAAGCCGTTTTTTGCATTGGCCAGCAGTTCGGAGCAACAGACTTGATTACGAAGGCGAACAGGAATACAAGAAAAAATCAATTCTTGGGCAAAGTTAATCGCGAGAAAAAGTGACGGACTTTAGTCCTACCCCCAAATACCCTAAAACCCCATTTGAAAGCCCTCTATTGCAACTGATGCAACGGTTGTTGTAAACTGATTTCTGAGTAAATGGAGGGGTTTTCAGCAATTGAGACCCTTGTAAAAGTTGATTTGTGGTTCCGCAGGTCGGGGGTTCGAGCCCCCTCTATCACCCTTAGTGAATCTCAATGTTTTTCCAGGTTGGAACGCGTTATTCGCGTATCTTGCTCAGGATCCACAAAAGTATCGCTCGTTGCCGGATTTAGCGTGGCATCTTTGGCGGAAGCCCTACTGGGTTTCTGTTTCTATTTGCTGTTATCCAACGGATCTTCATTGTCCTGGAGCGAACGAGAACATTGTGCCCAATGTTCGCAATATGGTTGGGGTGCTAACCGCTCTACATGCTCCATGCCTCACCCCAAGGTCCCTGCCACAGGGGTGCCGTGTGGGCCGCAAGAGAGCACAAAGTTCGCGAAAGAAAGTCAGTTGATTTGAAGGCATGATTCTGCCTCCGTCAGCCATCTTTCGCCCTTTCCGTGTTCTATTGCGGCCATCATGAAAAGTCAGATAAGTGTTTGATGGAAGTCTATAGATGGTATCGACGGAACGCGACTAAGGCGGACGAACAAGCTCCCACGCTAGACCGTTCACGAATCGGCAATCACCCCTTTTATCCTTCGTCCCGCTGATCAAGATCTAGGCTAAAACTTGAGTCGCCATCGAACACGAATTGATTGGGCCAACGGCCCGACGGTTTCCGTCTGTGAGAGACCTTAGCCAACAAACGGCCGGACCTTTGGCCCTTAATCGTAACTGCTTCGAATACCCAGCCCGTTGGGCTGGGCTATGTAAATTGCTGGGCCGTTGGCCCGTAAGCACAAATAACGCGCAACTTCAAAACTTACGCTTCGGGTTGGGATACTGCAGCCGCTCGCATTAACAACCGACTTTCAAGAAATCAGTCGCTTGAAGGCTACACAATAGCTCTAAACGTTGAGCGCGATCTTTTCCCTGTCCTTTTCCGACCTTTTAGAAACTGGCAAGGGTTCGTCGATGCGAACGCAATCGACGTAGTATCGACGTTTGCCACCTTCGAGTTCTTCCTCGACCAACCCGTGGATGTCCGTGTCGAAGCCCGGGAACTTTTCGTTGAACATGCTCGCAAACTGAAGATACTCGACAATCGTTTTGTTGAACCTCTCGCCCGGAATCAATAGCGGAATCCCAGGCGGATATGGCGTCAACAAGACCGCTGTCGCACGTCCCTCTAGGTCATCGATTTCCACACGGTCGATTTCGTCGTGGGCCATCATTGCAAATGCATCCGAGGGCTTCATGGCCGGTTGCATCGGCGACAAGTACATCTCGGTCGTGACCCGTGCCACGTCATGTTTCTTGTACGTTTCGTGAATCTGTCGGCACAATTCCTTGAGACCGATCTTTTCGTAGCGTGGATACTGCTGACAGAACTCTGGCAAGATCTTCCACATCGGTTGGTTCTTGTCGTAGTCGTCCTTAAACTGCTGCAACGAACTGAGCAGCGTATTCCAACGCCCCTTGGTAATACCGATCGTGAACATAATAAAGAACGAGTATAGGCCAGTCTTTTCGACGATAACACCATGCTCGACCAGGTACCTAGTCACGATCGATGCAGGGATTCCTGTTTCAGCAAAATGACCAGAGACGTCGAGACCAGGCGTGATGACCGTCGCCTTGATCGGATCGAGCATGTTGAAGCCCGATGCAAGATTGCCGAAGCCGTGCCAATTTTCGTCGGCTCTCAGCATCCAGTCTTCGCGTTCGCCGATTCCTTCTTCTGCCAACTGATCTGGTCCCCAGACCTTAAACCACCAATCGCTGCCCCATTCGTCATCTACCTTGCGCATGGCTCGGCGGAAGTCGATCGCTTCCATGATCGACTCCTCGACAAGCGCTGTTCCTCCTGGTGGTTCCATCATGGCGGCGGCCACGTCGCAGGATGCGATGATCGCATATTGCGGCGAAGTGGAAACGTGCATCAGATAGGCTTCGTTGAACGTGTTGCGGTCAAGCTTCTTGTTGGTCGGCTCCCGCACCAAGATCTGCGACGCTTGCGAAATACCCGCCAAGAGTTTGTGGGTCGAGTGGGTCGCAAAGATCATCGAATCCGACGGAGCTGGTCGGTTTGGCCCGATCGCGTGCATATCCTTGTAGAACTCATGGAAAGCAGCGTGAGGCAGCCAGGCTTCGTCGAAATGAAGTGTTCCGATTTGACCATCCAGCAACTTGCGTAGCGTTTCTACGTTGTAGATGATTCCATCGTAAGTGCTTTGCGTGATCGTGAGGATACGAGGCTTACGGTCTGGATGCTTGGCTTGTGCTTCGCGTGCAAACGGATTGGCTTCAATCTTCTTTTGGATATTCTCCAGCCGAAATTCATCGAGCGGAATCGGACCGATGATGCCCAAGTTGTTTCGCGTTGGGGTCAAGAACACGGGCACAGCACCCGTCATGATGATTGAGTGCAAAATCGATTTGTGGCAGTTACGGTCGACTACGACAATATCGCCACTTGCAACGGTCGAGTGCCAGACAATCTTGTTGGAGGTCGAGGTACCGTTGGTCACAAAGAAGCAGTGGTCTGCTCCAAAAATACGAGCGGCATTTCGTTCGGAGGCGGCAACTGGGCCGGTGTGGTCAAGCAATTGCCCTAACTCTTCGACCGCGTTGCAAACGTCGGCACGCAACATGTTCTCGCCAAAGAACTGATGGAACATTTGTCCCACTGGGCTCTTGAGAAAAGCCACGCCGCCGGAGTGGCCAGGGCAGTGCCAAGAATACGATCCATCTTGAGCGTAATCGACTAGGGCTCGAAAGAACGGAGGCGCCAACCCGTCTGTGTAAGCTTTGGCCTCTCGCAAAATATGCCGAGCCACAAACTCAGGCGTATCCTCAAACATATGGATAAAACCATGGAGCTCACGAAGAATCGCGTTTGGGATGTGACGTGAAGTCCGTGTTTCGCCGTAAAGAAAAATTGGGATGTCCGAATTCTTGAACCGGATTTCCGCAATGAATTTGCGCAAGTTTTCCAGCGCCGACTTCATCGTTTCGTCCGACGCAAATTCGTCGTCATCGATTGACAGAATGAATGCCGATGCTCGGCTTTGCTGTTGAGCGAATTGGGACAAATCTCCGTAGTTGGTTACGCCAGCGACTTCAGTTCCCTCGCGTTCGATAGCTTCGGCCAACGCCCGGATTCCTAGTCCGGACGCATTGCCAGATCGAAAATCTTCGTCGATGATCACAATTGGGAACTTGAATTTCATAAATCTCTTTCAGTCGTTGGTCGGCCTTACGAAACCGAGCATTCAGGAAATCATTTTCTTTGCGAATTCTTCATACAGCTCGGGATCGCCTTTTGCCCGGCCGCAATTGTCAGAGTAGCGGACCACCGCCAACCCGGAAAGCGGCAATTCCCATTTTTTGAGGATGAAATGCATGACAAATAACCCGATGGTCGTTGATCGCTCGACATTCGTCTAGAACCGCGTCTAGAACCGCGTCTAACGCCGTACGGCTAATTTGAATGGGCTTGAACTGCGTAGCAGTGGCATTCGATAGCCACGGATGCAATCCGTGGTGAGCGATAACCATATGAAACGAGAGTCGCAAAGCGACGGCATTTCCACTAGGGTTGAGTTGCCAGTGACGCTCACTGCTTGCAGTGGGTTTATGGGATGTGGGACGAATACCGCTCCTTCAGAGCTTGGAATGGTTTGGGCCGCGTTACCTGGGGTTTCGTTCGCGATGCGAACTTCACCCCAGGCTGAAAACTGCCATCGCATTCGCGATTCCAATGCACATCGCAAAGTGTATTACCGTTCAATTAGCCGTTGGGTGTTAGCCTCGGTTTTTCAATTGCTCGACATTCGTCGAGAACCGGGGCTAGCGCCCATTGGCTAAATCATTTACGCTCTCGGCCTCAAGTCCGGTTCCGGTTTCTGGTCCGACATCACCTCAAGCTCAGGCAGTCGGATTCGGACTCCATTGCGTCCAAACACAATCGGAATCAACTCTTTCGAAACGCCCGCGTCGTAGGTTAGTCCGTAGTACTTGTGCGCTGGAGCTGACAAACGCAGTACCCAACGAAGCATTTCGATCCGTATGGCCTGGAGCAAGGGCAGACCGGGTTGACTGATGATTTCTTCTTCGCCCACTTCGACAATCCACCGTTCCGCGGCAATATTGATTTTCCCTCGCCTCTGCAAATCCTTTAAGGCTCCTCGAATATCGGTCTGCTCCATGTAACCATAGGTCACATTGACAGCATAAATATCGTTACCAAGCTTAATGACTTCATAACGATTCGCATTGTCATAGGTCGAACTTGAAATTTGATTGATGTGAAATAGTGTCACATGCGATGGGAGCACACCATACTTTTTAAGAAACACGCGCAACGTAACTGGCGTGTAATCCTCGAGTGTCCGGATCGGTTGCGAACACAGGAAGACAGCAGCTCGATCGCTCTCAACCAAACGACGTCTGCCTTGGATAAGCGTCCTGGCCAAAGGCAAGTTTTCATCGATCGCGATTTGAATTTCATCGACCTTGTCTCGAAGCATAACGAGCCAGTCGATCTTTTTGCCTTCCCGAAAACCAAAGTCATAAAACGCTTTCGCCATTTGCGAGCGTCCCCACTGCCATGTGACCATGATGACGACGAGCACCGTTGCGATTGCGATTGGGAAATAGCCGCCGCTCGCAAACTTGGTCAAGTTGCTCACGAAAAAGAGCATATCGATCGCGAGAATCGGCAAGCATATCGCCAAGACTTGCCACAGCTTCCAGCTCCAACGGTAGTAGGCTACATATCCAAACATAACCGTTGTGATCCACATAGTGCCTGTCACAGCGATGCCATATGCCGACGCAAGATTGCTGGCAGTCCGAAACGACAAGGTTGCGAAAACACAACCGGCAAAGAGCGCCCAGTTGACAGACGGGATGTAAACTTGGCCTTCTGCTTCGTGACTCGTGTACTTCACCAATTGACGCGGCGCAAAGCCCAACGCAATCGCTTGCTTGACAATGGAAAACATCCCCGTGATGAGGGCTTGCGAGGCGATGAACGCTGCACAGGCCGCAATGCACAAGTCGGCTACGTCGATGATGTGGTTTGCAGCAGGCGCTCCCGCAATTTTGGGAGTCATGGCAAAGAAAGTACTAGCCCTTGGCGGGACTCCATTTGACAACAAAAAGCCGACTTGTCCCGCATAGTTAATCAGCAGGCAAGGCATCACAATATAGTACCAAGCGAGCATCACCGGTCTTCGACCAGAATCCTCAGGATCGATACTCATGCCATCGCAGCATTGCTTCTTAGTGCGACGCATAAAATGCCCAATGTCCGCGTACTTGGCTTCTCCACCTGTGATGGCTAAAACCACCACGCCAAAGATGGCCAACATTCCCATGGCCGGAAACTTCATCACAAAATTCCACGCATACATTGGATTGACGGCACTGAACACCTGTGGAGTCGAAAGCACCCAGGGCAAACCTTTGGCTGCGATCCAGGGAAACCAAACGAGCAGCATGAACCAACCAAAGAGGCCGCCGACCTTGCTCGTCCCACGCCACTGCGATTTAAAGAGAACAAACAGACTTGCCAGCGTCGCAATAATCGCCCAAGGATCACCCAGTGGCTCATAAGCCCCAAGCATGCTCATGGCAGGCGTAATAATACCATCCGCTGCAAGTAGTCCAGCCGCAGAAGCGACCAAAAAACTCAACAATGTCATCCCGAAAATTTTGCCTGTGTGACCACGCAACAATCCCCAAAGCGCGAAGTCCCCTCCTTCACCCCGATTGTCCGCCCTCATAATGAGCAGATCGTATTTTACAGTCAGAAATACCAGGGCCCAAAAGATCAAACTTAAGCTGCCAAGCGCTTCGTCGGGAGCAATTAGATCGGGGCCACCTTGAGCTACGATGGCATTGAATTGATCCGTTGGCAAATGATGATTTTTGAGGCGTATCGTCTCACGAGTTAACTCCATCACAGTATACAGAACCGAAGTTCCGATATCGCCATAAACCGTACCTGAAGCTTCACGGATTTTCGTGAACATACCCGAGGCATGACAATCATCGCTGACTATCTGAGGAGATTCATTTTCGTTTGTGGGAGAGAGAGTTCTTGGTTGGGGAGCATCCCCATGTGATCCAGGACTAACGTCCGATTCGCTCACGATGCAATTTTTCCAAAGGAAATAGGCGTGCAGATAATTCCGCTACCGAAACATCATTCTACTACAGATGCCTTTACGCAATAGGCTAACCCGCAAGAGGGGGCTTTTCTGGGCAGATTCCGGTATTTGTTAGATCACGAATCACTTTGGCCAACCAATTCGTGACTAGGGAGGGTGAACTCAGCTTTCCCGTTGTTTTACCCAGCCCCCCTCAAATCAGTGAAACATTTCAGGACGGTCGGGGCTTGCCCCACCGTCCGCAGCTTTGGAGTTCTAGATTTACGTCGCCAGATCGTATGCCTCTTGATTCGTGGCGCCGCCCACGGGGGTGCGGGGAAAGAAGAGTTGTAGTTTT
>JANPHB010000250.1:0-106926 GCA_031424235.1 Pirellula sp.
GCCTAAAAAAATCCCGGGGGTTCGGGGGCAGAGCCCCTGAGGAGCACTGAATGAGTTCGAAAAATTTAAAATTTTCGAATCGGCTCTATTGCCTAATTCCTAGACGGTCGCTCATCCCCCGGCCCCTTCTCCTCCTGAGGAGGAGAAGGGGAGGAAAAATCACTAGTTCTCGCAGTACGCCTACGGCTGACTGTTAAACGACTAGATCAACAAGCCGCAGGCCCTCATCACTGAACAACCATCACTGAACAACCATCACTGAGTTGTCCGAACTGAGTCGTAATTGAATTGAGTTCTCCGAAAAGTCTTCAACGGTGAAAGTTACGGAGCCTAAACTAAAACTGCTTTGCGAACGGGATGGTCCGTTCGCAAGAGGTCGAGATTTCACCCGAGAGAGCTTTACCGAAATACTGCGTCCGTTGGCCGTGAGGATCGCGCTACCGTTGTCATCGTCGCTGAACACGACGGCTTTGATACGAATCTCAGGGAGTTGCGTAACAGCAGTCGTCAATTCGCGGGGGCGAGTTTCAGGGGTAGCGGCGGGCGGAAGGGTGTTTCGCATGGTCGCCCCGATTCGCTCTAACATCCGCAAACTTGGCGCCGTTGGATCGCGATCGCTCTCGCTTCGAACGAGCGATTTAGGAAGATTGCCCGCGGTTGCTTCTCGCGAGGTGTCATCAGCACCAAATGCCAAACAGGGCACTAAGCAGACCGTTCCGAAGATTGAGGTCCATTGAAAATTGCGGCTCATCGTCCACCTCCAGCACTTATTAATGCGACAAAAAATGCAACGTAAACATAGCCCACGAAACCACCGATAAAAACGATTAAGATTGGTTCCATAAGTGCACCGAGACGCTTCGTCGTGGCTTGCAGTAGCTCCTCATGAAACTTGGTCACTTGTTCCAATATCTCGGTTGTCTTCCCTGTGCGTTCCGCGATCGCCATCATTTGGGCGAGCATCGGCATGTAAGCAGTGGTTCGGCTGAGCGGCGTGGTCAGGCTTTGGCCGCGAACGACCGCTTGCCGAATCGACGCAACCGTCGAAGCCAAGTACCGATTCCGATGCAACGTCTCAATCGCGGACAGAGCATCCAAAAGTGTTACACCGCTTCGCAGCATCGTACCGAGCGTACTCGAGAAAGTGATGGTGCCAGAGAGTCGGAAGATCGAGCCCACAAAAGGGATAGAGAACATCCACCGGTCGAGCAGAAGTCTGCCGCGTGGATGACGGTACGTTAAGTAGACACCGCCGCACAGGGCGAGGATGCTAACTGCAATCATGGGTGCCCACGATTGCATGGTCTGCGAAAACGTCAACAGCGACTGGGTCATTCTCGGCAATGGTCGGCCCATCGCCGTCAGAAATGTTTGCAACTTGGGAATCACGACCAGCACGAGATACACGGAAACGGTCGAAGCCGCAGTCACAACACAGGCGGGATAGGCAAGCATCGAAAGGATCGTGTTCCTTCCTTTTCGCTGCTGAGCCATCTGCTTCGCCCCTTGTTCCATGACGTTGGCAAGCTCCCCCGTCGATTCGCCCACTTCGATCAATCGCGTCAAGACACGAGGAAATACGCGATGCTTGTTCATGGCAAAGTGCAAGGATTTGCCGTTTTGCAAATCGTCGACCATCGTACCGACAACTTTTTGGAAAGCTCTCGATTTGGTTTGCTCGGCAACGGACTGCAGGGAGGTAATGAGTCCCATACCGCTTCGATTCATCAAAGCCAACTGCTGCAATGCAATCTCGGCATCGTACGATCGTGGCCCGAATGCATCTCGCCATGAGAGTTTCTTCAGTCGTCCCAACCAAGCCAATCGGTTTGCGACAGGGGCAATACTAACGGGTTGTGACCCAAGGCGTTGCAGGGCGGCATGCGCAGCTAAGCGTGAGGGCGCTTCCAGCTCGCCGCGAGTGAGCACTCCCCGATCGTTTCTCGCAATGTATCGAAATCGGCTCATGATGGATTCCCCGTAGAAACCGCCGAGATCACTTCGCGAACCGAAGTTTGTCCGGATAGGAGCTTGGCAATTCCGTCATCGGAAAGGGAGGAACGTCTGGCGGTTTGTGCCGTGGCCCAGAGTTCATGTTCGTCGACAACGCTTGCGATTTGACTCGCGATGCGTTCGCTACAGTTCAGCATTTCAAAGAGTGCCAGTCTGCCGGAGTATCCACGGCCTGCACAGTAAACGCATCCTTGGGGATCGAATACGGGCGAGCCGGCTAACTCTGGACAACGCAGTGCTGAGGCTTCGACCGTATTCATGGGTCGTTCTCGTCGGCAATGCGGACACAATCTACGGACAAGCCGCTGTGCAACAGAGAGCTGGAGAGTTGCAGCGACCAAGAATCGCTCAACTCCCATGTCTACCAATCGGCTAACGACGCCCACCGCGGAATTGGTGTGGAGGGTGCTAAGCACAAGGTGACCTGTCATCGACGCCTTAACCGCAACATTGGCTGTTTCCGCATCTCGAATTTCACCGATCATGACTACGTCTGGGTCATGTCGCAATAGGCTCCGAAGGGCTTTGCCAAAACTCAGTCGGTCGGCCGAGTCGACTTCGACTTGAGACACACCGGGCATCTCATATTCGATGGGGTCTTCGACCGTGATAATGTTGCCGCGTTGTGTTCGTAGAAGTTCGGAGATCGCGGCGTACAACGTAGTCGATTTTCCGCTGCCTGTCGGGCCCGTCAATAGTACCAGGCCGTGTGGTCTCGCCAGAGCGTTTTCAAATACCTTTTGATCGTCGGCCCGCATACCAAGACTTGAGATGCTCAAGTTGCTGCCGCTGGAGCCTAGCAACCGCATTGTCAGTCGTTCACCGAATCGCGTCGGAAGGGTCGCCAATCGAATGTCTAATTTGGCGGAGTTCTTGCCCATGTGGATAGAGAAACTTCCGTCTTGGGGAGCACGCTTTTCGGCGATATCCAATTCCGCCATCACCTTGAGGCGATTGATGAGGCCTTGCTGTGCCTCCATTGGGATTTCGCGGTAGTTCTCTAGCACACCGTCGATACGAAACTGGATTTTCAAAATGCCTTCGCAGGGAATCAAATGGATGTCCGACGCGCTCTGCAGGGAAGCAGCCTGAATCATCTCATCGACCAAAGAGATGTTGGAGTTCGATAAGCCGTCTTCTTTGCCGATGCGATCCAAGTTCTTTTGCTTCTCGGCATGGAAGCTGGAAGCGAGTGTTCCGTACACTCGCGTGATGGCACGCTGCAACGATGCTGGATCGGTTTCGATAGCAAGGAAAGAGTTGCCTAAGTAATTGGTCAATTGCTTGTCGATCGTCGGATCGATCGCTTGCGAAGTTGCGACGCGGACAACTCCGTCAAGGCAACATAGAGGCAGAAGCTTGCGGCGGATGGCGAACGGAGCGGGCACTTTCGCGGACCATTTTGGATCCACTCGCACTTCGTCGAGGTTAATCTTGGAGTGGCTTTGGTCTGACAGCAAGGTTTGCAACAACACGTCGACTTGCTCGGTCTGCGCAAGTGCCGAGATCGTATGGAGCATCGACGGCAAACCTGAGCCTGAGGCGCTAGCCGAAATACTTTGCGGCAACGACTCGGCTAGCGCCTCAGGCTCAATTAACGACTCGGCTAGCGTCTCAGGATCAATGATTGTGCTATTCGTTTTCATATATTGATAATTAGCGTCCAAATGCGATGGTCACTATGTGGATCGGAGGCTTCCATGTCGATGGACAGGAGGATCACACTAGGTTGTTCTTCTTGCAGTTGCAGTAGGGCCTTGCGAACATCTTGAAAACGTCCTTGTACTCGTATTCCGTATTTTGTTTTCGAACGGCTTTCGTTTGACGTTGTCGATGGTGCAGACGGCTTTGGGTTGACCGAAACGAATCGTTCTTCTTTTTGCGGAGGACTTCCGATCAAACCGCTATCGATGCATACCAAGTTGTTTTGCCGCAGCAGTTCCAGGGAGGACGCAACGGCCTTTGCGGGCGAGTTTCCAGGCAATGATTTACGAATCCATTGGGATCGACTGGCGGTAATTGATTCCTGCGATTGAGATAGTGTTTCGCACTCCTTCGCGATTTTCACAAGTTCCGATTGGACCGCATTTAACTTGGCAGTAAGAGCCTCTGGTGACTTTGGCGACTTTGCATTGTTTGCCAATCGTTTTTCCAGTTCAACTCGCTTGCTTTGGATAATCCGTTGGCTGGGCAAATAGCAAAACCACAAGAAACCGAAGACGATCAGAATCGAGGGAAGCGATATACGGACGGGTATGGTAAAGTTGCCGGGCGCAGCGGAGGTCATGGAAGGGATTCCTTGCTTCGTTGCGGGCTCTCGGTCGTGGTTGCGAGGTCGATGACGATCGAAAATTGAATCAAATCGTTTTCGAGAGGGTTTATCTGGGCTGGACTTACCGTGTGGCCGATGAGCTTTGGTTGCTGTTCGAGGCCACTTGCGAACCGATGTGCGGATGCTTCATTGAGGGAAAGCCCTTTGAGCGTCGTCTTGGTCGCGTTCGACTCGATGCTCTGCAACCAGCTATCTGAGTCAGCCGAATTGGCAATAGCATCGATAAGGTTAGCGCAATGACCGCTGATGAGCGATTGGTTGAAACGATTGAGCTCAAATTCTTTTTTGAATGTGTCCAACCGCATCTGCTCGTCCAGTTGCTTTTTGCGATTTCCCTCGAGACTCAATTCCGCTTTTTGCAATTGGCGACTCAAAGCTTCGACAGAATCATTCTGTTTCGATGCATTTGACGAAAGTCGTTCTATGTGCTGCAGTGAGTTTCTATCGCAGAGGTAAACGAATGCGCAAACCAGCACCGCAAGCGATGCAATGACGGAAGCTAGCAACGTTTGGGTCTTGGGTGAAAGCACTTTGGCGGGCGGTGCGAAATACGGGCGAGTTGCGATTTTGTCGGATAGATCCTTGACTGCTTCTTCTGCCCAATTCCGCAGTTCCAATTCGCCGTCGAGCGATGGCTCAATCGGATTGGTGTCGTCGGATGGATTGGTTGGGCAATGGTTCGCAATGTGAGCGATGCCTGCCCATTTCGTTTTTGACTGGCAGAAAGCCTGCTCCATTTCCGCCAGTTCGGTGTCCAGAGCCTGCGTCACCCAATACTGTGGATCACCATGGGGATCGTTTTTGATCCTGGTCATTGCGACTTTGGATTGAAAGGCGGGAATTCCGGATTGTGTTTCGGCTTCGAGTAGGGCTGCTTGATTGAGTTCGTCGCCATTTGCAATCTCGTGCAAATCCGAAGGAATGCTGATGGTGCCAGTCCAAAAGCGGTTCGAGAACAGCCAGACTGGACTTGTTCTCTTTGGCCCCATCGCTAATGCAGATTCGACCAGGGTTGCCAAGGACACGCCATCAGGAATGGCCGTTGTTTCGACCGAATCGATCGTGACCTTGGTGCGGTCACGTACGTCGACTCTAGCGAGTAGGCTGTCGGTGATCAGTACGAGCGTGTAGTTTGACATGGTGGTTTTGATGACTATTGCGAAGTCATCTTAGCTCCATGTCGAATCTGTTTTCTTGTCCTGCGACGATGTCAAATACTTGGACATAGCTTTTTCGAAGGACGACTTCACCTGGATTAAGAAGTTGGTCGTCGTTTGCATCGACCCAAAAAACAGCTCTGGCTGCTGCCTTGCCATGGGTTGCATTGGATAAGCGGTATTCAAAACTTCCAGTCATGGCGACTGGGCACATCACTTCCTGAATTTCACCGGTTGTACCGCCAGAAGCGTTTTTTCCGTAGAAGTGAATCCCTAGCAATTTGGTCCCTGCGGGTGGTGATGCGATTCCATCTAGGAGGTTGCTAAGCGTTGGGTCGATTCGCGTTCCAGTGGTTGTATTTATTGCATACAGTCGCGACACGATGTCACCCGAATGGGCGTTGACGGGAATGTCAACGGAAATGTCCGCTTGGTATCCGTCTTCGGGTGCTACGGAATCGTTGTCGGAGCCGAGTGACGCAATGGTCAGCGTGCCAGAGTTGTTTTGCAGAGTCAATGCATGGCCCCATCCGTCGAGGATGCTTGTTCGCCCCGCGCCGAGTTGCAGATAGGGACCGTTCCAGCCGCGGGCTAGCGTCACATCGTTGGTGAGATCGCGATCGGAATCAAACGAATCAGTCCCATAGGCGATGATGGCATTGGGTTTTTGGAGGAGATCGGTCAGTGAACTTGGTAGCAACGAGGTGTCCGCTACGTAACCCGAAATGATCTTCTGACCGTTTGCGTTTTTTGCGTTTGGATCGCCGATGGTTGCGGACCGGATGCCATTGATCATGCTCTGGCTAGATTCGTAGCGAGATTGATTGGCAATTGGGTCCAAAGATTGAACGGCAACTCCAGCGAGCAGCGCGAGGATACCAAGTACCACGACCAGTTCTAGCAGGGTTAAGCCCTTGCGGGGTGACCGACGCGTTTTAGTGCAATTGAAGCGCGACATAAAGATCGTCTCCAATGGTGACTGCATCTAGGCTTGACGTTGCAGCGTTTGAGGGGATATCGATAGCGCCGTTGGGGCCGCCGGAAACGATTCGAACGTCTCGAGTGCTAGCGGTAGGGTTTGGATCTTGGATCGTGACGGCATTGTTCCAGGCGTCGATCATGGCGACATCGCCAAACAAAAGTGGGCTGCCTGTGGGGGACAGCAGGTAGGGCCCGTTCCAACCGATGGATGAGTTGATGTCGAAACTGTTATTCGTTGTGTCGGTTTGGGGGTTGCGAAAGAGCCAGCGAATTTGAAATCGGGTCGATTCGGTGGCGATCGTGGTTATGCCATCTAGTTTCAATAATTTGCAATCGGACCAGTAATGGTTTGTTGCATGGCCAACTTCTCGCAAAGTTGATTGAGTCGTCGTGTTGGCGGCGATACTGTGGGTTCCGCTCAATATCGGGAGCGAGAGGCCAGCTAGGGCTGCAACTACGCAAAGCACTACGATCAACTCGATGATGGTAAATGCTTTGCGTAGGGACATGATTTTCCTGCCTCGTTGTCGTAAACTGATTTGTTCTGGAAAGCAATTCTGGAACCGAGGTCGCAACTTGTTTACAAGATACAGACCCTGATCGTTGGTTCTAGAATGGGCCACTCTAGAACAATTAGTTATTTGGTTGTGCCAAAGTGAAGTAGTTACCCAACTCGGTGGACACGCTGCTGGCATCAGGGGCAAGCACTCCGACCAGTTTGGCGCGAGTCAATGGGTTGGTACCGTCGCTGATTTGAAAAATAGCCATAAACCGACGATAAGTCAGAACTGGATTGATCGAACCGTCGGATGGGAACGCAGCAGGTGGTTCAATGATCGTTCGGCCTTTCATGTCCGTGATCGACCCAACACCGAGCACGATGTACTTCCCGGCAACGCCTGTTTTTTCCAAGCCCAATGCGACTTGAGTTGCAGCCGTCGGACCTCTCAATACAGTGGTGTTGGTGAGCGCTGTCGGTGTAGCCAACACGTAGCTACCGTCGCCAGTCGTATGAATACCGACGGAGGTAATGCCTGCGGCTGTTAAGGGAGCACGTTTGGTTAACGACAACGTCACTTCTTCCGTAGCGGCAACAAAGGCTGCGTCCAAAGTGTCGAGTTCCGTGCCGGTGGCTAAACTGGTTTTCAGACTATCAAAGTTATCTGGGTACTGCATGAACTGGGCTTCGTATCGTTGAATCGCGTTAGCGACGTTGCCGATACTCGAGGCCGAGGTGCTGGCTGTGGTACGGCCGACCATTCCGCTAACCGTAGGAATGATCAGTGCCGCAAGTCCAACGAGGATGAAGAGCACAACAATGAGCTCTATCAGGGTAAACCCTTTGCGACTTCTGCGATTTCGGGAACGCGACAACATTTTGAATCTCTCCAACAAAATTGAGACAGTTTGTAATTTGAGGCAGCTGAATGCAAAAGAGTCCTTTTCGTCGATTAAAACGAAGGTGGCAATGATCAACTTGCCAGACAACTTTGTGCAATCGGAGAACTGTAGCTCCGAACAAATAGCATTAAGGCCAGCGGGATGGCAATGTAGGCAGATTGCACGCTTTGCACATTTTGGCCTTTAAGTAAGGAGAACCCTTAGTCGGACTTTAGGAAAAACAACCTTGTCGCCAAAGTTTCGCTGATCAGCATATTCTACCTAGTCGATACCTCTTGCGACGCAGCAGCATGGTGCCGTTGCGCGACGCAAAGGAATGTCGAATATGACGCATCCGAAAAAGCACTTCAGCTGGCTCACTGCTATCTATTGCTTGCTATGCGCCCATTTGCCATCTGCCTTTGCATGCCCACAAGTCTTTGTAAAGGACGTCAAGCCGACGGCCACCGAGGCTGCAGCTCCTAAGCCGCTGCCGTCCGTTGAAAACGACATCGCAGCTCGAGAAATCATTGTTTTGGGCGACGATGCCAAGGTTGGAGTTCGCACGGGCTCTCAAAAAATGCTTCGCCAAGTTCAGTTCGAGGACGTCACGATGGCGGATGCAATGAAGGTATTCGCTGAAGAAACCGGCTTGAACATTATCAATTCGGCCGAAGCTGGCAAAACACGTATTACCGCCTTTCTCAAGCGAGTGAGTGCAATGGACGCACTCGATGCCATCGCCAAGTCGAACGGGCTCTTTTATCGCAAAGACGAGCATTCGGGCATTATCCGCATAGCGACTTCCAAGGAATACGAGCGAGACCTGTCGACTTTCCGCGAGGAAGAGACCAAGGTATTCACACTCCTTTATCCGAATCCGGTTGCCGTTGCGCAAGTCATTCAACAAATTCTCGGAAACCGAGTTCAATACAATGCCGCCAACAGTGATATGACCGACTTAGCCGATCTATCGCAACGATTCAGCCGCTTCGATTTGGTAGATGGTCGTGCTCTCGGGTTAGGTGCGTTGGATAGCGCGCAAAAAGGCTCAGGTTCAAACCGCGGTGGAAGTTCGGGGCAGAGTTCCATGCAATTGCGGGGCGCCAACGGACTCAATGGTGCCAGTGGTCTCAACGGTTTCGGTGGCGGTGGTTCAAACAATCCTTTTGGAAGTGGAGCACTTGGGGCCAATTCTAGAAACTCGCAATTGAACTCGAACCTCGACAATCGACCATTGACCGACCTTTCGTCAGAGGAGATTCAGCGTTTTGAAAACCAGCTAATCGAACAGGGCAAGATCAACGACAGCGACCGCAGTGACTTGTTGGAACGCAAAGCCGCCACGATTTATGTTTCGACCATTCGTCGAAACAACCAAATCATCGTTCGAACGGGCGATCTGCGATCCATGGAGCAAATTGAACAGTTGATCAAGCAATTGGATGTTCCGACGCCAACGGTATTGCTAGAAGTTAAGGTTCTGCGAGTTCACCTGACGGATGGGCTCAATTCCGCGTTTGAGTACTTTACCAAACGCGATGGCATTTCCGGAGCACTTTCGGATGGAAGCTTGAATCCGGCTTTTCCTGGCGGTTCGACGGCCGCCCGAAGTCTGACTTCGAGCGTGGCGGGCCAAGTCCCTGGCGCACTTTCGTTCCAAATGGTGGATGATAACTTTCAGTTTCGAATGCAACTGCTGCAAAGCAAAAATCGCGTGACAGCTCTTGCGACCCCACTTATTCTGACGGCAAACAATGAAGTGAGCCGAATCTTTGTCGGGGACACATTGCCGTTTACGGTTGGCTTCACACCGTCGCAAGTGGTCGCGAGCGCGAACGCCGTCAACGGGGCCGTGGCAGCAACCCCGATAACCGAGCTGCGAGACGTCGGCCAGTCTCTCTTAATCACTCCCAACATCAACGCGGATCGCACCGTGACGTTGCGAGTGGTCGAAGAGAATTCGGAACGCATTCTTTCCGGTGCTTCGATTCCGATTCCGGCAACCAATGGCAATGGCATTAGCAGTGTCAACGTCGATACCGTTCGGCGCCGAACGGTCAGTGGAACCATTGTGGCGCAAGATGGGATGGCGGTGGCGATGGGTGGATTGATCGAAGAACAAGTGAACGACTCGCGGGATCAAATTCCTATCTTGGGCGAGCTGCCGGGAGTGGGCTTTCTGTTTCGCCGACAATCGACCAATCGTATTCGCACCGAATTGGTTGTGGTGATTCGTCCCTACGTTTTCAACACTCCATCGGAATCCGCTGCTGCCAGCAACGAACTGCTGAGTGAATTCAGCTTGCATCCAAGTCGCGATGGGTCGGAAAGCACCATGAATACATTTTTGCCATGCGAAGTGGTTCGGGCTGATCCCGAATGTTGCCAACGTGCCAATCTTTTCCGCCTTCACAACGTTGTTCCAAAAAGTTACTAAAGACCGGATTGTATTTGATGTTCAACCTCAATCGACACTCCAATATCTTGATCTTGTCTGGCATTGCCGCGACGGGATTGATCACAGGTTGCGCTAATTTTACGGAACGGGACAAAGACGGTCGCAGTTCTGCTTGGTCCATCAACTCTCTCTTGCCGTCCAGGCCCGCGGAGTCGGATGGTCAAAAAACAGCGTCATGGAATCCAGCGAATGCAAATCATCCCAATGCAGAAAGCGAACGGGTTGCCAACCCTCCCGCTCGCACCATTCGATTTGACGGCCATGAAGCGATACTGGGAAATGGAATTGCTCCGACATTGTCGACGGAAGAACTTCGCACCCAGCTGAAACCACTGCTCGAAAAAGACAAGAGCCGATCTGCAACGCGGGTCGTCTTGCAGTACGGTGAGTCAAGCGAACGGCTATTGGCCGAAAAATGGGCGACCGATTTTGCGGCAAAGGACATCAAGCTCATCGCAGCTTCGCGTAGCAAACGGTCTGCCGCGATGACCAAGACGGACTGGAACTCGCTTCTAAGAGTTGCTGAGGAATTCCCGATCGTTGTTCAAGACTATCAGAAGCAACGCAACGCATTCGCATTGTCATTACAGACGAGTGACCCAGATGAGCAAGCCGTGATCCAGTTGCGTAAGGCTTCGACGGCAGTCGGACATCCGATTGTGGAAATGGATTGCCTTAGGTTGCTCGGTTTGCGTGCAGTGGTCGCGGAGCAGTGGAGCACAGCAGATAGTCTTTATCGGCAAGCCTTGGCTGTTGCTGTGCGATCCAGCAATTGGCAGTATCAAGCGGATTTGAATCTGTTGTTGGCCGAAGCAGCTAAGAGAAATAATGCGACTTCAGATTCCATTCGTACTTTTGCACTGAACGCAATTTCCAACCAAGTCGAAATCATGAAGCTGGAGCCAACCAACTTGGATATAGAGTTCTGGTTGCGATTGGAACAAGTTTTGCCGGACACAAAAATGTGGCCTGAAAGTCTTAGCGAAGCCTTCGCGGGGCGTGTCAACCGAACGCTTGTCACGAACACCCGCACGAATGGGGTGCTTTTTTGGTCTGCCGTTGCTCAGGCTCAAATGGACCGCACCGAAATGCAATTGGCGCTGCTCAATTTAAAGAAAGCGGAGACCCTTGCCGCTGGAGAGGATGTGTTGTGGCTGCGGATTGCCGAATCGAAATGCCTAGCGTCCATAGGTCAGTCAGAAGCAGCTGTGGCAATTTTGAGCGGACCAGCCACCAGCCCACAACCTGCAATCGCTTGTGCAGCGACCGCCGCCCTAGGGAGTGTTAAATTGCAGTCGGGGGCGTACCAACAAGGTGCCCAATTACTCAACAAGGCCTTAAAGAAATCAACCGACTTCGATTGGCCTTCGAAAACCCAGGCCATGGCCGATTTAGCCATCGCCCAATTGATCATTGGCAATACGGATCAAGGGTTGGCGTCCGTGCATGAAGCCCAATCGCAATTTCAGGCCAACGCCGATTTCCCCTCATTGCTTCAGTCGATGGAAAACGAGCTCCGCCTGCTCGATCACGAAGGGCGTCGAAACGATAGTGCTGCACTCAAGGAACGAATGGCCGTGATCGAAGCGAGCTAGTCACGGCCGAATTTCGTTTTCATGAGCCTGAGGCGCTAGCCGATTTTTGCAGGTCGAAAGAACTCGGCTAGCGCCTCAGGCTCACTTTTGTCGGCTGTGTCGAGCTAAGCGTATCGTCGAATTTAGGTTAGTGGTAATATATTGAACTGGTCGCTTTTCGTTTGCCACTATCCTCCATTTCTGTTCGTGCATCAACTCCATGGCGTTTGATGCATTCTCAAGTAACTTTATGCGAATCGATTTAGTCATAACAGAATTGGATACTGGTGGCGCCGAAAAGTGTTGTACGGAACTAGCTCTTTTCCTAGCTCGACACGGGCATCGAGTCCGAGTCATCGCGATTGGCCCGCCTCCGTCAAGCACCAAGGGCACTCTCCTGCGTATGCTAGAAGCAGAAGAAATCGAAACACATTTCCTTGGCGGTGATCGTTGGTGGAAGTTTCCGCGAATGGCTGCCAAGTTGAAACGATTGGTTCAGGCCGATCGGCCTGATGTGGTCCAATCCTTTCTTTGGCATGCCAATGTTCTCTGTGCATGGGTTGTTCCAAAATTTCGCATCCCACTTTTTCTCGGAGTGCGCGTCGCCGAACCTCGCACGTCTCGATTTGTTTTTGATCGGTGGGCAACATCTCGCGGCACCAAGACCATTTGCGTGAGTCGGGGGGTGGCGGATTGGTGCGTGAACACGGAGAAAATGGACAGCCGAAAGATGATGGTCATCCCGAACGGAATCGCTATGGATGGCCAAGCGCCGGTAATCGCCGTGAGCTCGCACCAAGTACCCGAAGGGGCACGAATACTCCTGTTCGTCGGCCGACTCGAGCTTCAAAAAGGAATCGACATTCTCTCGCAATATGGCGAGGAACTATTGAGTCGGTTGCCCGATCATCATTTGGTGGTGATCGGAGATGGCAGCATGAGACCGGACTTGGAAACCCTGGCTCGCCAGCCGCGTCTTGACGGTCGCGTTCATTGCCTGGGGCAGCGAAGCGACGTTCAGGCATGGATGGTTCGTTCCGAATTGCTGTTGCTGCCAACTCGATATGAAGGGATGCCGAATGTCGTCCTGGAGGCGATGTCGGTAGGTTTGCCAGTCGTTGCAACTCGTGCAGAGGGTGTCGCTGAGTTGTTAGGTGAGCAGGCGGACATCCAATCCGTTCCAAAGGACGCTTGGAGGGAACTTTTTGATCGCGTTGTTGCGTTGAGTAAGTCCCCAGCAGAGAGAAAGAAGGCCGGCCAGGCCAATCTCGAACGAGTGTCATCCGAGTTTGCGCTGGAGAAGCAACTTAGCAAGTATGAGTTGCTTTACCTGGCGAGTGCTTGAACTGCGGAGCAGTGGTATTTGATAGCCACGGATGCAATCCGTGGTAAGCATCGGCCCAGATTGGTCGAGAGTCGCGAAGCGACGGCATTGGCGCATTTCCTGGGGTTACGTTCGCGTTGCGAACTCACCCCAGGCTATCAATTGCCATCGCATTCGCGATTCAATCGCAAGAGGAATCGACAGTGGTCGTTGAGGATGCAGCTACTCTACTTAAGCCCTCGTCGGATGAGCAATGCTTCGACGGTTGGCTCTTGGCCTCGATAATCTTTGTACTGCTGCATGACCTCGCGAGTGCCGCCGCGTGACAGGATGGTGTCGCGATACTTGGCGCCGTTGCTTGCCGTCAGTCCTCCTTGGTTCCGCATGTGAGCGAAAGCATCAGCGGCTAACACCTCGCTCCACAAGTAAGCATAATAGCCAGCTGAGTAGCCGCCGGACCAAACGTGCGCGAAATATGCCGTTCGATAACGCGGTGGCACTGGCGCGTAATCCATTTCAAAACTCTTCAGCAATTGCTTCTCAAAAGCGACCACATCGGTAGGGACCTCGTCTGTCGAAATGGAATGCCATCCGAGATCCAACAGGGCTGCGGAAAGGTATTCGAGAGTCTCGTAACCCTTATTGAATTTGTTGGCTGCGATACTCTTGTCCAACAAAGTTTTCGGAATGGTCTCGCCCGTTTTGTAGTGCCGAGCGTAGTTGTTCAAAACCTCAGGGTGAATTGCCCAGTCCTCATGGAAGGTCGAGGGGAATTCGACGAAGTCGCGTGGTACGGAGGTTCCTGAAAGAGCAGGATATTCGACGGAGGAAAACAATCCATGCACTCCATGCCCTAGTTCGTGAAACATGGTTGTGACATCGTCTAGGCTCAATAGCGTTGGTTCTCCAGTCGCGGGCATTGGAATGTTCATCACATTGACCACTACGGGTAACTGGTTTAGCAGCCGCGACTGAGCAATGAATCCATCCATCCATGCGCCACCTTGTTTTGCATCGCGATGGAAGTAGTCAGCATAGAACAAACCGATTTGCTTTCCATCCGCCCCTATGACGTCAAAGACACGAACGGTTGGATGATAGGTTGGTAAATCCTTGCGCTCTTTGAATTGAATTCCGTAGAGCTTCCCATAGGTATAGAAGACCCCGTTTTGAAGCACGCTTTCCATTTCGAAATACGGCTTCACCAGGCTCTCGTCGATTTGGTACTTTTCTGCTCGGACCTTTTCGGAATAGAATTCCCAGTCCCATGGCTCTAGATCGCCAGCGATTCCATCCTTCTTCATAAACCTTTGGATATCGGCCGCTTCTACCTTGGCTTTTGCGAGAACGCCGGGAGCCAGGTCTCGAAGCATCTTGAAGGCGGCCTTGGGGGTGGCGGCCATTTGGTTTTCGAGTGTAAAGGCAGCGTGGCTCGCGTAGCCTAGCAACTTAGCCCTTTCCGCTCGAAGTCGAGCCAGCGACAAGACCAGACCTTGATTGTCTAGACCGCCTGCCTCGCCGAGTCCACGGTTTGCAGAAGCAAGCCAAACACGCTTTCGCAACTCGCGATTCTTGAGCGATAGCAACACCGGCTGCCGAGTCGTATTCGTAATTGCCAAAAGATACTTACCTTCGTGACCTTTAGCGGTCGCAGCTTCCCTAGCAGCGGCAATGTCTGCCGCCGACATTCCCTCAAGTTGCGCCACATCATCGACAACAACCCCTCGCTCCTTTGTAATCGCAAGCAGGTTTTGTTGAAATTGTGTCGTTAATGAGGAGATCTCTTCATTGATGGCGCGGACACGAGTTTGTTGAGCATCATTGAGTCTCGCTCCGGCTCGAACGAAGTTCTCGTAATACTCTTTGAGCAAACGTTGTTGCTCTTCGTTCCAGTTTTGCGTGGTGCGTTGATTCCAAAGAGACTCGACTCTTGCAAACAGCTTTTTGTTGAGATAGATGTCGTCCGAGTGAGACGCCAAACGAGGCGCGATTTTCTCTTCGATTTCCTGGATGGTCTCGTCGGTGTTGGCAGTCGACATGTTGAAGAAAACGGCTTGAACACGCTCAAGGATTTCTCCTGATTTTTCGAGAGCGACCAGCGTGTTGGCAAAGGTAGGAGGATCTATCTGTTCGGCAATCTCCTTGGTCTGTGCCAATTGCTGAGCCATGCCGGCTTCGAAGGCAGGCATATAGTGTTCGTGTTTGATTTTGGCAAAATCAGGTGCATGCAGACCAAGCTTGCTCGCCAGGAGGAATGGGTTATCGTTTTGCATTCGGACCAATTGTGTCGTAGGAACGTTGGAAGAAGAGCGGGCGGCAGGGAGTTGCTGAGCGATGCTTTCGCTGCTGCAAGTCGTCAAAAATCCGGCGAATAGGAGAGCGCGTTTTGCGGAACAACTCTTGGAATTGTGCATGATTTTGAATTTAGAAAAAGACGCGAACTAAGAAGACAAAAATTGGTTTTATCGCATCACGCAACGTTTCCCTCACAGAAGCAGGGGAGAAACGTCCCTATTTAGGCAGCTTGATACTTGGATCGATTTTCTTTGCGGCTTTAAATGCAGCGTCAGCCTCAGTTTTTTTGCCCTGTTTAGAAAGCAATGTCCCTTTTGCAAGCTGGAACTTTGCTGGGCTTGGCGACCCTTGTTCAGAGAGAGTCAGGTCCGCTTCCGCTTTGTCCAACGCTCCCGCATCGGCATGACAACGTGACCTGAGCAAAAGAGCCTCAGCATAAAGATCAGCGGAAAGACCGCCTGTAGCAATCGCACTCTCAAGTAACGGAAGAGCTTGAGAGTAGCTTTCTGTCTCAACCAATTTGATCGCTTCATCAAACGCTACCTGTGCCGTCCGGTTGTCCTTTTCGGGCACTTTCCCGCCACAACCTGTCGCTAGGCAACAGGCAATGAGCAAACAGCTACTGTTTACAAAAAACCGGACATGGTGACGCAATTTAGGTTTCGCGATCATAAGATAAATCACTACTCGTTCGAGAAAACTTCGCCACCGTCTCGCGTACCTTGGGCTCGCCAAGTTACAAGATCAATAGAATTGCTGAAAAACCGAACGGAGCCGTCACCCATCGACGCATTGACTCCGCCGGTGTGAAGGCTTCGAGCCGATACGATTGCATGCTCGCCTGGAGCGTCTGGAATGGCGCTTCGCGTTCCGCAGTCGATGGCTTTCCAATTTGGTGGAGCAACGTGGTTGTACATCGTGCTGCTGTAGAAACCAAAAGGCCAGCCGTTGGAAAAGTCAGTTCCTGGCAGCCAACGACCAGCCGAGTTGAAATTGAATCCACTGTTGATGGTTGGTGCTTGTGCTAGGCATGCAGCGTACATCGTGTCTGCGTCAACCAAGCCTGCAGGCCTAGCGAGCATGTTCGTCATGTCCTCAATCGGAGGAAGAGCGTTCAGCGATTTTCCGCTTCCTTTGGTTCGTTCCGAGAAGAAAGTTGTATTGGATAAACCATCGGTGAATGAGCCAGTGGTCAGACCGTTTCCGATGGTAAAGGCGCCGTTTCCTTTGCATGAGAAACCGCCAGGAGATGTCGCACCGTAGTTGTCATTTCGGGTCGAGGACTCAGCACCACCAAAAGGTGTCGATCCACCGAAGTTATAACGATAGTTGTTCTCGGTGATGATCACGCCCGTGTTGGGGCATGATGGACAAATAAAGAGGCCCGCTGCGTTTGCGTATGCTTTGTAATTGGCATTGATCGGGGTGACTCCTCCGCCTGTTGTCATGCGAACTGCAGTAGGAACGTTGAAGTCAATCAAATTGTAGATGGTTGACTGTTCCATGTACGGCAAAATGAACGTATGAACCGAACGGAAGCCGGTAGCGGAGCCTGGCGACAAAGTATTTGGATATGAAGTGTAGCTGGCTTGAACTACGCCGTTGATTGAGTAGTCGGGAGCCAGTCTTCCTGGAGGAAACTTCTTCATTGCCGACTCATAATTTAGTGTCGCAAGTCCGATTTGTTTTACATTGTTGGAACATTGCATGCGCCGCGCCGCTTCGCGTGCCGCTTGAACAGCCGGGAGCAAAAGCCCGACCAGAATACCAATGATGGCGATAACCACGAGGAGTTCCACCAAGGTGAACCCTCGCCGAACGTGTAAATTCTTGCACATAACCAATTGAACCCTGTGAAAAATATATTGCGAAAGAACTGCGTTGAAACCGACAGAAAGCCAATCTCAGCCAGTTAAGAGTATCGAAACGCCGAATTCCTTCAACTGAAATTAACTAAATATTCATCAGTTTCGGCATGTGGTTTTGGTACAGGAAAGGCGGATTTACCCGCTCATTCTCCCCAGTTTCCCGGATTGGTTGAAAAGTATGCCGTTAAGACTGGGTCAAGGCGGATTGGTGGGGCTGTCGATGGAAAATGCTTTCTGGCCGTTGGCGAGCTTGCCCACGCTTTCATTCCTAAATATTTCCCATAATTGTCAGCACCAGGGTTCGCCGATCCGCCCGGTTGCGATGCTCGCACAAATAGATCCCCTGCCAAGTGCCAAAAGCCAGGGCTCCTTGAGAAATCGGAATGGTCAAGCTGCTGCCAAAAAGCGAAGCTTTTACATGGGCAGGCATGTCGTCAGGCCCCTCCATGGTATGGATGAAGTTTTGGTCTTCGGGCACCAGACGATTGAGGGCCGTTTCCATGTCCTGAAGGACGTCGGGGTCTGCGTTTTCATTGATGCTGAGGCTTGCAGATGTGTGCTGAATAAACACGTGCAAAATCCCCACCTTTAGGGATGCGATGATATCCAGCTCTTTGAGTACATGCGACGTAATCAAGTGGCAACCTCGTCCGTACTTTGGTAACTGAATCGTCTTTTGAGACCAATGCATGTTTGAACTTTCAAAAAAGGCGCCACGGGAAACATGTTTTCCTAGAGTCTACCCAACCAATTTCTATTCGGGAGGGCGAGGCGGCGCCAACCTGTTTCTTGCCAGTTTGACCAGCGAATTCGTTGCCAAGGAGGGTGAGGCTTCTGCCGAACCGTAGCGTCGCAAGCTCGGCGGGAGCCTCGCTCTCCCGAGTGTTTCCTAATTTAACACCCAATGACGCTCAAAGTTCTAGCGCCCACTCAGTAGCTTGGGACCATTGTCCCGAGCTAGTCACCTAATGGATACTCCCGGACAATTGCATGCATGGACGGGACAATGGTCCCATCCTACGTTCCACTTCAAGATGCGAAATCTGACTGAATCCTTACGAATCCAGCTACGGTAGTTTTCAATCCGCCGCTCGCCCTAGCATGTTGAGCAAGCTTAGCAACCACTTGACGGTCCTGGGTTAGTTCGGATACTTCGTGCATCGAATCTTTCCCCCACTAAATCTTCTCGAACAACTAGGGCTACTCTCATGCGACGAGCAAAAATAACAATCATCGGTGCAGGCAACGTAGGAGCAACTTGCGCTCATTGGTGCGCTGCGGGTGAACTCGGCGATGTTATTTTGCTCGATGTGCCTCAAACTGAGAATATGCCCAAAGGGAAAGCCTTAGATCTGATGCAAGCGTCCCCAATCATGGGCTTCGATAGCCGCTTGGTGGGTTCGACCGACTATGCTGACACGGCAAACAGCGACGTTGTCGTGATCACGGCGGGAATCGCTCGAAAGCCCGGAATGAGCCGCGACGACCTCCTTAGCACCAACGCAAAAATCGTTTCCAGCGTGGCTCTCCAAGTCAAAGCGACTAGCCCGAATGCCGTCGTTATTGTTGTTAGCAACCCCCTCGACGCAATGGTTCAACGAGCCTTCCAAGTTCTCGGCTTCCCGTCCAATCGAGTTATCGGCCAAGCTGGAGTTTTGGACACTGCGCGATTCCGCGCCTTCTTGGCTATGGAACTCAACGTCAGCGTTGAAGACATTTCAGCCATGTTGATGGGTGGACACGGCGATACGATGGTTCCGATCGCTAGCTGCACTTCCGTCGGCGGAATTCCTGTCACTCAACTCATCAAACCAGAACGCCTTGCCGAAATCGTTCAACGAACCCGAGATGGCGGTGCCGAAATCGTCTCGCTACTCAAAACGGGCTCGGCTTACTATGCACCTGCTGCTGCAACAGCCCAAATGGTGGAAGCAGTCGTGCGAGACAAGAAACGGCTCTTGCCCGTGGCTGCGCTTTGCAACGCTGAATATGGTGTCGGTGGCTACTATGTAGGCGTTCCTGTTATCCTCGGTAGCAATGGCGTCGAAAAGATCGTCGAACTCTCGCTCACCGATTCCGAAAAGGCAGCATTCCAAAAGAGCGTGGATGCTGTCAAGTCGTTGGTCGCAACCATGGAACAGCTACTTGCCGCGGCATAGGCCATTGCTTCATGTAAATGAAAGCATTCCCTAGTCGTTGTGGTCATCCGATTTCTTTTCTTTTGCGCCATTGACGTACCACGGATGTCCTCAATACAACGTGCATTATACACGTTGTTTTCGGCAAACCAGTTCTTGTCCCTCATGCTCGCTACTTCGGCTGAATAGGAATCCATGAATGAGTCGCCTCGCAATGCTTTTGGAATCGACGGGATCAAACCAAACTACCTATTCCACAGCATCTCGATGCAGACCACTCAATGAGAGCACTATCAATCTAGATTTCGCGCATCGACTCTTCATCCCAGAGAACTACGAACCAAGCTACGACTATCCACTCGTTGTTTGGCTACATAGCGACGCGAGTAGCGAGTTGGAACTCGACAACGTCATGGCCGCAATGAGCACGCGAAACTACATCGCAATTGCACCACGTGCGAACGTCAAATGCCGCGGGAATAGCCGACTCTTCCGTTGGGGGAGTATTGCGACGGACTGCGCTGCTGCCGAAGACCTCGTCTGGGACTGCGTCCAAGCCGCCGCCGATAGCCTATCGATAAACACAAACAAAGTATTTCTTGCTGGCTTCGGTGCTGGCGGAACCATGGCTCAATGGATTGGGTTGAAATACGCAAGGCAAATCGCTGGAGTTGCTTCATTGAGCGGCAACTACCCAAATGCCCCGCAGTCGCTCTCCAATTGGAAACAAGCCAGAGACTTGTCTGTTCTCTTTGCTCAACGTCAAGGCTCAACATTATGCTCCGAGGACGAACTTATGCGAGCTGTCCGAATCTCTCATCAATCTGGATTGGGCTACCGATTTTGGCAGTTGCGTTCAGAAGACGATAGTGTCACAGAAGCCAACGGACTCGATTCGACCATGCTCGATGCTGCCAATCGTTTCATGATGGGCATCGTTACCAACACAGAACTAAGTTTGTCACCTGAGACCACATCCGACAGCGAGTGCGTCGAGTTCGGCTTCAACTAGGAATCCCCCGCATGCTCATCGAAATCCAAGACGTGAGCGTTGAACGGGGCAGCACACGAATCTTAAATCACATCAACTTGGATATTTCCCAAAGGCAACACGTTGCTATCGTTGGCCCAAATGGCTCTGGGAAGTCCACGCTACTGAAACTTTTGATGAAGTTTTTCTACCCGTCTGTCATCGATGGGCAAACTGGAACCATTCGGATTCTCGGGCAGGAAGAGTGGAACGTCTGGGAACTTCGGAGGCACCTCGGTTTTGTAAGCTCCGAGATCGACCATCACTTTACCATCGGTCGTTCTGCTCGCTTGAACGCTCTTCATTCGGTGCTAACGGGATTTTTCTCGGCTGAACTCGACCCCGACCCCAGCAACATCACCAGCGCAATGCGGGCCGATGCGGAACAAGCTCTCGAATGGTATCAAGTGAATAGCAAATCGCCCAAGGCCATCGGGCACATGTCGACGGGAGAGCGACGCCGCGTCTTACTCGCGCGGGCGATGGTTCAGAAACCTCAAGCCATTGTTCTGGACGAGCCCACGAACGGCTTGGACATCCGCGCTCGAGCCGACTTGCTCCGCATTTTGAATCAACTCGCAGATGCAGGGACCCAAATCGTTTTGGTGACGCATCACCTAGAAGAGATTTTGCCCAGCATTCAGCGAACAATCCTTTTGAAAGCCGGCGAGGTGTTTCTCGACGCTCAAACCCACCTCGCGCTCAGCGAAGAGTCGATCTCCTCCCTTTTTGACGCCCCAATCCGTATCGATCAGGATGCGTCTGGTTACTTTCACTCCCGAATACTCTGAACATTCGTTGAGGCGGATGTTAGAATGGCACTAACATTGTTAGCGGAACGGCGCGAGCCGTCTGGTTATATTTCGTTTAACAGTCAGCCGAAGGCGTACTTTACTACTAAAATGTAAGACCCGTACGCCTTCGGCTGACTGTTAAACGACTGAGTCAACGATCCCTACTACTTCGGTTGTGATGAGCACCACAAGAGATTTTCAGAGAAGTCCAACACACGAACATGTCCGACAGTTCCTCGTTCGCATTGCACCAGTTGCTATCCAAAGCTTTAGCAGGCGATCGAGATGCGTTAGGCGAAGTCCTCACCCGCCACCGTTCGTACCTTAAAGTTCTGGCTTCTGCTCAGATCCATCAACGGCTTCAAGGCAAAGCGGATCCCTCTGACTTGGTGCAAGAAACATGCCTCGAAGCCCACAAGCAAATCGCGACCTTTCGTGGATCGACCAACGCCGAGTTCGCTGGTTGGTTGCGAGGGATCCTTGCTCATCTGCTAGCCAAGCATTTCCGTCGCTTCCTCGGAACACAACAACGCGATATCAAGATGGAGCAGTCGCTGGTGGAGTCGTTGGGCCATGCCTCGGGTTGCATGCAACGTGACTTGGTCGCAAAAATCGACTCGCCCAGTCAAATCGTAATGGAAAACGAAACGATGCTCGAACTCGCCGCTGCTCTCGAAAAACTCCCTGAGGATTATCGAATGGCCATCTTGCTTCGCAACATCCAAGGACTATCGTTCAGCGAAGTCGCTGCCGCAATGAACCGAACCGTCGATAGTGTCGAAAAACTTTGGGTGCGAGGATTGGCCAAGCTTAAACAGCAATTGGACTCCGCTACGCCATGAGCTTGCCGATGGATAACTCGGGCAATGGCGGATTGCATTCGGCGATGAGCAACTCGCCGGTCGTGGCAGCGGTGAAACGATACATGGCGATGCTCGAACAAGGTGATGCACCGACGCCAGATCATTACTGTTTAGATTTTCCGGAGATTGCCGAAGATTTGCGGCCATGCCTTGCAGGTCTCGTACTTGTTGAGCAAGGATTCGGAAGAGGTTTGCGTCAAGACATCGGCACTCCCAACCCAATCGAGTCGAGCGTTGGCTCCGACATGCCAACAGCCCTTGGGGATTTCAAGATCCTTAGCGAACTCGGCCGCGGCGGAATGGGGATCGTCTACGAGGCCCAACAGTTGTCACTCGGCCGTCGCGTCGCGTTGAAGGTGCTATCGTTTGCGAGCGGATTGGATCCGATTCGGTTGCAGCGGTTTCGCAACGAAGCCCAAGCTGCTGCACAACTCCACCATACACACATCGTGCCGGTATATGCAGTCGGTGTCGATCGAGGTGTGCATTTCTACGCGATGCAGCTGGTAGACGGGCGATCTCTCGCTCAAGTTATCGAAACTCTTAGGCAATCGAGGGCCTCCGAGTCTGGCATTGGGCCGAACACCACGGAGAGCAAACTCAACTCGTCGACTCGCAATACGCTCTCAGGTAGCGAAACAAAATCGACAAAGGGCCGCTCGAGTCGTATGGCTCATTACCGGAACGTTGCCAAGATGGTGGTTCAAGCAGCCTCGGGCTTGGCTCATGCGCACATGTACGGCGTCGTGCATCGCGACATCAAACCGGCCAACCTCATACTCGACCCGTTAGGGAATATTTGGATAACCGACTTTGGACTCGCGCAGGTTCAAAGCGACTTCAACCTGACCCGTTCAGGCGACATGCTCGGGACACTCCGTTACATGAGCCCCGAACAATCCACCGGCGGAACAATTCCCGTTGACCATCGAACCGACATTTATTCGTTGGGTCTCACGCTCTACGAACTGCTGACGCTTCAGCCCGCCATACTAGGTAACGGCTACAAGGAGATCGCCAATCAGATTTCCGAACAAGAGCCTCGCAACCCAACGGTAATCGATCCCACCGTGCCGCATGAATTGGAAATCATCATGCGGAAAGCGATCGCGAAAAATCCGCTGGAACGCTATGAAACCGCAACGCTCATGGCCGACGACCTGCAGCGTTGGCTCGACGACAAACCGATCTTGGCGAAACCGCCGACTTGGCTCCAACGCTTCGCCAAATGGCGACGACGTCACGCAAGCTTGGTCGCTGCTGCAGCAGTATTTTCTTCGCTTGCAGTAATTGGACTATTGATAACGACCGTTGTCATCTTGCGTGAGCAGTTCGTTACCGCACAAGCCTTAGCCAAGGAACGTGAGCAACGCATCGCAGCCGAAGTCAGTTTCCAGCAGGCTCGCCGGGCAGTCGATAACTTTCATAATCTTGGCGAAATCGAGTTGGCCAATCGACCCGATTTGAAATCGCTGCGCAAGGAGTTTTTGGAGGCTTCGCTCAATTTCTATCAAGACTTTATCGAGTTGCGAGGCAACGAGCCTTCGCTTCGAAGTGAGCTGAGTGCGACGAAGCAGCGCGTTGAAAAGATGGTCGACACCTTAACACGCCTCGATCGAATGGAACCGTTGCGTTTGCTGAGCTATGCATCGATACAAAAAGAGATAGGTCTAGCCGAGAGCGACACAAAGACGATATTGGAATTCATCGAACGCACGGAATCGGCTTCGAACGATCCACAAGCGGCAGAACAGCTCGAACAGTCGGAGAACATCTCCAAGAGGCTGAACGACATTCAGTGGAAACGCCTGCGAGAGATCAATCGACAAATGCGGCTTCCATTCACATTCAAGTCCGTGGAGACCGCTCAACTGCTAGAGTTGACTCAATCGCAACGTCGCGAAGTAGTCTTAATCATAGAACAAGAACGCCCCGACAAAATAGCAAACCAAAGCGATAAAAAGGAATCGGGAGATCCAGGTCGTCCTCCTCGTGACGGAGAACGAGGACCGCCAGGATTTCCGCCCGAATTGCCACCAGAAGAAGACCGGTTTCGCGGTGCCCCAAACGGCCCACCACCACATAAACGCGGACCACACTCCGGCCAAACGCTTTTCTCATCACAGACTGCCAAGACGGTGGAGCGAATCATCGCGATCTTAACTCGTAAACAGCACGAAGTTTGGAAAGAGCTCATTGGAAACCCGTTTGAGTTTCCTGATTTTTGAGCTGCCGCCTGCGACGCGTGGGGACAACCGTTCTATGTTGCGAACATTGGGCTAGAGGCCCAAGTTTGCGGCGGTTCGTGAAGCGCGAGCTCGTGATGGAGTTTAAAAAAACTGGTATTGACATTCGATTTACCGTCCACAATTTGGTTGCGAAATCAAAGCCATGTATCATTTCTCCCCCTCGCCCCGCTTCGGGGAGAGGGGGCGGGGGGTTGGAGTGCACTAAAACGTTCGGTTCAGTTTATTGTTAATCTCAGTGCCGCACACAAATTGGTCACGAGCAATGAATAGACGGATTGAACTGAGTGCGACCCCTCACCCCCAGCCCCTCTCCCCTAAGAGGGGCGAGGGGAGCGATCGCATCCCTGCGGGATGCAGGATGAAAACGAGGGTTTCTAGTCATCTCGCCATGCCTGAATACGGTTGAGGACTTCATCGTGGGAGTGTCCCAGATTTGGATTCTCGATCATTTCGTCGCGTCGTAAGTGTAACAGACGAACCCAAACCGCCAAAATCGTATTGGATTTATGGCTCACTTGCTTTTCCCAGGATTCGAATTCCAAGTTGAACTCTTAGATCTGGCGAGTTCATGATCAGCTCTTCGTACGGTGGTATCCCTCTACTCTTTGCATACTCGCTTGCAACCATCCCGCCCTTCGATGAAATCCAGATATATCCGAAATAGTCTCCGCTATCGTCCTGCTTTACATCGGCGGGCAATGGCTCACAGCAAAACTCTAGACTAGTAGGAAGTGCAACACCATCTACCGCAGCGATCTTGATCCACATCTCCTTCCGTTCTAACTTCTGAGATACATCGACGATCCGTGAGGTTATTGCTCCTGTCAAAACCGCGATTTTGGAGGGATCAAGACCTGTTTGCGATTTTACAAAACCATTGTCGAGCACAAACGATCGCTCAATCTTCGGAGTGCAACCGATAGTAAGGACGAAAACAAAATTTACCACCAAGCAAAGTTGCATTCTTGATTGCCTGAAAAAAACAACTTTGTTTGTATTCATTTTCCGTTTGTCTTACCGTTTAGACTCTAGAAACGCCAACAAATCGGCAAAGTCCTCCAACGCGATCTGCTGGTCGAGTCCGCTTGGCATCACGGATACTTTGCTTTCGCTTTGCTCCTCAATGTCCGACTTTTCAATCCGGCAAGTCCTGTCGACACCGCATAGCAGTTCGACGTAAGTCTCCGTTTGTCGCGAAAGCAATCCGTTGTAAACTTCGTCGTCCGCCGTCCGAATGCGTGTTGGGCTGTATCCCTGAGCAATTCTCAAACTTGGATAGACAATGGCCTCAATCAAATCGCGACGAGATCGAGTGCGACCGATGGAACTTAGTTCTGGCCCGAGTCGACCTCCGACGTACCCGATTTGATGGCAGCTACTGCAAGCCGCTTTCTTATTACTGAACACTTGATAGCCACGCTTTGCGTCTCCGGCAGGCAACCGTTTGAGCCAAGCGTCCAATTCGTCCGCAATGTTCTCTGGCGGCCTCGTGGCCGCTTGCATCATGGCCGCCCACTGCTTCTTAAACTCTTCGGACCGCCCGCTCACACTGGCAAGGACTTTCTCAACCGTCAGCGTCTTGATCGCAGGCACCTGAGGTAACTTGTTAATTAAGCTCTGATCGATCTCTGGGCTGCCGCTTCGCAGCAATGCGTCGATCGCGGTCTGCAAATACAACGATGGCACCTTGTCCAAGTTACCAACTAAAAACTGCGCGGATTCAAGACTGAAGATGGACTTGGAAATCGCCGCATCAGCGAGACTTGAAAGCTTACTCTCGGGTGCAATTAGTTGTTCAACAGCAATCGTGCCGCACGCCGAACTGAGCGGTCGAGAAAGGTTGGGGCAAGCTGCCAGCGCAGTCAATGTTGTCTCTGCTGAGTTGCTCAAGATCGATTCGGCCCTGCCTCTTAAAGCGTCCGCAATTTTGACTCGGTCTTCATCCGAGTATTTGGCCTTGCGAATCGCCGTAGCAATTTTGGCTAAATCCTCATTCGACGACGACTTAATCCAGGATTCAAGTGGCGCACACCACTCCGCTGGCAACCGATCACTTGCCACTTGCTGCAAGCAGGACTGCAACCAAGCTTGACGCTTTGATGTCAGGGACGGTCCCAAATGAAGCCACTGAGCTAGGCGATTGAGAAGTTCTGCATTGGTTCGGCAGCTTTGAACAACGCTGAGACTCGCCGCAAGCTGATCCGCGTCTTCACGCTCCCAAGCGGACTCCAGAAATGGGATGCAAAGAGCTGTCCCAACGGGGCTCTTGCTCAGGCACTCAATTGCCAAGCCACGAACATTGCCATTTCCATCGCTCAAACTCTGAACAAGCCTAGGAAACAGCATATCCTGAACACTTCCCAGTTGATTGAGAGCATAAACGGTGGCATAGAGTTCGGAATTGCTTTTGGTCTCTATCGCGATAGAGACCAAGCTCTCTCGGTCGCCGATTTCCATCATGGTGTAGATCCCAGAATGCAGGATCAGTCGGTCTTCCGGGAATTTTTCCATTGCGGCCAAAATCGGTTTGAGGCAACTTGGACTTCCAACGACTCCGAGAGCTTCCATCGCCGATCGCACGGAAGGGGCGTGGTCACTCGCCAACATCGCAATTAGCGGCTTCTCGGCTCGTTTCCAACGATTCAGTCCGACGATGTGCGCTGCAGCTTGCCGGACGGTTGGTTCGGGGTCGGAAAGATAATCAACGATAGCATCTGACAATTCGGTTTTGTCTGGCGAAGCGGTAAGGGCACGTGCAAATTGCCAAATATATCGGTTTTGGGGATTGGATTTGAACTTTCGTGACGCGAATAAAAGCAGATCGCTCTCAATCGGCTCTCGATCTGCCTGCCACGAACCAAACTTCTTCCTGGTTCCTTGCCATTCTTTGGCAGATCGCAATAGGTAGATACCACCTTTCGCTACCTTTTGGTCCGTTCCCGAGCTCGGGCAGCACAAGTCGTACCAGCCACCAGTATCAAAAACCAGCAAACCGTCGTTGAGTTCATCCTCAAGCACATCCACCGGATGGAAATCGACTCGATCTGCCGACAACAAATCATAGTTCTCGGTTTCAAAGCTTGAGCCCTTGGGGACAAGTCGGTGCAAACCAACTTTGTGAAGATTGAATTGTGATGTGACGAGAAAACGGTTTAGCAACGGATCGCTGGCTGGTGTTCTTTCCCATTGGGTTCCATCTAGGACGTATTTTGAATCGAGGAAGTGCACACTGGCGGGGGCGGCCGGTCCAAGATTCGCAATCGGCTGCAGCAGCGGGCCAGTCGACCAGTGGCCGTCGAGAACTTGATGCTGCTTTCCAAAGAGTCCGCCGCGCGGAGCATGTCCGATGCCATCGCGAAGTCCATTCCCGGGATGATGCAGAAACGTAGAACAAAAGAAGCGTTCTCCTTCGGGCGAAAACGTGAGGTCGGATGGGTTGTCCATTCCGCCCGTCATGAGACGCTCAATAGGACCGCCGCTTGGGTGCCGCCGGTAGATGTGCGCAGCTTTGGAAGGTGCACTCGTTTCTTTATCAGGATTGGTGCGATCGATCAATGGATGCTTCTGTTCGGCGAAAGCTCCCTTGGTCCAATAAACCCAGCCGTCTGGTCCCATCATAGGTCCGTGCAAATCATTCGCGCAGTGGGTCAGGGTCGTGGCATCGAACCAAATCTCCTTGGTCTCGAAGAAACCATCCTTGTCCTTGTCCGATAGCTTCATGATATGCGGCGGCGTAGTCACCAAGAGATCCGAGCCAAGCACCATGATCCCCTCGGGGAATCCAAGTTCGTCAGCGATCACTCGCCTTGTGTCATACTTGCCGTCGTGATGGGAATCCGAGAGTCGCACAATTTTATGCGGCTTGGATTCAAGTTGTTTTTGGACGCTTTCGCGGTTCCAGTGGCATTCGAGTACGAGCAAGTCCCCTTCTGGGTGAAACGTCGCTGCGATCGGCCATTGAATCAGAGATTCATCTGCGACTTGCTCAAGTCGCATGCCATTGGCAACGGTGAAGTTGATATTGCCGATCGCGACGTTGTGCGTTTCGTCCGCGTAAGAAATGGCAGTGCAGCCAGCGAGTGCAAGCAACGCAGAGCAAAGTACTTTTGCCATGGAGTAGTCTTCTTGGATAGGGGCTGATCTGGACGTTGCCTGCTATTCTATCCGATTCAGCACCCTCGTTCCAAGGCAGAGCCTTAGAACCAGGGAAAAGCTACGGGAGAGCGAGGCTCCTGCCGAGCTAGCGACGCTTAGGTTCGGCAGGAGCGTCACCCTCCCGAGTCATGAACGAGTCATGAACGAATTACAAAAGACGAGGGAAATCAAACGGAAAACAACCGTATCAATCCGTCTTCGAGCGTGAATAAGCGTCCGCAAGAGTCTCATCCAGGCCAACCAGCCAAACGCGACCTTCGGTTTCCATTTCAACATAATTGGCTCCGACATCCTTGACCATGCCAGTTACGCCACCCAATTTGAGTTGATCGCCTTTAGCGAGCTTATACGTCTTGCTCTCCGTCTTGGAAAGAATCCACGCTTCGGGGCCATTGCGTCCCACGATGAGGGCGGTCACCATGGCTTGGGATGCGACATCGAATTGAATCGGTGCCGGCGGAGTCGGAGGCAACGGCTTCACATTGATAGTAAGCGATTGCTGGGATGACTTCCTTGGGATTCCATTGTCGGTGGCTTGGACGCTGACTTTGTACTGGCCTTCTTCGTTCGAACTCCAGCTCAGTTTGCCACTATCCTTGTCGATGAGTAGTCCCTTTGGAACATCGCCCAGCAGTTCGTACGAAACTCGTTGGTTCGAGTCCAAATCTTTGGCTTCGACAGTATGTTCTAGCCGCAATCCGATCTTGGCCTCGACGGACTTTCGAGGCTCCAAAGCGGGCGGGTTGTTTGTTGGGGCGAAGATATTTCGACCAAGAATGGTTTGCTTGTATTCGTCGAGAGATTTGGCCAACTTATTGGCGTCGTTCTTGGGCGGGTCTTGCTTGTCTTTGGCAATTCCCAATGCCAGCACTTCGCAATCCAAAGAAATGTTCATCTGGTCTGGCTCGGCGGTATTTTGAATGGGACGCATTTGAAATTGCGTTATCCGATGCAAATAACCCTTGGAATAAAAACCATACAGAAGCTGCGTGGCATTCTCGATCGTTCCAATGCCGGTCACTTTGAATCGATACGAGTGGTAGGAACCATCCTTTTCCGATGTGTCGCTTGTACTCACCGTGGTAGCATCGATTAACTTGGCATCGTCCCCCAATGAAATGAGCCACTTCTTGTAGTCTTGAGTCGCGGATTCTTCCAAACGCGGTAACGATTTCGGGAGTAGCTTGTTGAGTTTCAATCGTGCGACTCTAGTCGCTGTCAATTGAAGGCTTTGGTCCACTTTCTTTTTGGTCAAGGATTCAATTTGTTCCTTCTTGGCATCGAAACCACTTTGGATACTGGAAACCAATGTGTTCCCGACAAACAGGGCCGCCAGAACTCCAACACCTCCTGCCAACCATTTTTCACGTGCGTTCATTGCCATCTTAATTCTGCGCTCCGCTCGCGTTGATCACTGGTGCTGTCGTTTCTGTTTTGATTTCTGAGCTAGGCTCATTCCCCAAAGGTTCGACAGCCGTTGGGGGCTCGTTGTTCGACTCTACAGGCTTGGCTCCTTCTGATGTTGGAGCCTCTTTGGATGATGGGGTGGGTGAATTGGATTTCGAATTCAGCTGCGTTTTAGAAGATGGAGCAGTAGGCTTCGAAGGATCCTTTCTTGGGTCGCTTACCGCAACAGGTGGGATTTTGATGACGAGGTCGGCTACAACCGGAAACTGCTGATTCGTTTTCTCCTTACTCGGATTGACTCCCCGGTTTCTGACATTGTGCTGTGGGTCACTAAACGACGCGAGTATCGCGGGGATGTCATCGCGTGCGCGGGCGACGAATTGTGTTCCGATTGTCGAGGAACCTGTCTGATCCGTTGTGAAGGTCGTCGAACTGAATATCGCCTTGTCCGAACTTGGAGACTTGACGGATAGGTACTCAAGTTCGTCGAGCCAAGGATGATCGCCTTTCAGGAATTTCTCAACTTTGTTCCAGTCGGAAATGTTTTTGCTGCCGGCTTTGATTTGCTCTTCGTTGGCTTTGATGATTTCATTCAGGGCCGCAATTTCGGAGTCGAGTTCCAAATGGCTTGTCCAATACCAAGCGACCCCACCCAGAACCAGAACCGCAGCAGCCGCGCCAGCAATTGCGTACATTCGAACTGGACGTTTCTTCTCAATCCGCCTGCGTGGATTTGAGAAATCGATCAGACGATCTGCAACTTGACCTGCAAGCAAAGCTCCCATCGTGGCCGCAAACTTGCCCGCGTCACCACCAGCCTCATCACGAACCGATTGAGGTGCGTCAAACAATTGGAATGGATTGAGGCTGCTAACTGGAACTTTCAACGATTGCGATAGAGATTGGCAAAGGTCCGCATGCTGCGACTCGTCTCCCCAGATTCGAATTTGCTCGACGTTGAGATCGGGACGCTGCGAAGCGGCCGCGATCATCGTGCGTTTGATTTCGCCGGTTAGGATTTGCTGATTGGAGGCGGGATTGTTCGAGCCCGAAAAGCGGACGTTTCGCATGAAGACAACATGGCCATTCTCCGTGACCGCCATGTCCGCTTCATCGCGAAAGAGATCCAAAAGCAGCACCACGGAATTTGCCAATTGTGGCTGTTTGACGACCGCCATCGTGGCGGAAGCCATCGGACGCAAAACCAGCTGAGTCAATGTCAGACCGCAGGTTTCAAGAACTTTGTGGACTCGCTCGATTAAGGCTGGGTTCATCGATGCGGCCAAGCATTCGGTCATGTTCTCTTGGCTTGATGGCATCGTAACATAGTCGATCGGCCAATTGTCTCCGACGTTGGCAAAGTGACGCTGGGCCGCAAAACGAACCATGTCAGGCAGTTCGTTCTTGTCCAAGGTCGGTAGACTCAAGGCTCGCAACTCGATGCTGCTTCTGCCCACGCAGACAACCGCTTCGCCGGATTTGACTCCGACTTTCTTCAGCAAAGACTGAATCGCATCGAGCGTCTTCGGACTGCTGATCAGTTCTTCGTTCTCGTCCAACTCCAGTGGACAACAAACAACGTGTTCCAGCGATACGCCGGTTAGGCCCTTGGAGGCGACGGCGATTCGTATCTCACTAGAGGTGCAATCGATGGTTACTATACGTGACATAAATACCTTCGGCGTTGCCGACTCGGTTTCGTTGTTTTGAGTTTCTCTTGATCAGCGACTAGGCGCTAACCCTTGTGATATTTGACCTAAGGTAGCTTGGCTGAACCCACGACCCAGGTGATCCATCTTGCGATAGAGCGCCACGATCGGAACTTGCCCAGAAGCGTCAATAACGGCCTCTGTTCTTGCAAACCCGGCAGACTGCTCAAAGTATCCGATGCTCTGAACACGATAAACATCGCCGCCCCCCGTGATGAGCGGGGCGATCGCCCTTGTTTGTTCGAGCGTCAGGATCCCTTCGACCATCGGCCAAGTTTCAAATTTGCGATTTTGGTTGTCCGCGGATTGCGAACGAGCCTCGAGCAATTGGTCCAAAATCTCGGACGTCATGCCTGGCAAGCCCGTGAGAATTTCCCTCGGAGCCTCATTAATATTAATTCGTCCCGGCATAACTGTAGCGCCAACCGCCGTAAGTTTGTCCATGATCGTTGGCAAAAACACAGCCATCGCGATGGGTGATGACGTCAATGGCGAGGTATATGTCACTTGCTCGCCGTTGACGGTCGCCGTGAATTGGGCATCGATTAAGTCCAACACTTGCTTGATTTTGCCGCTCGGGCTTTGGGTAGTATCGATATTCAAGGCTGCGAACTGGTCGGCATTCCAAGGTACCGTTTTTTGCGATTGGCCAGTCCCACCGGAGGTTCCGCCCGTTCCGCCGCCGAATGAGCCTCCGCCGCCCATGCCGCCGCCTCTACCGCCACCAGGGCCGCCTCTTCCGCCACCTGGACCACCTGGACCACCTGGACCATTGCCGCCTCTGCCAGCACCGCCAGGTCCACCACCGCCAGGTCCACCACCGCCAGGTCCACCACCGCCCGGTCCACCAGGGCCGCCTGGTCCACCATTACCGCCACCGCCAGGTCCACCGCCGCCGCCTCCGGGAGCTTGACCATTCCCTTGGCCTCGTGGGGGTTGAATAAACGAAACCATCGAGAAAGGGGGAAGACTTACCAATGAAAGGTCAAAACTAGCTCGCCCACCCCGTGGGCCTGGTCCGCCGCCACCGCCAGGGCCGCCACCGTCAGGGCCACCTCCGCCAGGGCCACCGCCAGCACCGCCACGACCAGGTCCACCGCTTCCAGGTCCACCGCCTTGTCCGCCACGTCCAGGTCCACCAGCTCCACCTCCGCCTTGTCCTCCGCGTCCAGGACCACCAGCACCAGGACCACCAGCACCAGGTCCACCAGCACCAGGTCCACCTTGTCCTCCGCGTCCAGGTCCACCAGCGCCAGGTCCACCCTGCCCAGGTCCGCCACCTTGACCGCGCCCCGGCCCGCCTCGACCGCCACCCGGTCCGCCCAATCCTCCTCCAATTCCGCCTCCTGGGCCACCGGTACCGCCGCCACCTGTACCTCCACTTCCATTGTCTGCACCGCCACCGCCCGATCCGCCACCATTGGCTCGGTAAGCGATAATGAACGTGGCCAAATCGTCACCTACGGCCGCAGCCAGATCTGTTTGCAGGGTTGCCATGTCCGTTCCGTTGACGTTGATCCTCGGAGTACCGTCCGCCGCAACATTCTTCTCCTTGGAATACAAGGTCAGATAAATCGCCCAACCTAAATCAGGAAGTGTGGTCGTTCCAGAACTCGCCCCTGACGATGCATACGTCGCCGAGTCGCTCGCACCAGACTGTTGCGAGGCCGCCGATTCGGAAGCCTCCAAAACGCCGTTCCGATTTTGATCCAATCCGAACAGCAAGCTTGGGGTCACGCCTCGCACCAGCAGCAACTGTTCAATCGATTGCAGTGGCCCGTTTACGGGGGCGTAGGGAATTGGCAACTGAGCGTAATAGTCTCGCTCCGCTCCATACTCGCGAGGCTCATCGTCCGCATCGATAAAGTCAAGGATCGCGTCGGCTTCGTTTTCGGTCATCCCCGGAATCCCCATCAGCAAAGTCCGCCCCGCACCACCGCTGCTGCTCGTGCCAGTGGCACCACCCATCATGGATGCAGACGAAGCACTTGCCGTGGATGTCGATGCTCCAGCACCTGCAGTCCCGCTTGCTCCCGCTGATAAACCCATCGCAGACAAATCGACTCCACCCAATTGCTGGACAATCTGATCCATCGACATCATGCTGTCGATGATCGGCAAGACGTTCACGTTGAGGCGGGCTGATTCATTGTGAAGCCCAAATCGGTAACTCGCATACTTACCTGTTTCATTCAAATCAGGTGCGATCAAGGAATAATTGCAACCGTTCGTATTGCCCTTTCCTGGAAATACGGGAACCGCTTGAAACGTACTCGCATTGCTGTAAGTCCCGCCCGCTTCATCCCTTGCTTGACGTGCAGATGCTAAGAACAGCCGAGCATGATCGATACCTGAATCGGCTGCGTATCTTGCCTGAATTGTTTCGCCTGCAAGCCGGGATTCTTCATGGCCAATGAACATCGATTGCGAGAAAGCTAGCGCGCTCAACGTCACCGCGGCCAGCACCAATAGCACAGCCAACAAAATGAACGCATTGCGTTTCTTCGTAGCCGATTGCTTTTGACGTTTCTTTGTTTTGCTCATGGTTGTTCTCATCCTATAAACCCATATTGCTCATACCGGTATCCGTAGAACCAGTCGCCGTCGTTCCTTGGGGTGCGACAAGCAATTGTGCCCCAGGTATAATCGTGTTGGTCGAGTAAATTTCGATCCCATACTCTTGAATCATCGAAGTCGAAATCGTTGAAATCGCAAGTCCGGGTGAAAGCGGATTGGACTTGGCTTTGCTATCTCGCTGCATCGCAATCGTGATCTTGACAACGTGTGGCAACCCTTGCTGACTACCATCCCACTGCGTCTGCCAAGTCGCACCATCAAAGTACTGGAACTCAATCGCGAGCACCTCAGGAGCAACCAGCTCTCCAGTGCGTTGCAATTGACTACTCTGGCCCATTTCATAGGAGTACTGAGTTACAGCTCGATCAACCGAACGTCGAACCAATCCTCCGTTCGCAACGGCCAATGTACCCGAATTAAGACTCGCTGCTTGCTGGCTCAACTGCCCTAACGAATCCTGCACTCCGTCCGTGCGTGGTGACTGAACATAGTAACCAACCGTCTTGACGTCGCTCGGCATGTCACCAAGCGTGCCCAATGATGTGTCCCCGACCTTGGGATAATACTCATCCGGGCGAGGCAAACGACTTACATCGATTTCAATTGAGGTACTAGAACCATAAATGCCTGGCGGCAATGGAGCTGTTGTCGTTGTGCTGGTCGAACCAGTATCGGTTGCTCCACCACCACTTGATGACGCTCCTCCTGTTGAAGCTCCGCTTGTACTTCCACTCGTCGTTGCGCCCGTTGTTCCCCCACCTCCAGACGAACTGCTTCCAGATGCACTTCCACCAGACGAGCCTCCTGAAGTCGCACCACCACCCGTTGATCCGCCGCCAGTTGATCCAGAGAGCAACTCTTGCAAACCGCTCGTGTCAAAGGATTGATAACGAACCGAAGTGCGAACATCCTCGGCGATCATATTCAGAATGGCTCGTGCCATTTGCGATTGTTGAACACTGTCTCGGCCCGTCTCTTGATTAATCAAATAAATGTGCACCAAGCTTCCGATCAGTCCTGCCACCACCGCACATAACGCAAGCGAAAGAATCAGCTCAAGAAGCGTGAAGCCTCGTCGCAAAGAGAATCTTCGACGACTTCGACTGCAAGGCGATTCATTCGGGAGGGTGAGGCTCCTGCCGAACCTAACCGTCGCCAGCTCGGCAGGAGCCTCGCTCTCCCAAGCGTTACCCACATTCGCGTACCGGCGATTAATGAAGCGTACCGAATGAATCATTGTATTCCCCCTGCCGAACCAGACAAACTGCCCGTAGAGGAGCTGGGGGATGACGAACCTGAAGACGACGTTGATGTGTCCGTCGACGGAGGCGTATCAAGGCCCGTGCTAGGATCGATCATCCATCGCACTATGAAAAACAATTCAGGATTCGTCGAATCGGGTTGGTCCGTCACACTCAATCGCACTCCAATCATATTGGGACGTTGAGCCGATACCGTTTGGATTTGATAATACCAATTACCTCTACGACGAGAATCTGTAATTTGAGTCCAACTTGACGATGTCAATGGAATTGCCCCACTAAGCACCTCCGACATCTTCGATTCGCACAGCATCTGGGCGACGGCAAGCCGCTGGGCCATTAGCCCGTTGTTGGTCGCTTGTGTTGTCACTTGTGCCAGCAGAGCTGCAGCAACGGCCAAAATGGTCAGAGCCAGCACGACTTCGAGAAGCGAAAGCCCCGATCGGCGTCGCCCCGTGCGAACTCCTGCCTGGGAACGCACTGTCGTTGAGGCTCTGCCTCCATCACTAGCACCAACGATGCCACGACAGGCAGAGCCTGCAATTCCATGGATTCCCCGGCAGAGCCTGGAAACCAGTTGATTTTGGTGGGCATTGTTCCGCATTTCACGACTCCCAGCAGACTTCATTGTGTAGGAGCTATCGAGGCTAATCTCATCGATTTCAATTGGCCTGTCACGCCGCGAAGTTGGAGCGCCATGCGTCTACCTCGCTCGTCGGTCAAGATGATCTGAGCTGTGGTGGACGAACCGTCAGGGTAGAGCAAAAGTGGTGAAGAAAGACCTGATCCATCTCCTTGCGACGAACCCCCGCTGGTTGGAACCGTTCCGCCAGCTTGCTGGATTGCCAGAGCATTGCGAGAGTCGACCAGGGTTTCAACCATCGAAAAAGTGACCCCTTCGCTCAGCTTCTTTGTGCCTTCAGCAACTTCCGAGTTCGCCTTGGCTCCACCCCCCGTGGTCGCTTGAGTCTGTATGACTTGGCCAGACTGCATGAGCGTCGCGCCGGCAGAAGCGTCCTGTGCTTCGGTTCCACCCAACCAAGGTGAAATCGAGAAATCTTGCCCTTGCAACGTCATTCGAATGACTTGAGCTTGCCCAGTTCTCATGGCCGTAACTCTGGCTGCCATGATTTCATTTCGAAGCTTATCGATCGACTGTCCTAACCGGCGACTGCCCACCATCGACTCAAAGGTCGGGATTGCAATCCCGGCCAATGCAACCAAGAGCACCATCACGAGCATCAACTCGAGCAGCGTTACCGCCGATCGTTTCGTTCGTGTTGGAGTCATGTTTGGAATTCCGTTGAAAAAGAAACTTACACCGTTAACGCAGGATGGGACCAATGTCCCGTCCTATGCAAAGTTCGGGACAATGGCCCCAAACTACGGCTGTAACAAATCGTCTTACGGGGTAATATCGTCCGCGGTCCCGCTCTGACCATCCGGACCTACTGATTTCAATTCAAACGTCGAGCCATTCGACTTGTATTCGTAAGGCTTTCCCCAGGGATCCATTTTGATAGGTTTGTCTGTTTTTTGGACCCAAAGGGTGGCATCGGTGATGTCTGCGGGTTGCGAATGTAGTCCTTCGAGCTCTGTCGGCAATTGCCCAACTTCAAGTTGATATTCCTTCAGCATCGTGGAATACATGTTGACAGAGATTTTCGCCTCTTTCTTTTTTGCACCATCCAGAGTGCCCGTGACCGCCCGGATCGAAAAACCAGCGATGACGACCAAAATGATGAGTACCAAGAGCAATTCCAGAAGCGTAAAACCGCTGCGGACGTTCTTTCGAGTAACTGTTCTACGTTTCATACCAAAACTCCTAATCTTAAAGTTAAAGGGCTTCCGAACTGTTGAGGATTGGCAGCATCAGGGCCAACACAACAAACATAACCATTCCGGCCAAAATCAACAGCATCAATGGTTCCAACAAGCGTACGACTGTCTCCAATCGACGAAAGGTCGTTCGCTCCAAATTGTCCGATATTGTTACTAACACAGAATCTAGGCTGTTGGACTCCTCCGCCACAGAAATCATTTCAACTACTGTTTGAGGAAAGTGTCCACTCTTTTCTAATTGCTTGGCAAGCCGCTCTCCAGCTGTGATTTCTTCGCTGGCCTCGGCAATCGATTCCGACAAAATCATGTTGCCCGCCGCATGTCGGCTGATCTCAAGCGACCGCAAAATCGGAACGCCATTCTTCAAAAGCGTTCCAAGTACCTGGCAAAAGCGAGCAACAGCCAAATTGAGAAACACTCCACCCACCAGCGGCGTCTTGATTTTTACCAAATCCAAATTGCGTTTTCCCGCAGGGGTTTTCAAGTAAGCATTCGCCCCCATTCCAATCAAGGCAATCACGCCGAGGATTGCCCACCAGTAGTTTTGCATCACATTGCTCATCCAGAGCAGTAGCTCAGTTGCCCCTGGTAGTTTTCCTTTGGCTCGCAATCCAGCAAATATGGATTCAAACTGAGGCACGAACACAACGAGCAAAACGGTAACGACGACAACTCCGACCCCCATGACGAAGACAGGGTAAGCGATCGCCCCCATCGTCTTGCCTTTGATCTCTTCCTGCTGCTCGACAAAACTGCCGACGCGTTCCAATGCGTCTTCAAGAAATCCGCCTTCGCTGCCCGCCCGAACCATGTTGACGGCCATATCATTGAATATGCGAGGATAGCGAGACATGGCTTCACCAAGAGCCTCGCCTTCTTCGACTCGTCCACGTATTTCCGTAACGGCATTTTGAAGTGTTCGATTTCCACCCGATTGAGACGAGAGCAAAGTCAACATTCGCAACATCGGAACGCCAGCACGCAGGAGCGATGCCGCTTGCGCATAAAAGCTCCCCATCTGCTGACCGGAAACACGCCGAGTCATTTTGACTTGCGATGTTTTATTGACCGTAATGGAAATCGGGAACAACGATTTTGCCCCCAATTGAGTGGCCGCATCGCGCGCATTGGCTGCGGCTATGGTTCCAGCAGTTGATTTGCCGGACATGTCTCGTGCTACGTATGCGAAATCAGGCATGATATGGAAGTTGGAAGTTAACGGAGGATTTTTCGCAATAAAATTGTGTTGGAAAAGGGGAGGGCGAGGCTCCTGCCGAGCCTTTCTCGACATGGCTCAGCAGGAGCTTCGCCCTCCCAACTCTGAGCCCTCACGATTCCAAAACTAGTCTGGACCGATAACTCCGTTTTACCCTAGTGATCTCCCTTGGTCGCACGTAATACTTCATCCATGCTGGTTGTCCCTTCGATCGCCTTGCGAAAGGCATCGTCTCGCAACGTTAGCATACCATTCTTTAACGCCGCCTTCTTGATTTCAAAGCTACTCGCTCGATCATGAGCAAGCTGACGCACATCTTCCGTCGTCGCCAGTAGTTCATAAATACCGAAACGGCCTGCATATCCTAGGTTTCGGCAAGCTCGGCAACCGGTTGGCCGATACAAAGGCTTGCCATCCAATTTTTCCCAAGGAAAATCGCGAGGCACATCGTCCGGGGTCGGATGATACTCTTGCTTGCATTCCACGCACAGTCGGCGAACGAGACGTTGAGCCATGATGCCTTCGACCGTACTTGCTACTAGGAACGGTTCAATTCCCATATCGACGATACGGGTGAAAGCGCTCGCGGCATCGTTGGTGTGCAATGTACTGAAGACCGTGTGGCCAGTAAGCGACGCTTGAATGGCATTTTCCGCCGTCTCAGCATCGCGGATTTCACCGACGAGGACGATGTCTGGGTCATGCCGCAGAATACTTCGAAGCGAAACCGCGAACGTCAAGCCGATCTTCGGGTGGACTTGGATTTGATTGATACCATCGAGTTGATATTCGACTGGATCTTCCGTTGTAATAATCTTGTTTTCGGGCGATTTGATTTCGAGCAGCGAACTGTAGAGCGTTGTCGTTTTTCCGGAACCGGTCGGTCCTGTTACCAAAATGATCCCGTGTGGCAGCCGAATCAACTCGCTGAATAGCTTGTAGGTTGCTTCACCCATCCCGAGATTGCGAAGATCGAACTTCATCGATCCCTTATCGAGAATACGCATGACCAAGCTTTCGCCGTGAATCATCGGAATCACAGAAAGCCGAATGTCGATCTCACGACCGTGCACGCGAAGCTTGATTCGACCGTCCTGTGGCAAACGCTTTTCAGCGATGTTCAAGTGGGCCATGATCTTGAGACGCGAAATGATGGCCGCTTGGAAGCGATTGATTTCCGGTGGAATCGCTTGAGTGTGCAAAATACCGTCGATACGATAACGCACGACGATACCGGACGCTTGCGACTCGATGTGAACGTCGCTAGCACGCGTGTCGATGGCTTCCACCAAGAGCTCGTTTACTAGTCGAACGACCGATGCCTCTTGGGCTTGTTCGCCAAGTTCGCTACCGTCCGCTTCGATCTTTTCCAGCAACTCGATCTCGGCGTCTTCGTCGGATTTTGAGGCCATTAGCCCTTCAACCGTTTCGCTACCTACCCCGAGATGCTTCTTGACGAGTTTTGCGATTTCGTTTTTCTCAGCGACCAACGGCACTACAGCTAGGCCGGTGGCCGCTGAGGCTTCGTCGAGCGCATACAAATCCAACGGGTTGCTTGTCGCAACGAAAAGTTGTCCCTCTTCTCGTTTGACGGGAAACAATGCGTGGCGATAGATGAGCTTGAGCGGAAAGGACTGCAACAGCGTAAGGTCAACGTTGGCTTCTCGAAGATCAATAAAATCCAACCCGAACTCTTCGGCGACGACCTTGAGCGCGTCTTCTTCTTTTGCGAATCCCGCTTTGATAATGCTTTCAAGAATACCGCCACCGTTGGCGGTTGCCCGTGATTGCTGCAGTTGTTCTCGGTTGATCAAACCGCGACGGAGTAGGATTTCGCCAGCTTCTGTAATCATGGGCAATTGGACTTTACGATTTGGAACAAAAAGGGTGGTGAGCAACGCGAACTGTTCTACAACGAAACATAGCCTAGCAAACGTCTAGGCTAATTGATTCGAATGTTATCGACCACCTCGGCCGCCGCCACCTTGACCGCCACGGCCTCCGCCGCCAAAACCACCGCCACCTTGGGCACCGCCACCTTGGCCTCCTCCGAATCCTCCGCGTCCACCACCGAATCCTCCGGTTCCGCCCCCCAATCCGCCGCCCCCACCACCAGGCGCGCCGCCACCGAATCCGCCAAATCCGCCGGGAGTAGCACCGCCACCCATTCCGCGGTTCCTAAACTGTTGGAAAAAATCTGCGGGGTTGGCTCCACCAGCTGGGGCTGTTGGATTCGTTGAATTTGGAGCGGCTGCAGTGGTTTTCACATTGGCGCCAAATGCGGACTTCAAAGCGTTTTGCATCAAGGTCGTATTCACTTCGGCCGGCATCTGCATGACTACCACATCCGCTGCATCGTCTTCCGATGCTTGGTCCATTTGAGAGACCAGACTTTCCACATCCGCGAAAAGAGTCGGAGTCGCTACAACAATCAGCGCGTTGTTCTTCTTGTCTGAGCTTACGGTCATCGTTTGCTCTTTAAGTTCACTCTGAGCATTTCCTCCACCTCCGCCGCCACGTCGTCCGCCACCACCGATCAGAGCCAGGAACTGTTCTGGTGACGGTTGGCGCTGTGCTCCACCAGCGCTCGCAGGCTGAGCAATGCGGTCGGAAAAAACGTCCTTTACAACCGCTTCCACTTCCGCCACTGGGATGTACCGAATAGGGATCGTTTTGGGAGTACCCCGTGTTAAGTTCTGAACACCCGAATCAGCAATGTCAATCAACTCAATGAGATCCTCGACCATTTGCATGTCGGTGCTGTTGCCTTGAACCCAAAGCGCGTTCAAACGAGGATCAGGGGTGATTACTACGGTTCCTGTTGTGGATGCACCTGACACCGTTGTGCTTGTTGAGGCGCTGCTTCCACCGCCACCGCCGCCAAATAGTCCTCCGAGAAGGCCGCCACCCAAAACGCTTGAGGCGACATCGCCGATCAAGCCTCCGCCGCCACCGCTGCTACTAGCCTGCTCTCCCGCGATAATACTCTTGATCAAGTCGGCAGCAGCAAGTGCCTTGATGTGCTGTAGTACAAACACCGCTGGTTGAGCTGGCGCGTTTGCCATCTGCGCCTGAGCAATCTTATACAGCCGGTTGAACTCCTTGAGCGCTTCTGGATTGTCGCTGGTGACGATCAGTCCATTTGGACCTCGTCGGATTACGATGTCATCGCTCAGAACAGCGACCTGCGGATCTTGTGCCTTTGCGACAGGTTTGGCTGGCGAGTCACCGCCATCGTCTTGGGTCGCGACATACTTGGCAAACGAATTTTTGGCTGCCTTGCTTTTCGACGCGCTCTTGTCACTCTTTGAATTCTTGATCGCTCTCGCAGGCTCTTCGACTGAATTGCTTTCTGTTTTTTTCGCTTCGCCCGCAGGCAAGACCATTCGGAACTTTGTTTTGCTCTTCGTTGCTTGCATCAGCATTTCGATCTGGTCCAACATGCGATCAGCCGACTTGCCTTTGAGCGGTACAAGAAGAATTCCATCGAGCGGGCTCTCAGCCTCTGGGCTGGTCTCCTCGACAGTGGATAACATTGTCCTGATCTGCTCCGTTTCCTGCTTGGTCCCTTTCACCATGATTCTGCGGGCAGCAGCGTCGCCGTAAAATATGGGCCCCTTCGCAGTCGTTGCATCTTTGCTCTGCTTGCCGAAGAATTTCTCCAAAGTCAGAATCGCAGCCTGAGTATCAAGTCGCGTCAACTGGATGACTTCGAAATCGCTGCTCTGACCCGCGAGTTCTGCAATAACATCATCGATTCTCTTGTGGTCTTCTTCTGTCGCCAAGGCAAGAATATTACTCGTCTTTGGATCGAGCGAAAGCTTCATGTTCAATTGGCCAGCAAAGGTCGATTGGAGAACATCCATGGTCGTGGTCGGATCGGAACCCAATAGCCGGTGGCTCTTGAATTTTGGTTGCTCAACAGATGCGGTTTTAACCGCCTCGTTCGTCGGCTTAACATCGATCTCAAGGGTAATATCTCTCAACTTCAAAAGTTTATCAGCTGAACCGGTCGCAAAGATGGTGTTGCCAAACGTGTCCATGGACATGCTCAAGTCCTCGGAGGTATTGACGCCGTCCTTGAGCCCCAAGAGAGGCCTGGCAATGGCCAGAACTTCATCGGCGCTGACGTGCTTCAATGTTAGCTTCTCAATCTTCTTGGTTCGCGTTCCACCCGCAATCAATTCGCGAATGATTCGGAGTTTGCCAGCGGTCTCACATACCACAATCTGGCCAGCGGTTGGCAAAGGCACAACGGAGCCAGACGGACCAATGAGCAAGTTGACTTCACGCTCAATCTCCTCAACCGTCGATCGCTCAATCGAGAAGACGCAGGACACGATCTCGTAGTTTCCTCGCTTGTCCAGATCTTCAGGTAGCACCAATTCAGATAGCTCACGAACCAAAGCCTTTATGACCGCGGCCGATTCACCACTACCCAAATCGACACTGATGAGGATCCGATTCTTCTTGACCAGAGTGTAGCCCCTGCCAAGCAATACGCCGTTCATCACATCCATTGCCTCAGCGACGGAGTAGCGACGAAACGGGTCACGATAAGTAAACGTTCCGACAGGGTACGAATCTGCTTGTAGACTCAGTTCTGCTTCTTTCGCTAGCCACTTCAAAACTTCGCTCCAAGGCGTGGCATTGAAATTGATGACGAGACCATCCGCAGGACCAGCCATTGGAGTTTGTGCTTGAACGGCCGTGCCAGCAGGCGCACTTTGTTTTCCGTCAGCAACACTTTCAGCGCCATCCTTACCGGGCTCGCTCGCCGCCGGTTTACCGACCAAAGTCTGCCATGCAATTTTCTGCGATTCGTCCAGTACAGCTATGATACGGTTATTGATTTCGACAGCCGCTTTCGTCCTGCCCAATTCTCGATCAAGAATCGTTTTGCCCTCGAGCACATTTCGGATTTTGGCGATTTGTTCGTCACTAACCCCCATCAAGCCAGCTATTTCCGGATCGATCAGGGCAACAGGCCCAAGTTTTTGCAGCCGCCACATTTCGGCCTTGGATCGCTGTGCATCAGTCAAAAAAGCTAAACCTTGTCGTTCCACGAGCCGGATGTTCTCAGCTTTTTTGGCTCGCTGTTCGGCCGATGGCAACTGGCGAATTTGAGCAGAAAACGTTAGCGCTTGGCTCTCGTGCTGTTTGATGAGCGTTTCAAGCCGATCCAATTGATCTTGGGTTAAGCCGAGTTCGGCCGCATTTCCAGGTTCCGTAATGGCGGCCAAAATCCCGACAAGGTCGGGGCTGCCGGACGCTTGCAAAGTCGCGGCTCCCGAAAAAATCAACGCGAAAAAGGCCAGCAAAGTGTGTCTGAGTAGGGTTCTAGTGTGCATAGAAATGCTTGGGTTGGTTCGCGTTTTGCGAATTTTGATCAAATTGCCATCGAATTGACTCTAGTTAATGGACAACCAATGGCTAGATGCGAGCGAGCGGGACGAAGCAATTAGTTCGGCTTCTCAACCAAAATATTGGGTTGAACCGGATTGTACGGGCTTCGGGCGCTGATCTAGCCCCTCCTATAACCCAAACAAGCAAAAAAGGTTCCGGTTGCAACTGCGTTGGTGTCCAAGCTTTAGCCGCCCTTTTGCCCCTCTGCCTTTAGAATGCGGGCTTTAGGCGAGCGGCAGACTGAAAACGGCCTGCCAAGGGAACTAAATGGGAGAGCGAGGCTCCTGCCGAGCTTTGCAATGGTTCGGCAGGAGCCTCTCCCTCCCCGTATAGACAGAGCTGCCGGCTCTCCTATACGCAATACACCAACAATAAAACCGGTTGAAATAAGGATGGCTAGCCAAAAACAATCGTGCTAACTTACGGATGGTATTCTACCAAGTAACCTTGAAAAACCTCGCAAAACGTGGAAATGCCGTAAACGTCGATGAGTTTTGAAAAAAAAACACAGGCAAATTACTGCCCTGCATGGGTTCAAATCGCATTGCTACTCGGGTTTTTCGTCCATTTCTTGGGGGTCCTTTCGGAGCCCTTACGCTTCTTTTCCAGGAGCGAAGTGCGAACAGGGCCAGAATTTGCCTGGCTTGCAGAAACCATGAGGCCGTATTCTCAATGGCTTTATATCAATCATGGCTATTTCTTTTTCGCCCCAAACCCCGGTCCAAGTCACTTAATTCAATGTAGTTTCTCGCCTCAGGACGTCGTTGAGGCAGCCGAAAAATTAGGCCCTAAACTGACGATGCCGGATCGAACCGAACATTGGCCCCGGCTGCTCTACCACCGATATTTTATGCTGTCCGAGTTCTACACCAACCGCTTTGCGCCGAAGCAAGTGACCGAAGAACTGAAAAAGGACACAGAGTTCATGCAAAGATGGTCCTTTGACAAAGAGCTCTACGATCAGCTTCAAAAGTCGATGGTTGATAGCCTTAAACACTCGCGAGGCAAGGAGTCAGTCGAACTTCGGCGCGTCGAACGGTTGCTACCAGACTCCCAACAAGTGCTTCGAGAAGGCTGGACATTAAATGACGCTCGACTCACCAACGTGCTATCGGAAACCATGATTGAGGAAGCCGTCGCTCCGCCGGTCCAGGAGCTTCCGAGCAAACCAAGCGAGCCAACCCCGAAATGATGGCTCCACTCAAAGCACAACCAGCGAAAAAGGGAGAGCGAGGCTCCTGCCGAGCTGGTGACATACTGGTTCTGCGGGAACCTCAACCAACCGCTCTCAACATCTATGCAATGCCTAGTCCCTTAAGAACCATCGAGACCGCGAGGCTACTGCCGAGCTTGCGACGCCACGGTTCGGCAGGAGCCTCACCCTCCCGAATATTGCATTGGTTGGTAGACTCGATGAAAACAGGTTTAAAGCGTTGGCCTCAACCTCTCCAGGCCAAGCCCCGCCTCATGCGCCCTGAGGCTGTCCAACTGTGAGTACCCTTGCAACTGAAAACAGCTCCAACCTAAAGGCTGAACTCGAACAAGAAACTTTTTCGGATAGCCTGAGAGAGTTCTTCTTTAGGCCAACTTCTGCGCATACATTGGCTGTCATCCGAATCGCAACTGGCTGCATGATCGCCTACATCCACCTTATCTGGATGCGAAACTTGGAATCGTTCATGGGGCCATTCGCCCTGATCAACAACGAAACTTGGCAAGCGATCCACCGAGGCCAAATCCCAGATACCAAATGGACGTACCTCGCCTATACCGAATCGATGTCACTGATTTGGTGCCATGAGATCCTTGCTTGTTTGGCAGGGTTATTGCTCGCTGCTGGCTTGCTCACCAGAACTTCTAGCGTATTGGCTTGGTTCATGACCTTGATGACCGTTCATCGCATGACCGGGATGCTGTTCGGCTTGGATCAAGTAACAATCATGCTGGCGATGTATCTGTGTCTTGGCCGATCGGGAAATGTATGGAGCGTTGATCAATGGCTACAAAATCGATATTCGACATTGTTTGAAGATCGTCTTTGGCTTCGACGCCTGTCAGGTGTGCTCCCCACCGAATGTGGGACTGAAACGCCAGATTGCTGGTCGAACACATTTGCTGCACGGATGATCCAGTTGCATCTGTGCGTGATCTATCTCTTCGGCGGACTTGGCAAGCTGCGTGGCGAAATGTGGTGGGATGGAAGCGCGATGTGGTTCTCGGTTGCGTCGTATGAATATCAGTCACTCGATATGACTTGGATGGGCCACTTCCCGATCTTTTGCTCGATTGCAACTCACTTCACACTTTTCTGGGAAGTCGGCTATTGCGCGGTCGTTTGGCCCAGGTGTACCAGACCATGGACACTGCTCGTAGCCTGTTTTGTGCACGGGGGCATCGCCTTGTTTTTAGGCATGGTCACCTTTGGATTCATGATGCTAGTTGCGAACTTCGCTTTTGTTTCGCCGTACCACCTGAAGCGTTGGATGGGTGTTGGAAAAAGTCTGAGTGAGTGATTTAACTGGGGGCCGTGACGTGTCAACGAACCATCCTAAACCGAGGCTCCTGAAACGTAAGACATGGCTTGGTTTTCTCTGGCGATGGACCTTTCGAACCTGTCTCGTATTGATCTTGGCTGGGGTGTGTTTCGCCTCGATGGCATGGATTTTAGGAAACACGCCTGTGAATCGCGACTTCCAGCATGCGTCCGTTGAAAATGGAATCGAAATCCTGGTGATCAATAATGGAGTGCATGCGGACCTCGTGCTGCCACTCAATGAACCCTCTTTTCCGTGGCGTGATCGCTTCAATGAAGCGGACTTTCCAAACTTCGATCCCGAAAATCGCTATGCCATTTTCGGATGGGGAAACAGACAGTTTTATATGGAGACTCGCACTTGGGATGACATCAAGACTTCGAATGTTTTGTACGCGTTCGCAGGCATGGGTGACACGGTTGTCCATGTCGAGCTTTGCCAAGACTTAGCCTGGGCCACACAACGGTCGCGATTGATTCGCCTTTCGCCAGACCAATTTCAACGTCTAAGCGAGCACTTACTCTCAACTTTCCGCAAGCAAGCCAACGGCGAGCTGTTGCCGATCCCCGACCGCCACTACGGAAACGCGGATGCGTTTTATGAGGGGCTAGGTCACTATCATCTCTTTCGGACTTGCAATGTTTGGGCCGGATCGGGATTAGCGAAAGCGGGTGTCCGAGTCGGCTACTGGACACTCACTCCAGGATTGCTGTTTGCATGCCTACCAGATCCTCCAGAGGATATGGCGCCGCCTCAGCCGTAGCCTTTCGTTAACGCAGCCGACTTCGAATGCTAAGCGTGTCGTGCAACTAAACCGTACTAAACTCCGGGATGATACATCATCCCAATATCGAAGGTACGCTCAATTGCGTTTCATCCTCGAGGGATGATATGGGGTAGCCGGTGGTTTGAGCGACGCGAATACCACCGGATCCGAGCGGGCAGTCGTACAACGACCGTGAAGCGGTCGCATAGTGATCTTCGCCCCGTCCCTGGGCGCGTCGTGTTGTGGCACGCAATCCGGGGGTGCGCCGCTGCGCGGCAACCCCCGGCTACCATATGCGACCCGTCCCGGGTCAAACGCAGACAAACCTCCGATGGAAGACAGTAAAAGGTGACTAAAGATGAGGATTTCATCCGTGGCTCTTGAATGCCACTGCCCCGCAGTTAAGTCTGCTACAATCGCTTCGCCTCTCCAGGGATACGAAGCTACCAAAAATTTTTGCGTACGTGCTTAGTTCTTGAATAATAGCGGTGCCATTTGGTGGAGGCATCGTCGCCAGGACTGCCACTCGTGCGCTGTATCTTGCGATACGTAAAAGTATGCATTGATCCCGTCGGTTTTTAGGCCTTCCGTTGCGGCCTTTGGGTCGCCTCCAAAACCACCTCGATTGCCACCAAGCTCTTTACTGCCGTAGCCGACAAAGACCAATTTCACCTTCTCTTTAAACTCGTCCTTATTCGCTATGCTTTCTGGGCTGATGCTGCCACCGCTGAATAGTCCGATGGCTGAGAACTTATCGAGGTTAGCTGGGGCGATCGTTCGAGTTTGCATACCACCCATCGACAGGCCTGCCATCGCACGATTGGGCTGATCGGCAAGCGTTCGATAGGTGCTATCGACATAGGATACCAAATCATCCAAAAGCACCCCCTTGAACTTGTCGAAGTTAAACGCGGGTCGCCCACCAGCACCGCCACGTGGTCCACCCATGGGAACATCGTTTGTCATGCCGTAAGTCATCACGATGATAAATGGTTTTGCTTTTCCCTCGGCAATCAAATTGTCCATGATCAAATTGGCATGCCCCTGCGCACCCCAGCCATTTTCATCCTCGCCCCAACCGTGTTGAAGGTACAAAACGGGGTAGCGTGTTTCCATATCCTTCTCGTACCCTGGTGGAGTGTATACAAACGCTTTGTGATGCGAATCCGTTGTCTTTGAATAGAAAAGAACTTGTCGCAACTGGCCGTGCGGAACATTCTTGAGTGAATAAAAATCCTGATCAGCAGCGGGAACCTCAATACCACTCCCCCATCGCATAGCTCCGAAGAAGTACAGACTATTCGGATCTGGAACTTCCGCTCCGTCTATCTTCAAACTGTAATAATGAAAGCCTTCGTCCAACGGAGCGGTGATTCCGGTCCAAACCCCATCTTCACCTTTGGTCAACGCAACCTTGCCCAAACTGACCGAAACGCTTTGAGCCTCAGGTGCCACAACACGAAAGCGAGCCCGACGTTCTGAGTTTACTTGAGGAAACTCTTTCCCTTTTTGATTGATGGTTGATGACTTCCAGTCATCAGCGGGTGGAGTTTCCTGAGCCCTTCCGACGCAGCACGTTAGCAATACGAGGGCAATGGCAATAGACATTCGCGAGGACATAATCGATTCCTTGAGAGAGTTAGGTAGGGGAGCCCGCTGGGCTGCTTCATGAAACTACTTGCTTCGCTTGATAACAAACTCTTCGGTGGCAAAGTCGCCCACTTTGCGAGTCAACTTGATCTGGTCGCCGTCCAATTCACCGGTGTAGGTGATAAGCAATTCCGCCTCGTTGAATTTCAACTTTTCGTCGAACAAAACTTTATTGCCCTCGAGCTTCACATTGGTAAGGTCACTACGAAAGTCTTTGCCCTCAAGCTTCATCGCTGCAGTGCCCATTAACTGGTCGCCTTTGCTTTCGATAGTGTAGACGTAGTCTTGCTTGCCGATTTGCGTATCGATCGTGTCGATCCACTTCCCGACAAGTCTGCCTGACGCGGCCGGAGTTGAGGTTTTCGCGTTAGCAGCTTGCTTTGCAACAGGCTTCTTGTCCTGAAACACGCTTTGGCTGAACCAGTACAAGCTGCTGCTCCAGTGAACGGGATCGTGGCCGTGCCCATCGACATGCCACACATGCTCAATGCCATTCTTTTTCAAGAATTGATGCATGTTCTGGCTGATACGGATGAGGCCATCCTTGTTGCCACAGGAAATCCAGAGCAACTTTAATTTTAACTTGGCATTTTCGACGTTTGGGATCAACTCTTCGACAGGCTTGGTGTTAGGAGCAGCAGAGAATGGACCGACCCAAGCGAACGTGTCGAGATTCCCAAGCCCAAAGTTAAACGATTGACCACCTCCCATGGAAAGGCCGGCGATCGCGCGCTTTTCGCGGCTCTTGTCGACCGAGTACTTTGCTTCGATGGCCGGAATCAAATCGTCGATGAGGTCTCTTTCAAACGTTGCGAACGCTGGTGCGCTGGCCATGACGTTTCCTTCGGCGCGGTCATTCTTCTGAGCGCGACCATTTGGCATAACAACGATCATTGGAACTGCTTTCCCATCTGCGATCAGATTGTCGAAAAGCGCGTTTGGAGTCGCAAATCGCACCCACTCGTTTTCATCGCCGCCGATGCCATGCAACAAATAGAGCACAGGATACTTTTTGTCAGCACTGTAACCTAGAGGCGTGTAAACGTTGGCTTTGCGAGTCGTACCGACCGTCTTGGATTCATAAGCGATCATCTCCAACTTGCCGTGCGCCACGTTTTCCCGAACGGTCTTAAAGCCTTCTGGCGGAGCATCGTAGAATGCGACATCATCAGGACCAAGCTCAATGGGACCGCCGAAACCGCCTGGTCGACGTGGTCTCTCTGGATTGTCTTGAGCAACGCCCAGCGGTGTCATCATGCACAGCAGAGCCAAGATGCCAAACACCTGTTTTGCTAAACATTTCATTACGATAGATCTTTCGATTGTTGAGTAGAATGACTGGACTTTTGAGTAAAGGCCAACGCGATGACTCGGGGAACAAGTTGAATCAAGCTTTTGCGTTAATTATTTGAGTGGGATTGGAATCACGCAAATTCACTTCGTTCAAAGACGCGGCAATACGAGAAAGCACACTGACGAAAACGGCCGCGTCGTCGGGTTGTATGGAATCGAACATCTTGGTTCGAATGGACTCACCCGCGTTCCATAGCTGTCGAAATTTTCGCTTGCCCACTGTAGTGAGTGCTGCGGTACGAGCTCGTGAATCGCTTGGATGCGTTTCTCGCTCAACCAATCCCTGTTTTTCGAGTAGGACCAGCATGGCTCGCACCGTGCTAGGGTCCGAGGGCATGCGTCGTGCGAGCTCTCGTTGAGTGAGGGCATCGCCGCGCGACAGCGTTGCAAGCAGAACGAACTGATCTGCCGTGATACCAAATTCTGCAAATCGCGCATCGGTCTGCCGATGCATTGCCAAGTAAGTTCGCTCTTGTCGTCCATTACGGTCCTTCAGCGCCTGGCGATAATCGTGTGTATACGCACGAAATAAAATTCTATTGAGAAACGTGGCAGATTGCAAGCGGTGGACAGAAAGGTGGATAGCGAACCTCAGGCTCCGACGAGACGAGCTCGTCGGGGGCCAGTGAAAAAACAAAACGGAGAAAGTGACGACGTGCTTGGAAAGGGAACAAATGCGTTTGCTTCCTTGACGTTTGCAAACTAGAGTTCGCTTAGATGAAGCCCCATACGTCTATCGCCCCGAATCTTTGACATGTTTCCCATTTTCGCCCCGAACAATCATACCTCCGCTTCTGTTGGCTCCGCCAAAAGCGATCGTCCGTCAAAATCCGCAACATTGGAAAAGTCGGAGCCAGATAATGCTCCCACCAAATATCTGTCGCGAGCCGATTTGGAACGGATTGTGGAAGACTTGTTCGAAAACTCGACTTTTCGGCTTACTGTAGATTCGACGCTGGCGCGAGAATCGGGACGTTAGATCCGCCCGGCCCAAATGCGTTTGGAACTATTGGTTGAGTGATGATTGGGACCGGAGGTGTTCGCGTTGGCGGCGCCGAACTTGCGATTCCTTGAAGGGACTGCAAACGCAATTGCTCCCCACCTTCGATCAGCGCTTCGGCCGATACGACAGGTGCAGGCGTCAACTGGACGTCGATAATCCGTTCGTCCCGCTGTTCGAAAGGCCACAGAGTTTCTGTGAAAAAATCCAGTGGCGGAATTGCGTACCAGGGGGGGCTAATCTTTCTCAGAAAGCGTTCCGGGCGATACCCGTCACGAACCAATTCAAAGTTTCTTGTGCCGTAGTAAGTGAAACTCGTTGAAACCGGAGTTAAACCGATCGGCTGCTTATCAATGTACGCCATGGCTCCAGGAGGATTCGAGCGGACGGTCATTCTTTTGCGAATGCAACCAGGCAGAACGGTACAGAAAAGGATCGCAATGAACGCGAAAACGAGACGGTTTGTCCTGCTTTTGGAAGGGAATTGAGGCATTGCGTGTTACGTTTGTCCGTCCCTAAAACCGCTATTATTGGAAAAGCCCGCTGGTTGCTCGGATGGCTGGAGGAGTGGAGTCTAGGACAACAGCTGCTGGGAAAGCAAGATAGAATCGGGAATGTTGTGATTTCTCAGCTGAACCCTTGCATTTTTCTCTGATTCAGCAACGATTGAGCGACCAGTCGTTTTGCGCACACACACACGAGCAATTTCCCTTGGCCGTTATCCCTTCGCCACAAATTCAAACCATCCAATCGAGCGACGTTGTTTTTCCTGACCGCGACCACTTAACTCCGCTGTGCAAAGCAACGGGGCATACGCTAGCGTTCTTGGCCAAGCTCGTTAGCGGATTCACGGTTCGTTGGCTTGGCTCCCAACCAGAAACTTGTCAGCGGGTTTATTTCGCTAACCACACAAGTCACCTGGATGCGGTTGTTCTGTGGTCGTGTCTGCCAAAAGAGCTGCGATTATTGACTCGTCCGGTTGCCGCACAAGACTATTGGGGTGACTCGCGATTTCGACGCTTCCTGGCTAAGTCCTTCAACGCGATCCTCATCGATCGAAAACAGATCAAGGTGCATCAGAGCCCTGTCGAGCTCATGTTGCGTGAGATTGCAGATGTCTATTCGTTGATCGTCTTCCCTGAAGGTAGCCGCGCAGCCGATGGCGAAATGGGCGAGTTCAAAAGTGGACTCTATTATTTGGCCAAGAAACGCCCTGATCTGGAACTCATCCCTGTCTACATGGACAATCTGAATCGCATCTTACCACGGGGTGAGTTCATGCCGGTTCCACTTCTCAGTTCAATCACCATCGGCAGCCCAATCTATCTGGAAACGGGTGAATCCAAAGTCGACTTCCTCAATCGAGCGAGCCGCTCGGTCAAAGTGCTGAAAGAGCGATAGCATTCAAGTGCGCTAGAATCGCGAATGCGATGGCAGTTTTTAGTCTGGGGTGAAGTTCGCATCGCGAACGAACCCCCAGGTCAGATTGCATCCGTGGCTATCAAATGACACTGCTCCGCAGTTCAAGTCAATGCAGTTGCTTTGCGCTCTATCTCGACCTTGACTCAACCACTGCCACTTTGATAGACACCCATGTCTATGAAGTTGGTTAATCAGAGTCCTTTGGGCACTAACAGCCCATCCGAACTTATTGAGCGGGGTTTGAGATGTTTAATAGCAAATATTGGGTCATTGCCGTTTTTTTTGCATTCGTAATTGTAGGTTCGCTCGCAATCGCGCAATCCCCAACGCCGGCCAAACGTCCTGGAGACAAACAGGTTCCTACACCGGCCAAACGCCCTGAACCCAAACCAGCTAAACCAGTCCAACCAGAGCCAGTTAAAGCAGATCAACCTGCGGAACCTGATCAGGCAGAAAAAGAAGATATCGAATCGGCTTCAGCGGACGCAGTCCCCTCCGACGATGAAACCAAAACCGCTCCGGTCGGTTCCGGCGCAAAAACCGTTTCCAAATCTGCGAACCCTCCAGCCAATTCCGCAGCAGTAGAGCCGCCAGCGTTACGCAAAGTGGAACGCAAAGCCATGACCGAGACTCCATCGACTTCTGGAGGAGAGGAGTATCTATTTCGATACAATCTGCAGCCAGGTATGGTTATTTCAAGCGAAGTGACCCACCTTGCAAAAATCGATACGAAGATCGATTCGACGGAACAAAACTCCCAATCACGCACTGTCTCTCAAAAAATATGGGAGGTGACCAAGGCTGTGAATGGCGAGATGACATTTGATTACAAAATTTTGGAAATCGATATGTCTCAGCGTATCGGCAACGACACGGAGCTTCGATTTAGCTCGAAGAGCGGCGAAGAACCCTCGCGTCAATTCCAAGCCGCAGCTTCCGCAGCTGCCACCATTGGCAAAGTCATCTCCACGGTTACGATCGATGAACAAGGAATGATTATTGCTCGCAGCGATCAAAGCAATCCTCCCAATTTGGGTATGGGCGATATCACATTGCCGGTCCCAAAGAAGCCAGTCGCGATCGGCGCGACTTGGGAAGTACCTCGCGAAATGCGCATTATGCGGGAAGATAGTTCCGTAAAAACGGTCCGATTTCGTGAGCTGTTTCGGTTCGATAAAGTAAGTGCCGGGGTAGCCACGATCGCCGTCCGAAGCGAAATGCTAACTCCGATTTCGGAGCCAAAGGAAGAGGCTCAAGTGTTGCAACAACTCAGCAACGGGACGATCAAATTCGACATCGATGCAGGTCGAATGATTTCAAAAGAACTCGGTTGGGATAAAGTGGTAGTCGGCTTCTCAGGCGCCGGCAGCGTTATGGACTACTCCGCCAGACTCGAAGAGCAAGTCCTCAAAGCAGAACAAAAGTTCGGCACCAGCAAGTCCGCAAACAAAGCCAAGTCAGCAACGAGTAGGTAGTTTAAAGTTATCAGTTATCAGTTTTCAGTTTAGATTTCGATCATCTGACATCTGACATCTGACATCTGACATCTGACATCTGACATCTGACATCTGACATCTGACATCTGACATCTGACATCTGACATCTGACAACCGACAATCGACAATCGACAACTCACGCCCGTGACTTCACAATCAATGTATTGCCTTGAACGTTGATGACCTCGACTTCGGTATCTTCGTTGATCCAATCCCCTTGGCTCGCAACACTAAAGATCCGGTCGCCGATCGATGCCTTGCCGGAGGGATTGCAACGGGACAAGGTCGTGCCATGCCAGCCGACAAAGGTCCGAAGCTCTTCTACGGCATGTTCCATTTCCGCCAAATCCCGATCGGTCTTGGGCGGTTGCAGTGCAAACCAGCGAACCATGGGCAAGTTCGCCAATTGTTTGCGAAAGAGTATCGCCGTGACGAACAAGCCTACGACAACCAAACCAAATTGGCCAACAGCTTGACTGGTCCGCTTCCATTGGTATTCGTTTGTGGGCACCACAAATGTTTGGCCAGCAAGCAGTAAACCTGTCGCCAACATAATTAGTCCAGTAACGCCAAAGACTCCGAAGCCAGGCAGGATAAAAATCTCAGCGGCCAAGCAAACCATCCCTCCCAAAATGAGCAGTATTTCCAACCATTCGACCGTTCCCTGGAAAAGATGAATCCAAAAGAACAGCAAAAAGCACACGGCGGAAAGGACACCGGCAACTCCGATGCCTGGCGTGCTCAACTCGGCGCTCAGTGAGATGATCCCAACCATAAACAGCAACATGGATAACCAAGCCTGACCACCTAGCCATTCGACAAACCGTTCCGTCGCGTTGGTCCTCGATTCAGCTGGCAAGGTATCGATGCCAAATTTGAGCCCCACCGCTTCGAGAGAAACCGGATTGTCGGATGCGATTCCAAGCTCATTTGCTTTTACAAAAGTTAGGCCACCCGAAAAGTCGACTTTGACTCCTTTGTTCCATATGGGAGCGACTGGATCATCGACTAACCACTGCGGACTGTTCAACTGCTTTTGGCCATCGATGGCGCTGTATTCGAAAATCTCCATCTCTGGGCAAATGCAACCTAGCAGTTCACCTTCCGATCGATCAGATGCTTTAGCAAGCTCCTGAAGGCCGAGCTGTTCTCTTTTGCAAATCGCTTCGGAAATGGTGGCTTCACCGGCACCACCGAGCGTGGCATTAGGATGCATCAGTATCACGTCGCTCGCGAGCGGGATCAATGCTGCGTCACCTCGGGCTGCCCCGGAGACGTAGCTCACGACTTCCGCTTGATCGGCGGGGATATCGGCAAGATACTTGGCCAATCGAATACTTGCCGCCAAATTTCCGCCGGGTGAGTCGATCTCAACAAGAATTAGATTGGCATTGGATTTACTTCGCCCTTCTTCAATCGCGCGGATCGTTCGAGTCACTTGTCGGTCGGAAATGATTCCGCGAACATGAACCCGAGTCATGACTCGAGGACCTGCAAACGTTGGCTTCTCGGACAAGGGTTTGGAAAGTTTCAGTACCCGCGCGAGCTGTTCGCGATCATTCGCGTTATGGGAAACCCATTTCCAAGTCCGCAGTTCCTGGCCAACAAAAACCGCCATCTGGTTCGTTATGGTCTTTTGTTCCCAGCTCAATACCTTGCCCGATTCAACGTCCTTGGCTATTTCTCCAGACTCGGTTCTCTTGGCAAGCTCTGAAGCAGTTGTGTACGCGGTCTTTTTGTCCGCCAAAGTTAACTCGATCAGCGATTCGGAAGGGTCGATCAACGACAAGATTCCAGCAGCCGGAAACGTTCGGCGCGTCGCGACATCCAGGTAGGACTGCCGAACGGTAGCATCAAGATTCGGCTCATCGATTCCAGCGCGACCGATTTCAGCCAACGATGCGATCGCTATTTCCTCACAACTCAAGGCCACCAAAACAGCATGCCCACAGATTGAGTTGGGAAGGTAAGCGACGCTTCGTATGCGGCTCCCCTTTGGCCCACTCAACCAACGAGCCAAACTCAAGGCTCTCACAAAATCCGTCCCTCGGCCAATCGTCGCGTCTTTGGCATCGCTTGTTGATTCTTGTTTCGATACGAATTCCAACACGACAGTTGGACGCTCGTTTCCTGTCGTTCGACTGCCAATACGTTCCAGCGTTTGGATGAGACGATCTTCGCTGGCGGCGCTCAACGGGAATTCAAGTGGCACGAGAGTCGCACCTGTGTTTTCGACCGACTTTGCACCATCATTTGCCTGAAAACCCATCGCAACCGAAGCTACAATGGACCAAGCGAGCATCATTGAGATGATGGGATTCTGAGTTCGCAAGGAAATGCACATGGATCTTCTTTTGGACGAAGTAAGCAGCAAAATCGGTTTTGGACAATTGCCATTCGTAGCCTTTGACCGAATCTTGATTTTAACACTATTGTAGCAGGCCCAGCAAACATTCCATTTAGGCGGGGGGTTGTGAGGGAATTTTTCGAAATCAGGTCGATTCGTTTGTTGATTAAATGTTGCCCAAATGCATTTCGTTTAACAGTCAGCCGTAGGCGTACTTTCGAAGAAGCTAGTTGCGAATTTTTCCTCAAAAACCCACAATGCTGCGATTCATCTGATCAAACGACAAGCCAGTAGTAGCTGAAACACAAAGCAATCCACATGCCCCACGTCGCTTTTGTTCCATTGACAGGCCTCCGAGTCGGCGAAGCGGAAATGCTCTCGTTTGGCATGTCGTTGCCAGGGCTGCGCGAGCGTGGCCAAGCGCTTGGCGAGCTACCGGCACTTGGCTTGCTTACACTTGCAGGGATGCTCGGCGAAGAATGGTCGTGTAGCTACCACCCGTCCGCGTCCACATCTTCATTAGTTGCCGACATTATCGCAACCTCACCCGACGTCGTGGCCGTCAGCGCACTTACTGCGTCGGTAGATGAAGCCTACCAACTGTGTGACGCTCTGCGTTTGGCGGGCGTACCAACCGTGATAGGCGGGCTCCATGCAACCGTGCTCCCCTCGGAAGCGGCCATGCATGCCGACGCTGTTTGCGTTGGAGATGGCGAATCCGTTTGGCCTGATATACTAGCCGATATCCTTTCAAACACGCTCAAGCCGCAGTACCAAGCAGCCAAGCCGTTCGATCTCAGCCAAAGTCCTATGCCTCGCTTTGATCTTTTGCCACCGAAAACGGTCCCCAGATGGACGATTCAGACGCAACGAGGCTGTCCTTGGGCTTGTGAGTTTTGCGGAGCCAGCCGACTCTTAGGCCCTGCTCGCTTCAAACCACCGGAACGTATCGATCGCGAACTCGAAGCACTTCGTCAATTTGACAATACACCGTGGATAGAACTGGCTGACGACAATACCTTAGCCGGTCGCGATGATTCCATGGAGCTACTGAGTGCAATCGAAAAACACTCTGTTCGTTATTTCACTGAGAGCGACTGGCGCATCGGCGAAAATCCAAAATTGGTGAAGGCTTTAGCGAGATCTGGCTGCGTTCAAGTTTTGGTCGGCATCGAGTCACTTGCATTTCAATACGCCGGAATGGGACGCAAAGACGCTCAACTGAAGCGTATCATGCAAGCCATCGATGTGATCCAAGATCATGGCATCGTCGTCAACGGTTGCTTCATCGTAGGTGCCGATGGAGAAACCAACGATTCCCTCGATCGACTTGCAACTTTCATCGCGGACAGCTGTCTCGCAGAGGTCCAGCTAACTGTCCAAACTCCTTTTCCTGGGACATCGCTCTATCGTCGATTGCAAAAGCAAGGCAGGCTCTTGGATCGCTCATGGTCGTATTACAATTTATTTGATGTTGTGTATGAACCAAACATATTGACCGTGCAAGAGTTAGAATTGGGGCTTCGTCGGATACTCTCCGAGGTCTTTAGTGCCTCCGAGAACCGAAAGCGAAAACGATTGCGATACCAAATCTGGAGAAGCCATCCTGGCTGGATGCGCAACGCAAAATGATTACACCCAAGACGGTTTTAGGTTTTCTGTTGTTTCAAAAAGACTCGATTCTGTGCGTTGCGTCGAGTCGTTCTGCTCGCTGGCTCGGCTTGGTCTTCGTTTTGTCAGCCGGACTGGCTCGCGAATACGATGGCGAATATCTAATCGGTGAGCCATGGCATTTGGCGCTGCCCCTCGCAGCTTCGGTCGTCGGATGCATTGCGCTCACTTTTCTGGTCGGATTGCTTTCTTGGTCGCGCATGGTTCGCGACGTTTCTCTGCTGACCAAGTTTGGGGCGATGCTCAACGTCTATTGGATGACTGCGCCAATGGCATGTCTGTATGCCATTCCCTTCGAACGATTCATGTCCCCAGGCTTGGCAACTCGAGCCAATTTGACGTTGCTGGCAATCGTTTCGGTCTGGCGTGTAACACTGATGATTCGATCCGTCAGTGTGCTGTTCGGCGCGAGTCTGGTCGCGGCCTCCATGCCTGTAATGGTCTTCTGCTTGGCGATTGGATACGCTGCTTTGCAACTGATCCCAAGCCCCGTATTTATGGTCATGGGTGGCATTCGGCTGACAGAAAGTGAAGAGATTATCCTGGGAACAAGGATGTTGTTGATTGCGGGTGGTGTATTGACTGCTCCGATTTGGCTTATCGGTTACCTATCCTGTTGCTCAATGAAAAATCCCTGGAAATGGGCGCTAAACGAATTTGAAGATCGGAATCAGCCCGTTTCCATGTCGGCATGGCTATTGGCTCTGACTAGCTTGCTGTTTTTGGCTCCATTCCTGCCTCGAACACAACATGAACAGTGGCTCCGTTGGCGCGCCGAGAAACTCATTCTTACCGGTTCGTTTGACGAGTTGAGCAACTTTACGCGAGAACATTCTGCAACGGATTTGCCTCCACACTGGGACCCACCACCTCGAATTGGTTATGGCGAGACAAAACCTGAGCTGATCTCCACCCTTCTCGCGATTCGTACCAGCCATCCCGCGGATTGGTTTTGGCATCCGTATTTAGACAAGCTCCATCGAAAAGCACACGACAGGGGGTATCACTTTAGTATGGAGACACTTACGGAATCAGAGTTGTCCAAGTTCATTGAGTACTTTGAGGAATTGGGGCTTTCGGAGTTACAAGCATACTCGATCGATCGCTGGTTGGAAAAGCGTACAACAAATGAACCAATAACCCAAGAGCGTCGAGAGCTTCTAAAAAAGATTCACGAATTGTGCAAAGAACTAATTAACTAACCGTCGATTTTTTGATTGTGCTCTCGCTACTCAACGTTGCTGCTGCTTGCGCTGAGGAGAGCAAAAGGTCATTACCAAAACGCAGGTTCCCCTTCGAGGAGTTTTGATCCAAATGGACTCATTAGACTTTGTCAATTTTGTTCAACTCATCATTGACGGTGAGATGGATCAAGTTTCGGATCGCCTTGGCCGATATCCGTTGCTTGCAACGATGGCGTCGCCGGTTGGAGCAACACGTCAGGAATCTCGATCTTTTTTTTTCGAGTCAATCTCGCATTACCTTTATGTCGGCGATACGGCACTTCACATGGCTGCTGCTGCATTTCAAAAGCCAATTGTTGAACTTCTGATTGCTCACGGAGCTGACTGCCTCGCAAAGAATCGCATGGGGGCCCAACCACTACATTATTCTGCCGATGCGAATCGGAGGGATTCCGAGGGACAAGCTGCCGTGATCACGTACTTAGTCTTGATGGGGGCCGATCCCAACGCACTTGATGGTTCAGGAGTGGCCCCGTTACACCGGGCTGTCCGAACCCGATCCGAGGCGGCCGTACGATCGCTGTTGGATGCTGGGGCAAATCCAAGAAAACCCAACAAGGCAGGCTCAACACCCTTGCATCTTGCCGTGCAAACAACTGGAAAGGGTGGAAGTGGTTCAGAGGAAGCTCGTAGCCAACAGGCCCGAATCATCAAACTCTTGCTTGAACGGGGTGCAAAGGCGATCGACCAGGATACACGCGGCAAGACAGTCACTCAAGCTGCAACAAGCTCGTGGATTCAAGCACTGCTTAAGGAGCCCTAGGCCGCAACGCCATGAAGCATATTGCGATTCTATGAAAAAGCTCTGTGTAGCGAAGGTCGTCAAGACTTTCGGTTTCATCGCCTAAACGACCGAAACTCTTGGCGAGTTTCGCTACAAAATGCTTCACAGTCTTGCCCTGATCTGATCCATGGGTAAAGCGATAACAATGGTCTTACTTGATTACTTGGTGAGCATGATATAACCGCCGTTTTGTCCCACTCCCGCAAGAGACTTTCCAAGTGTAGCAAAATCTAAGTGCACGTCGCTCGAGGTGGTGCAAAAATGTTGTCCGACCATCACTTCGCCATTTCCTACGGCGGCAACGAGGTACTTCTTTCGTGTTTCGGACTTGCTATCGTACAATTCGACTTGGACCCCGACGCCCATCAGTTTTCCCGAGCCTAGGTTCCAGGTCAAATGATAACTCGGGGTAACCGACGAATCCTTACGTTGGAAGCGAACGACATCCAAGGTGCCACTATAGGCATCCCCTTTGTCCGGTGTCTTGGCTTCCGTGATCTTGAATTTGCCACTCAAATCCTCTCCCGTCTTTCCTTGAAGCGTTTCTATTCCAATCGATAACTTCGGATCAGCCAGGAGAGAAGTTGGATACCATGCGCCTTGAAGAGTACCGTTGCCGATTTCATAGATTCCAACTGCGACCACACCGTCTGCATTAAGTGCGGCAAGGATTTGTTCCTGATCGTTTCCTAGGCCCGGCTCCATGTGGATTCCGATCCCTTGCATTTTGGTTCCGGAGCTCAACTCGTAGTTCATGTAGACGAATTTTCCGATGGGTTTCACCAGCAGCTTTGCTTCCTTGAAGGCGTCCGAGCTACTTGTGACAACAGTGAAATCCCCCAGCAGCCGGCTTGCGAAAAAAGCTTCTGTCTCCTTCGCTCCCATTTCCGCTTCTGCCCTTTGAGCTTCCGCATCCTCTTTGCTCACCGCAAAAAGCGATTTTTGAAGCGCGTAGCCGATTACCACAACTTGCCATCCTTCAAGCCGCGAATCGAGATTACCGTTGTGGCAAGTCAACGTATAGGTGGCGCGATTGCTGCCGTTGAGATAAATGGATTGCTCTCGGCCCTCGTATTCCAAAACAACTTTCCCGTCTACTTTTTTGCAGAGCTGATGCCCGTTTGTCCAAAGCAAACGAACATGTCGGTCTTTGGGATCACGAATGCTAAAGCCCTGCGAGGTATCGAAATCGAAACTGAGAACTGCCTTGCCGTTCGAGTCCTCGATGGCTTTTCCGTCGCAACTCAATATGCGTTTTCCGTTTGCGTTCTCGACATCTCTTCCGTCGAAGCTAAGCAGTTTCTTATCCGTCTTCTTGTCATAGACTGTCCATTGAAGATCGGCCCCAAAAGCATTTGCTGAAAATGCAATCAACAAACAAGCGAGGAGGGAAGTGGCGTGGTAACGTTTTAGCATGAAAATTCTCCGAAGTTTTGGGTTCCTTTGAATTCGATTGTCGCTCGGTGTGGGCTACTTAAAATCGATCGTTTGCAAATGGATTTGGTAAAGATTCCCGCCGAAGTAATTGGCGACTTGTTTACCTGATGGGCTGATCGCAAATCCTCCCGGTGCCAATTTGTAAGGGGCGCGAAATGTTTTGTTGGTTCGTCGGTAACGGACAAGATCGAACGACTCAAAGTCTCCTTGATCGTTGACGCCGATAGCGACTCGCGAATCGATGGGAGTTAAGGACCTCAGGTAGTTCTCAGAGCGGTCATTCTGGTCCGCAGTGAACACATTGTTCCAATTGGTAGTGTTCCAAATTCGAAGGGCACCGACGTTCGCTTGTTGGTTTGCGATGAGAATGTTGCTCGATTTGACGTAGTGCAAAGATTGCGTTGACACGTCCAAAAGTTCCTTCACCTCGCTCATGCTGCGAAGCGACCAAATGACGAGTGCATTGTCGTAGCCCACTGCGAGTTGATCGTCAGTGAGAAACGCCATGCTTTGGACGACATGTGAATCCGAATTGGGTTTGTCGCGTCGGAGTTCGCCAATTGTCTTGAGTGATTTGGTGTTCCAAATTCGAACTACGCCACGTTCATGACCTGATACTATGGTTTTTCCTTCAGGCGAAAAGAGGACCCGTAGAACCGTTCCATCTACGCTGGCGTCACCAACCAGGGGGGCAAGGCGTTCACCTGTTTTGGCATTCCAAACAGCCAGTCCCGTTTCGAATCTACCAGCTACCAACGCGCCATCCGGAGAAATACTGGCGGTTCGGCTTGCTCCATATCCGGTCTTGATGACAACATTGGTGCCTTGCGAGGTGCCCCAGACCCGAATAGTTCGATCGTTGGCAGCGGAAACAAGAAAATTTCCATCGGCAGAGTAGGCTACCGAGTAAAGTTCCCGTTCGTGGCCGTCGAGTTTCAAATCGTCGTAGCCGAGGACCGACGCTGTTAAAATTGCAAGGAAAAAGAAAGGGATTGGTACGTCTTGGAGTCGCATTTTCTTAGTTCGTTTTCAAGTAAGATTGGTGTTGTGGAATGTACTTCCGGCAAATCGCAAAAACCTGACATCAAAACTCAAAAATTTCCCCCATGAGCCTCGAAAACGAGATCCCAACCTCCCTAACTTTGCTTGGGCGACTGAGACGGAGTCCGCATGACGCTGCGGCTTGGTCGGAGTTTGTGGACCGCTATGGCGTAGTTGTTTACCAGTGGTGCTGCAAATGGGGGCTTCAACAAGCAGATGCCGAGGACGTTACGCAAAATGTATTGCTCGATCTAGGGCGTCAAATGCAGTCTTTTGAATATCGTAGCGATGGCCGTTTCCGAGGGTTCCTGCGTACGATTGCGCATCGATCCTGGTGTGATTTTGTAACCAGTCGGCGGCGTCAAACGGCAGGTAGCGGCGACTCCATGATGGCGGAACTATTGGCAAGCGTGCCTGTTGGGGATGACCTTGTTGATGCTGTTGACGCAGCAGGGGAACGCGAACTTTTCGAACTGGCGCAGAAAATGGTTCGGCTACGGGTCGATCTGCAAACCTGGCAAGCTTTTGAACGGACCGCCATTCTGGGCGAAAGTGGCACCGACGTTTCTAAGCAGTTGCAGATGCCGATTGCCTCCGTGTATCAAGCAAAAAGTCGCGTTCAAAAGTTGCTAAAAGATCAAGTAGACCAACTTGACCGAGGAGTCGCCTAAGATCAATGTATGAATCCAATTGCCCGGACCGACAGTCACTTCAGTTGCTGCTAGACCAACGTTTACCGACGGATCAAACCAGTATGGTTTCGACCCATGTCGACCATTGCGAGAGTTGTCAGTCGGTGCTCGAGGAGTTGAGCTCTGGTAGCAACTTAGGAGGATTGGGACTATCCTCGCCAAGTGATCCTCAACCGTCCGAAGGATTTCTAAAACGCCTCAAGTCCAACGGCCCCTCTCAACTTGGGCATGTAGACGAAAGCACTCCTAGTTATCGTCCAACGATTCCAGGATACGAAATCATGGAGGAACTTGGGCGAGGTGGAGTTGGCGTTGTCTTTAAGGCGAACCAAATTGCGATCGATCGAATTGTCGCAGTGAAAGTACTGATCGCTTGCGAGCGAGCAAGTGGCCCTGAGTTGGAGCGGTTTCGTTATGAGGCCAGAGCTGCCGGGGCACTGAATCATCCCAACGTGGTGCGCGTGTTTGAGGTTGGCGAGTGCAACTGGGGGCCTTATGTTGTCCTTGAATTTGTTGGCGGAGGGACGCTCTCACGGTTTATTCACCATCGACCTCAACCAGCCGAGCAGGCCGTTGCTATGGCAAGACAACTTACAGACGCAATTGCTGCGGCTCATGAACACGGAATCATTCATCGCGACATTAAACCCTCCAACGTCTTGTTGGGCGATGTCCCCAAGCTCACCGACTTTGGCTTGGCCAAGCTGCTGAATCTTGATTCTTCGCAAACGCAGAGCGGCATGATCTTGGGGACACCAAGCTACATGGCACCGGAACAAGCGAGGGGAAGCAAATCGATCGACGCGAGGACTGACGTTTATGGAGTAGGGGCATTGCTATACGACATGCTCACCGGCCGACCACCTTTTCAAGCAGCACAACCGATTGATACGATTTTTGAAGTCGTCAATCACCCTCCAATTCCTCTTAGAATGCTGGACCAATCCATACCTCGAGACCTAGAGGCGGTTTGTCTCAAATGTCTTGAAAAGGAACCCTCGAAGCGATATGCAAGTGCACGCGATTTAAGAGACGACCTTGATCGTTTTCTAAATGGATTACCGACGATAGCTCGTCCGATTGGGTTTGCTGGGCGAACTTGGAAATTGGCGCGTCGCCATCCAGTGACTTCGGGACTGGTATTTGCTTTGATTACCGGGGCGACGGTGAGCTTAGTAGCGCTCTCGGTATTGTATTCGATAAGCGAACGCGATCGATCAACAGCAGAGTCACAACGAGAACTTGCCATTGCGGAGGGTGTTCGATCCGAGGACGCGAGAAAGGGAACGATCGCGCTCAACCAATTTTTGCTCGACCAGTTCCTTGCTGCACCGTCCTTGCGGGAGAATGGAAAGGGACGTGACGTAACCGTTTTGCAGATGGTCGATTCGGCGGCAGAAAAGATCGATGCGCAGTTTGCGGGCCAGCCCGAGATCGCTGCCTCCCTTCATGACTCGGTGGGGGAGACGTTTCAGCAGTTTGGTGAATACGAAAAGTCGATCGGACATCATCGTTCGGCATTGAGGTTGCGCCGACAGGTCCTGGGAGTTGAGGCAGAAGCATCACTTAGTTCCGAGCTCGCATTGGCGCATCTTCATTCGTTGCGCAACCAACTTGACGAATCGAGCGAACTCCTTGCGCATGCTGTTCCGAGCCTTACATCGAAGCTTGGCCCCGATAACAAAACGCGACTCGCCGCTCTCCACGAACTAGCCGTGATCGAGCGAAAAAGGCAGAACTACCAGTTGGCCAAAACGTACTATCAAGAAGTTTTTGATCGGTCGAGGGCTTCGTTGGGAGATTCGGATCCATTGACGTCCCAAGCGATCCTGGGATTGGCTGAGATTGAAGGAAATCTTAGCGGACCTGCTGCTGCTGTGCCGATGTTGGAGCAAGCGGTAAGCGTCGTTGAAGAGGCGCATGGGGGAAACTCAATTGCTCATCTTGTTGTAAGAGGCCGCCTTGGCGAAGCGCTACTTGCAAGTGAACAATTCGAGCGTGCCGAAATCGTACTAAGCGATGTGCTCGAAATGCGACGCAAGGTAATCGGACCTCTTCACCCAACTAATTTTTCGATTTTGGGTTGGCTAGCCGATTGCTGGCAGGCGAGCGGGAAATATGAAGAGGCTGAATTGGCCTATCGAGATGCAATCGCGGGATATGAGGCAGCCAAGCTAGCTGACTCACCTCTAATTGCCAGGACCCAAACACGACTTGGAAATTGTTTAGTACATCTTGGCCGTTTTCGCCAAGCTGAAGAAGTATTGCTCGATGCCGAAATGCGATTTGCGGGTCTGCAATCGGTTCGATCCGAATGGCCTGAGTCCAATCGTCGAGCGATTTCCGAACTGTACGAAGCATGGAAACGCCCCGCCATGATCATTCCGGAGAAAGCGGAAAAGAAGTAAGACCTTTGAGAGATGGTCTGCCCACGATCCGCTTACGTTTATTCCAGAGCCACTGACTTTAATGAGCCTCGGTTGCAACAGATGCGCAGTTATTTTGTCATTGGACCATCCGACTCGTCCCTTGACATGATAGGGCGATCATGAAACGGGAGCGAGTGTCAATCATCCAAACCGTTCACAGGAACCGATTATGGTTTTGGTGCAATACGGTCGTTCAAAGCGTCAGCCGGTTTTGCCACATCGGGCTTAGCATCTAAATTCGGCTTCGTCTCATTAACGTTCTGATTTGCCTGAGTCGTTGTTGATGAAGCGTCGACACCATTCGACGTCTTTAGTGAACTGGCCGCATCAACAGAGTTCGACGACGTAGTGCCGCCTGTTGCGTTCTGAATTGCACCTGGCGTTGGTGGTGCTATTGGTTGGTTGGCGTTTGAAGAACGACTCTTCGAGCTATCGGCGTTGTTTCCATCGTAGCTTCCGTATCCAGCCCGATACTGACTTTGGTTCCCAGCGATTCCTTGTGCCGAGACAGAATTCACATTGTCAAAGTAGATTGATCTGCCGTTAACACAGATAAACTCCCGACCGCTCGCATCGAAGCGAAGCAGATACACGGGCCCGGCATTTTGCGACTGCCCCATTTGTTGCATGTTATCACCTGACAGAGCATTACCTAGCTCGGTTCGAGGTCGGTTTTGCATCGCTCCAGCATTTTGACCTGCTATTGCATTTGGGCCCTGAGATTGGGTTTGCCATGGTTGCATTGGTTGCCCCTGACGTTGGAACCCCTGTGAACCGTTGATTCCGTTCGCTTGGAATGCATTTCCCTGCTGATTGTAGGCTTGCTGCACTGTTCCCGCTTGCAGAGCACCCGCAGTACCTTGCCCCTGGACTTGCGTCGACAAGTTGGAATTCAATTGACTAGGCTGTCCATTGAAGTTGTTTTGCAAGTTGGCGTTGCCTTGAACTGCTGCGTTGCTGCCGATTCCCGGTCCACCATTCACTTGCCCCTGTGCGTTCTGTGTTCCGCTCTGAAGCGTGTTTTGAACATTGTTCAACACTCCTTGCGGTTGATTCAGCGGGTTGGTAATCGTTGACTGAGCAAACAAGCTCGAACCAAAACAAGCAAGTGCGCCTGCAATTAAATGACGATGCATCGTATTTCTCCAATAGGTAAACAATCCGAAATGTAACTTGTCGAAATCCGTATCGTCGGGATTCCAACGTTTCTACTTTGAATAATAAGCACGTGATGTGCCATATGGCACAATTGTCAATTTCATTGAGCGAATGGTCGATGCGCAATCGAAGCCATGCTCGGATAGGACACGTTGGTCGAATAAAATGCAATCTCGAATCGAGGAATAACCGCTACCGAGTTTTGTTTCGATTCGCACCTAGCCACAACAACTTCCCGACTTGCTGTCCGACTTCACTCCCGCAATGGTGTCTAAAAAAGACAGCCGGCAACGGTCACTGCAAAAATAAAAGCTCTTGCCATCGCGTTCCACCCTCAAGGCTGAACTTGGATCGACCGCCATGTTGCAAATTGGATCTAAAGTTGGAGCAAATGCTTCGGGATGATTCTCTTTTTTGACATCCGCCGGTTGATTGACACTCGAGGTTGGTGGGAGGATTTCTTTCCCGCTTTTTTCGGTAGCCAAATCACTCGCGGTTTCAGCGGCCGGGCCAAACCTGCTGGTAGCGGCCTCGTTTTCACCTGAACCATTGATAGTCGATGACATGTTTGGTTTTCGATCTAAATCAGTCATTGCAATTCCCCTTGATCTCTTGTTTCCGAACTTCGTTGCTTCTATAAAACAGTCATCTTCGTTCGCATTCATGCTTAACCTAATGCATGGGCAACGGTCGCCTTATGGAATCAACGACCGCCTGAAAGCGATGAGCAAATCGCGATCATTTTTTTGTCGGAACAGCACAAGCCGTCCGGTGCTATCTACCAATTTCGGAACCGGAGGGCTCGCGCGTTGCCGCTACAAAACCGGAACAGAGTAAGTGCCGCGGCAACCGCGTTTAGCATGCAGCATCAATGTGGCCAGCGCCGCGGCTCGGCAAACAGATCGTTTGGCGACTACTTCTTTACGCCGTCGACGTTTACCCTAATTCCATCGCGGCCAACATTGACATCAACTTTTCCTTCATGGTTCGCGTTGCCGTTCCAATGATCTTCGACTTTGTATCGACGACGAATTTCGCCCGCGAAATTCGCATCAGAAAAGTTGGGCCAGTTGGCTTCATCAAATCCTTGAGCGCCGTTCATTTGTTCCTTGGTCACATCGAGCACCAGGATAACGCGATCTCGGTTATCAGGATCTTGCTGTACCTTGATAGCTTGCATAGGAACAGCAAACATTTTATCTCCAAGTCCAAGAAATCCACCGTACGTTACAGCAACGTATTCGATTCGTGCGGACATCGGATTCACAACAATATCCTTGATCTGCCCGACGCTTTCTTTTTGGGAATTTTGAATTTTCATTCCCATGAGTTTGCTTGCACGAATTCCGGGACCGCCCGTCTTGCTGTCCAGTTTGTGCAAGGTCTGGCTGGTCGATTTCTGCGTGGCACTTTGAGTTGGCGATTGTGCACTAAGCGTCCCAGCGCACGCAAGGACCATCGCGGATGCGATCCAAGTTTTTGACATCTTCATAGCTTTATTCGTTTCCGTCGTAATGACATCAGAGATGTCAGGATTTGCGAGCGAAGTTGCTCGCTTGGTGACCGACTTGAAACGCAATTGCTGTGCCACTAAGAACATCCGCTGGATCGAACTTGAAAGATACTTTCTCGGTCTTTGCATTCGCGAGTTCGGCGTGGCGACTATCTCTGTCGATCTCTATGCCGTAGCAGTTGCCGCTTGAGTTGACTGGGGTGGCACAGCTGAAGCTCCCTGAGGCAAGTTCGCCCAAACTTTCTTTGTTTTCAAGATGGCAGAGCCTAGGTAGGTGGCAAACGGTACGTCCGCAGCATCGTGTCCGGTTGCAATCCGAACCATTCCGGCTTCGAGTGCCATTCGTGTTGCATCGAAAAGATACCAATCGTCTCCCAAGTAGGCTTCGAAGAATCCATGAAAATCTGCCGGCTGAAGATTCACAGCATAGCCACATACGTAGCGAGCCGGGATACCAAGTCCTCGACATATGGCAATTGCTAAATGTGCATAGTCGCGACAAACCCCTTGCCGCTGTACGAAAACATCCCGAGCGGTCGATTGCGAGTCAGTCGCCCCTGAAACATAAGTAAGGTTGTTGAATACCCAATCACAGATAGATCGAACTCGAACCAAACCACCTGGCGATTGGCCAAACTGCTTAATCGCGAAATTCCCCAACAGATCCGATTCGCAGTAACGACTCGGGTTCAAATAAGGCAACACGTCGTACGGCAAATCAGTAAAGTGCCGCTCTTGCAACTCGTTGGCAAACCCTACCTCTGGCGTGAGCTGAACTGTCGCCTCGTAATGAAGTCGAAAACTCCCGGGCTGAACAAAACATCGTTGTGCCATGTTTGCTTGCAGACCGATCGCCAGTGCAGCCATAGCGATCCCAGGTGATACGCTCAGGCTCTCATTGATCGTGCTTTGCCGATTCGTTTGAGCAGCATTGATTTGAAAAAGAAACGAGGTTGGCGAAGCGGTAACGTACTCCAGTTCACAACCGACATAAATTTGACTCAAGTGACCACCTTTGCGTTAAGATTGTTAGCTCTTTATCTGGACACAGCCCACAAAAGTCAAAGTAGTGGGCATCTTCCATGTTCCGCTCACCGGGAATTATTGTCAATTCACTCCAGCGGACGGCACGACGGAGCGTGCCTGCTACTTTGTCGGCAGTGTCTACCTGGCGTTCTTTTCCACGTTCGTCAACGTGCTCGGGACCCCAGTCGCATGTTACAGGGAACGCACTAAGCACTAACTGTGCCAGATGCCAAGAAGAATTTCTGAAGACGTTTCGATCTCGAAAGCTTTGCACTACAAGAAAGCAACCGAATCCAATTTCGTATGGAAAGCGATCTTGATGACTGGCAACCTTCCAATTCGGTCATCAAAGGAAGTCTTTTGAACTCAAATCCAACGGTCTGGTTCTTTGAATGGGGCGCTGGCACGACTTTCGCTATGAGAGTTAGCACCACAAAGTCAAATTGCATCTTTTCGGAACGAGCTCCAAAATGTCGATTCAAAAGCCAACTTCGATTCCAATTGCACAGCGAGCTGCAGAAACCGCCGATTCGTCTGATACGATGAAAGCGATCACAGTGCAAGATACTTTGCTTGGAACAGATCCACCGCTAGAAAAAGCTCACCCTGGACTGCAGCCCGCATTGGTATTTGCTTCGTATCCAATTGCATTAATCGTCTTGATCTCCATCGCAGCACTCTATTTCGCATTCTTTCGGTCCAAGCCCAGCACAATGGACGCGAGACCGGAACAGTCCGAAATTGCAAAGTGACCAGTGCAATCAGCTGCATTGAGAACAATCTCGATTCGGCTCGGAAGTAAAACCCGACTTCAACAAAGAGCCGAAGTGATGGGACGGGGCTCGTGTCAATGCACTCAACAATTCCTGTCGCCACCAATTAGAAACGGGATTGAGCTCGTCCTCTTGATAGCGGCGATAGGTTGTCTGGCGTGTCAGAGAGTCGTGAAGCATCATGTCCACGGGGAAATCGACATCCGTAACAGTCGTTCGGGTTGCATCAAAAGCAAGATACGCAAGCGTCAATGCATGCTCGATGGGTGTGTCAAATCGTAAAAGCTGATCGAGGATCGGTTTGGCGTAGTGCGTTCTGCCGATAATGAAATACGGGCTTTCTTCGTTCGATTCGATCCAGTTGCCTTCCGGATAAATATAGAACATTTTTGGATGTGGATCGTCCACCATCTGTCCGCCGAGAATTGCGTGCAAATTGAAGGCGTAATTGCTTGAGGCAAGCGACGCACCATCCTCGGATCGAACACGACGTAGCTGTTGCCCAAAACAGTTTGCGAGCTGAAAGAGGTTTGTGTGATGCGAATCCACCGTGCTGGTTTCTTGTTCAAAGTACACAACCGCCTTATCGCGAATGGATCGCAATCCCGATGTCATCAGCCACCACGGGCTGACACTGCTCTTCGAAAACGATAGCTTTGACTTCGTGAGGTATTCCTCCCCCTTGACGATTCGAGTATCACCGAGAGCGATTAGCCCGTCCTTTAGCTTTATACCTAGGCAAAATGTCATGTAGGTCTGGTCGTTGTAGGTGTTTGATTCAAAAACGAAAGAACAAAACCGCAAACGCCGTGCCAATAAATGACGCAGCTTTTTGATTGGGTTTAAGGAGCTAATTGGTGGGTCTCACAGCGCATTTGACCAATGACAGTGGTTACAATAACGCTGCTTTGGCAGGTGCCGATACCTATAAATTACTTGGTATGCAGAGAAACAGGTGGAGCCACACTCCATGAACAACCGTTCACAGATTTGGCCTTTATTCATTGCCTCTTTTGTCTTTGCATTTGCTGCATGCACAAATCCTAAGGATCCAGATATTGAAACGAGGACTCTGTCAGCTACGGAGAGTCGGCGCCAGATCGAGTTACTGGAAGCGATTTTTCCCAAAGATTGTTTAGGCAAAAGGGTTTCCGATTTTCCAGAACTCTTTTCCTTGGCCGACGAAATCCACAAAAAGAATGACAAAATCGTTTGCTACAAGTTTCATCGCAAGGGCAAAGGCGGAAATGACGATGGCTCAGATTCCGTTGCCTTCATGGAAGTGGAGGACGGTGTCATTCGGTACTTCGGCTTAATCAGTTACCCTTCGTAAATTGGTCGCAGTTGTTCGCACTCCCAACTGAATTCAAACTCGTTCCATTCTCGAGCGGGCGAGGCTCCAAAAATCTTTTGCAGTGCCAAGTCAAGTTAAAACCTTCGAGAGAGCGAGTCTCCGGCCAAGTTTGCGACGCTACGGGTCGGCAGGAGCCTCACGGCTTCTCCCTCCCAACTATTTTTACAAATAGTTTTCGCGGTAAACGGCAATGAGTTTCGTGGTTTTACTTCTTGCGTTGCTCAATCCCAAGTGACTTGATGCGTGAGGCGAGCGTAGTCGGTTTCATTCCGAGCTTCACTGCAGCGCCTGCCTCGCCATAGATTTTGCCTTCGCTAAGCTCAAGCGCCAATTGGATATTGTTGGCTTCGAACTCGCGAAGTTCGTCAACCGTCAGAATGTGCGTTGACGCGTTTTCGCTCGAACCCGAATCCTTTTTCTTTGGCTTTTCATTTTCCAATTCAAAGCGTAGTCGACCATTCGTTGCTACGATGCATGCTCTCTCTAAAACGTGTTGCAGCTCACGGACATTTCCCGGCCACGAGTAACGCTGCAGCTCTTGAATATTTGCAAGCGTGAGTCGCGGCTTGGGTCTGCCGAGTTGCCGTGCTAAGCGATTCAAAAAGTTGTCCGCAAGCAAGGGTATGTCTTCGATACGCTTTCGAAGTGGCGGAATCTCGAGAGGAAACACACTGAGCCGATAATAGAGGTCTTGCCTGAACCGTCCCGCTTCTGCCTCCTCGCGAAGATTGCGATTGGTAGCTGCGATGATGCGCACATTAATTCGACGCGTCCTCTCTTCGCCGACACGTTCAAGCTCACCTTCTTGCAGTACGCGAAGCAGTTTCGCTTGCAGGTCCAATGGAATCTCACCAATCTCATCCAAGAATAGCGTTCCGCCATCCGCCAATTCAAACCGGCCAACTCGATCTCGCACAGCTCCCGTAAACGAACCTTTACTATGTCCAAAGAACTCGCTTTCATAGAGCTCACGTGGTATCGCGGCGCAATTGACTTTGATCAGTGGTCGCGAGGCGCGACGACTGCAACGGTGCAGTTCACGTGCAACGACCTCTTTGCCTGTCCCGCTTTCTCCAAGGATTAGCACCGATGAGTCTGTCTGAGCCACCAACTCGATCTGGCGCGTCACGACTTGAAGGGCAGGACTCTGACCAAGCAACTCGCCAAAGGCCACGTTTTCTTGAACCTCTTCCTGCAAGTAAGCGTTCTCTAATTCCAGACGCTGCTTGAGAGATTCGATCTCATCGATCATGCGAGCGCTTGCGATCGCGGCTGCTAAATGGTCCGCGATCATTCGCAACCACTCAAAACAGGCAACACCAGGTTTGTCGCGAGCGAACACAGCGAGCACACCAAGCACTGTACCTCGATGAACAAGTGGATGACCCGCGAACGCCTCAATCTTCTCGCGTCGAATCCAATCTGGATCAGCCGCCCAAGATTGATCGGCGTCAATGTTCGATACTTCGAGAGATCGCCCTAATTTCGCGATTTGACCAACCTTGCGCACGCCGAGGGGAAAGCGTCGAAACTCCCCCGACAAAGTCGACCAAGCGTCGGCTTTCGAATCAAGTGACTGTCCTGCACTTGCAACGAGATGCAGACAACTTTCGCGGTTTGAGCACTCGTTGACAAAACGGCAACTTGCGCAGTCGCTTGCCTCCGTAGGAAGTTTAAGCCAGATTCGAACGAGCGCAATTGTAGGGCCTTCAGCCATCCGCTCGACCGCAAAGGGCAACAAATCGGAAAGCTGGTGCTGGCCGGCAAACTCCAGCAACAGCTTTTTCGGATCGGAGATAAGACCACGGATGGGATTTGCGATGTCCATCTCACCATCATAACGATATTTCGTTGCATCAGCACGGAAATTCGTTACGCAACGATATTTCGTGCTGCTCGGCGCACAAGCAGGACGCACGCAAGCCTATTACAGCAAAGGCTTTACAGCTTTTTTCTTTTTTCGGCACGCTAAATGATTAGTAAGTGTCTCGTCGCAGCCGCCAGTGAGCTGCAATCCAAACACTCAGGTCAGGAACAAAAATCATGTCTCGAATCGAACAAATCAATCCAGCCACAGCGACCGGCAAGGCCAAAGAACTTCTCGATGCCGTCCAAAACAAAATGGGTTTGGTACCGAATATGACCCGGGCGATGGCCAATTCGCCATCGGTACTCGAAGGATACCTAGCGCTCAGCGGGGCTGTTGCAAAAGGTGCGTTGCCGGCCAAAACGCGAGAGCAAATCGCACTCACGGTCGGGCAACGAAACGAATGCGACTATTGCCTTGCAGCCCACTCTGCCATCGGCAAGATGGTGGGGCTTTCGGGGGACCAAATCGAGGATAGCCGACACGGCACTTCGGTTGATCCCAAGGTCGATGCGGTTTTGCGGTTAGCAGGTGCTATCGTTGATTCGCGTGGGCGTGTGAGCGATGGACAACTCAGTCACGCTCGCAACGCTGGGTTGGATGATGCAGCGATTGCTGAGGTGGTGGCCAACGTGGCTTTGAACATCTTTACCAATTACTTTAACCACGTTGCCGATACGGTAATTGACTTTCCTAAAGCCTTGCCGCTAGCAGTTCCATCGGAGAACTGTGCTTCCGGCTTAGGGTGCGCCTAACAAGCTCAGCGTTTTCGAAATCATCGATGCTCCAAAAAGGTTGCCGCTGGCGCAATGCCATATGGCAATCGCTTTTTTAGCGGAACCGCGCAAGCGGCTTCTTGATTTAGTCGTTTAACGGTCAGCCGTAGGCGTACCGCCTTCTTTTGGCAGTACGCCTACGGCTGACTGTTAAACGAAGTCCCTACAAAAACATTCTACTAGCGTGTTTACCATGCCCCCAATCCCAAGCGACATCGCCTTCACTGCGTCGGTAAAGGCGATACAAACTCGAAAAGGTTCCCGTTCTGCGTATGCCCGAATAGAAAACGGAAGTGGATGGCAAACCGAAGTTACTGAAGACCTAATGGACTTCTTGAGTCGATTGGACATGTTCTATCTAGGAACGGCGAACGCCGAGGGACAACCGTACATACAATATCGGGGTGGTTCTCCTGGTTTTCTCAAGGCAATCGATTCCCGCACATTGGCCTTCGCGGACTTCGGCGGCAATCGTCAGTACATCACCTTGGGCAATTTAAGCGAGAACCCCCGGGCGTTTATTTTCCTCATGGACTACGAGAACCGCCAACGCGTTAAACTATGGGGAACGGCAAAAGTCATAGAGAATGACTCGGAATTGCTTGATCGACTTCGCGATCCTGAATATCCAGGTAGAGTTGAGCGAGCGATTGTTTTCACCATAGAAGCCTGGGACGTGAACTGCCCACAGCACATCCACAGAAGAGTTCCAGCGAACGAGGTCGCGTCGACCATTGCGAAGCTGCAAGCAAGAATACGCGAACTGGAATCGCAGCTTGACCGCAAACATCGGGAGTGATTAGCTCCGATTCCCCCTGCGTTTGCCGGTTTCAGTAGTAGTGATCCGTGAGAATACTTGAAATTTTTTGCAGGTAGTGGGGAGGGCACATACAACCCCGGTTATGATCCATTCAAATTGCGATCGAACCGTCCACAATTGTGATGTGATGTGATGACTATACATACAGACAAGGTATTCGGATCTCTGCTTGGGCTCGTTCTGGGGGATGCCATTGGGGCTCGATTTGAGGGCTTACCACCGGAGCAATTGCATGAAAGCTATCGCAACAAAACGGTAGCCTTCGATTACTCCGTTCAAAGGGAAAGCCTGCGATACACCGATGACGGTCAGATGGCTCTCGTCATTGCTGAATATCTGACGGAGAACGAACGCGTCGTGCCAGATGATTTAATGCGTTGTTTTGTGCAGTCATACGAGCCATGGCGAGGTTATGGCCGAGGCGCTCGGGTGATAATCGAGGCCTTTAGAGACAATGCCGACTATGAGTTTATGGCCGAACATGTGTTCCCTGGTGGTTCTTTAGGCAATGGAGCTGCGATGCGAAGTGCTCCGATAGGACTTCACTTTGCCGGCAACACGGAAAGGATTTGGGAGGAAGCGAAACAAAGTGCTTGGCCAACGCACCGACATGAACTTGGAATTGAAGGAGCTCAGTTGATCGCATTGGCGACCTACTTTGCGGCTTCGAATGACGAAGTAACTCCGCGAAGTCTCGCGTCATTCCTTTTGCCAGCATGCAAGACGACGGTATTCCAAAATCGACTAGAACGCATGTTGCAAATCACAACGCAACAGGAAATTGCTCAGTTTGGAAACGGGATCGAGGCTCATGAATCGGTTGTCACAGCATTGGCTTGCTTCTCACTCACGCCCAACGATTTTCGCGAAGCTATCGCGACCGCAATATGGCAAGGAGGCGATACCGATACGATCGCAGCGATGACTGGGGCGTTGGTCGGAGCCCACATCGGCTCACAGTTCGCCGACTCATTGCCTTTGGATGGTTTGGAAGAGGGGCCTGAGTTCATTACCTACCTTCGATCGCTAGCTGAAAGACTTTAGCACCGAACTCACCACCCAAAAAAAGTTTCCTGCGGCTGTAACAACCGCTAAGCCCTGCACGTAAAAGACTCCAACAACCAAGTCGAGGGCCGCGTTGGCGCCCCGAGCGAGTTTCCAATCAAGGTGCAAAAAATGCGAAAAAATCTTTGGCAAGCCATCAGCTTGTCCCTTTTGTTTTTATTTGGTGCGAACGCAAACGCTCAATCCTCCATTAGCGTTCCAAGCGACTCCAAATTCGTTCTTCAGGTCGATTTGCAAGCACTCAAAACCTCCAAGGTCGGGTCTGTTCTCCTCGAAATGGCAAAGAAAGCCGCCATGGACGAAGTGGGCAAAAAGGTAGAGGCAAAAGATGTTTCCGCTGACAAGATCCAAGAAGTGCTCGGAATGGATCCATTCGAAGAAATTCAAGGACTCGTGATTTGTGCTTCGGATTACGAGAGTCCAGAGAAATCACTGCTTGGCATGGTTCGACTCAAGAAAACGACCGGCAACATCGAAGGCTTGTTACTGGCCTTGCCAGGCTATGAAAAATCCGAGTATCGCAACTACGATATTCACACAGCTTCCCCGGACGAGGACACGAAGGTGTTCGGTGCGATTCACGCAAGTACTGGAGGGAACAAGACTCTCATCATCGGAGCAAACAAATCTTCGGTCACTGGTCTGTTGGATAGCTTGGACGCGAAGAACCTTGAGAATAAGTCACTCAAGTCGGTTGAGTTGTCCTCCGATCGCAAGGTCATCGCCCAGATGCAGATCATGGAATTGCCGACCGAAAAACTAGGAAAAGGCCCGCAAGCGAACATTGCAGCCATGCTATCGTCCTTGGTGGTCTCGCTGTCCGAAGAAGAACAAGAACTTGAGCTTCGAGCGGCAATGCAAGCCGGGACTGAGAAAAAAGCGGAACAAATCCGTCAGTCCATCCAAGGTCTCGGGGCCATGGTCGAACTCTTTGCATCGATGGACGAACAAGATGACGACGTCAAGAACGTGTTGAAGTTCATCAAGAAAGTCAAAGTGGTTCAAGAAGGAACCTCAGTCAGCGTGAAAGTGCGAGTGCCTTCGGCTGAGATTGCTGAAATGATCAAGAAAGAAATGAACGACAATTGATTCCTCTGGGATCCGTGGAAATTTCGGACTCGTTTGAGTTACAAGAGGTCGAACCCAATGACCTGGTTCGACGCGTACAGGCCGGTTGCGTGGACTCAGCAACCGAGCTCTCCAATCGCTTCACGCCTCGACTGCTCATCCTGCTCGAGCGTCGGCTGCAAGGGAATCGAGCCGATGCCGAAGACATCGCTCAAGAGTCTTTGGCAAAGGCTTTTCAACACCTCGATCGATTCGATTTCAGGTACCAGTTTTCGACGTGGCTGTACACGATCGCTTTTCGGCTGGCAACCGATTTTGTACGCAAAGAGAAGCGTCGGCCCAAGTCGGTGCCGATGGAGGCAATCTAATTCGAAACTCTTTGGCGCGCAAACGGCGAGTCTTCGAACACGAAGGCCACGGTTGAGGAGGTATGGAGTGTTGCTCGATCGGCGCTAAGTGAAAATCAATACACGGCCCTTTGGCTGAGATACGGAGAGGGGTTGTCGATCCAAGAGATTGCCGGCATCATGAACAAGACCCAAATCGTGGTGCGAGTCCAATTGCATCGAGCCAGGAGCAGACTCGAAAAGGATATCTGTCGCATGGATCGCGAACCAATTGTCCATCAAGGCAACCACAAAGAGCCATCATGATACGATCCATCGCTAAGTTTCTGATTCAATATTCCTATGATTCGGGTTCGATTTCCACGAATGCAGATCGATTGCCCCGTTGGTTGCGGCGTTGGGTCAATTCTGACTCTCAGTTACGCGATTACGAAAACGAACTGTTGCGGCTTGAGAGCAAGCTTATCGGCCAAGCAAACAGGCGAGTTTCTAGCGGATCGAAATCCAGAATCGTATCGGCTAGCGCCATTCGCGTCAAAGCGACTCCTTCACGTTCAGTAATGCGATCCCCGGTTGCGTTAGCGGCATTGGCGGCAAGCTTGGTTGGTGTGTTGTTGGTGGGACGATGGCTCGTTTTCCGTTCTGCTCCGGACGTCACTGGTTCTGAAGTTGTTGCGAATATCGAACAAACAGTGAAGGAAGAAAATGCCAAAGCAAGCGCTAAGGAGCGATGGATTCGCTCGACCTTGAGTGTGACGAAGCGTTTGGCGTCGAAGCTAAACGAAAAAGGGAATGAGGCCACAGGTTCACTCGCCATTGCAAATCGGACACTGAATCAAGAGAGCGAGTTGGTCAAGTCTGCTGGGTTAGAAGGTCTGCGGTTTGTAGTACAGAAGTTGCCAGCAGCCACGGTCCGAATGATGGGACTTAGCGATCCCAAACGGAATTGAACGCGGAACCGCCAAGGACAAATCCGTGGCTGAATCACCAAGGCCGATGGCCCTAGCTATTTGAATTGCTGGGCCCTTGGCCCGTTAACGCGGGCCTTCGACCTTCCAATTGCGCAACTGCCGTTTCGTTCGCGGCCCAAGGGGCCATCCGTTCCAATAGCCAGGGCCATCGGCCCTGGTAAATTGGCCCCACACACCCAACAAAGGCCCAACGGGCCGACCGTTCGAGGACATCGAAAACAATCGCGAACGGCCGGCCCGTTGGGCCTCCATTTCGGCGGAACCACAAAGGACAAATCCGCGGCCGAATCACCAGGGCCGATAGCCCTGGCTATTTGAATTGCTGGGCCCTTGGCCCGTTAACGCGGGCCGTCGGCCCGGAAGACTCGCAACATCAAAACTTACGCGTCGGGTTTCCAAAACCACAAAAAAAGCCTCCCCGTTTCCGGGGAGGCTTTTCTGGATCTTAGGACGGAGCAATTCGCGAACTAGAAGTTGTAGTTCGCGCCAAAGGAGACACCGTGGAGCAACAGACCGTAGTTGTTGTTGATCTTGGTGATCTCATCCCCTCGCGAGAAATCGCGAGGAATCTGACCGACCGAGTTTGCGACTCCGGTCACGCCAACAAGTCGGTAAGCAACGTTTCCTGTCCAACCTCGAGTGATTCGAACACCTGTTCCCAACGTGCCTTCGCCAAGGAATGCAACTCCATCGCGGGTGGAGGTGTAATCGTATGGACGATTGTCGAAGGCGGTGTCAGGCGACAGAATCACTGCGGTTTCCGTTGCTGAACCAGCGAACGTTTTGGCATTGATGTGATTTCCGTAAATGCCGAAATTGGTTCCGCCGAAGAGGTTGAACCGGGTGCCAGTGCACCAGGTTCCCAAGGCGCCAAGTTGGAAACCAACTAGGTCGTTCGTGACATTGTTTCGATAGTAGAAGTCATCGGCTTCGTTGTTGAAGACGTTGTTCGTTGAGCTAGCCGCATATTCAAGAGAGTCCTTGAATCGGAACCAACGAACACCGCCATACATATTGAGGCGAAGCTTGCTACATTGAGCGCCGTACCACGGTGCGCATGGACCGGTTGGGCCGCTGCAGGGAGCACAATCGGATTGGCATGGATCGACACAAGCGCTGGTTCCGCAGGAGCCAGTACCACAGCTATCGCCATAGCCACCGTATCCGCCAGCATACCCACCGCGACCCAATGTGCGAATCGCACCGCTGCCATAGCCAATGCGCCCACCGGTATTGCATCCGCCGGTAGCCGCGTAAGCTTGACGTGCACCGCCACCCAACGCGAACGAGAAGAAGTTCATTTCAGCGCTATGGAATTCCTGATCTCTCAGGATTCGGTGAGCGAAAGCCGTATCGTACCAATCGTATACGGCTTGTGGGCCGGTCGGCATTTCAATACCGTAATTGAAATTTCCGGTTGGACCACGAAGCGTGAAGGGCAAATTCGATCGCAGATTCCCGTTGACTTGATCAGATGCCAAAATGGTCGCTGATTGAGGATTCGAGAAGATACCCCAATAGGTTCCCATCAAAGCATACCGACCGTCTCCGAAATATCGGCCGGCGCTCAGTTGCACGCCCCCTGTCGCTTTCATCTGTGCGTCAGATGTATTCAAGTAGCTTTGAACGTATGGGTTTGGCGTTGGAGACGGGTTCGCTCCATCGGAAGTGTTGGTCGTCAATCTTACATTCTGATTGTCCAACCGATTGAAGTAAAGTCCGCTTGCGCCAAAGATCCACTTGTTGGGCGAAACGATCGATGGTCCATAGCTGACAGCGGGTGAGCTATAGCAGCTGTCCGAAGCGCCATAAGTCATTTGCGATGGCGAAACCATTTGCGTTGTTGCTGGCGCGCTGCCGATTACGACTCCGTGGGTTGGGCAGTTGCCTGAACTACAAGCGGGACATGAACTCATGCCTGATTGCATCGGAGCAGCCCGCGGTGCAGAGTAGGACGGCTGGGTCATTTGGCCCGGCTGAATCTGCATTTGCTCGTACGCTTGCCCCTCTTGCGGAGCGTACTGGGGTGCTGATTGATACTGGGTATTCAGCACTGAGTTCTCGGTGGCCGGTACGTGAACGTGTCCACCGGAAACTCCGCTGCCAACGACTCCGTTTTGGGAGTACGCAGCCAATGTGGTTTGGCCTTGAGGTGCCATGTAGTTGCGGACTGCAGAGTTAACGGGCGGTGGTAGCGCCTTTGCGTTAAACGAACTTGCTGCAAGTCCATCGGAACCGCTATTTGAATACTGAGCCGTTGCGATGGTGGGGATTGCGGTTACCCCCAAAGTCATCGCCAGACCATGAAACCATGTTTTTCTCACCAGAAAGCTCCTTGCTTAAACGTCCGTCCTAGACGTGGCATCCATCGCCACTTTTTTGAAGCTTTCAATGGTGAAAGCTCCGTACAAACGCGACCTCCCCTCCAGGAAAGCCCGAATGCACTAAGCTTTGATCGGCCTGGAAATGGCTCACGAAACGTCCTTTCACGCTTTAGCAAGCGAAATAACTTTGAAGGGGAATCGACAACCGGAATAAGTCTTCCAACCGGAGGGTGTGCCATGGCCATCCGCACGGAATTCCCAGGAAATACAGGAGGAAACGCACAATCATCACATTCGGAACCCGAATTCAGCTAGTCGCTTTGAATCCGATTGTTATGATCGGAGGGTCGCACGGAAGCGAGATTACCATCCGTAGTTTGGGACCATTGTCCCGAATGAGTCAACAGACGTACGCCCTTCAGGCCTCAACCCCAGTTTTTCAAGTATGCGTTCGCTTCCCATTTTAGCCGATCAAGATGCCTCGACCGAAAGCCGAATCCGGCTCCAAACGGATTCCGGAAATGCGAAAGGGAGCTACGCATTTATCAGCCTTGGCTGTCCCAAAAACTTGGTCGACAGCGAGCAAATGCTGGGCTTGCTGCACAAGGATGGCTACAACCTAGTCCAAGACCCGGAAAACAGCGATTTTGTCGTGATCAACACCTGTGGCTTTATCGACAACGCCCGGAAAGAGTCGTTCGAAGCCATCGACCAAATGCTCGACCTGAAACGACAAGGCAAGATTCGCGGAGTAATCGTTACAGGCTGCTTAGCCGAACGCCAGCAAGAACAACTGCTGGAGGCTCGCCCAGAAATCGATGGTCTCGTCGGCGTGTTCGGACGTGACGATATCACCTCCATTGTCAATCGGTTTATGGACGGCTTGGATGAGCAACGTTCGATTTTTCGGCCTGCACCCATTCGTGCTCTGGCGGACGATTTTCGTTTGCAACTGACCCCAAAGCATTTCGCTTATATGAAAGTATCCGAAGGCTGCGATCGGCTTTGCACGTTTTGTGCGATTCCGAAGATGCGGGGTAAACACGCAAGCAAACCGATGGAAGGAATCATCGAAGAAGCGCAAAAACTGGTCGACGGCGGTGTTCGCGAGCTGATTCTCGTCGCCCAGGATACTACCTATTATGGCATCGACCTCTACGGCGCTCCAAGGCTATCCGAACTGTTGGAAAAGCTCGATGCGATCAACGGAGTCGACTGGATCCGTTTGATGTACTTCTATCCAATGTACATCGACGACAGACTCGTCCAAACCATCGCTGGAGCGAAGAAGATTCTCCCGTATATCGATATGCCGCTGCAGCATATCAATGACACAATGCTCAAGCGGATGGCTCGACGCGTAACACGAGATTCGACACACGAAATGGTGACCAAGCTGCGCGAGGGCATTCCTAACTTGGTCATGCGAACGACCATGATTACCGGTTTCCCTGGCGAGACCGACGAGCAGTTTGATGAGCTCGAAGCCTTTGTCGGCGAAATGCGATTTGAGCGAGTCGGTGTCTTCACGTATTCGATCGAACCTGACACCCCGGCAGCCAAACTCCCAGATCACTTGCCAGAACGCATCAAAAAAGAACGACGCAATCGGCTGATGGCGGTTCAGCAAAAGAACGCTTTCGAATGGTGCGCTGAACGGGTCGGAACACGAATGGATGTATTGATCGACAAGGTGGTCGATGAAGCGAACAACGTTTGGCTAGGGCGGTCTTACGCAGATGCACCGGATGTGGATGCGACCGTTTTTGTGACTGGAGAAAAGGACAAAGTCATCCGACCAGGCAATATTGTTGATTGCGAGATTGTTTCATCCCAGCATTATGACCTCGTGGCTGCAGCCGTTGGACAGGTTCGATAATGGGGGTAACCAGCCCGAGCTCAAACAATTGGAACGTGCCGAACGCTCTTTCCGTGGCGAGGCTTTTGTTGGCGGTCGTTGTCTGCATTTTGATCGAGTGGCGGCTTTTGTTCCCTGCCGTAATCTGTTTCTTGATTGCCGCTGGAACCGACTGGATCGATGGCTGGTGGGCTCGGCGTTTTCAGCAAGTAACCAAACTTGGTCGCATTCTTGACCCATTCGTTGACAAAGTGATCATATGCGGTGCCATGATTGCGTTGTGCGCCGTCCCGAACTCGGCGATTGCACCTTGGATGGCGACCTTGGTCGTTGCGAGAGAGTTGCTGGTGACAAGTTTGCGAGGCATGGTCGAGGGACAAGGTGGCGATTTTTCGGCAAAACAACTGGGAAAATGGAAAATGGTCGCCCAATGTGGTGCGATTGTTTCGGTCTTGATTGAGCTGCAATATGCAACTGCGCCGTCCTGGCTTCACTGGTCCAGTGTTGGATGGATCCTAGCGGCAATTCTCTTGACGGTATTGTCGGGACTAGAATACGTAATGCTGGTACTAAAGAAACCTCAATGACACTTACGCTAGCACAATCGATGGCTCTTGGCGCCATCTGCTCGATCTTCCTTGTCGTTTTAGGTGGTTCCGTGGTCGAGTGGGCCAAGTGGATCGGTGGCCGACTCCATAAAGTCAAGCCGAGCCGAAAAGCATGTGGCCCACAAGCGACCGTCGGCTTCGTGGATATCGTGGTCGCCTTCTTTTTGCTTCTGATGCTTTTCGCCATGGCAGCTACGACATGGCGTGTTTTTGCCGGACCAAATGGCTTCAAAATGCAAGACCCAGAGCCGGTTGAAGCAGCATCAAGCATGGACACCAGCGGAGCCGGTACCGAGTCTAAGTCAAGCGATTCAAAAAACAGCTCAGAATCGGATAACGGACCAGTCGATGACAACGGTACTGGCATCGCAAACGAAACCGATTCAAAAAAAGGTAACGTTAAGACAAAAACCGTTACGCAGAACCAATTCTTGTTCAGTGGGTTTGCCATTTCGGCGCAACTGCTTTGTGTGATTCTGATGACGGTTTTCATTTGTGGCCGAACCGGATGTTCACTAAAAAAGCTTGGCTGGCGGGTCGATCAATTATCCGGTGATCTGCAAGCAGGATTGCGATGTTTCCTGATGACGACCCCAGTCATTCTGATCCTCAATGCGGTATTGCAAGGGGTAACTAAGACTCCTTACGAACATCCCATACAAGAGATGATTAAACTTTACCCGTGGTTGCTGGGAATCGCTTTTTGGCAGGCCGCGATTGTCGCCCCCATCTCAGAGGAGTTTGCCTTCCGCGTACTCTTGATTGGCTGGTTTGAATCGATCCACTTCGGCAAGAACAAGCTGCTTACGTTTCTTTTTGGAATGAGCACAACGCCAACACGAGTTGAGCCGGAAATTCTATCGGCCGAAATCGAACCATTCGCACTTAGCCCGATAAACTCCAGTGGAGACATGGGGAATCCTTACAATGCCCCCGCAACCTCCGCCTTGGTCATGAGCGGATCGCCATCCCAAGTCGTTTTGAATGCAGATAAGATGGCGATCGATGGTTACACTCCTCCTTGGTGGCCAGCACTTCTGAGCGGAACGTTATTCGGCCTTGCACATTTTAGCTACGGTGTTAGTTGGGTCGCTCTGATCCTCTTTGGCATCGTACTCGGACGCCTTTATCAAATACGTCAGAGCATCATTCCCGTTATTATGGTGCACTTCCTGTTTAATGGAATGAATATCGTTATGCTTGGGCTTTCACTCATGCTACCCATCCCAGTTGAGAAGTAATCGGTAGGATTTCGCTAAAGGGAAACAATTGCCTGGGCCCCAAATGAAGACAGGCTCTGCGGCTCTGCCCGCGGTACATTGGGAGGGCGAGGACTCCCGCTGCAAACATGTTTCCAGCGAGTTACCTAAGCAATTCATTGTTCGGGAGGGTGAGGCTCCTGCCGAACCGTGGCGTCCCCAGCTCGGCAGGAGCCTCGCTCTTCCGAGTAACGAATTCATTTGGCAAATTCGAAAGCGTATCCGGCATCCAAAACCAAGCATACGCGTTCTACACTGGCTTTTCGGCTTCCAGCTGTTTTGCTCGCCGCTGGTGATACTCGGCCTTGCCTTTGAACGCTTCGTTTTCGGCGGACTTCTTCTTGTAGTAGTCCGCCAAAAACACATGAGCCTCTTTGTAGTTTGGGTCGCTCGTCAGAGCCGAGCGAATCCAAAACAACCCAAACCGTTCCGATTCGTATTTGAACAAAATTTCCCCCATAGCAAACTTGGCGGCCGCGTCGTCGGGGTCCTGCTTGACTTTGTCGCGAAGAACTGTGATCTTGTCAAACTCAGCCCGCTCGGCCGACACTCGCTCTAATTCCTTGTTGGCTTGCTCGGTATTCCCCAGTCTTCGAATCACCAGAGCGTAGGCGCTGCGGGCAGTGAAGTCGCGTGGATTGTCCGCCAAAGCCATCTCAAGGTACTTTTTTGCGTCTGAATAATTCCCAAGGTTGGATTCTACAATGCCTAATTCGGAAGCAGCCAGGAATCTCTCGGGCCATTCATCGAGACTCAGGTATGCATCCAGACATCGCTGCTTGTCCGCTACGACAACTTCTTTGAACAACTCGCGACTCTTTTCGAGTTCTCCCATTTGGAAATGGCAACTCGCGAGAAACGTCCTTACCGCAAGTTCCTGCGGTCCTTTGTGAATTTTTTCCAATACCTTGATCGCATCCTCGGGCCGATTGCGACCGCAGAGCAGTCTCGCGTATCTCCAAGCCGATTTCGCGTGGTTCGGATCCTTCTTCATTGCCTCGGCATACTCTTTTTCGGCCAGCTCATTCGATTTGGTGTGTTCATTCATCAATCCGAATCGATAGTTCACCATCGGATCATTGGGGTATTCCGCTTCGTATTGCTCAAGTACCTTGGAGGCGTCATCAAAGCGAGAGAGAGCCGCAAGCCCATTGACGTACGCGTCGACGAACTCAGCTACATCCGGACCATCTTGGGCGATCCATTTCTTAATTTTGGATTCGTTGATTGGATCGAGTTCGCCCAAACTCGCGATCGCCAAACATTGCTCCTTTTCCAACATCTCGCTGTTGTATCCACCAGACAACGCTGCTTGCAGGTGTTTCGACATCTTGTTGAACTCCTTCTGCAGACGAGCAGATCTCGCCAGTAGGTAGTGCAACTCAGGCGTTTCAGAGCCAATGGTTTGAGCGATCTTGAGCCATGGCGACGCGCGCTTGGCATCATTGACGAGCAGCGCATTTTTCGCGTACGTCGTCGCGATCCCCGCAATGCCTCCGTTACCTAGAAAAATGCAAAACAGCAAAACGAGCAAAGCGACCAAGACGTAGATTCGTCTTGATCGCCTTGGTGCTCCGCCGGATACAAGCTTTGGCCTTTTGTTTTTTGCCATTGATGGTTTTAGGCGATCGGCAGAAGGATAAGGTACGTAGGAAGGGACCATTGTCCCGTCCTATTATTTGTTCGGGACAATGGTCCCAAACTACCACGGGTAGTATTCAAAACTGCCGCTCACCTTACTGTTTACATTCCAAAATCAAAGGCTCTTGATGATCGCTTCTGCCTTGGCTTTCACCTGCGCTGGATCCTTCAACGAAGTTAGTTCATTGAGCAGCTTTTCAGTAGCTTCGCCCTTGGCTGCATCTTTCTTCTTTAGGTCATTAACCGAAATCATGACACTACCAAAATTGCTACCAATTCGACCGGATGTCTTTACGCTCTCGAGCCCATCCTTAATCGATTTTGCTGGGTCATAGTCCGTTAGAATCACGGCATTGTTGTCTGGCCCGCCAGCACCACATCCAGAGATGCCTATCAGGAACAAGCAACCCAAAACGATCGACAAAACTCTCATTGTTGTTTCCTTCAAAAAAAATGCCCTCCCAAGAGAGTGCTTGGGAGGGCAACTGACAAAACATAAACTTTAGTTACTTACAGAACCGTTGTCACCCTGAAAGGCTGTACCAAGAGCTTGGTATGTCGGAAGGTCGATGCTAGAACTAATGAACTGAACCGAGCCGTCACCCATCGTGTGCTGCGCACCACCGGTGTGACTGCTTCGGGATGGAAACACCCCGTCGTGGTCACCCTGGCATCCGTTACATCCTGTGTCCCAACTTGCCGAGTTACCTCGCCAATTAGGTGGAGCAAGAGTGTTGATGGCGGTATTGTAGTGACCCGGTGCCATCCAGAAGTTTCCGGCTTCCGAGTTCGCATTAGCTCCGCTAGCTGTCACTGTCGCATATGCGTCTAGCTGAGCTTGCGTCCACAACTGGAACGGCTGACCGTTTCTCCCAACAGTCGCGAAATCCCCAGCTCGTGTAAACTTGGAGTTATCTGCGTCACCCTTGACAAATTCCGCCATCATGATCGTGTTAGAGAGTCCATCTTTGATGGCGCCGAAAGTCTGATCTCTGAATCGGTTGAAGAAACCGTTAGGTATTTCTCCAGCGCCACGATTCTCGTTCCATCCCCCGCTCGAACCAGACGACCAACCGTAATTGTTGTTACCCGTCCAGTCTGAGTATCCATACGCCGAATCCGATGGACAGAGGAACGCTGCAATCTTAACACCACCGACATCACCGATTCTCATGGTTGTTCCAGGTGCAATCAAATTGCGCTGACTGTTCCAATTTGGCGGACGATAATTGTAGTGCGGGTAATGGTTGTCCTGATTAATGGTGTCCAAGAAATAGATCTGGGTGAACAGACTTCCTTGCTCGATATAAGGGAGGATCCCGCAGTGTGGGGAAAAACCATTCCAACTAGAATCTTGTCCCCAGGTCGTTGCTCCTCGAGTCGCCAACCGTCCGCAAGCCTTAAACGCCGACTCGTAATTGTGAACAGCTAATCCTAGCTGTTTCATATTGTTGCTGCACTGCATGCGGCGAGCAGCTTCGCGAGCCGCCTGTACCGCTGGGAGCAGCAAACCAACCAAAATACCAATGATGGCAATGACCACCAGGAGTTCAACAAGCGTGAACCCCTTCCTCAATCTTCTCATACGAAAATCCTTAAAAAAGCTGGATGAGCAACACGGGAATTATCGGGAGGATGCCCGAAGGTTACCCAAAAAAAAGCAGGTTTGGTAATGGCGGATCCATTACCTCAAACCCCAATGGTAGGAGCATACCCCACCTTTGTCAAGGATTCTCGGCCGTTTGCACGAACCATCTCAACCAAGCTTGAATTTTTGTACGTGTTGCCTTAGGGAGATATTTCACGGATAAATAAAAAGTTTCGTTATTAAACGACAACTTTGCTCATGTAGTACAAACCACATTGTTTAGGAACTACCGACAGCTTGCGGCTTGATAATTTAGTCGTTTAACAGTCAGCCGCAGGCGTACCGCGTTCTTTTGGCAGTACGCCTACGGCTGACTGTTAAACGAAGCCCTTCTCCGAACGGCTTGGAGGCCAACTCACAATTGAACCCGAAAAAACACTTGGGGGAAATTGGGAGGGCGAGGCTCCTGCCGAGCCATTTACGCATCAAGCTCGGCAGGAGCCTCGCACTCCCGTTGAAATTGCAAGCAATTCAAAAAAGAAGGTGAGACCGCCTCCTTGCACCATTCCGCTAGCAAATCCCGTTAACGCCAACGACTTGCGATGGCAACTAAGTCCGGCTCGCCTCGGCCATTCGATTCTGCAAAGTAGAAATGTTCGAGCACCGCAATGTCTTCACGCAGCCGAGTTTTCTTTTCAGATGGCAGTTCCTCTTCCCTCGCAATCCCTTGCAAATGCGAAAGCAAGGAAAAGGGTGTCGTGACTGGCTGCGGAGCCGAAACCGTTTTAGATGACCTCGAGCTAAGCCGTCGCAGAGCGATCGCACCTCCAAGTAAGATCACGATGCCAGCGACAGCAAACAAACTGCCAACGTACCAGGCTCGGCGATTCGTGCCGTACTTCTCCACCAAAGCAACACTTGCCTCCACCTCCTGCAAGTCGGCATCTACATAGCGTTGGTAAGTGAGGTCGGTCGTCTCCAACAATGGCTCTGGAAAGGCAAACGATTCCGGAGCCTTGCCGGAGGGATCCGCAGATGCATACTTCAATGTCCACGTTCGCTCCGAAAGAACGATCGGCTTGGCTGACTCCTTGTCGAACTCGATGACACTCACTCCCGAGTCTTTCACATCGGCCAACTCAAACCCCTTGACCGAAGTATTAAGAACATCCTCCCTTGGTGGCACCAACCCGCGCGCGGTCACTTTGGTTTCCACAATAAGCTTACCACCGACCGACTGACGTTCGTCCAACAATTGAACCATCTTTATGTTGCTTGGTCCGCTTGAGGACTTTCTAGCCGTAGCGTCAATCGGGATCGGCGAAGAAGCAATCGGCAGAACCACATGCCCCGACGTATCCATAAAATCAAGGTCCATCTTGAGCGATGGCAGTTTGTCTACTTCCGGTCCACGGGCCTTTAACAATAGATAAGCGTACGGGGTAATTCGCCAGCCACTTGGCTCACCCGCAATACTCTTGGTCTCGCTGTGATTGAACGTCACCGAAAGAACATCAAAATGTTCTTGAAGCGCCAATTTGGCTGCGTCCGAAAATTTGTCTCGGTAGTTCTCGGTAGGACGACCGTAATTGAACGAATACATCGCATTGTTTTGATTCTGCAAATACTTCGTAAAGCCGCCGGACTCTCGTTCGAGTTGTACCGTATGCCGCAAGTCAACATAGACGCCAAAGGGTTCTTCATGGCCTATGCGAGTGTCTCCATCGACTCGCGTAACCAGTTGCAATTCCGTTACCAAGTCTTTGTAATAGTTGTAGACCTTGCGAGCTTCCTCGGCTTGTGGGTTGTCGCCGACGAGTTTGAATCCCGCCTCAACATAACGAAACTTGCACGACGGGCTCACCGCGCTCATGCGGGTGAACAATGCGTTGGCAAAGCGATCTCGATGCCGCGTCCCGATTTCCCCAGTCAACGAATTCATCGCGGTTGCAATCTCCGTAATCTGCTCGTCGGCTGGTCGGTTTTTCTCGCTGATTCCTTTTAAGTCCGTTGCACCTAACGCGGCGTAAAACCAATTCTCAAAGACATCGTTTTTCTGCTTGCGTTCAGGCAACTCAGGAGCCTGCTTCAAGTACGCTTGCGATGCTTCAGCGAAGACGCCGAACGCGGCCTGACGACGTGTACTAAACTCCGACGAGGGAGCAACCTCTTGCAAGTAGTCATTCTCGTCGTGCATGATGCAAGCCTTAGCGAGCAACAATTGCCAATCGCCTGGATACTGCTCGATGGCTTTATCAAGCACACGCTTTGCGACGGAATAGCCGCGTACCACTTCCGCTTGAATATCACTCTTTTTCCGCTTGGTCTTGGCATCCCGCTGTACGTTGGGCTCCCGCCAAGTCCCAGAGAGATTGGCCCGCATTTTCTGAATCAAGCTTGCCATCGTGCCTGACTCAATCGAACCCCATGCGCCGAAGACCAACTCGATGTCCTCGATATCGTAAACCTCAGCAACGCTATGGCAAGTCATAAACGCCTTCACCAAAAGCTCCTCATCCAGCTCGCTATTGAGAGGCAAAGCCTGAAGTCGTTTCACCCAGCTCGCCAATTCCTTTAGGTTGCGATCTTGTTTGGATCGCGTTAGCGGAATCTTGTCAGCCTTTTGCTCATAGCCGTACATGAACATGTAATAGTTCGTTCGCTGGCGTGTTTCGTTTGGGTTGTGGTTGCTCGTCCAGACTTTCAGAAACTCGTCCGCCAACTCGCGTGCCGTGTTGGGGTGCGTCGTTGCCAACTGCTCGATATAGGGAAACGCTTTCGCGTCTTCGTTTACTTTCAACCACAGCCGACAAAGCGACATGTTGAACTGAGGCAGAATACTCTTGTCGATCGCCTCCAGCCAACGAGCTGAAGGGGCGGTCTCGAGGATCTTATTGATTTTGACAGCGGTAATCTGTCCCATTCGCATCGACCGTGAGTTGCCAAAATCCTCCTCCTCGTCATACGAATTGCCATAGTAGATATTTCCGTAACCATCGCGCCGCATGCTTGGGCCATATTGACTGTCTCGCGAATAGTCACGGGACACTTGCGCTTCCTGTAGCCAATTGGTAGCCAGTAGATTTAATATCCCGATCCAGTTCCCATCCAGCTTCGGTTCGGTCGCAAAAAACTGAGTTACGGCCTTGTACTGCAACTCGAGATTTCTGGTCCGATTGGCTTCGTCTTGAGGCGATTGCGCTAACAATTGCGCCGTAGCCGTACCAATCTTGGCCATGATTTCCTGACCGCGTTCAGGGAACTTCGTAAAACTCTCTTCCAACCAAGTCTTTCCGAGCTCTTCTCGCAATTGAGGTGCAAGCGAGACCGCGCGCGTCAGCGCTTGCGTTCGATCTTGCTCGTCTGCCTTTCGCTTTGCGACTCGAATCCCCAATTGCTCTTTGGCCTCTTTTTCTTCTTTGGTTAATACCTTAGCTGGCTCGCTGGTCGCTTCGGTTGACTCCGCTGCTTCGTTAGGCAAAGACGGGATTTCGAGTGCCGCTAGCGTCGTCTGCCAAGCTTCCTCGCGGAACGATTCTTTGGAATCCTTTTTGTAGAGAGCCAAGAAGTGTCTCGACAATAAGTTCAACGCTTGACGATTTTTACTTTCGATTGCTTCCTGCTTGGTTGGCAGGAAGTCGACTGTGAATTCATCTTGAGCCGCTGAACTCAAGAGCAAAGCAGCTTTCTGCTTCGGCAACAGTTTGTCCCCCTCGGATTTCAACGTCGACACAAAATCCTGTAGCTGATTTCCAATGTTCAACGTCATCCGAAGAAGATTGGCCAGTTTGATGACCTGCTCGTCTTTTAGCTCCTCTGGTGCACTTCGAATAATGGCGGCCATGTCGGCGAAGTTAAGCGAGTTCTTTTCCGCGTAACGCAGTCCTGGGTTATTCCGCTGGTCCCCCATCATCTGTTGCATGAACTGCTGCATCTCTTTGGAAAGTCCCTCCGCTTGCGAGAAGTCCATGCCCGCTTGTGCACCAAGTTGTTCGATCATGCGATTGTAAATCGCCTGCGACTCTTCCTTGCTCAACCGATCGCCCACTCGATCACTCAGTGCAATCATCTCGCGAAAACGGTCCCATTCGCCTAGCGTAACCGACTCGGTTATTCCTTTCAGCAATTCTTCAAACTGCTTCTTTTCCTTGGCCGCTGCAGCCGCTTTGGCTTTTGCCTCTGCTTCCGTTTTCGCCTTGGCGTCTGCCTCCTCTTTGGCTTTCACCTCTGCTTCTAGTTTGGCCTTGGCCGCGACATCTTCGGGCTTGCTCGCTGCTCCATCTGGATCAACCAACTTAGGTGGTCTTGGTTGTTCCTTCCCGACCTCAGGCACTTTTGCTGCTGGCTTTTCAATCTTTTCACCTTGGACTGACTCCGTACTATTCGCTTCAGTCGGGACGTCCGACTTGGGCTTGGAGGCATCCGATTTAGCCTTGATCGCTCTTTCGGACCAAAGCTTGAGAATAGTTGAAGCTCGTCGATCAAACGTGAGCTTGCCAATCGCATCCATCCGCTCCTTCTTTGTCTTTTCTAGCTCGGCATCGTTCGCGGCTGCATTGGCCCCTTGCGCCGGCGCCGTCACCACAGAAGCCAATACGTCTGTCACTTCTTCCTCTCCACCGAATTCCACATCAATATCGTCGGGAATGACAATTCGTCCGATCGAAAATTGCGCAGTCGCTTCAGGACACCAAATTCCAATGGCTAGCAAGACAAACGAAAGGACCATTGTTACGCCTCGCAAAAACCTAAAAGGCCGAATTGAAATGTTAGCGGCAGGGCGCGAGCCCTCCGGTCTGGGCCGCCCGACAGCTCGCGCACAATGGCACTCACTTTGTTCAACATGAGCCGCGGGCGCTAGCCACGACAAACGTGTTTGTGAGGGAAACGGTAACGCGGCTAGCGCCCGCGGCTCAGTCGTTTGATTGCGATGTCTCTGGCGTACGTTGAGCATAGAGAAAGTCCTCAAGATTGGGCGTTGATGCGATTAGAACCTACGATCCAGTTCCGTCAGGCAATGGACCAGTGTTGGCTCCACCACCTTTGTTTTCCGATTTGCGAGGAGACGGTTTGCCAACCTTTTTGCATTGACCGCTACAACATCCTTTGCATTGCGATGGAATCTTCAACGCTTGCAAGGCAGAAAGGTCCATCCGTGCAAGTCGAATGGCCGCTTCCAAGTCATGTTGATGCACCTCTTGCTTCTTTGCGTCACCCGCTTTCTCGGCGCTTTCGGCAAGAAGTCGATAGTGCTGCCGTGAGGCTTCAATCTCAGGCTCCCAAGCTTCTGCGGGCTTCCCCTCGAGCCTCATCAACCAAGTCATGTAGTACTGAGCATTGGCCAAAGCGTCGCGAGTACCGTCAATCACCTGGCCATCTGCATTGGAGTCTTTCTCAAGTTCGTTCAGCAACGCTTCCAAGCCAGCCCGAGCTTCCGGCAGCTGATTCGATTCCACTTGGCTCTTCGCAAGCGCCAATCTTATCGCATAACTTTCGTTTTTCTGTTCGTCGGTCAGTTTTGCCAACGCTTGCGTATAGAGCGTCTTGGCGTTCTCAAAGTCTTCGGCCTTGGAAGCAAGACCAGCTTTTGTCAAGAATTGGCCTGCCTCATCAAGTTTCATTTTTTGCTGCCCAGGCCCAACGTGGTAAGCCCACGCCAAGAAAGGTATCGTTAGCCAGCAAAGCACCAGGAAAGTACGCATTGTTTTTCTCCGTTCAAATGAAATCTAAGGGACGTGTTGAAAACGGGTTGTCATGTTGCGTATCGTTGTTGACTTCGGTCCGACGCCGTTGCTTGAGTCCGCCAATTCGAAATCGATCGACTTCGGATTCCTGGCAAGTGCGACGTACCGAAATGTTCTAGCAAAATTGGAAGCAAACTCAAACAGAATCCTCCCAAACCAATCATCAAAAGCGCATATTCTCGTTTCGTCCAAGGCTCTTTCATGTTGTTTTCGCCCCGATTCGCGACCTCGGCCACCAACTCGGATGGCAAATGCCGCTCATTACCGTCGTGATAGGTGCCGCGCAGTCGGGTTGCAATCTGCCGCAAAGCGAAGACATCCTGTTTCGATTGACGACCGTCGATAAAGGACCCTTGTGTGGGATCTCCGATTCCAACGATGAGCACATTGCCTATGGAGGCCGGCATGGCGGGCATCCCTTGAGGCGGCACCGTATCGCCATCGGACAACATGATGATCGTTGCACTCGACGGATTCCAAGGTTTCGCGATCTTGGCACCTTCGGTTAATCCGTCCAGCAAGCGAGTTTGGCCCGACTCAAACGCTTGATAAAGTGGTAGGTCGGCCAGCACTCCATCCACGACATCCAAGTCTCTGGAGTCGACCACAACCGGTTTCGCGCCGTTATACACCGCGATAACTGAGACCAAATATTGATCGGCCGGTATGCGTTCGAACAGCGATCGCATAACGTCGCGAGCTCGATCCTTGCGAGCCTGTTTTTTGGTCGGGCCGGCATCTTCCAATCGCATACTGGGCGAGACGTCCAACAAGATCAGCAAGTGCTGCTCCTTGCCTTGCTGTACGCTCCCCTCCGGCCGAAACGACTTGGGCTTTCCTATCAAGAGAGTCGTCAGCCCCCAAGCCAGCGCAACCATGGCAAAGGTTCGTAAAAACGGTGACGCGTAAGCCCACAATCGAGGCTTGCCGCTCGCTCCAAACGCCAGCGATGCAAGGCGTGCTGTTCGACGAAGGTGCAATGCTTCTGCAGCGAAGGCAATGACCAAGACAAGGATTGCAACGATCTCTGCAATGAACAACTCCGCGGAAGCTGACCCTACCATGGCGTGTACCTCATCCCGAAGAGGCTCATTGCAAACACACCCAGCAAAGACAAACCAGCAATCGCGGGGATGAAGAAATGGTCATGCGTTTCCGCTGCCACCTTCTCAAGCTTGGACTTGCGCATTTCATCGATTCGCTTAAAAACAGCGGTTAATGCCTCGTGATCCCCTGGCTGAAACACTTCACCGTCGGTCAAGTAGGCGATGTTAACAATCTCTTTGGGAACCTCGCCATCCGCCACGTGCACATCGATAACAACAATCCCATCCCGTTTTAGTGCAGCTGCGACTTCTGCATCGCGGCCACCATACAAATCCGCGCTCGCGCCGTCCGAAACCAGAATGATCATGCGATCACCATGCTCCCGCTGGAGCAGGGTTTTTCGGCACTCCTCAAGTCCCTTTCCAATCTGTGTCCCGCCTCCCAACCCCGCTGGCAAGGGCAACCTCGGGTCCATGAAGGGGAGCGCATAACGGAACGCCGAAGTATCCGTCGTGAGCGGTACCCATTGCAAAGTCGCATCGCTGAAAAAGGTCAAGCCAAACGCATCACCTTCACGAAAGTCAACAAACTCATGAATGGCTTGCATCGACGCTTCGTATCGCGATCGATCGCCAAAGGCCATGGTCATGCTCGCAGAGTTATCCACGCAGAACTCGATGTTAGTCAACGCCCGCCGCGAACGGGGCTGGCCTGTCTCCTGCGGTCCTGCCAAGAGGACAATAACAATCGCGAGCAACACCGCTGGCATAGACTCAAAGAAGCCGATCACGCGACGCCAACTCCGTCCATCCCCTTGCGTCCCATAGTCCATCGGAATTGCAATCTCTCGCCCCTTGCGTCGCCATGTCCAAGCCAACAAGCCGATCGGAATGACGAGCAATGCGAGTACTGCAGGATAGGTGAAACTAACGATCATGCCGTTGCCACCTCAAAATCCACATCCCGCACCTCAGCATATGGTTTCAAAAGCATGTCGATATCCACCGACTTGGGTGGGTCGGGACAGTGCAACCATTCTTCAAGACTACGCACCAACGGTCCTGCTTCAGCATGCTCGCGCAGTTTGGACATGACTTTACCCGGAGCCACGTCGCTCAAATGCAATCTTTGGCACCAATAAGCAATCAACACACGCTCCAGCGCAGCTCGTTGTTCAGCTGCCAGGGTGCCATCCCGCGCCGATTGCACCAGCGGCCGCAAACGGTCCGCTAACGACGCATGTTCTGCAACAACCGCTTCCTCAGGTACCAATCGCTTGCGTCCAACGTTCAGTAAAGCGTAAAGCCCTCCTAACCAGAGCAGCGCCCCGACAAACCAAAAAGCCTTATAGCCACCTAACGCTGGCAATGGAGACGTCGCAAGTTTGGATGGCGCAATCTGGCCGGCCGGAAGTGTCGCATCGACTCGCACCGACAAAGTCGGTATCGCTTCGGTCGAGTTGGCATCCGTTCGCGTTAGATACTCTGCAAGATTGTACTCACCAGGCTCCAACGCATAAAATTCGAGATCGTACCGGTTGTCGGTACCATGCGGATAAACCGCAATCACGCGAAGAACAAACGCTTGATGTCGATCTTGCAATGGTTTGGCTTGCAGTTTGCCTCCGGGGACAACGATCTGGTCTATCCTCTTGGCAATACCCACCGTGCTTATGGCAACTGGACTAGCTTTGTCTTCGGCATGTGCGATTTCTACGACACCCGAAAGTGCCAGTCCCAAGAAAACCAAGTGCCACCAAGGCGTAAACGTTTGACGTCCTGTAGGTAGCATGGTTATCGGGCTCCTCTCCCAAGCAATCCGCGGGCGGCAAAGAACTGGCGCAATCGCACGGCAATAGGCTGGTCGGTATCTACCAGCAGATGATCGATACCGCAGCGTTTGAGTTCCTCGCGAAGAAGTGCTGTGTCTATCCAAACGCTTCGTCCATGTGTGACGAACGCGTGACCGCTTTCGGCTTCGCGGGCTCGAAAGAATCCGGTTCCTCGCAACGAACGCTCCGCCGGATCACGTAACTGGATGGCACAGCAATCGTGCTGCGCTGCAAGTCGTTTGATTGCCGGTATGGAATCCGGGTCGTGCATGTCGCTAATCACGATGAGCATGACTCGATTGGGTAGACTAGGGCCCAATTCCAACAACCGCTCACCAAGCCGGGTCGGCTCATCGTCCCGAAATGTTCGCAACTGATGAAGCCACTGCAGCACTCGGTCTTTGGAAAGCGTCGGCTTGATGTGGATCGCACGTCCGCCCACGCCCAACAATCCAACCGGGCTGATCCTGTCCAACGCCGCGAGAGCCAAGGCGCCTGCAATCTGAACGGAGACGGCGTACTTGCTATGCCGATAGCTCGACACAATCATCGAAGCAGACGTGTCGACTAGCAGATAAACCGGAAGTCGTTTGGGAGCTTCGTACTCTTTAACAAAGAGCTTCCCCGTACGAGCGGTCACTCGCCAATCGATCGATTTGATCGGGTCACCCATTTGATAGGGACGCGACTGAACAAACTCCAGCCCAGATCCAAGAAACGGTGAGCGGTCCGTCCCATAACTCAAGCTATCCGCTAGTCGCTTGACCGCCATCATGAATTTTCGTGCATCCAACGGTTCTGCGTCGGGCAACACGCCAACATGAGGGTCAATGCCGTTCAATTTGGCCCTATCAGACTGATCTTTCGAAACCACGGTGATCTCGCAAAACAGAAGACTTAAAGTAAACGAAAATGTTTTCGAGGCATCGATTGCGATGTCCTCGAACAATCGCTTTAGCAAGAACAAAACTACGAGCTGCGACCGTTCCGGCTTTGCGATCCGCCGACATCGATCATGAGTTGTTGCAGGATGTCCTGTCCTGTGATTCCGTCCGCCAACGCTTCGTAGTTCAATCGTATACGGTGCAAAATGACGTCTTCTGCCAATGCATACAGATCCTCGGGAACAACGTAATGCCTACGATGAATCAGTGCTCTTGCCCGGGAGGCTTTGATCAGAGCGATACCAGCTCGCGGACTGCAACCGAAATCCAAACGCTTGTCTTGACGAGTACGATTCACGATGTCGACGACATGGTCGGTAAACGTTTCACTAACGTACACCTGCTGAACCGCTTCCATGGCGCAAATGAGATCCTCCGAAGTTCCGACGGCTTGTTGTTCCAGCACGTCGAATTCGGTTCGCGCCACCGCACCTCCACCTTCGCGTCGGATGCCGAGTCTGGCATTGCGAAGCAACACTTCGCGTTCTTCTGCTGGAGTTGGGTAGTCTAGACGATGGCACAACATAAAGCGGTCGAGTTGTGCTTCGGGCAGTTCGAACGTGCCTGATTGTTCGACTGGGTTTTGCGTTGCGATCACTAAGAATGGAGCCGGCAACTTGAACGTCTGATTGCCGATGGTGACTTTGTGTTCTTGCATGGCCTCGAGCAAGGCGCTTTGAACCTTGGGAGCGGCTCGGTTGATTTCGTCGGCTAGCAAAAGATTCGTAAAGATGGGACCTTGGTGGACGCGAAATTCGTTGTTCTTTTGATCGAGGATTTCCGATCCTAAGATGTCGGATGGCAACAAGTCGACGGTGAACTGAATCCGACTAAAGGCGAGATGGATGCTCTTTGCCATCGCAGAAACCAGTAGGGTTTTTGCAAGCCCCGGCACGCCTTGCAGAAGTACGTGGCCGCCCGTGAAGAGTGCAATGAGCAAACGTTCTACCACCACATTTTGACCAACGACCACTTCGCCGATTTTCGAGCGGATGCGTTCGATGAAGTCGTAGGTTCCCGACCAATCCTGTTGGCCAGATTTTGTTTCAATCGTTGGACGAGGCGCGTGTTCGATAGACATAGGTCGCGAAACTCACAAAGCGGGCGGTAGCGATGCTGAAAACGACGATGGTACTGCACTGAGAGACGGACAGCGAAAATCAGTCTAGCAAACTCCGAGGGCCGGGATACGCGGTCGCCAGAAAGATTTCCAGAAAAGATCGATCCGATCCGTCTGATCCGACAAATCAGACTGATCAAAAAATCAGACGGATCAGTCTGATCAGACAAATCAGACCGATCTGAAAAGATCAGACTGATAGGTCCGATCCGACCAATCAGACCGATCTGTTATAATCGAGCCCTTTTTCGGGAGAGCACAGACCACCATGAGCATTCGCAAAAGCGGCGGCTATCGGAACTTGGCATCGTTTCAATCGGCGACCCTGATTTACGATTCTACCTACTGGTTCTGCGAAAAATTTCTGGACTCGCGTTCCCGCACAGTGGATCAGATGGTCCAAGCCGCGCGATCAGGCCGTCAAAATATTACGGAAGGAAGCCGAGTGTCGGCAACTTCGTCGCAGACCGAGTTGCGGCTAGTGAACGTCGCTCGAGCTAGCATGGAGGAATTGCTGCTGGACTACGAAGACTACCTGCGGCACAGGCATCTAACACTTTGGAAAGCCGACTCGCCGGAGGCCTCCGAAGTGCGCAGCGTCCCGCGTCGATTCCGCGAAAATCGGTCTGATTTGTCGCATTCGACTGATCTGACTGATCTTTCTGACCAGCAACGCTGGTCCCTCTATTCGAAGTGGCTCGACCACACCGATGCCGTCATTCGAGCCAATGCGATCATATGCCTGATACATCAGTGCAACTATTTGTTGGATCAGCAGATCGGCGCGTTGGAGCAACAGTTTGTCACCGAAGGTGGGTATAGCGAGCAGCTTGCGACAGCGAGACTTGCCGAGCGGGCCAAACAGAAAAATCAGACCGATCCGTCTGATCTGACAAATCCGACTGATCTCATTCCTGGCTGCCCGCAGTGCGGAAAAGCGATGGCTTTGCGCACTGCCAAGCAAGGGCAAAATGCCGGTCAGCAATTCTGGGGCTGCACAGGATACCCAGATTGCAAAGGCACAGTGCGTTTGTGATTAGACAGATCGGTCTAATCTGTCCAATCCGACCGATCAGTCCAATCAAAAATCAGTCCGATCTGTCGGATCAGACTTATCCGTCTGATCTATTAATCACTTCTTGACGTTGTCTGGCAACTCCATCACTTCGACTTTGCGAATGAGAACTTTGCTGCCTGGGTCATGCTGTTGGAACGCGAAGTAACCATCTTTGAATGTCTTAGCAAAATCGAGGTACTCGTAGAGTTCATCACCGTTGACGGTGATTTTGATGCGAGTCACTTCTTTGCCTCGCCATACATCGTCGCGAACTTCTAGCTCGTACGTGAACCAGGTGTCCGGCTCGACAACTCTCTTGTAGACGTGGCACATGCCGTAGAGTGACCCGGTTCGGATCGGATCGGTGTGAGTGCTATCGATTTGGGCTTCATAGCCATCGGTGAAGCCTGGTTTGCGCGAGCATCGAAAGTAGAGACCTGAGTTCCCTTTGTCGTTGATTTTCACTTCGGCTCGATACTTGAAATTCTTGTACGGGCCTTTGGTGCAAACGATCATGGAGGCGCCGCCCGAGCCCGCGATTGCTCCATCGGTTATTTCCCATTTGCTGGTTTCATCTTTACCGACCTTTTCCCATCCCTCCATGGTCTTTCCATCAAAGAGCGGCGTCCATTTGGCATCTTGGGCGTAAAGTGTATTTGATGGCAAGAAAGCGATCGCGACCAGAAGGCCGGACATTAGAAACCGAATCGTACGACTCATGCGTGGAGCTCCAGGAAAGTCAGTTGAGGATGGCTGCGATCCGTAGATGCAGCGTAAAGTGTTCTTGGATCATACTTGGCAATGCGTCCAGCGGACAGCAGGGAGCAGCAACTTGGCGTTAGCCCAATGGCAATTACTTTGTTCGAATTGAGCCGCGGGCGCTAGCCGCGACAACCGTGTTTGCATTATAAACCGTAACGCGGCTAGCGCCCGCAACTCAGTAATTTGCCTTCACCAATTGCAATTTGATTGCCATTGGACATCAGCCCGGGTTCGACAACAAGATCGCTGGAGAGTAGCCTCTAGATTAAGGCGATAACGCCGAATCTCGATCCTTTCCACTTCATCCCAAGGTCTCGTCCATGATCAATCGATTTTACTTTTTCCCAATCGCTTTCCTTTCTTTATTCTTAGCTCACCTTCCGGAATGCCATGCGGGTGAACCTCAGATTATCACACTTTGGCCCGAAAAAGCGCCGGGCGAAACCAAGGAGTTACCACCGGAGGGGGAAGTTCCGGGAGCTACAAAATACGTGGCTGGCAAGAGCATCTATTTGGTCACGAACGTTTCCAAGCCAGAACTCGCGATTTACAAACCGGAGCCCTCAAAGAGCACGGGAGCGGCAGTCATCATTTGTCCTGGTGGCGGTCATAACTTACTGGCGTACGATCTCGAAGGAACCGAAATTGCGCAATGGTTGAACAGCATTGGCATTACCGGAATTGTTTTGAAGTATCGTGTGCCGTTTCGCAATCCGGAATTCAAATGCGAAGCAGCATTGCAGGACGCACAGCGTGCAGTCAGTGTCGTCCGAGCCAAAGCAAAAGAGCTCGGCATTGAATCATCCAAAATCGGGATACTAGGATTTTCGGCAGGCGGTGAAGTGGCCGCGCGCACTTCGCTTCAATACGCAGATCGCAAATACACAAAACTAGACGCTACCGACGACATATCGTGCCGTCCAGACTTTTCCGTTCTTATCTATCCTGCTTATTTGGTGAACAAAGCCAACGCATTGCTGGATGAACTCAAGCCGACAGCGGACACGCCGCCAACTTTCCTTGTTCACGCTTGGGATGATCCTGTTACTCCGCTGAGCAGTCTCTGTCTTGCGACGGAGCTCAAGAAAGTGAACGTATCCTGTGAGCTTCACCTGTTTGCTTTGGGTGGTCATGGATATGGCATGCGGCACGTGGATGGGTTCCCTGTAACGGACTGGGCATCGCAGGCCGCTGTTTGGCTGAAGAAGAGGTAACGGAAGGTCGAAGACACTCACTTTGCTAGCGTAACGGCGCGAGCCGTAGGGTGTCGCGTTAGAATTCTCCGTTTTCTAGTTTTATCGGGAGGGAGAGGCTCCTGCCGATCCATTGCAAAGCTCGGCAGGAGCCTCGCTCTCCCATTAGAGCTCATTCACTACAACCATCACAACCCGCAGATCTTCCCGGAGTTTGACAGATTTTGTCTGGTGGGGCTGGAGGAATTCAAGCACCTGAGGATCAATCACGAACTAGCTTTCGGCGTCTGAATGTGGTTTCCCCTTCATCGCGTTTGATGAGCGCATTCGGTGTTTTATCGAGTTGAATCATGATCATGTGTGCACCCACCAATATCGACGCAACCATTGCAAGTCATCGATGTGAGGCTGGTCCGAGTATCGACACGCGAGACTGCTGCTTGGTCCAGATATATCCAACGAACATCGTTGATGGATTGATGCGTTTAGGTGACGACACATTGACGATCGGTCGTGAGCAATCCAACGATTTGTCCTTAGTCGATGGGAGTGTCTCTCGATTTCATGCTCGATTGGATCGTTGCGACGAGGGCTATCTGCTTCGCGACCTTGGCAGTACCAATGGAACAATCGTCGACAACGAAACCGTTACGCAGTTTAAGCTCATCGGCGGTGAAACGATACGCTTCGGCAGTTTCATCTTCAAGTTCCTGAGAGCGAGTGGCATCGAGGCCCAGTACCATGCCACCGTTTACAACGCCATGACACGCGATGGCTTGACCGGAGCTTTCAACAAAAACTACCTCTTGGATTCGCTTGCTCAAGAGATCGCACGAAGTCAGCGGTGCAATCGCCCATTGTCGGTCCTTTTGATGGACATCGACTATTTCAAGAAGGTCAACGATACGTACGGACATTTGGTAGGGGATGAAGTGCTGAGGGAGTTCAGCAAGCGGATCAGCTCGGCCAAACGCGAGGATGACCTTCTTTGTCGTTATGGAGGCGAAGAGTTTGTGCTGATCCTTGGTGAAACCAATTTAGAAAACGCAGTTGCGATTGCCGAGAAGTGCAATCAATTTGTTGGCTCGCACGTTTTTGCGACGTCGGCAGGCGACATTCCGGTGACCGTAAGTTTGGGAGTCGCACAACTTCCCTCCACTTGCGATGCTGGGGATGTCGCGGCAGCTTTGCTCGAAAGCGCGGATGTTCAACTCTATCGCGCCAAAGAATCGGGGCGAAATCGCGTTTGCGCGTAGTTCATCGGCGGCAGGGAATCGAGTATATTGCAATCATGAACAATCATACTTGCTCGCTTGACACCGCGGCCTTGGAGCGTCCTTCTCCAAGTCTTTTGACGTACTACGTCCTCACGGGACTCCTAAGTGGACCTGCCTGTGTCTTCGTTATTCCCGCCTTGATCATTCGATATAACACGCTTCGATATCGATTTGAGGACTCTGGATTGCGAATGCAGCTTGGCCTCTTTTTTCGGAAAGAGGTGGTGGTCGCCTTTCGACGAATTCAAGATATCCATGTGAGCCGCAACCTGGTTCAGCGTTGGCTAGGGATCGCGAGTGTCAGCGTCCAAACAGCGTCCGGAAATGCGATGCCAGAAATCGTCCTGGAGGGAGTCACCAACCCTGACGAGGTACGAGACTGGCTGTACGAGAGAATGCGAGGAGCCAAAGGCTATTCCAATCCACAATCTTCAGCATTGGCTGGGGAATCGACTTCGTTGAGACCAGACGACGGTAACAACCAATACAACGAAGCGACTGAATTATTGCGTGGGATCCAAGACAATTTGGCTTTGATGGTGGAGAAGTCACGAAAATCGGGTTCTGAATCATGAAAGAATCCGGCTTGGTTCATGAAGCGTGCAAGTGGTGTTACAAAGGAGTATGGGGGGTTCTTACCGCCTATTTTTGCTTGCCTGAAGGCCCCCCGACATTGCCGTCCATGGAAGGTGAAGCCGTCGAATACATGCGGCCGTCCATCGCCTATTTGAATTATCGCAAGTTCTTTTTTTGGTTTGGTTTGTTCGCGGTTGATGTCATCCTATTCGTGTTGTGGGGCGTCTTTTCGTATTGGTGGCCATTGGCTGGACTTTTAACTGCTCCGCTCTGGCTGTTCATAATCATCGCGCCGGACATCATCGCTTACATTGCGATCCACCTGCGATACGACACGACTTGGTATGTGCTCACGGATCGCAGTGTACGAATCCGACGAGGAATTTGGAGCATCTACGAGACAACAATCACCTTTGAAAACATCCAAAACGTGCACATCGCGCAGGGGCCGCTTCAACGTTGGTTTGGGTTTGCCAATTTGATGGTGATGACAGCGGGTGGAGGGGGCGGAGGCCACGAGGGGCAAGCCATGATGGGGTCGCACGTTGGCTTGATGGAAGGGCTGGAAAACGCCAGCGAGCTGCGTGAACGCATTTTGGCTCGAAGCCAATTGAACGCTGGACTTGGCGACGATCACGGAGACGATCCACGCGCTGAACGACGTCCTAACTTGTCGACGTCCGGCAAAGCGGGACTTCTCCAAGAAACCGTGAGAAACCTCGAATTGCTTGCCGAAATCCGTCGGCTTACCGCAGAATTGGCAAAGCCATAACGCAAAACTAGCCAGGCCACATTGCATACCTTTGCTCCATCACTTTTGGATTAGGGCTGGGAGCGAATGTGCACAACAATATGCTTTATCGCACCCGGTAGGTGCGATCCATCGTGGTTTGCACCTGCAGGAACAAAGTGAATGAGGATCATTTCCGTATTGCGAATTACCGGACTTCTTGAGGGAATTTCGTTTTTGGTTCTCTTGTTGATTGCGATGCCAATGAAATACTTTGCAAACATGCCGCTGCCTGTAAGTATCGTTGGCGGGATGCATGGATTCCTGTTTGTGGCATACGTTGCATTGGCAATACTTGCAACGGTCGCCTTTCGGTGGCCCGTTGGAAGATTGCTGTTAGCTCTAGTCGCGTCAGTCGTACCGACAGGAACATTTTGGTTCGACCGAAGCCTTCAGGCTTTGCAAACATCCGATAGCAGGACCAAGTAAAATGGCTTGTCCTTTTCGCACTCGCCTCTCTTTCGTTTCGCTAGGCCTAACACTCGCGTTCCTTGTCCATTTGGGGTGCAAAGAGCAACCGGAAGCGGCGACTACCAGCGGTGTGCCCAACTCCACGCAGAGTGTAACACCGAAGGTCGACGAACCAGGATCGGTGTTGGAACGCGTCTTAGTTATCGAGAACGCCAATAGTCCCGTATCGATGCAAATCGCCAAGTACTACATGGAGAAACGTGGCCTTAGGAAAACACTTGCGATACGTTGCGTCGACTCTGCCCTAAGTGTTGATGGAGAAACACTGGACTACAGCATCTATCGAGAGGCCATTGAGAAACCGTTGCGAGAGTATCTGGCCAACGATACCAAAATTGATTTTATTGTGCTCACCAAAGGGATTCCTTTGCGTCTTTCCAATGCACCCGTCGGCTTCGCGCCGGGCCGACCGTCGCTTGACTCCTGCATCGCCGCGCTCGACTACTTCGATCGGACCGATAGCATCCGCACCTTGATTGTCGAAAACGATATCAAAGGAACGGCTTACATGAATCGTTTTTGGAACTCCACCGAGCGATTCTCACACGCTAAACATGGAGGCTATTTAGTTACAAGACTTGACGGATACACAGCGGCATCTGCGATGGCCTTGGTCGATAGTTCGCTAGCTGGAGAAGCGACCCAACCGACGGGCCCAATACTATTGGACTCCATGGCAATAGCGGATCCGGTCGACGTGTCCAAAGTTCCGCTGTCGCCATTCCGCGATGGAATCAAGGACATGGAGACGATCATGGAGATCGGCTGGAACGAATGGAACGTCGACTTGTTCGCAACCAACAGCAATCTTAAGCAAGCAGGCGTTCCTGTTGAATATGATCGCACCGATAATTTCATTGGCAACAAACAAGGCTTAATGGGCTACGCATCATGGGGCAGCAACGACGCAAAGTACGTGGCCGAAAACTACTTATCATTGCGTTTCGCTCCTGGTGCCATTGCAGAAACAGCGGTATCGACGGGCGCTCGAACCTTCTTACCCACATCAGGCGGCCAATCGTTGATCGCGGATTTGGTCGAAGCCCGAGTGACGGGAGTCAAAGGCTACTGCGACGAACCATTCCTCTTAGCGGTTGCATCGCCAAGCGTCTTGTTCGATCGCTACACGCGCGGCTGGACGCTAGCAGAAAGTTACTACGCAGCCTCAAGATTCGTCGGCTGGGAAGACATCATCCTAGGCGACCCACTCTCCGCGCCTTATGCGAAACAGCATTGACTTTTGGGCACTTTCGAATGGTAGCGTTTTAAGACGACAGAAACCGATTCAATCACCGTGACCTAGCAAAAACCAACAATATTTGTAATAATTCCGGGTCACTGCGAGGGCATTTCGTTTCCCTCCAAAGACATGGTGGCTTGCCAGCGCAATGGAGTTTTTGTGCATCCTTTAGAATATGTCGACCTATTGGACTCGAAAAGCAAGCCGATTGATGGTTTGGTTTCGGTTCAAAAGCCGAAGGATGCGGGCGATCCACACGAATGAGCTGTTCTTCTTGAGGCAGCTTCGTTCGAGCATATTGACTATGTTTACTTCCGGCGTTTCCGTGACTCAGAGGGAAAACACGTTCGTTCCTCGCATGTTGCAGCGTATGTCGTTGACAACTCCAAGCAAAAACTGAATAACGATCAACTGGCAAAGCTGCATCATGCTCTGTATGCGGAAAACCAGAAGTTAGCCAAGGACGAATCCGCAGCGCATCGTAGCCTCATCCAAGCGATCGTCGAAACTGACCGTGCCCTCGAAGGCAACAAGAAGCCACACCGCCGCAAACTGCTTGTGCTGACGGTCCTAATCAAGTATCTCGAGGACCGAGGTGTTTTTCCCGCTGGGCACTTTGGAAGATATCGTGCAGGAGCTCGCTCCTTTCTCGACTTGCTTCGCGAAGGGACCGTAGATGATGTATCAAAACTCCTCAAGCACTTCGAAAACAAGTTCAATGGCGACGTCTTTTACTTTGTCCTCGTTCAAGGGCGCTGCCTTGGAACGCACTGCTTTCGAGGCTCCGCCTCGCGTTTGCTATCGAGTTGTGAGCTCAGGAGCACGGCAATCGCACGTTAATTTCCGAATGGTCCAATGATTGCAGTAGGAGGCTGGGCGGGTACCCCACGTTCGGGTAGCCGTTTCAGGAGTCTTTTTTGCATCGGATGTGCGGTATGGCCAATGCGTTTGTTACCCAA
>JANPHB010000251.1:0-6192 GCA_031424235.1 Pirellula sp.
TTGGGTAACAAACGCATTGGCCATACCGCACATCCGATGCAAAAAAGACTCCTGAAACGGCTACCCGAACGTGGGGTACCCGCCCAGCCTCCTACTGCAATCATTGGACCATTCGGAAATTAACGTGCGATTGCCGTGCCTATCCACTCCCGGTTCGCGTCTCACCAAGATTGGACCGCGTGACCTTTTCTATTTGCGCGACATCATTCGATGAATGGTTGGCGCACTATTTTGTCGACTGCAAGAATCACGACGAACATTATGAAAAAATGCTCGAACGCTATCCCGGAATGTAGTCGGTACAGCGGATAACAGACGATATTGGGATAGGGCCCCGATTGCTCAGGGGAACCTCAAGCCAGTCCCCAACTCGCACCGGTTTGACACGCCGGAGCGTGGTGCTTACTCGGCTTCCGGCCAATCATTCACCTCCAGGTAGTTCGCCGCCCCATTCAACCAGCCAGATAGGGTACATTTAGACTGTTTACCGGTGCCTCGCTGGAGAAATTACTAGTTATCCGAAATAGGTTCGAATGAGCTACCGCGCAACTTGTCCAAACTGCGATTTTGACTTTTACGGCGGCCACAGCCACCACACCGGACACTCTTGGGCCGTCTGCGTTTCTTGCCATGCCTTCTTTACCTGTCCAACGGACAATCCGTGGGGGCCGGCGCCAAACGAAACTATTGCTGTCCAGCGTTCGGTCTCACGGGGACATGGTAAGAAACGGGTGTTCGACTCGTTCCCGACAAAACTCTCGTTTCAAGCGGTCGAAGTGATGTCTGGACCAACTGGCGGACCGCAGCTCCCGGTCATACAATACCCAACGGATGGGTTGCCTTGCCCGGACTGCGAAGACGGGACCGTCCGCTTTGGCTTTGAACGTGATGAAAATTGTCCTTGGTGCGGACACATGCCAATGAAGTTTAACTCAATAGTCTACTAGACTAGGAATGTTTTTGCCGGCGCCGCGCCGGAGAATTCCCCCAATGTCTCACTACCTGTACTTTGGTCCGAAATGCATTGGACGCGTCGACGACGTGTTCGAGCATCAAGGAACATACTTCGGTGAGTTCCAGCTTGAAACCAACCGCAAGATGGACAGTGAATTGGATCGATTGATTCTCTTCATTGACTTCTGCCACGACTGGTTTGATGCACAAACAAAATCGTCCCCACCCGACGCATCACTCTTCGACAAATTCGAAGATATGATCGCGCATGGGTGTTGGACTATAGTTGACGAATCCAAGCAGCAGCACATGATTGCTGATGCGCCAATGTTTAATGGCGGTCGTTGCGGAGAACTCTCTTGGACGCTTGTACCACCATCAGAATGCGGATAACGGTTGAGCGGGATAGGGCCCGGATTGCTCCGAGGCCCCTTCCACACTAGGCATGCGGCTCCGAACGAAGCGGTTCAATAATGGGAAGCAACTCTTGACCGGGTGTTTTAGCAGTCGTTAGCACTCAACACCAACTCGCTCCGGTTTGACACGCCAGTGCGCCGATCGTCACATCGACCCCACTGGCAATCGTCTTCCTCATTGGCGAAGATGGATGGATCACATTCATACAACCCGACTGGGCAAAACAAACCTTGAAGTATAGCAACGACATATTGGAGCCCTTAGAACCACTGTTTTCCCAACTTGAACTGCCGTTTTCGATGGCCGGGGATTTGAGATACGCAGTAATGTGGGGCTATGTCATTTTTCTAATCGAGTTTTAGCAATGCCGGTCAACGAACTTCCCAAATACCAACTCAATCGAACGCAGGTTTTGATCTCCCTTGTTTTCTTGATTGCGATGGTTGGTTTAATTGGAACAATCCAGACAGTTGGTCCCGAAATTGAGTCCGCAATATTTAGCAAGAGGAAACAGCTGGCTGTAGCCCTGACCTCCGCCATCGGCAAAGCAAGCTTTTGACCGAGGTGATGCATACATGAATTCAGAAGAGGCACGGAACTTATTATTGCAGTTGCCTTGGCAACAGCAGATTGAACTTTCAATCCTGCGTCGAATTGCAAAACTGGAAACCGCAGAACTCTAAATGAAACCGTCACAACCGGTCAGAGAGCCAATCCCAGGGCACGCGGAAATCGCAAGTCGACTTTTTCAGACTCACAACACTGCAAATTAGGACAATCCTAGGACGTCCAATGTTGATAGGGCTTTTGAATGCGAACAGGGAGCGAACTTCTCTTTCCTAATGTCATCTTGAACTGTAAATACCCTAGTCCTGCGATGATCGTGCTGACGAGGGCCATTGCTAACAGCCCGCCAAGGCCTGTCGAGTGCTGCGAGTTCACACTGACTGCTCGGGTACCTAAGGCGAGCAGTACCAAGCTTAACGTTCCGACTGCAATCAGACCGCCGGCTAGAGTCAACGCGATACCAATTCCATTGCAACGTTCGTAAAAAGTTTGGCTTCGCAGCAAAAACCATAGGAGAAGGTGCCCAATGAGAAGTACTCCCAACATCAGCGGCAGGTGGCATGACCCAGCGGCAAACAACGCAAATGGCAGTGGCAAAAAATAACCACTTAGCAAATAGTTGATGGGATAGAGTACCGAAAGGACCTGCATTCTAAAGGCGACAGCATTCTTCAGACATACTGCTACTTCGGACTGCGATGCTTTCTCGGCAAAAGCTTGTGCCGTGACTCCATCATGGATGTTGCCAGGATCAGCGCCGACCGAAAGGAGAAGTCGAACAATATCGACGTTCCCTCGCTCTGCTGCTACATGTAAGGGAAAAGGTTTTAGCTCCTTCGTTTGATTGGGGTCGGCACCATCGACGAGTTCCCATTTTACTTGCCAAGTCTCGCCGCTCGCAATTGCTCTACAAAGCTGCTCGTATCGATCGGGTTGACTGAGAGTTTTGGCTGTAAAGAGAGGCGTCCAGTTAATCATGTCTAACCTACGTCGATACTCGCCCATTCGGACCGTTTCGTCAGAAGTGAGCGTAAGCTCATCGCGGACTGGTGGCGGCGAAATCAAATGTCCACAGCTAACACAAGGAGTTGGGTTCGGATCGTAAGGCTCTAATAGAGCCAAATGCATCCTGCACGCTGGACATGGTAGAGTCGGCACAATTAGCTCGATGGATATTGAATTTTGCGACGTGTAAATTGTACAACTGTTTTACTTCAAAAAAAACACTCTCGATCCCGAAATTCGACCTGCAGGTGTCTAAGTTTCAATCATAGACGATTAATGCGGAGTCCAACTCGCGTTTGCACCGCGATTTTGTCAACTTTTCAGCAACGATCGCTGGTTGTTAGCTCCCACCTTCTACGTCGAAATCCACAATGAACCAATCAGCCATCGAAATGTTTAGCACGCTCGGCGTGGGCGTGCTTTGCGTCGTCCTTGGCATTATCGCACTCGCAATCTTTTTCACTTTACTTGGACGCATCAACCGCGCGGGATCGAATCCAGAAACCATTGCAGTGCGTGGAATTCTAACGCGTGACACTTGGGCCAAAGTCTAAATGTCTGGCTCCGAGGACTTCGAGCGCGTACGATTCATTGGATTTACGAATACGGAGAGTATAAAGACGCACCTGCCGTACGAACTCAATGGGATGGTAATCCTCGAAGATCAACAGGGGCGTCGCTTCTTCGTACGCGCGAAAGCTATTAGGATGATTGTTGTCGATCCGGAACCTGCGGAGACTCCGAAAAATTCTTTGAGCTAACGTCGCCATGAATTGGAATCGCGGCGAACCGCGATTGGGATTGGTGCCGGATTTCGCCTCTGCCACAACACCTGGCTAGCCTAGTTGGCCGCACTTGGCGGTTCCTGTTTTGGGATCAAGCATGGGTCAGGGACGCAAAATCACGATTGTTTGCCTAACCGCAACTCGCACCGGTTTGACACGCCGGTGCGTCGGCGTTCACTCCGCTTCAAGCTAAACCGTCCCCTCAAAGTAGGTTGCCTTCCCACTCAACAAGCCGGATGGGGTACATTGAGAACCAGGTCGCCGGCGACGCACCGGAGAATTAATAGTTCGTTCAAGCAGATTCGGCTAACATGAAGCAAATCAGTATTCGAGGATTGCTGGGACTAACGACGATAGTCGCATTTGCAAGTTGGTGGTGGTTCTCATCTGTACGTCGGTTCTCTATCGAGTCTGATTTGGAAGTGATTCAATACACCGATTACAAGTCAAAGGAGGGTAAGGAAACGTGGCTTCATACCGCGATCGCCAGGTTCAGATCCACGGGCGAGGTGTGTGGTGTGTTTGTTGAAGAGGTGCCGATCGTAAAGAATGGAAAACTTAGATTACCTGCCGGAATTGAATTGGTGTATCTGCCCAGCAGACTGCGTTTGCGTTTCGACGGCGAGCAAGTGGGCTTGCGTCGCGAAGAGGTTTTTGTGCATTGCCGAAACATTGGCGGACGAGGCACTTCCAAACAATATTCGTTAAAGTCTACCTCGTGGTTTTCAACTGATCGCGAGCAGCCCGTTATCAACCTAGACGAACTCTTTGAAGACTGCCAAAATGAATAGACTAAAGACGAAGAAAGATCGGCACAGGGACCGGATTCGCCGCCCCCCTGTCACGCTGCTAGCATGCGGGGCCGTATTTAGCGGTTCCGCTCTTGTAATCAGGCTGGCTCAAATCAACAGCACACAGAGTTAAGTTCGCCCAACCGCCAACTCGCTCCGGTTTGACACGCCGGAGCATCCAAGACTAAGTCCAGACTACCTTAATTATGCGCTTTTGGTATCCGGCTCCATTGTTTTATCGCCCGCCGCTCACATCGAGAAACGCGCCGTGCACGTAGCTCGCCGAATCGGACATGAGCCACACGATCGCCTCCGATGGTGCATCAAACTCGAAGCATGCGAGCCATTTCTGGAGGGAACCACGCTATGATCCAGAGCATACAGCCCGAATAGGGCCCGGTTTGCTGCAAAAGAAGCCGATTCCGGTTAGGACCAAGTAGCGAGGTTCCCGGTGAGCACAGTAAGATCGAAGTCTGCGCAATCGACGCGGATAAGTAATACGCGATCTATCCCACGCCTCCGCCTCGCTACACTCGGAATAGATCGCTGTACGTTCGGTCGGACTGGGAATACACGCAGAGCAATGAACCCTTACTTGCCACCGTCGGGCGAAACTGATGATGCGAAACGACTCACGAAGTTTCTCTGAGATGCGTTGCAACAACCTTACCAAAGTGCCTATTCGTGTCCACTTCGTCGCTTGGGCCGCCATCGTTTTGGTAACACTTGCATTGGTGTGGTCAACCCAGGGAGTTGATGGCCGGATATGGTCTGGATGGGCTGAGAGCCGTGAACTTCGCCGTCCGGCGTATGCTGAGCGGGTGCAAGTTGAGGCGATTTTCCCACACGTGCTAATGTGTGGTCCAATTTGGCCTACGTCTTGGTCGGCTTTTATGCGTTCACGCTAGGCTGGCACGACTGGCGTTTCCCTGGCTCAAACGGCGATTCCTATCTGCGGAAAACGCCAGCATTGAGCCTGGCATTTGGTTTGGCTTGTTGTTACCTAGGGGTGGGAAGCGGACTGTTCCATGCGTCACTCACGCGATTTGGACAGCAGTTAGACGTGGCCGCAATGTACTCACCTCTTTTGGCTCTCATCGCAATTAGCTTTGGTCGCTGGGTTCCAAGCGTAAGCATCTTTCGTCAGCATCGGATGGTGTCCTGGCCAGCATTGGTCGTGCTCGTAGGTTGTGCGAGTTGGCTCTTATTCCAATACAAATGGTCTATGTCTTCGATGACTGTACTCGGAACGCTGATCGCAACCGTTACGCTGTCCTGTGTGCTGGATCAATTGCGCCGTGACCCGAAACTGGACGAACGATGGCTAATAGCGAGTTTTGCGGCGCTCGCTATCGGAGTGGCCTGCCGGCAACTCGATATAGCCGGACGATTCAGCGGACCCGACGCATGGATGCAAGGTCATGCATTGTGGCATGTGCTAACCAGTCTGAGCCTAGCCTGCATGATGTTTTATTTCCGGTCGGAAACGCATGCGTTGCAATGAACCCAAGTCCAGAGCTAGGGATTCTCGAACGCTCCGGCGTGTCAAACCGGAGACATCTGAGCGATCGAGTCAAGGGTTGTAATTGATTTTTCTTTTCGTTTTTATCGCTTTATCAACTTGAGTACAGACATATTTTCCACGACCAATTCGTCTCGTTGGAATGATTGTT
>JANPHB010000252.1:0-1975 GCA_031424235.1 Pirellula sp.
CTTCGAAACCTCACCAGAACGCACTACAATCGGTTTCGAGTCATCTCGGAGAATAAAATCGGCCTTTGGCAACGAAACGCACGCGTCTCGAGAAAAGAAATGCGTTGCTCCAAAATTCTCATTTGTTCAACGGGCTGCTAGTCGCGACGATCTTTTCGAGTTCACTAGCACGAAAAACAAGTGATTCCCTGCTCTCACGCTCAAGTCTATTTGCTGAAAAAACCGTCCGGAACTGTGATAGCCCATAACAGAACTTCAATGTGAAAATATTTAGCACAATCAACAACAAGGCGAGCAGACGATAGGCTGGCCAGATGAAACTTAAGATTGACATGGCGTAGCCGCAAAGGGCACAAAAAAGAAAAATTATCGCAAGTTCAAATAGCTTTTGATTTCGATCCCGACTTTCCTCTCCGAAGTAAGAGTGCATCCAAAAAACAAAAATACGCATATATAAGCCGATCGTGCACCAAGACAAGACGACAAGAGCGACGACCCATGGCCAGTCTGTTGCCCCAGTTTGATCGACTAGACAGTGCGTGCGCGGCATGTAATGGCCACCACCCGTGAAGAAGTCAAGCAACGGTACGCCTGTCGCGGATGGCCCACTTGTTATGAGACCTGCCTGCGAATCGCTTGAAAATGAGACCAATCGATCGTTGTTCGCACCGCAATAGGAAGCGTCAGACTCAAAAAAAACCATGTGATCTACTTCCCAAGTGCTTCAGACAATGCGGGCGTTAGTTTAGCGATTAAAAATCGCTTTCGAAAATTACCGAAGACGGTATTGAATTCGTCTCGGTACTGTAGCTTCAGTTGCAAGCAATGGAGCAGTTGCAGAAGGATTAGACTCTTTTTGCGTGAACTGCACTAAAAAGCGAGTTGACGGAGTCTTAGCGCTAAAAACGGCGGGTAATTAAATCAACAGTAGTTCCCACAAGCCAAAAGCCGTAGTGTGCAAAACCTGCAAACGACTCCAAAACTTTGCCTTGCCACATCTCGAACCTAGATTGAACTGATCATTCCGCTACTCGCAAGTGCACCGGTTGCTAAGGCTTTCCCAACATGTCCTCGTTGATCAATAAGTTTTGGTTCCAACTTTTACCAAGTGGCGTTCACTTCTTGGTATTCATTTGCTGTACCGGTATCGCAATTGGATTTGCGTTATTGTACGCCCACGATTCCAAACCAGGTTTACAGTTAGCATCTCCGAGTCTTTGGCCCAGCGATGTTGAGATTGAACGCCCAATGGGTGTTCCTACTCTATTGATTTTTGTTCATCCTCAGTGCCCGTGTACCTTTGCATCGCTAGCCGAGTTGGAACGCGTTGTGGGTCATTCAGGTAGTTCGCTTGAAACGATCGTGATCTTGAATGCCCCAGCCGAAAAGCTTGAAGAGTGGATGCAGACTACCGTCGCGAATCGGGCGAAAGGCATTTCTGGCGCTAAAATCGTTGTTGATGGTGATGGAAAATTGTCGGCCAAGTTTAGAGTAACTGTAAGTGGCCAGTGCCTACTTTACTCCCCTAATGGTCAACTCCTATTCCAGGGAGGGCTTACTGCTTCGAGGGGGCATGAAGGGGAAAGCTTAGGCCAATCGGTACTAATCCATTTGATTGCACATCCTGAACCAGATGCTTTAAGCAACCAACAGGCTCTAGAAGTACCTGTCTATGGCTGCGAACTTACCATGTCTCATCCGCTAAGCGCTCCATGCTTACCGCCGGCGACCGGCGGGAAGGGCCAATAAGAATGAACGCACCTAAGCCAAACGCGGAATGCTTATCAGTTCAGGCAAGCAAGATCATGAAGAATGATCTTCTTCAGTCAAGAAAAACGTAAGCGTTCACGACAACCAGTGTGATTTTGCGTAGCGGCGCGGGGGGCCGCATGGTGAGGGCTACGTTTGGCGAGCGCGCTTTGCTTTCGCATCCAGCAGGCGTTTTGCTCGGTCGTACTGCTTCCGCTCCGCTTTG
>JANPHB010000253.1:0-31410 GCA_031424235.1 Pirellula sp.
ACCGAAAAACCCTGAGGAAAAACGACAAAAGCCGAGGGGTTGAATCCTCGGCTTTTGAGTTAACTGTTGTGGCGGATCAGTTCCGCTGTAAAAGTTGAGCTCCCCCGGGTGGGCTCGAACCACCGACACACGGATTAACAGTCCGTTGCTCTGCCGACTGAGCTACAAGGGAGTATTGTTTTCGTCCTTCGACAAATCACTTTTCCTACCTGACTGTGATTCGGTCAGACAGGAAAAGGTTCACTTGGGATTTTGCTTTTACCCTCAGACTTTGCCTGAGTTACCAGCTATGACGGAATTTACCTGCAAAACTGAGGCCGTGCAAGGCTGGTTTATTTCCCGCTCACGCTGTTTCCCCTAAAATGCATCCTACCACCACTATCTTCCCTCTGATCGCAACACTGCGAACGCGGAAACGGTTGCTGTGAGACTTCTAGGCTAATGCATTTTCATCCTCTTTTTTAGACACAGCCGACAAAAGTCAAAGTAGTAGTGCATCTACCGAAGCATATATGGCACATTCCGTTTGCCGTTTACTAGGAATCATCGTCCATTCACTCCAGCGGACGGCACGACGGAGCGTGCCTGCTACTTTTGTCGGCTGTTTCTTCCAATCCGACCTGAAGTGCCTGACGAGCAATTCAGGACAATTGCTCTACTCTCCTAGATATTTGGCTCCGCCAAAATCTTTGGTCCGGCCGTTTCCAACATGTCTAGGACGTATTCAAAGCCCTTTTCTCCGCCGTAGTAAGGATCGGGCACATCCTGGGGCCAACTTGCATCCAAAAAATCGCTTAGCATCTTCACGTTTCCTTGTTCGCCACCTGCGATACGTAGGATTTCCGCGTAGTTTTCCCGGTCCATTGCGATAACCATGTCGCGTTCGGCAATCATGGCTTTCGTAAATGCCTTGGCCCTGCTTGTCAGCAAATACCCTCGCCTCGCGGCGGCTTCGATCATCCTGGCGTCGGGTAATTTACCAACGTGATAGCTGGCAGTTCCCGCCGAATCCACTTGGAGCTTGCCCTCTAAGCCACGGTGCTGAATCATGATTTCTAGAATCCCCTGAGCGGCTGGCGACCGGCAGATGTTTCCTAAGCACACAAACATGATTCGATATGGCACAGATTGGCCCGGCAAATGAGCTTTCGATTGCATTTGTCCTGTCACCAAGTTCGGGAAAGTTCGACGTTGAATTGGCTGCCGCTGAAGTTGCGCCGCCTCGACCCAAGGGATCCAAGAACGGTCGCGTTTTTTGGGCGGCTCAGACGGAAACACTCAAAACGGTCGGAAATAGTGAAATATTCAAAAAAATCGCTACTATTCTCTTGAATTCTCCAGTCAGACTCAAAGCTGACCTGGATTCAAGACGATTCACGATAAAGAATATACAAGGTGAGCCGTTACTCCAGGTCAATAGCTCATTTGCACCGCGCCGTTTTGTTTGGGGCTTACAATTTTCGTCACTTGGGATTTTGAATATTGAGCGAGGAGCTCCCCCATGATAGGGTCTTTTAGTCCAAACGACTGGGTCGTTTACACCCGTGAAAAACACAGCCTTTCGCCCGGTCCAAGAGCGAAAAACATTTCTCCCTCTCCTCACGGCGAAATGTATTCCTATGAAGTCGACAAATACTGGGTCGTCCGCCAAGTGAAGGAAGGTCAGCTGGTACTCGAGACGCGACGTGGCAAACAACACTCCTTGCCCATTCACGATTCTCGACTTCGTAAAGCGAATCTTTGGGAGAGGCTTTTCTTTGCCAACCGATTTCCAAGTAAAACACCGGATCGGCAAGCGGACTTCACGACCGGAACGCCGACGGTTAGCCACTAGATGCCAGCCGAAGGCTTAGTTAACTTCTTTGATAGTACGCCTACGGCTGACTGTTAAACGAAATGCATTCGGTCGGCATGCGACTTTCCGCTAACTTCTCACCGGACGGCTTGCGCCGTTCCGCTATAGCAGTGAGTGAATTTCAAGTTTTTCCTGGTGGAGCTTCTTTTCTCGTTTGGATCTGCACGAGATGAAGACGACCTATTTTTCAGCCCTCGAGCTTGAAGGGGCCGCTCAGCTTATCAAGAACGGCGAACTCACGGCCTTTCCGACTGAGACGGTGTACGGTCTTGGTGCGGATGCTTTGAATGAGAACGCGGTTCAAAAGATTTTCGAAGCCAAAGGGCGGCCGGCCGATAATCCGTTGATCGTGCACGTTGCGGACGTCTCGCAACTATCTTTGATAGCTCGCGACATCCCCGTAATTGCCGAAGAGCTGATGGCACGCTTTTGGCCAGGGCCTCTCACGGTAGTGCTGCCAAAGAGGCCAAAGGTGTCTTCTTTTGTGACCGCAGGCCTGGATACCGTCGCTGTTCGTTTGCCTAGCCATCCGATTGCGGTTGAGTTGATTCGGCTCGCAGGGACTCCCGTAGCCGCTCCCAGTGCGAATCGATCCGGGAGCCCAAGTGCTACAACTTGGCAGGCCGTCGCAGATGACCTCGATGGTCGCATTGCAGGAATCGTCAAAGGGGAGCCCACTTCCTTTGGCCTTGAGAGTACCGTCGTCGATGCCACATGCGATCCACCGAGAGTGTTGAGGCCGGGCGGCGTGACCCTCGAGCAATTGAAGGAAGTTTGCAAGGCCATTCAGCCTTACTCAGGTGGATTTGCCAATCAAAGCACCCAAGGAGTTAACTCACCAGGGCTCAAGTACAAACATTATCAACCGCGAGCGAAAGTGGTTGTCTTTGCTGTAGGCTCATTGGAGCCTGGGTTGCAACGGACGTATGATCGGCTGAAGCAGGTTCACTATATTGGAGTGAACTCGCCAGCGAACCCGTTGAGATTTGGCTCTGTACTGGTGTGCCGCGATGTGGATGAGTATGCCAAGAAGCTGTTTGATACCTTTCGCCTAGCTGATTCCGCTGGTGCCGAATGGGTTTATTGTGAGGCGGTTGCGGAAGTTGGGATTGGTTTGGCTTTGATGGATCGGTTGCGACGGGCTAGTCAGTGAGGAAGTGAGTCAGACGCTGATGGGATTCCTTGCCCCTCGCTTACGCTTCGGGTTGTGATAGGGGACGTTGCTGATCCGTTGTAGGGTGAAGTCAGTTCTTTTGTGAGTACACCTACGGCTTGGCAGTACGCCTACGGCTGACTGTTAAACGAAACGTGCTTGCATAATGGTCACACCCGGCAGGTGTGACCCACGTTAGGAGGGTAGACTGCAAGTATGGCGGACGGCACTTGGAAAGTGCCTGCTACTTTGCACCTATGGCTCAGCTGTGGACAAGCTTTTTGAATTCGGCCATGAGCTTGGTGGTGATGGGGCCGACATTTCCTGACGCAATGGTTCGGCCGTCGATCGACACGACGGGGATAACCTCTGCGGCGCTTCCAGTGAGGAAGCATTCATCAGAGACGAAGAGATCGTGTCGCGTCAATGTGACTTCTTCTGCAGGAATCCCCAAGCTCTTTGCTAGATCCAAAATTGCGTTTCGCGTAATGCCCTCGAGGATACCTGCGTCTTTGGATGGAGTTTGTAGCAAGCCATTTTTGACGATGAAAATGTTGTCGCCGGTGCATTCGGCAACTTCACCTTTGATATTGAGCATCAAGGCTTCGATGCAACCGGCCTGGAGCCCTTCGATTTTGGCCATAATGTTGTTGAGGTAGTTAAGCGACTTGACACGTGAGCTCAATGCGGCCGGGTGATTTCGAATGGTGGCTGCCGTGACAATTTTCAGCCCTTTCTGATAGTACTCTTCGGGGTACATCGAGATGGAGTCCGCGATGATGATGACTTGCGGATTGCTGGTTCGGTTAGGATCCAGCCCCAGGGAACCTGAGCCTCGGGTGACGACGAGACGGATGTAGGCGTCTTTCAGGGAATTGATTTGTAGGGTTTTATTGACATCTGCTTCCAACTGTTCTTTGCTGATTGGGATGGTTAAGCAGATCGCGAGTGCCGACTCGTAAAGTCGGTCCAAGTGTTCTTTCATCCGAAAGACTTTGCCGGAGTAGCTGCGCATTCCCTCGAACACTCCGTCGCCGTAAAGGAGTCCGTGGTCGTAAACGCTGATCTTCGCGTTTTCTTTGTCGTAAAACTGGCCGGCTACATAAATTTGAAGTGACATAAGATTTGGAATAGGGAATCGGATTTGCGAATGTTATTGCAGTGCAGGTTATGCGTGGAGGATAAGCAGAAATGTTACCAGACACGCGAAAGCTTCGAAAGGACGTGCGATTTGAGCGCACGAAGCTCCAGAGACAACTCCAAAATCAATTGGGTTCGGCTTGAGAATTGAAGCCGCGAAAGTAGCAGGCAAACTCCGCAAAATCTAAGGTTTTTGCTTTGGCGGACAGCACATGGAATGTGCCTGCTACTATTAATCACGGTTCGGAGAACCGTGCTACACTAGGCGTACAATAGAGGGGCGTTTTGCTGTTGGTGGAGCTGATTGCATGTTTCTGGAGCAATTCGCAGCGCCTTGGCCAATTGTCGCAGGTAGTCTGCTTCTTCTTTGGTATCCAATTTGATCGCCATTAGGGAAATGCCGTAGGCTTTTTCTTCCATCCCGACAGGTAACGATTGGGCGTATTCGCTGACGTTGAGCGGTCTGGCAAATTCCGTTCGGAGAAACTGAATTGTTTCAGGGCTCGTGTCACCGACTTGTCCGAGGATGTTGTTTTGTTCGTCTTCGGAGATTTCGCCATCGACTTTGGCTGAATTGATCATCGCGCGAATGAGCAAGACGGCTTGGTCGTTGTCCGAGAGGGGAGCTGGTTTAGGAACGCTAAGGTTGATTTTGGGAGCTTGTCGTTGGCGTTGACCGAAGATATCCGTCGGGAGCTGGGGGCTCTGTTGCTGAGGCGCACTTCTTGGTTGTTGCGGAGTTGGTTGTGGTCGGGATTGCGGTTGACTTGGCGGGGGGGCGTTTCCTGAGCTGCGTCCGACACCGAGCATCTCCTCCAATTGTTCGGGGCTCATCGGGGCATTGGCTCTCGACCCGCCTGTATTTGACTGGAGAGCTGGTGCGCGACTGCCACCAAGTATTTCAGAAAGGATGTCGGCTCCGGCTCCTCCACTCTTGCCGCCACCGGATCGGCCGCCAAGCAAGCTGCCAAGGATATCAATTGCGTTCATTGGATCGTCTCCCCAAAATCGAGTTGATTTCAAACGATCCTATCTTATCGAGTTTCCTAGCAAAGCGAATGTGGCGGGCCTCATAATTCCTTGAACTTGGCGGATCAACTCGGCATCAACTGCAGTACGCATGGAGTACAATGTTCCTCTCATTCCTCGTTCTTCCGCCGCACCCACGGATCGGTCGAAAGTCCTTTGAAAGCTACGCCTAAAGAGTCGAATCATGAAGTTCCAGAGATTCCCCAACGATTCATTGACAGTCCTCCTCATTATCCTGTTTGCTTGCTGTTCCATTACGCCATTGGCGAATGGTCAGGACAAATCGCGACCTCGGACTGTAGGACCAAAGCGAACTCAGAAGCCGAAGGACGAGCGGGATGTTTTGGAAAAGAAAGTAACGAAGCTTTCAAGCGATTTGGATTCCGCAAAGCAGGCGATTCGAGATGCCGCTGAAGCCGAGCTTAACGCGCTGGGGCCAGCGATTATTGAGTTTCTGCCGGCGATAGGTACCGACTCGTCTGCCGAATGGAAGATGCGTCTTGAACGGATCCGCGATTCATTGGAGACGCAGGAGATGCAGGATTTTACGCTTCCGACGACGGTCACGTTGAGCGGGAGTATGACGGGGCGTGAAGCGTTGACCAAAATTGCGGAAGAGACTGGCAATACGATTTCTCTTGGAGAGATGCCAAGTTTGGATCGTGAAGTTGTGACCGAATTCGAAGCAACTCCTTTTTGGGAGGCCTTTGACGAAGTGCTCGATCAGTTGGAACTGACTGTTGCAGGTGGTGATGGCGAGACGATGCAGCTCATGCCGCGGGCAACCAACGCGCCGCTACGAATCGCAGCGGCGGGTTACTCAGGGGTCTTTCGGCTTGAGCCATTGACGGTGCAAAAGACACAGCAGCTTCAGGATCCGGCCCAAAACAACCTGCAGATTCAAGTGTTGCTTTCGTGGGAGCCGAGGCTTGCTCCTGTCTTTGTCAAGTTTCCAATGGATGCGATTGAGCTCGTTTGTGATGACGGACAAGTGTTGCAGCCCAAGATGACTGCCGAGGAAACCGAGTTCGTTCCAACCGGCGGTTCGCAGCTCCAAGTCGGATTGAACTTTGTCTTGCCTGAGCGAAGGGCAAAAAAAGTAATGCGATGGAACGGAAAAGTCTTTGTCTCGATACCAGGGAAGCCTGCAACACTGGAGTTCGATGAATTGACGAAAGAGGGAAAAAAAACAGCGACTGTTGGAAACCTTAAAGTGGTACTTGAGAAGGCTCGAAAGAACCGGGATATCTATGAGGTGTTGGTTGGGATATCTCTGAATGCTGAAGACGGTACGTCGTCCTTCCGAGGTTGGACGAACACGCACGAAGCGTTTCTCATCAACAAGGACAAGAAACGATTAGAACACGTAGGCTGGTCAACGACTCGAATGACAGACAAGGAGGTCGGCCTATCGTATTTGTTTGATGTCGAAAAAGGGCTCGAGGATTGCAAATTCATGTACCGAGCGCCAGGCAACGTGGTCGATCAAACCGTGGAATTCGTATTGGAAGATGTGCCGCTACCGTGATTGAACTTGAATGGGACCCTGAGGTTGAAACACCCGCCACAATCGCAGTCATCGGCGGGGGGGCAGTTGGGCTTGAGGCGGCGATTTATGGTCGATTCCTAGGCTACTTTGTGTCGATCTTCGAGCAACGACGCGTTGCGCATCGATTGTTGGATTGGCATGATCGGCCATTGGCGGTGACGGTTGGTGAATGCACTACCTCAATGGGGCATGCTGCGATCGCTGCGCAAAATCCTGAATACGTTCGGCGGCCGGTTGGCGATGTGTACACGGGCCGAAGCTTTGCCGAAGAGTATCTTTTGCCGTTAGCGAAAACGGACTTGCTCTTTGATGACATTCACTTTTTGAGTCCAGTCGCTGATGTGTCTCGTTGCCGAACGTTTGTGACCGATGAGATTGAGCGCCAAGAGCGATGCAATGACGAGTTCCGGATTCTCGTCGAAGGTCGGCATCGTGGCCCATGGGTATCTCGCGCGGATATCGTGATCGACTGTCGAGGTAGTGTGCAAAAGCAATCTGGCATGGGGCCAGGGGGAGGGCTGGCAATCGGTGAGGCAGCTTTGAGAGATTCCTTTTTGTTGCATACGCCGCTCGACCGCAAATTTGAGGCGAAGTCGGTTATTGGAAGGCATGTTTGTTTGGTCGGACAATCGGTACGAGCGGCTCAATTTGCGACCGAATACCTGACGCAGTTTGGGCAAGATGCCGGCAGTCGATTGACTTGGGTTGTACGCTCGGACCGTCGGCACGATGGCCCATGGATTGAGCGTGCCTTGTCGACAATCCGCGAGACCGCTACTTGCAATATCGTGATCGTGGAATGTTTGGGAGTTGAGCAGATTCAACGCAATGAATCTGGCGTTTATCAATTGCGGTTTCTTCGCGACGATGATTCGACGGTCGAAATGGCTTGTGATGCGGTTATTTCACTCACTTCAGGCCGAAGTGTTGAGCTTTCCTCGGAACTGATTGCGGGGAAGCTAGACGTTGCATCGGACGAAAGTTCGTTCTTGACGAATGAACCTGGCCTCTATGTTTTGCGAGGTGGCCATATTGAAGATGGGGCTGGAGTCGGATTGTCGGCTGCGTATCGGAATATTCGTGAGCTATTTGCCATGTTAGCTGGACGACAGGACTTGGATCTTTACGATATTATCGCAAAACAACGGAGTGCTGTGGGATAGGCTAAGCATCCCTGGCGTGCGCAAGTCTTTGGGGGAAACGAACAAATTAACCGAATGGCGTTAGCCGCGGTTCTCGACGAATGTCGAGCACTTTAGAAAACCGAGGCTAGCGTCCAACGGCTAATTGAACGGTAAGACACATGGCGATGTACGTATTACATCCAGGCGTACTGGAGGCGGAGCCTCGGAGGCAGTGCGTTCCAAGGCTGAGCCTTGGAACGAGGGGACGGCTGGTTTCTCACGAAACCTGCTACGTGACTGCGTTTGACACGAACGAGACTTAGAAAGCAGACTATGAGTTTTGATGCGGTGGTATTTGATCTTGATGGCACTTTGCTCGATTCGTTGGAGGACATTGCCGCGGCGGCCAATCGCGTGCTTGGGGAGTTGGGGAAACCGACTTATCCGGTTTCGGAATACAAGCAGTTGGTTGGTGATGGTTTGGCGATGTTGTTTCAGCGTGCTCTCCCAGAATGCGAAGTGAAGCCTGAACTGAAAGCGGACTGCATGCGACGCTTCGAGCACGCGTACGCCGAATGCTGGAATAATCAGTCGAAACCCTACGAAGGGATCGTCGATCTATTGAAAACTCTGAATCGCCGCTCGGTGAGTTTATCGGTTCTATCGAATAAAGCGGAGGATTTCACCAAGCGATGCGTGCAGCACTTCTTCGGAAACATCGCATTTGCCTACGTTTTAGGCCAAACAGATAGGTTCCCCCGCAAACCTGATCCAGCCAGCGGAAAGTGGTTGGTATCGCAATTGGGGGTAGATATCGATCGTATCGCTTACGTCGGTGATACGAACACGGACATGAAAACTGCACTTGGATGTGGTTTGCACGCGATTGGAGTCACATGGGGTTTTCGTCCCGAGAGTGAACTGATTGCCGCAGGTGCAATGCAGATTTGTAGCGATGTCGGTCAATTGACGGACTACTTGCTCGGCTCTGGAGGGAAAACTTGATTTTTCGTTCTCGTGATGGACCGTGTCCGAATGCGCAGGAAGCCATGAAACCAGTCAGTACCAGCCCACGAACCTCAGACCAATCCAAACAAGAAGAGTTTGAGATCATTAAGCGTCGGATGCACCAAAGACTAGTCGACAAGATCGACTTGTCCCGGGTTGGTGACCTCAAAGGGGAATCGTTTCGCAGGGAGATTCGTTTAGTTGTCGAGCACTTGTGCGACAGCGAAAACACATTTCTGAATCGGTCGGAACGAGACAAACTTGTCGACGAAGTGCTCGATGAAACGTTGGGGCTCGGGCCGTTGGAATTCCTGCTCAAGGACCCGTCGATCAGCGATATCCTAATCAACGGTCCCAAGAACATTTTCGTCGAGCGTCGCGGCCAGTTGGTCAAGACGGATGTGGAGTTCCGCGACAACGCTCACTTGATGCAAATCATCGACCGAATTGTGTCCAAGGTCGGACGCCGAGTGGATGAAACTTGTCCGATGGTAGATGCTCGATTGGAGGATGGTTCCCGCGTCAATGCGATTATCCCACCGCTTGCTTTGGACGGAGCTTGCGTGTCCATTCGTCGCTTTGGTTCGAACCCGGTCAAGCTTGAGGGTTTGCTCAATTTCAAGGCGTTTACACCCGAGATGGTGATGTTGCTCGAGGGATGCATCAAAGCTCGCTTGAACATCATCATCAGTGGTGGTACGGGTTCTGGAAAGACGACTCTGCTGAACACACTGAGCAGCTTTATTCAGAACGACCAGCGCGTGGTCACGATCGAGGATGCGGCGGAACTGCAGTTACAGCAAGAGCACGTCGTGCGGCTTGAAACGCGGCCGTCCAATATCGAAGGAACCGGCGCGATTACGGCGACCGATCTCGTTCGGAATGCATTGAGAATGCGGCCCGAACGCATCATCATTGGTGAATGCCGTGGAGGTGAGACGCTCGATATGTTGCAAGCGATGAACACGGGTCACGACGGTTCGATGACGACAGTGCACTCCAACTCGCCGCGTGACGCGATTGCTCGTCTTGAGACGCTGGTCATGATGGCCGGATACGATTTGCCTATCAAAGCGATTCGGCAGCAAGTTGCCGGGGCGGTCGATGTGATCATTCAAGCAAATCGATTGCAAGGTGGCCCGCGTCGTGTGATGAATATCACCGAAGTGCAAGGAATGGAACAAGATACAGTTGTGTTGCAGGATATCTACCGATTCGTACAAGAAGGGGTAGACGAAAGCGGCAAGGCTCATGGTTATTTTGAGGCGACGGGCGTTCGTCCATCATTCATGCCTCGCTTGGAATCCGCTGGTATTCGATTACCAGCGAGTGCATTTCGCCAACGGATTATGATGAGGGCTTAGCGCGATGATGGTATTGATAATTGCTGGGTCGGTCGGGATCTGCGTGGCTGCGATCATCGGCGCAGTTGCGGTCATGGTTCGCGGTGACGAGACGTCGGTTGTTGAGGACCGATTGTCGACGTTGACAGCCAAAAGTCGAAAGGACCGCGATGGTGTCGATACCGATGCGCTAACGTTGAGAAACCCGTTAGAAGGCACCAGCAATGTTCTTGAGCAGTGGATGACTCGCCAGTTCAACATGAAGGTCATGTTGGAGCAGGCAGGCATCAAGATGCCATTGAGCAAGTTCGCATTGATGTGTTTGGGGATGGCCGGAGTCGGAACCCTTGGATGTTTGTTCGCGCCGATTCCGTGGTTTATTGCACCGATCGCTGGGATCATATTGTTCTTTCTGCCTTTCTTCTGGGTCAGCATGATGAAGAAGAAAAGGATCGGCAAGTTCAATCAGCAGCTACCCGAAGCGCTTGAAATGTTGAGTCGATCATTGCGTGCAGGCCACTCGCTCGGTGCAGGTTTTGGGTTGATCGCAGAGGAGATGCCCGATCCGTTGGCACGTGAATTTGGACGATGCTACGAAGAACAAAACTTTGGTGTTTCGTTGGAACAGTCTCTTGAATCGATGACGGAGCGGATTCCCAACTTGGACTTGCGATTCTTTGCGACGGCGGTGATTCTCCAGCGTCAAACCGGCGGTGACTTGGCCGAAATCTTGGACAAGATCGGCAATCTTGTTCGTGCACGCTATCGGCTTGCAGGACAGATTCAAGCGTTGACTGGTGAAGGCAGATTGTCCGGTATTGTGCTGTTGGCGCTACCACCGGGCTTGTTTACGGCCATGCTGTTTTTGAACAAAGAATATGTCATGAAACTATTTACCGACCCGATGGGGCAATGGCTCTTGGGAGGTGCGATCGTCATGCAGTTCTTGGGCGCGCTGGTCATCCGGAAAATCATCGACATCAAAGTTTAGGGTACGAGGCTGTTGATTTAACTAGCCTCACCGCCTTAGTGGCGGTTACGTACTCGAAAACCGGGGCTAGCGCCCATCGGCTAATTGTTGAGATCGAAAACTCACCGGCCTTTATGGCTTACAACTTACTCCTTACTCACGTAGGAACGAAACCGTGTTAATTTTGGCTGCTATCGATCTTCGACTAGTTGTGGCGGTGACTGTATTTTTGGCGGTGGTTTCGTTTGCTTGGTTTGCGCTCGATTTCTTCAATCGAGATGAGCAAGGGGTCGCCGAGAGTCGACTCGACATGATGAACTCCTCGATGCGGAAGGGAGGCGACACCAAGGAATCCAAGAAGGAAATGCTGTCGCGCGTTTTGGAGCAAGCGTCTCCATCGGTTGCGAAGCACTTGCAGCCTAAAACCGAAGCGGAAGTCAGCAAGTTAAAATCGAGACTTGCAGAAGCTGGCTTTCGCTCGGAAGGAGCTAGCGGCGTTTTTTTGACAGTGAAGGTGATGGCCGCGATGGTTGGGCTGTTCCTGGCTGGCGGAATAACCGCGCTTACGATGGGGTTGGGTTCGGCAGTCATGTTAAGGGCCGTGCTTGGTGGCGGTATCGCCTTTTTCATCCCTGAGCTGGTGCTGGACTTCATGCGTTCGAGCCGGAAGAAGCAGATAACGCTGGGGTTGCCCGATGCGTTGGACTTGTTGGTCGTTAGCGTTGAAGCGGGTTTGGGTTTGGACCAAGGAATCAAGAAAGTTTCGGACGAGATGCGAACGTCTTACCGTGTGCTTTCGGATGAATTGCAATTGAGCACATTGCATCTTCAGATGGGCCGGGCTCGCGCTAGTGTGTTGCAGGATCTTGGCTATCGAACTGGCGTCGAAGATCTACGAACGCTTGCTTCGCTTTTGATTCAAGCGGACAAGTTTGGTTCGGGAGTGGCTCAAGCGTTGCGAGTGCAGAGTGAATCGATGCGAATCAAGCGGCAGCAGATCGCGGAAGAAAAAGCTGCAAAGACCGCTGTGAAGTTAATCTTTCCGTTGGTTCTGTTTATTTTCCCGGGCGTCTTCGTCGTTCTCGTCGGTCCGGCAGCCATTCAAATGGCGAGAGAGATGTTCCCTGCGATGCAGGGGAAATAGACTAATCGCCTGCGGCTTTTCACTGCGACTTGAATTGGCAAAGCAAGAGTCCAAAATAGAGGGCAGCAACTCCTAGGACCACATTCAATACGCACTCAATGAGCGCTAACCCGATCTTGCCGTTTTGCAGTTGCTCTACGAGTTCCAGCGAAAAAGTGGAGAAGGTCGTGAAGCCTCCACAAAGTCCCACGCCAAGCAAAAGGTAGGTGGATTGCGTTCGATCGGCGACAGAACCTGCGACGCATCCCAAAATCAGGGAACCAACAATGTTGATGGCTGTTGTCGCGATTGGGATCGGGATCGGAACTGCGACTTGGCTGAGCAAATGGCCGATGCCGAAACGCAAGTTGCTACCTAAAGCGCCACCTGCGCCGATCAGAACCACGGGATGAGTAAAGAACGCTGTAAACGAGTTCATTGATGATGCATCGTGTATTGGGTTTGGGGACACATTTAGGCGAAGCTGAATTGTAACCTTTTCCAACCTTTGCAGATCGTCTGGTCTTTCCGTACCCTCACGTCGCTTCGCTCGCCCCTTCCTCGCGGTAGACTGAAGCGTGTTAGTCGGCTTTAAATGTCTGCCGTTGTCTCATCCCAATCTTTCCATTGGACTTTGTGAGTAACTAAGTATTGATCAACAGCTTGGCCGATGGTTGGAAAGAAATTTTCGTTACCGAACGAGTCGAAAAGTCCATATCGTTTGAGGATATCCTTCACCGGTCCCTTCATCTCTGCAAAACACAGATCCATACCGGCCTGATTGAGTTTTTTGTCAAGGTCCGCGAGCATGTCTGCTGCCGTGATGTCGACATCGGTCACGGGTTCTGCAGCGACAACGACCCATTTCGTTGGCGTAGGTGCAAGAGTGATTGCCTGCTGAACTCGCTCTTCGAAAATCGCTGCGTTGGCAAAGAAGAGTGGAGCATCCCACCGAAAAAGAACAAGACCAGGGATTCGCCTTGCTTCGGGGTGACGCAAAACATCGTGATAGCCCTTGAGTCCATCAACGCGGCCCAGAACAGCGTTATGTGGTCGCCATGCTCGCCAGATAAACGCGACGAGTGCTAGTCCGACGGAAATAAAGATCCCTTGAATGACCCCCAAAAAAATCACCCCAAAAAAGCAAGCGATTGAAAAGACAAATTCGCTGCGACGAAGTCGATACAAACGAACTACCTGGGAGATCTGAATTTGGCCCAGGCAAGCGCAAATCACAACCGCGCTCAAAGCAGCATGTGGCATACTGTTAAGCAAAGTCGGAGCAAAACACAACAAAAGAGTAACGAGCAACGCTCCAACTAAGCCAGTCACTTGCGTTTTTGCACCGGCTTGCTCTGCGACAGGCGTTCGAGAACCGCTAGCGCTCACCGAAAATCCTTGGAAAAGTCCGGTCGCCATATTTGCGATACCGAGCGACACAAGTTCTTTGTTTGAATCGACCGCATATCCGCCTCGTTGCGAGTAGATCCGGGATAGAACGCTGGCATCCGCAAACGCAACCAAGGCGATGGCGATCGATCCACTCAACATGTCACGCAAATCCTGAAGTGACACATCTGGTAGCTGCAGCGAGGGAAGGCCTTGAGGCAAAGTACTCACCACAGAGAGGTGGGCATTTTCCAAAGGCCGAATAAACGCTACTGCGAGCGTCCCACCAACGACAGCAATCAAGACACCGGGAATCACGGGAGCCCATTGCTTACAGCCAAAAATTACGATCATGCTCGTTGTGCCAATCAACAACGCAGCCATGTTCACTTGCCCTTGGAATAGTCCGTTAATGAACGCAATCATCTCCTGTGGGAACTCCGCGACAGATACAGAAAAGCCGAAGAACGCAGGTAGTTGGCCTGCGATCACTGTGAAAGCAATCCCGTTGATATAGCCGTAGCGGATGGGCTTGGAAATTAGCTCGGTCACAAACCCAAATTTTGCTAGACCAGCAATAACGCAAATGATCCCTGTCATCACCGAGAGCGCTCCTGCCAACACTATGGCACGCTCAACACTTCCTCCAGCAAGCGGCAGAATCGTCGCGGCAATCAACGCAGCAAGCGAGGAATCCGGTCCAATCACTAGAAGACGGCTTGGCCCGAAAATCGCATAGACAACGAGGGCAACGATGGTCGCGTACAACCCATGAATGGCAGGCAAACCTGCAGCTTGAGCGTAGCCCATTCCAGCCGGTATAAGAATTGCCGTGAGTATCAACCCAGCTACGGTGTCCTTCAAAAGAAAGGCGACCGAGTAGTGAGGAAAGAGGTTCTTCCCAAGAAACCCTGGGGAAGTGCGGTCAACCAACTCTCCATTGGTTGATTGATTCACATTGCGATCTTGGTTGATCACGTTGGTTTGGGATCTTTTTGCGGGTTGCCATTCGGCCATGATGCGTTGTCGAGCTCGATTTGGACCTGATCGCCGACGACTCGAATTGGGTAATTGCGAACATTGCACCTAGGCTTCATTTCGTCCAGGTAAGTTCCGTTCCGAACACAGAATCGCCAATGATGAATTCGGCATCGAACCACGTTTCCTTCAAGGATACCGAGCGAAAGTGACGCGCCTGCGTGCGGACAAGCATCATCGATGGCATAGAACGCTCCGGAAACGTTGAATATACCGAATGCAAATTCGTTGACCAAAATCATCCTTGCCTCACCGATTGGGATGTCACTCACCTTGCAAATGTCGACAAATTCTGGCATTTTTCTGCATCGCTGTTAATTGCTATCGGGTAATTGATCGCGATTGACCGCCGACGTCGATACACGATCTAAGGCAATCGTTGTGCGATGCATTTCGCGTACCAGGAACAGTAGGTCGCCTCGCCGTTTTGAAATAACCTATTCAGTACGCTGGCACGAAAGTTAGCATTTAGTAACGGCAGACCCACCAGCGATGTAGTACTAAGGTAAGGAAGTACACAGGCACACATGTCAACGAGAATCGACGAGATACTATCCGCGAAGGTAAATTCTGGTGAGAACACATCATGGGCATCCAAATCACGCTCGCAATCCGACACTTAGTAGCTAAGTAAGTAGATGATTTGCGGTAACGTCACGCCATTAATCAAGTCAGCCCATGCCGAATTTGGTGCTAATTCGTTTTCTAGCCATGAAACCGAAACAATCCACCGGTCAAGCCGGTGGGATTTGAAGATACCGCAGGCTTGTCCTGCCGGATTCATTGTCTTCGATTGAACCATGGCCAATGGTAGAATCCACCAGTTTGTTTTAACTAGTAGCCGCGATTTGCGTCGCCAGAAATGATTGGAGAATGGTGGAATCTAGGCGGCGGAACGTTGTACCAAATTGGCTATAGCTGGCGAAATCAAGGAGACATCGCAAATGGCAACCTCGACGAATAAAATCGCACTGCTCGAACCTTCTCAGGGGCATGCTCCCGGTCGTGCAAACACGCTTATTGAAATGGACCAACGGAAAAATGAGTTCATGACAACCTTGGCGCATGAACTTCGTAACCCACTTACTCCAATCCATCGACTCCGTTAGAACTAAAACATTGGAGAATTCTCATGCAATGTCGAATTGCAAGTGGAATGTTGTTGAAATGCTTTGCAGTGTGCACCTGGGCCACGATGAAAAAAACCTCATCACAGCCTGCACCTTTCACATTCCTAACCAACGATCCGCGAGTGTGGGCTACCCCCACTCATTCGTCGCCTTTTTCGCTTTTGGTTTTTCCTATTGTTTTTACTTGCTGTTCCATCAATGTCCAATAGTTGAGTTCGTTCTCGACAGGCCAAGCCACTAGGTTCCTTTCCTTCGGCGGCAGGTGTTGCGAGACCAGCTTTCTGACGTCTTTCAGAATGGGTAGACAATCCCCGTAGTAGGAGTGACCTAACAAGGCAGTGTCGATCCCGGAGGCGTCGACCGTATCGAGTTCTTTAGTCACCAAGACGCCGAGTCTTGAATCGCCAGCTCTTGGACTATCGTTGAATGTGTTAGACGCACGTAACGCCATGTCATCTTTTGAACAGTACATGGTCATTCGATTCGCGGCTGCGAACATTCTTGGGGCCAATTGCAATCGGAATACTTCGCGATCAATATCAGGCGCGGCCAAGATAATCTGGTCAAAAATCTTGCCGCGTTCGCCCAAATCTGCGATTGCATGACAGGTTGCGTCCGCCCCCATACTGTGTGCGATCACATGGATACGATCGGCGCTGACGCGTTGCGATACATCCAGCAAAAACTGTTTGATTACGTAACGGCTATATTCGATTTCATTCCGATCGGAAAAATAATGAAGCAGACTTGCTCGCGACGGCCAACTAAAAAATATGGGAACTCCCGTGAACTCGAGATCGTAATGGATTTGAGCAGTACGCTTGGCTGCGTTCTCAAATGTGACATTGAATCCATGAATGAAAACAAAACAGGTTCGTTGTTCCTTGGGAAGTGCGACAACCTTCGCATGAACCGCTTCGAAGAAAGTCTTTTCCTCCATTTCCTCTGTCTTCTTGAGAACCACATGAAGACTCTCATCTTCTGGACCAATTGACGGGGCTTCGATCTTGCCGCTTTCGTGCTTTGGAGGGATCGAAACATCGCAGGTTCCATAGTGCACTTGCTTCACCGAATCGCGTCTCGGTCCAAAGCGAGGCCCAGTTCCGATCCGCCAACGATCCAACAGCTCGGAACGAAACACACTCAATGTCCAGACCACGCCAATCAAGAACAGGGTGGTCAAGAAAACGTTAGCGCAACCACGCGATTTCTCGTCTCGAGAACGCCGCCAGTCCATGAGCACGGATATCAATAGGCATACAGTAAGAACTGGATAGAGCAGGATCTTGCTCCAAGGAGGCTGCTCAGGCTGAATAAGTTGCCGATCGGTACCAAAATAAACTCTTACCGTTTTTGGATTTTCGCCATCCACGTGGCGTACATCGAGCAACGGTTGGGTTGCTCTAGGCCCTTTGGCCATAGGAACTGCGTTTGGCGTTAAACTTGGTGTGGGTATAGGGCCAGGGGAAGTAGGTGATCGCGATTCCATTGGCATAACTTCACGAGCCTGCTTGCTACCAATAATGTTGGAAAGAGCTTTAGCTGCTTCATGCTGGATGACCGGCGTCGGACTTCGTAAGGCTTTGACCAACGATGGTACTGCTGATGCGCCTAGTTCTTGCAGACGTTCCGTTATTCCTCGAACGATCTCACTATCCTTCGAGGCAAGACCTTCGATTAAGGCGTCCCAATACGCGTCGGGCAAGTCTTCGTGCGCACAGTCGACATGCTCCAACGCGATCACGGCGACCTGGCGCAATTCCGGATCTTCACTCTGTACTAGCTCAAGCAACAGATCTCTTACGACGCTTTCGAGCATGCCTAAAGCAGCAAGCTCTCGCGCTGCTTGCCGTTGCACTTCGAGGGGCTCGTTTCTTAACGCAGCGGATAGAAACTGGCGTTTCTCTTCTTGGCTGATGCCTGCAACTCGTTTGAAATGCCGATCGATTACGGTCCCGCTACGACGCGGACTTGCGATGCCTTGCCGAATGTCATCGAGTGTTACTGGAGCCTTGGCCACCAAGGGGTCCTCGGCCAAGTATTCGCGTGCCCAGCCAGGGGGCTTTGGAGTTGCTTCTGGGCGAGTTGCTTCTGGAGGAGGCGCGTTAGCATCCTGAGCAACCGTTAGGTTACCCGCTCTGTCGATGGCTCCATTGATCTTTTGGGTGGAATTGGCCCTCGCCATGCGAGCCATGAGCAACGTCTTTTTCTGCCGGGCCTGCCGAATCTTGTCCTCCAAATCCCGAACCGCGGTTTGAAGCTTCGTCACCTCCGACAATTGCGTCGCGTGCTGGGACTTGTATTGCTCGAAGCGATCCGAAATGATCAGCTTTTGACTGAGTGCGGATTTGGCGCTCGCTTCGTCGCCTCGTTTCATAGCGACCATTGCACGCTCGGACCATTTTTGAAGTTCAACTTGCTCGCGTTCGGTTCGCTTGCGCATTTGAATTTCATCTGCGATCGCTTCCGCGACGCTGGACCTGACCGTGCACAACTCTTCGTCCATATCGAGGATCAGCTGATGAAGCATGCGTTCTGGATCTTCTACTTTTTCACGAAGAGCTGTAATGCTTGAACGCATCACAAGAGAAAATTGAGATAACCAAGCCATAGTAGTAACACCTTTCAATAACAGTAACGAAACAAACAGGAAACACATAACAGGTAGGAACAATTTCTGGGAGGATACAGATCATGAGGCCCGCGGTGTTAGGCATAGTTCTCGACAGCTGTCGAGAACTATGGAAACCGGGGCTAGCGCCCACCGGCTAATGGGCTTAAACAACATTGCCGCATACGACTAATTCCAGGTGGCTAACTCGGATGTGAGTTGCCGGATCTTGGCCAGAACATTTTCACGATGGTTCTCGCATACCGCAGCCAACGCGATCACGGCCGCACCCAAGCCGATCCCGCCAACCCAAAGGAAAAAAGAATCCTCAAGCGAGGACTTGATCAACATTCCGGCGATATCTGCGAACAAGAAGGCTGTACCCGTGTACATCAGCGCCCGAATCCTTAGCCCGATCGCAAGCAGGATGACCAAGACGCAAAAGACCATCAACGAATAGAGGTGCAGCCATCCGGACCCAAGAACTCCAAATACCGGTGATACCAAAATGACCAGCGCACCGATGTATCGAAGCGTCTCTTGCGATTGCCGTGGAAGTTCCTTCTTAAGCAACTCGACAATCCAAAGAATGGAAAGCCCAATCGGTACGCAATAGAACTGCGGATCGGTAAACCCATGGCTGAACCAAACGAACGCCAAGCCGAGATTCAGAATCACAGTGGAAAGCACAAAGTAACGGCGTTTGCCAATCGCTAATCCATGGACAAAGTAAATAGCTGCCGAAAGGAGCAGTGCCAAATAATTGCAGGAATGAGCAATCGATGAGCTTGTCAGCCGGTGGCCAGGAAGTGAAGCCCAAACCTCGTCACCGATAGCTAAGCCTGCGACAACGCCTGGTGCAACTAAGCCAACGAGTTGCAACGGATTTGAGAAACAACCGAAGCGAGGATGGCGGTCAACCATCTTGGTCAACCCAAGACAGAGCACAGCGGCAATAGCCAAAACCAATTGACTCAGGCCTGTGCCAATAGGCAGCCAGCCTTGATCCCAGACCCAAACGATCCCTAGTCCAAAGATGACCAAGGTTGACCAAGCTCGTAGTTGCTCTTGGCTTCGAGTCGCAGCTAGCAACTCGCCCAACATCGCAAGGACGACACCAAGCAGCACTAGGGATTGAGTCACCAATGAACCGTTCGGACCAGCACAAAGAGCGACAAAAAGGAAAGCGACAATAATCCTGAGATTGGTAGACCACCATTGAGCCCCCATGACGTTGATTTTCCGAAACCAAATATCTGAGACGAGGATGCTCAAAGTGATCGCAGGGAGCAATGCTGCCGCGATCTCGATCACTTCTTTTGCAGGATAGATGTGGAACACCCAACCCTCGGCTCCAGCTAGGTTCGCGACTAAGAGTAACGCGTGGACGTTACAAAGAATGGCCAAGAACATTCGCTCACCGGGAACAATAACTTTACCGCGAGCAAACAAGAGTGTCGCCACCGCAATTGCCACCGCGATCCGAATCGGGACCGATAGATAAACGAAACCAACGAGAGCAATGACACTCAGCCAGACACGACAAAGCAGGCAAGCGATCCCAAAATGCTCCTTGCCAGCGAAGTGGTATGCCAAACAGAGCAGCGAAGCGACCGACACCCAAATGACTGGTACCCATTCATGCGCCACATAGCCGGGCCAAAATTCAACAACCACAGCCGAAGCTGCAATCGGAGCGATCACCGCCAATGCTCCAGCCGCCCAGCGATTTCGATGAAGCAACGCGGTGAAGACGAGCCAACCCATCACGCAGCCCGACGCTGAATCCAATAGCCCGCCAGCGATGACCCAATTCAAATTCACCAACAACAGATTCGGCAGGACCACGACGACACCAGCCAGAACCGTCGCGAATGTTCCAAGATCGCTCAGCGTGACCACATGGCATCGGAACCAGCTCCGCAATCGCTGACTGCGGCTTTCTGAAACACGAACGCTGGGAGCTATCCAAAAGTTAGCGAGGTCAAATCCAAATGAACGTCGTATTGCGATCGGCGTGTCCTCGCGATAAGCAGTCCATCGCAAGACCATTTGTCCAGACAGCGAAAGACCGGTCGCCACCATCGTCGCAACGTTGCCAATCTCCAGCCAAGAATAGCCGAGATCATGTGCAAAGTTGATTGCACTTGCTGCAGGCAAGATCACCGTAGCTAGCCCGGCTAAATAGTGCAGTTTGCGATAGGTGATCAGCGACAGGGCAGACATCAAAACGACGTCCGTATAAAGACTCGCAGGCTCGGCCATGTTACCAGTCGTCAGTGTATGCCACACCAACCGGACGCAGCAGAGCCCTGCCAGCATCGCCAAGCCGAGCCGATTGGCAATCGGAATTGGGCGATTGTTGCTATCCACAAAGAACACTGTACGCCCGTCTTCAGGCAGTGGGAGCAATGCGATTACCTTATCGACGAACCTCGCACCGTAGAGCGACAGTGCGACGCCACTCAAGCTCAACGCAATCCAATGGGCGTTCAAATCGGCATGAAACATGGCGTTCGCAAACGGAACCCAAACGGCCGCACACGCCACCAGGCCAGCCAAGGCTCCAACGATGTAGCGACGATCTCGGAACGCAATGCCGTAAGCGACAAAGCTGAACACATTGATTGCAGCGACGATCAAGGTCGCTTTCACATTGGATAGAGAGCTTGTCCAAAGCAAACACGCTACGCCGGTAACAAACGCCTGAATGGGCAAGCTCATGTCCCGACGCTTCATCTTGGTCAACCAGCAACTCGCAGCGGTCAATACGGCCAAGAGTGGCAAATAGGTAATGCCGTAGAAAGCCAGAGGAAGCTTCGGCTCATTGACGGCTACTGCCGCCCGGTCCTTGACTGCGTTGATCCATTCCACGATCAACGTAGGTGAGCATTGATAGGCACAGGTAACCAGCACCAAGGCGAGGACCGTGAAGCCCCAGTGGCGCGTGTCATAGGCGACCACCATCATCAATGCGGCAGCAACGATCGCTGTCGGCACAACAGCATAGGTTGTGGGACCGACAAAACGAAATCCGTTAAAGGATACGCAAACACCAACAAACGCCAGCAACACCCCGACAAACAACGGCAATGCGATGCTCCAAGGCAGCGGTCGGACAAGGTCGCCTGTTCGAGCACGGAAGACCGACGCGATGCTTCGCGTTGTACCAAGTACCGTCGATGCCAACATGACCGTCGCGAGTCCAAACCATTGTGCTGGGGCAACAAACAATAGCTTGGTTCCGCAAAGCATCAGGAATTGGGCGCCCAAGAGCAAAATCGGAAAGAATCCGAAAATGCGTGGAATGCGATGTTCTTCGGTCAACCAAAACACATGTCGGTTTACCTTGATCACGCCTACTGTCATGACAGCCCAAAAGCACGCGAGGCAAATGACCGCCAAAACTGGATTAACTGGGTTAGCCATTCGTGGCAACAGTCCAGCAATCGATAACAAAACGTAACTAACCAAGAATGTGAGTTGGTGGCCTCGCAAGAAATGCTGAAAGACGTTTCTCCCCGCGACACAAAGCAGCGCGGTAGCTGGCAAAAACAAAATCGAGATTTCGAAGAGGACCGGTAAGCCTGTCGAACTTTCTTGTGTCGCAACCCAGCCTAGGCCTAAGAACATGACCGGCATCAACAAGATACAGAGGGCTCTCAGGACATTGCCGGTGGACTTGAGTCCAAGTCGCCTGTCGCCTACTTCCGCGAACAGGTAGATGGCGGCAGTGTAGCCAAGGATGGCCAGGAACTTAATGGCGGCGGACCAACCCGACCATTGCTTTGTGACCAGCATCAAGGAGGACCCGAGCACAATTGCGGCCCCAATGACTAGCATCCATTTGATGTTGGCAGGATGAAAGAAGCTGTCGAAAAATCGTTCTAGACCAGAACGGGTTTGTTGTGTGACCTGCGGAGAAATGAAATTTGGGTTGGTGGCGTTTTCTTCGATCTCATGATCGGTTAGTTGGGTTGCCATCGCGTCGTCCTCGAGTTTAAGCTTCCGGACCGCCACTTACCGAAGCGCGTTTGAAAATCCGAAATCCATGCTACGAGGACGCTATTACATTTGCCGTGCCAAGAGACGGTTTAACCGAGAAGCGTTGGCGTAAGGTGTTTCAGGGAATGTACTTGCGACAAAAGAAAAGTTGTTGCGGTTGGAGCGGCTCGCGAAGACTGCAGGCTGGGACCTGCATGGAGCCGCAGTTGCAAGATTGCGTTAGAATTCGCGGCGAAATGAAAACTACCGTAACTGGATTCGCCAGAATTCAGAACTTACTGAATTCTGGCGAATCCAGCTACGAATCAAGGCTTCTTTCCTTCCGCTCGCCTCAAGCCCAAACACCAAATACTACGGCACATCTGCCTTGAGATTCAGAAACACTCGAAATGCAGCTTTGTCTTCGGCAAACCATTCGCCAACGATGAGATCGACGCGTCCATCTCCGTTGACGTCACCAGCGGAACAAGTTGCGTGTGCGCAATGATCACGCTCGATGGAATGACGGACAAACTCCAAATTCGCCTTTTGCTCCCACCAGCAAATCGAGTCATATGCGCCGGGACCATCCTGCGGGGCTTTTGGAAAGAGTCCAACGGCTGCGATGTCGAGATCCCCATCCGAATCAAAGTCGGCTACTGTTGACTGAAGCGCACCCACCAATAGCCCTAACTCGCGATTCTCCCACTCGCCGTTTCCAAGATTTCGAACCCACCGAAGTCCATGATAAGGCTTGGCAATAAAGGCATCCATCGTGTCGCCGCAGGTATGCACCACATCGAGCCGTCCGTCCTTGTCCAAATCGACGATCTGAAACGCACTCGAATTATAAGACGGATCTGGAAGCTGCATGATGACCTTTCGCTCGTATTGGCCAGGCCCACGGTTGAAATAGACTTCTACGCTTTCAAACTCCTGCCCATAAGCAACCACAAAATCCAGCTTGGAATCGCCATCCATATCAGCGACCTCCACTCCTAATACACCATGTCTAGCGTCAAGCGTTTCTGATTGCATCGATGGACTTCTAAGCGTTCCTCCAACATTGCGCAACAATCGAAGGGCTCCCGTCTTTCGCCAGCCAAAGTCAGCAACGATCAAATCGGTGTCACCATCGCTGTCATAATCAATCGGTTTCGCTTCGATCACACGTCCGAAATTTTCACCAAGAACAATTGGCTTGGCTTCTGGAGCACCGCCAAACAACAGGGTGACCCGCCCCTTGTTGTGGTCTCCTACCGGAAAACTACCTAGCTCTCCTAATATGAAGTCTTGCCTCCCATCTCCGTCCCAATCAAAGGAGGTCGCTCTGCAAATATTAATGCCATTTGCAATCGTTTTTTCGTTACCGTCGAATGGTTCTGGCCATTGTGACGAAGGATTCCATACGCTCAGCGTACCAGCGTACATGTCCGTGTAGTAAACGGCTCGTTCGCTTGAGTTCCAAACAACCTGGGCCGTTGCTGGAGAGTTTTCGTTTGCTCCGACGCCTATGCCGTTACTGCGTTGAAAACGAACACTGGATGGCGACTGCTTTATCGAGTCGGCTCGCGGCACAATAACTTTGTCCGGCGCAGTATCCTGAAAGTATTTGATGACGTCGTTCCGAATTGGTTCTTCGAGGTCATTTCGGTTGGACTGGATATAAAAGTCAAATCCTTGCCGAACCTCTTCTCCCCAATTCACTTTTGGGAATGTGGAGGCGAGCGGCATGGGGTGGCAATCGCCACAAAATCGCTGGATTCGAGAAACCGTTTCCGGGGATAACGGCGTTGCGATCCTAGAAGGCTCTTTTTTGCCGTTTGGCACTTCCTCTGTTAAATTTGGCTGACAGCCGGTCGGAATCAAAACGAAAAAAGTCGAAGCTCCGATCCAAAAGGTACGTCGCCTCGACTTTTTCATCTTTAGTATCTCACGGAAAGCCAAATTAGCCACACAGCGCCTAGTGCCAGAAGTCTTAAGTTCCTTCCGCTTTTAAATTCAACTTGCCCTCGTTACAAGGCTCTGCCTTGGAACGCACTGCCTTCGAGGCTCCGCCTCGCGTTAGCCATGCTACAACACAGGAGGCAGGAGCCTCCGGTGCAGTGCGTCCCCAGGCGGAGCCGGGGGACGAGTGCAAACCGGGGCTAACGCCGAATGGCGTTGAGTTAGCAAGTAGTGGAATCTCGTAAGAGTTCCTGAAGTGCCTCGAACTCCAGGAAGTTTTACAACTTCCGCTACGAGTACAGGCTTAATTCAACGCCATTCGGGCTAACGCCGAATGGCGATGTGCTTATAACTTGCCAATCATCTCTTTGGCTTTTGCCTTGATATCATCCGCTTTCGTGAGCCCCTGAAGCTCGCGGTAAAGTTTCCTTAACGCTTCGCCTTTGGCGCTGTCTTGGGATGCAATTCCGTTAATATCGGACTCGAGGCCTGTAATCCCACTTCCAAGCTTTCCTGACTTTTCAAATTCCTCAAGCGTTTTTCGTGCGCTCGCAGAAATGGCGGATGCGGTAACAGAAACCTTTGTATCTGCTGGGCCACCGCCGCATCCAGAAACGGCGAGACTCAATGCAACAACTGCGATCACCTTCAATCGACCAAAACTCATATTCATTTCTCCAAAGTTGTTAAGCACAAAAAAACCCACTTAGTCGCGAGCGACCAAGTGGGTATATCAGAACAAATCACATTAAAGCATCAAGCCTAATTGGTGATGGAAGCGACACCGCCACCCTTGGCACTACCCAAGTTTTGGTAGGTGATCACGTCTGTGCTGTCCGAGATGAACTGAACGGAGCCGTCACCCATACCGTGCTGGGAACCACCTGTGTGCCGGCTTCGCGATGGGAATACACCCTGCGAGTCACCTTGTCCGCAACCGCCACAGTTCATACAAGATGGCCACTTCCAATTTGGTGGTGCAACCGTGTTGATCGCCGAATTGTAGAATCCTGGTGCCGACCATCGGAATCCAGCGGTGCTTCGGTGACTAGCTGGACCAGCAGCCAAACAGGATTGCCCGTAGGTAATCAGTGCTGCCTCGGGTGGAAACTGAGCAGTCATTGTGCTTGGAAAAGCGATACCGTTTGGCCAGTCGCCAGCGACAACGCTGAAAATACTGGATGTGTTATCACCCTTGTTGAATTCAGCTGCCATGATGGTGTTGGAAAGACCATCCAAAATTTCAGCAAACGAAGTCTCACGATTTCGCTTGAAGAAACCGTTCTGATCGCCTGTGCCGACGTTCCAGCCCATGTTTGAGCCTTCGCTAACACCGTAATTGTTCCAGCCCATTTCGGCCAATTCAAAGCCTGTTCCAGCCTGAATGTTCGAGGTTGCTGGGTACGGAAGGTCCGACGGGCACAGGAATGGAGCAACCTTGCGGTGCGCATTGTACATCGGAGGAATTGCTGTTCCGGCTTTGACAGCTGTTTCGTAGTGGCTGTCCAAGAAGTCGAACTGGGTGAAAATGTTTCCTAGCTCGATGTATGGCAGAATCGCTACGTGAGCGGAATACCCGTGCCAATTGGAATTAGCAGCGCTACCTGCTGTTCGCGACCATTTCATGTCGCTTGCAGTACGTGGGACAACTTTGAACGCGCTCTCGTAAGTATGGAAACTGAGAGCGAATTGCTTCATGTTGTTGCTGCAGCTCATACGACGAGCGGCTTCGCGTGCAGCTTGCACGGCAGGCAACAACAAGCCAACCAAAATGCCAATAATGGCAATAACAACCAGGAGTTCCACCAGCGTGAAACCCTTGCGACTTCTTTTCATAAGTACTCCCGAAAGTAAAGAAAATAACGAAAAAATGGCCTGAAACCGTAGCAACCCATTTTAGGATCAATTCGACGCCCATGTCAAGGACTTAACCCCTGCATGATTTGCTTTAGAGCGTTTTTCGGCACATTTTGTTCCCTTGGATAGGAGATTAGCGTAAATTTCGATGGCTTAAACAGCATTCAATAGGTCGTTACCCTCCCTTCGAGATCGCCAAAAGTCGAAGCAGTAGACACATTCCGTTTACGAGGAATCATTGTCAATTCACTCCATCGGACGGCACGACGGAGCGTGCCTGCTACTTTATGATGGCGCAAAAGAAAACCCACTTGGTCGCGAGGGACCAAGTGGGTTTTTGCCACAATTATTTTAGGGAATAGGTACTAATTGGTGATGGAAGCGACACCGCCACCCCTGGCACTACCCAAGTTTTGGTAGGTGATCACGTCTGTGCTGTCTGAGATGAACTGAACGGAGCCGTCACCCATACCGTGCTGAGCACCACCAGTGTGTCGGCTTCGGGCTGGGAATACACCCCGCGAGTCACCCTGGCCACAACCTGCACAGTCCATGCAAGATGGCCACTTCCAATTTGGCGGCGCAATGGTGTTGATCGCCGAATTATAGAATCCCGGTGCCGACCAACGGAAGCCAGCGGTGCTTCGGTGACTAGCTGGACCAGCAGCCAAACAGGATTGCCCGTAGGTAATCAGTGCTGCCTCGGGTGGAAACTGAGGAGTCATTGTGCTTGGGAAAGCGACACCGTTTGGAAAGTCGCCAGCGACTACGCTGAAAATACTCGATGTGTTATCACCTTTGTTGAATTCAGCTGCCATGATGGTGTTGGAAAGACCATCCAAAATTTCAGCAAACGAAGTCTCACGATTTCGCTTGAAGAAACCGTTCTGATCACCGGTTGCAACACTCCAGCCCAAATTCGAGCCTTCGCTTATACCATAGTTGTTCCAGCCCATTTCGGCCAATTCAAAGCCTGTTCCAGCTTGAATGTTCGAGGTTGCTGGGTACGGAAGGTCAGATGGGCACAGGAATGGAGCAACCTTACGGTGCGCATTGTACATCGGCGGAATTGCTGTTCCGGCTTTGACAGCTGTTTCGTAGTGGCTGTCCAAGAAGTCGAACTGAGAGAAAACGTTTCCTAGCTCGATGTATGGCAGAATGGCTACGTGAGCTGAATACCCGTGCCAGTTGGAATTAGCAGCACTACCTGCTGTTCGCGACCATTTCATGTCGCTTGCAGCGCGCGGGACAACTTTGAATGCGCTCTCGTAAGTGTGGAAACTAAGAGCGAATTGCTTCATGTTGTTGCTGCAGCTCATACGACGAGCTGCTTCGCGTGCAGCTTGCACGGCAGGCAACAACAAGCCAACCAAAATGCCAATAATGGCAATAACAACCAGGAGTTCCACTAGCGTGAAACCCTTGCGACTTCTTTTCATGAACTACTCCTTAGGGTGAGGAAAATACCAAAAAGGTCTGAGACCAAAACGCAGTAATTTTAGGACGAATAAAACGCCAATGTCAAGCGTTTAGCGGCGAAGAAGGCGCCTATCCCCTCTTTCGAGTGGTGGTTGCCCCCTTTTTTTGGCAACGCGGTGAAGCATTTCCGCGAATAGAGTAGAAGGTTTCGTAAGAAACCTGATGCAATCGAATGGTTCCTGAACGCAGATTTCTTACGAAATCTGCTACAAACGATTGCAAAAAATGCTTCACCGCGTTGCCTTATTGGGAGCGAATGGCACACAGACGTAGCCTTGACTTTCTTTGTGTTAGTGTTACATTAACACTAACACAAAGGACGTGCGAATGGACATGACATCACTTGCTCTATTGACCGATCTGTATCAGCTCACCATGGCCTATGGCTATTGGAAACAACAAAAGGCCGACCAGCAGGCGGTCTTCCATCTCTTTTATCGAAGCAATCCTTTTCGGGGTGGATATGTGGTTGCAGCTGGACTGCAGCCCGCCCTTGAATTGATTCGTGACTTTCGATTCCGATCCGATGACGTGGCATTTCTCGCGACGATTACCGGCAACGATGGAAAGCCAATTTTTGAACCAGCCTTTCTGGACTACTTGTCCCGCTTGGAATTGAGTGTTGATGTTGATGCGATTCCAGAAGGGACGGTCGTCTTTCCGCATGAGCCATTGCTTCGTATCCGAGGCTCTATTCTCCAATGCCAATTGCTTGAAACCGCCCTTCTTAATATTGTTAACTTCCAATCCCTCATCGCTACCAAAGCGTCGCGCATCGTGATGGCGGCCAAAGGTGACTCGGTATTAGAGTTTGGTCTTCGTCGCGCTCAAGGAATTGATGGCGCATTGGCGGCCAGTCGCGCGGCGTACATCGGCGGCTGTTCCGCCACCTCCAACGTGCTCGCTGGCAAACTCTTTGGAATTCCCGTTCGCGGTACTCACGCACATAGTTGGGTGATGTCGTTCGATTCGGAACTCGAGTCGTTTTCGGCTTATGCTCAGGCCATGCCAAACAATTGCGTCTTTCTTGTCGACACCTACGATACGCTCGAAGGGGTTCGGCATGCAATTACGGTTGGCCAGCACTTGAAAAGCTCTGGACATCGAATGGTTGGAATCCGCCTGGACTCAGGAGATCTTGCTAGTCTGAGTATCGAAGCTCGCCACCTATTGGATGCCGCCGGCTTTACGGATGCGGTCATCGTGGCCAGCAACGACCTCGACGAGCGATTGATTCAAAGCCTCAAACAACAAGGTGCTACCATCGCTGTTTGGGGTGTTGGGACCAAGCTCGTCACTGCCTACGATCAACCAGCGCTGGGAGGCGTTTATAAGCTTGGTGCTATCCAGTCCAATAACGGCTCCTGGCTACCAAAAATCAAATTGTCAGAACAGTTGATCAAGACGTCGACACCAGGGGTGCTACAGGTCCGAAGATACTTTGACGGTGAGGGCAACGCGACCGCCGACATGATCTTCAATGAACTCGAGTCGCTTCCAGCTCCAAGCAAAGTCATCGATCTTTTCGACCCGTCGATTTATCGCGAGATGCTTGACTCGATGGTTTTCGAAGATCTACTTAAACCTGCGATCAGAAATGGCAAGGTACTGGACGAATTCCCTTCGCTTTCTTCGATTCGGACAAGAACAAGCCAGCAGCTTCAAAAAATTCCCAGCAGTGTCCTCCGCTTTGACAACCCTCAAAAGTACTCCGTTGGGTTGGAGCAGGAATTGCACGAACTGAAGTCCCGATTGGTGAGACAGGCAAGGCAGACGCAGCAAGTCACGGAGGAACCTTGAGCTTTCAATACGAATTTCCTCGCCCGGCTTTGGCGGTCGATTGCGTGATTTTCGGACTGGACGAAAGCGATTTGAAAGTCATGCTCATTCGACGTGACTTGCCGCCATTCGATGGCAAATGGGCGTTGCCAGGCGGTTTCGTCGGAATGGAAGAAACGACGGACGAAGCGGCGCGGCGCGAGCTCCGAGAAGAGACTGGCTTGGACCATGTTTTCCTAGAACAACTCTACACCTTTAGCGATCTCAAGCGGGACCCTCGCGAGCGGGTTGTTTCGGTTGCGTACTATGCGCTCGTTCGGCTGACTGACTTCAAAGTACAAGCGGCGACAGATGCCGCGGAAGCTGTATGGTTTAAGATGGGCGAAACGCCTCGACTTCCATTTGATCACGATCTCATACTCGACACCGCATACGATCGCCTCAAAGCCAAAGTGCGTTACCAGCCCATTGGATTTGAATTGCTTCCGAAAAACTTTACGCTGACTCAGTTGCAGAAAATGTACGAAACGGTTTTAGCCCGCACCATCGACAAGCGTAACTTTCGAAAGAAGATACTCAGCATGGGTATTCTTCTTGAAACAGGTGAAATGCAGTCCGGGGTCGCTCATCGCGCCGCCCGATTATATCGATTCAACGAAATGCAATATCACGCAATGGTCAAAAAGGGATTCCACTTTGAAATCTAAAGCAACCGGAAATCGGGCGTTGATTTTGGTCGATCTTCAAAACGACTTCGTCGAAGGTGGAGCTCTCGCAGTACCCGATGGAATGGCGGTGGTCGCACTCGCGAACCAAATTATGGCTAACTTTGATTTGGTCGTTGCGACGCAGGACTGGCATCCAGCAGACCACCAGAGCTTTGCAAGCCAACATTCAGGAGTTTCCATCGGCCAACAATTTGTGCTGAACGGGCTGCCGCAAACCGCCTGGCCAGATCACTGCGTTCAGGAAACCTTCGGAGCCGAATTGGTCGCCAGCCTCGAAGCTCATCGCATCTCCAAGATCGTTCGTAAAGGAACGGAAAAGTCGATCGATAGTTACAGCGGCTTCTATGATAACGGACACCAAAAGTCGACGGGACTGGCTGAGTATTTGCGAAGCAAGGGAGTGGATCGGGTCGCGGTCATGGGATTGGCAACCGACTACTGTGTTCGCTTCACTGCACTCGATGCGATTAAGGAGGGATTCGAAACCGCCTTAATACTAGATGGTTGCCGCGGAGTTGAGCTCAAGCCGGGAGATATTGCGAAGGCAATCGAAGAGCTGAAGCAAGCCGGGGTTGAGATCGCCAACAAGCACGTCGTCACAAGTCTTTGGGGCAAATAAACAAATTAGCCGACCGGCGTTAGCCTTTGTCATTACTCATATCTCAATTCGATTTAGAAATCATATTCCCTTGAAATCAAACGAAAACGATGCGATTTACTCCCCTCGCCCCGTTTCGGTAACGCTGTGAAGCATTTCAGGACGGCTGGGGCTTGCCCCACCGTCCGCAGCTTTGGAGTTCTAGATTCGAGTCGCTGGATCGCACAACTCTGGATTCGTCGCACAGTGTAGAGCGATTGTCTCAATCGCTCGGCGGGCACTTTAGGTCCCATCCCGCAGAACAAAGAAGCCGCGACTTGATGGTGCAATTGGAATGCGATTTTGGTCTGCACTTCCGAAACGATTGAGGACAATCGTTTTACACTCGCCCTTGGCGGTGCGACGAATCCGGAGGTGTCATTTTCATCACTCGGACCATTAGAACACCAAAGCGGTGTCCGGTCGGGACAACACGCCACAATCAATGGCGCAGCTTTTGGAGTTTTGCTTTACGTTGTTTGCACCCGAGTTGATGTAAACACGAGAAAGAAACGATCCAAGTAAGGATGTTGGACT
>JANPHB010000254.1:0-23027 GCA_031424235.1 Pirellula sp.
CGGACACTTGTGAAGCTCCTGGTAAAGCAAATTGAAGTTCACGTGGATGAAATCCGAATTGTATATAAGGTACCCCCAAACCCTTTTCTCCTTCCCCCCGCTAACCGGGGGGGGCTGCGCCATTGTTCGTCGCGTCAAGCCCGAGCCGGACAACACGACAATGATCGAAAGTTTCTGTCGACAGCTGCCAAAAGTCGCATCTGTCGGATGTGACTCTTAATGCGTCACCTATTGTTCTTGCTGATAGAAATACGACACAGCGTTGCCGTCTTCATCACCTTGGCCAATACTGGCCGATCTTCTTTTTCAAGAATGCGGCGCTTCGTTGTAGTTGTTCGATTCCGTCGACGCCATCTTCGATGCTGATCCAGCTGTCAAATCCGACTCTCTTTAGCTCGGTAAAGATCGCGTCGTAGTCGTTGAGCCCTTGGCCAATCTCGCCGTGGCGGAGCCGTTTGGCATAGCCTGCAGCACCTCCTTCTTCGCGTCGCAAATCCTCGAGCGTTCCTTCGATCAAATAGCGATCGCTGGCATGCATCGTTAGCACGCGATGCGAGACTCGCTTGAGCAATTCGATCGGGTCATCACCGGCGATGTAAGCGTTGCTTGGGTCGTAGTTCACGCCAAAGGAAGGATGATCGATCGCGCTCACCAAAGAACAGAATACGTCCATCTTCTGAGCGAACTCAGGGTACTCCCAAAAATCATCCTTGTAGTGATTCTCGAGGATCAAAGTGACGCCGTTGGACGCAGCATGTGGAAGACATGCTTTGATAGAATCGGCCGCCAATTGAACACCTTGTTCGGCGGTCAACTCCGGTCGCCTTTGGCCGCTCAAGACGCGGCAGTAACTGCCACCCAACGCGGAGGTCATATCGATCCAACGCTTCTGCTTTGCGATTTCACGATTTCGAAAGGACTCATCGGGGTGGGTGAAATCCGGCGAGCAGCAGAGCATCGGAATCGTCATTCCTAGAGACTCGACTTGTTTGCGAAAGCCAGACCACTTCGAGTCGTCGGTCATCTCGATAAAGCCAGCGTAAAACTCGAGTCCATCGATTTCCAAGGTCGAGGCAAGCTCAAACCACTCAGACAACTTCATCGTCCCGTCTTTGCAGAGAGCTTGCATGTAGGCTTTGGGAAACGCGGCGATTTTTGGCATGGTGTGATTGGATAGGGTGGGAGATTTAGTCGTTTAACAGTCAGCCGAAGGCGTACTGTCTATGTAACTGAGTACGCCTTCGGCTGACTGTTAAACGAAAAGCATTTGGACACGGATTGCGCAGCTGACGTCGTATCACAATACAGTACAAAACCCCTCACCCCCAGCCCCTCTCCCCTAAAAAGGGGCGAGGGGAGCAAAGTCAAAAAGGCAGTATTAATTTCGGTTAACTAGCTCGTCCAAATTGAGGACAAGGTTGGCTACTAAGGTACAAACGGCCAACTCTTCTGGTGGCAACGAAGGGTCGAATGGTTTCTCTCCGACAGCGATTAGCCGTTTGGCATCTGCAGGATTTTCCTTGAACCGCAACCGGATCTGTTCTGCCGCTTTGTCGATCGCCGCCAACTCGTTTGGAGTCGGACTGCGGGACAGACATTGCTTGAAAATCGAACTGGTTCGATCTTGTGGTTTTACTTTTTCGTTCCGTAGAATACCTTCTGCGAGAACCCTCGCCGCTTCGACATACTGAACATCGTTCATGAGTTGCAACGCTTGCAACGGCGTGTTGCTTCGCTCGCGTCGCGTGCAAAACAACTCCCGATTGGGTGCGTCGAAATTGCTCATGAAAGGCGGAGGTGCGGTTCGTTTGATAAAGCTATAAAGACTGCGTCGATACAGCGAGTCTCCGTGATCTTGAATGTAGTAACGCGTGTTCGAATCGCCATAGCCGACCGGCTCCCAAATGTTCTTGGGCTGATATCCCTTGAAGGCTTCGCCACCGGCTTGGCGATTGAGAAGTCCGCTCACGGCCAAAACGTTGTCCCGAATTTGCTCGGCATCCAAACGAATTCGCGGACCACGAGCCAAATAACGATTTTCTGGATCGACGCTCAGCGTCTCTGGAGTGATAACTGCGGATTGTCGAAATGCATTGATCGTCACCAATTCTCGCATCAACTGCTTGATATCCCAACCGCTCTTGCGAAATCGATTGGCTAACGCGTCTAAAAGTTCCGGGTGCGTTGGCGGCGACCCTTGAGATCCAAAGTCGTCGCTGGTCTTGACCAAGCCGACGCCGAACACTTGTTGCCAAAGTCGATTGACGGTCACTCGGGCGGTCAATGGATTTTCATCGGCGACCAGCCACTTTGCGAGATCGAGCCGATTGAGTCGCTCCCTTTCGGCAGGCTTCGTCAGCGCTGGCAAGACTTTTGGCGTGCCGGGCGAAACAGTTTCACCTTTTTGATCATATTGCCCGCGTGTCATGACGAACGCTTCACGAGGCTTTGGTTGGTCGTTGAAAATGAACGTGCCAGGAATTTGGCTTTCGATCATCGCACGATCGACTCTTGCCGCTAACCAATTGCGTCGAGCGACCATAACGGCCGGCGAAGCGACCTCCGAAACGTGCGTGCGAAAGAATGCGGCAACTTGTTCGACTTGGGCTTTGCCAGCTTCACTATCCGGTCCTTCCTTGAGTGCCTTGGCAACGGGTTCGCTTGCTAGCGGAACGGCGGTTCCTTTGACCGAGTTCCACCATGCGGTCATGTTCGCGGTAAGTTGGTCTTCAGGGCGCTGATTGCCCGTGCTCGTCATTCCATCCCAATGACAGATGCCGCCGAAAAGACCGAGTTTGATTTCTTTGACACTCGACCCGACTTTCAAGTCCTCAAAGGAAACGGTCAACTCCGTCCAACGACCGGGTTGCGGAATCTTGCCTCGAACACGATCTGGCCCGACTCCCACAAGCTTGCCATCGGCGGGATCATTGCACCATGCCCATCGCTTGGAGCCGGCGTCCGTTCGAACATCGATGAACATGGCTTTAGGGAATTCGTAAAGGTCGGGTAACACCCAAACATGAAGCGACCCTTGGTCCGGGATCCACATCGGAGTGATACCGCCAGAAATGGATTGTTCGAAGCTGTGACCAAACTCCTGCCTCAATGCGAGACGTCCCATAGGAGCACCGACATCGCTCGACCAGCGGGCGCTGTTGCGAGAAGTGTTTCGGAGTGCGGCTCCAACCGGGAATTCATCATCTAGCCAAATGGCGGTGGTTGGGCCGGTTGGTTGGGTTGTGGCTTGCGATTCGAACGCGATCTGCTCCTTGTCCGCCGCCGTCTGCTGCAGCTTGGTCAGCAGTTGGGCCTCGCGTTGCTTTGCTAGTTCAAGTGCTTTCGCTTGTTCGGGTGATGGGATAGGAAGAAAAGGGCGCGTCGACTCGACGTTGCCGTCCATGGCTGGATCGGCTGCGCTGTAAAAGAACGCGTACATCGAGTAAAACTCGCGAGTGCTTATCGGATCGTATTTGTGATCGTGGCAAACGGCACAGCCGCCTGTCAGTCCGAGCCAAGTCTGAATGGTGGTGCTCGTCCGGTCTACGGCGTAGCGAAAGAGAAACTCGTCGTCGATAGCCCCGCCCTCACCTGTCGTTACGTTGCAACGGTTGTAGCCGGTTGCAACTTGCTGGGAGAGTGTAGGATTCGGGAGAAGATCACCAGCTAACTGTTCGATGGTGAACTGAGAGAAGGGCATGTTGCTATTGAATGCGTTGACCACCCAATCGCGATACGCCCAAGCTTGTCGTTCGTTGTCCAAGTGCATGCCGTGCGTATCACCATAGCGAGCTACGTCGAGCCAATGCCGAGCCATCTCCTCGCCAAAGTGCGGTGAAGCGAGATACTGTTCGGCAAGTTTTCGGTAGTTATCATCGGTTGGGTTTGCCGCAAATGCATCGACATCGGACAACGCAGGTGGCAATCCCGTCAACGTAAAGGCCAATCGACGAACTTGGGTTATCGCATCCGCTTGGCCTTGTCCAACGAGTCCCTTGTTCTTGCGTTCAAGCTCGAGAAACGTATCGACGGAGCGGGTTTCTTCTTGGGTAGTCGAAATCGACTCGAAGGACCAATGTTTTTCGTATTTCGCTCCTTGTTCGATCCATTTCGAAAGTACCTGCTTTTCGCTATCGGTTAGCTGCCGTTTGGACGAAGGGGGTGGCATGACCATTTCCGGATCGTTCGATTGGATTCGGGCCCAGATGAGACTTTCGTCGAGTTTCCCAGGGACGATCGCTTGTTCACCTGAGGCTCGTTTAGCGAAGGCGCCGTCTGGGATGTCAAGTCGCAGTTCGGCTTCGCGTGTTTTGGCATCAAAGCCGTGGCAGCGATAGCATGCGCTGGACAGGATGGGCCGAACATCTTGATTGAATTTTAGTGCTTCAGCGGATTTTTCCTGAGCCAACGCAAGTTGCGGATTGACCAACAAGCCCAGCAAGGAAAGGGTTAGCATGGGTTGCCAACCGAGAGGATTTCGAGCCATGAACTGAGGAACTCCGGAGTGCTTACGAGACAAATCCAAGTCGGGCGAACTGCAGATTATAGTTTAGTTGCTCCGGAACGTGATGCAGGGTAAATGTTTTTGTGGCGAAATGAACACTCTCGAAAACCGGGGCTAACGCCCATTGTCATTACCCACATCTCGATTCTACCTAGAAATCCAATTCACTTGAAATGAAACGAAAACGATGCGATTTTCTCCCCCTCGCCCCGTTTCGGGGAGAGGGGAGCAAAGTCAACAAGATATGGGCAAGGACTAGGCTAAAGCCCGACGGCAAATTGACCATAATAAAGATGGTGATGTGCTTACCCCGAACCTTTAAGTTTATCTGTTGCTCCTTCCCCCGAGCACTTTGAAAAAAGGGCTCCTCAATGACAACCTTCCAGCGGCATGCTTCGCGTCTGTTTTAGACTTGCAAAAGTATGTTCCGGACATGGTGTCGAACGGATTGTTGTTGATGAACGGTTAGCTCAATAGGTAGAGCATCAGACTTAGAATCTGACTGTAACAGGTTCGAATCCTGTACCAACACCAGGCAGGTCTAAAAGCCTGTCCACCATTACGTGGTAAACGTAGCAAGCTCCTGATGGGGGCAAACGTTGAACGGTGCAGTTCTTGTTCGTGCCTCGCTTGTCGCACCGTCGACAAGTCGAAAAACGGATAGGGACAACATACGAATACGCTTTGAAGGGCATTGATTGGTGAAGAACGAATTCGACAAACGCAAGAGACGCGACGCATCGACAAGGTGATCTTCGGATCAACACAGCGATCGCCAGCAATCGAAGCGCGTTGGCGAGCTAGCTCTGCATCTAGATGTTCCTCCGTGTTGCCCGTATGGGACTGCCAACGCTTTGCCCTCTGACGGTTTTTTTGACAGGGTCTACTTGTCCAAGGTTTTAGGGTTGCTAGGGAGGGTGAGGCTCCTGCCGAACCGTAGCGTCACCAGCTCGGCAGGAGCCTCGCTCTCCCAAAGGTTTTTAATGAAGTAAGCATTGCAAAGATGTTTAGAGCGGTGGGCTCCTGCCTCCTGAGTTGAACTCGTTCCGGGGCTCCGCCTGGGAACGCAATGCACCGGCGGCTCCCGCCTCCTGAGTTCACAAATCCATATCAAACGCGAGGCGGAGCCTCGAACACAGTACGTTCCCAGGCAGAGCCTGGGAACGAGGGGCATGAGGGCGGAAATCCTCGGACGAGGGCCAAGGCAGTGTTAAATCAGGTTCAATAGAAAGGAAAGTTCAAAATGGTTTTCAAAAGATTCAAAGTCCGAAGCTACGAAGTTGGCCTGCTATTTCGGGATGGGGAGTTCCAATGTCTGCTAAATGCAGGCAACCATTGGTTCCTCGATTTGCTCAATAAGGTGAAAGTCGAAATCGTGTCGCGACGAACGCCTTGGCTTGTTCACGAACAACTGGATCTCATCGTTAAGTCGGGGCAATTGGGAGACCAAGCGATCGTGGTCGACTTAAAAGAACACGAGCGTGGATTGGTTTGGATTGAAAATCGTTTCAGCCACGTTTTGCCTGCGGGCCAATATGCGTATTGGTTGGGGCAAAAACAAGTGCGTGTGGAGATCGTCGATGCTCGCCAAGTTGCTTTTCAGCACCCGGAATTTAAAGCGATCGTTCGATCACCGATGGCAAGCAAGTTACTCGAGGTCACAGCCATCAAGCGAGACCACACCGGTGTTTTGTTTGTGGATGGACGCTATGTCGATCGAGTGGAACCGGGTGAGTACGCTTATTGGAAGGGTACGGGTGAAGCTCGACTCGTTGAAGTGGATTTGCGAGAAACCATGGTCGATGTGGCCGGCCAGGAGATCATGACGGCCGACAAGGTAACGCTTCGAATGAACGCGGTAGTCACGTATCGTATCGAAGACGCGAAGCAAGCAATCAGTCAAACCGATGACGTGCGTCAAGCACTCTATCGCGAGACGCAGCTTGTGCTGCGAGCGGTCGTCGGAGTAAGAAACCTCGATGTTCTACTTACCGACAAAGACATCGTTTCGAAAGAAATCGAGGAGGGCGTACGTGTTCGAGCGGCAACGCTAGGACTGAAAATTGCATCCATCGGTATCCGCGATCTGATCCTACCTGGCGACATGAAGGATTTGATGAACAAGGTGACCGAAGCCCACAAGGCGGCCGAAGCCAACTTGATCTATCGTCGCGAGGAAACCGCAGCCATGCGCAGCCAAGCCAACACGGCCAAGTTGTTGCAAGACAACCCAACCTTGATGCGACTTCGCGAATTGGAGGTGCTTGAAAAGATAGCGGCCTCTGGAAAGCTAAACGTGTTCCTCGGAGAAAAGGGAATGGGCGACAAAGGACTAGCGGATCGGGTTACCAATCTGCTGTGAGTTCCGCTCGACCTAGATCGAATAAGGAATTTAGGCGAGCGGTAGCATGAAAACAACCTTAGCACGACGCGCAAGCTAGGTGTCGTGCCCCCCGCCGCTCGCCTTAGAACGCCCCAGTTCGGAGGAACCGGGCGGTCATCGCGCTCACTCTTCGCGATAGCAACAGTGAATTGTGGGTTGCGATGATCGTCTTGTGTTGCCTCTGACTAGGCAGATGCGTGTTTGTTTCCGGAACGAGCAAATCGAATCTTGCGGCAATGATTCCTATTTCAAACTTGCTCTCCGTTTTTAGTTGGTTCACATAACTCGTGGGACTGCTCGACAATTCTCGAGTTGGTTTGACAAGTCTACGCAAAACGCTTGAAGCGACGCGTGCGACGGGCGAACCGCCGTTCGGTGGTGCAAGGAAGACGATTCGACCAAGATTCGGTAAGGACGCTCGATTCAGAGCGGCTCTGGTCACGATGGCTCCCATGCTGTGGGCCACAATGTGGAAACATGGCTCATTGGATAGCTTGGTCGAGAGGTATTCAGAGAATCGCCCTGCGTGAGTCTCAATCGAAGCGAAAAGGGACAGGTAGTCCCAAAAACAAACACGAAAGCCGGAAGACTTTAGTCGACTTGCAAGCGGCCACATCACGGATTGAGTTGCACCGAAGCCATGCACAATGACGACAAGTTCGTGTTCTTCTCCACCTCGCCCTGCTTCGGGGCGTTGGGGCCGGTGGGTGAGGGTTGGAATCACCATTTGCAAGTCTCCAGTTCAGCCCGTCTCCCTGTATCAAGGTCGAGGGGGCGATGGTTTCCTTTTCTGATTCTTTGCGTCACCTGGTGTCACCGCATCTTGGAGCAAACTTTCTAGCCTCGCGCGCATCGCCTTGACTCGCTCTGGCTGTGCGGCGGCAAGATTTTTCGACTCTCCCAGGTCATTCGCCAAATGGTAGAGTTCGACCCTCTCCGTTTCCTTTCGGTCGGGTTTGCCTGAGGCTTCCTCCGCGTCGGCATCCGAAGGTCTCAAGAGCAATTTCCAGTCCCCCATGCGGACCGCAGCAACGCTCGGTTTGTTTCCGACCATGAGTATGGCATCGTGTGGCGACTTGGAGCTTTGAGTTAGTACCTGCCAGATGTCCAGTCCATCTAGTTGAAGCTTTTGAGTAGTGGTTGCCCCCGCAAGTTTCAAAAGCGTTGGGTACCAATCAATTGCATGGATCGGCTCTTGAATGGTAATCCCAGCCTTGATTTGATTGGGCCAGTTGACGAATGAACAGACACGCACTCCACCTTCGTAGATGGTGCCTTTGCCCGCACGCAAAGGAGTGTTCATGGTCGCTTTGCCAGGCGCCGGGCCTCCATTGTCACTAGAGAAAATGATCAACGTGTTTTCGCGTAGTCCTTTTTCCTCGAGTTGCCGAGTTATTTTCCCGATGGCTTCGTCGACGGCGGCAAGCATTCCGGCGATAGTTTGCCGAAGCTGCGGCAGCTTTTGGTAAGGCTTTTTGTACGTTTCGGGAACTTGGTGTGGACCATGAAGCCCATTGAAGGGCACATAAAGGAAAAGGGGTTTGTCCACCGGTTTATCTAGGATGATGCGACAGGCTTCCAGTGCTACCAGTTCGGTCGAGTATCCCGGTTCTTCGACTGGAAGGTCGTCTCGGTACCAGTCCTTCTTGCCGTCGCGTGTATGATTAAAATAGTCGATGGCTCCAAACATGTGTCCATATTGCCGATCGAATCCACGATGCGTTGGGGTGTAAGCGGATTCAAATTCACCCAAGTGCCATTTTCCGCAGATCGCTGTGAAGTATCCGGCTTCCGCTAAAGCTTGAGGCAGAGTGCGTTCACTCAACGGCAATCCCCAGGGGGCGCCAGGCCGAACAACACTGTAAACTCCCGTATGCGTCGCGTAGCGACCCGTCATCAAGGCTGCTCTGGTTGGCGAACAAACCGGTTGTACGTAAAAGGACTTCAGGATAGCGCCGGCGGCCGCAAGCTTGTCGATGTTCGGTGTGAGAATATCGGTACCGCCATTGAAACCGCAGTCGGCGAAACCTAAATCGTCAACCAGGAAGTAGACGATGTTCGGCTTGCTACTCGCCTCATTTTGAATCGCATGCAACGAACTTGTTGCCAATGCCAAAAGAGTTGCGATGCTATATAGCATCGTCCATCGAACAAAGCGTGAGTTCATATTGATCACCTTTACAGAGCGAATACCATCGTGCGAAATCGATCGCGATAGTATACCTCATGGCAGGCTAAGTCATGCGGCATCAGCCGTACGGTCCAATAAGCTTGGTACGCCTTCGGCTGACCGTCAATGGAATAAATCCACAAAACGCTTACGCTGTCAAGCGGCTATGCGACGGGAACTACTTCGAAAAACGTCTCGCAAATGGCATCGCCCGCAAGGTTTAGCTTGACCTGGAAATTATCAATGAATTCGTGAAGCCCCAAATCCATCACATCGTCGATATGCAAGAAATCAAACTCCGCGCGCAAGCGACCGAGGTACTGCTCTGGCTTGTTGCTAAAGTGTCCAGCAGTGCCGCCAGTGATCGCGAGCAGCGATTGTTCGGCTCGCGAAATGCAGAATCGAATGGCTCGAGGAAAATCGCGATCTAGAAGCATGAATGCTGCGACTTGCTTCGGCGACAAACGTCCATGTCGCCGACGATACATCTCGAGCGCGCTCGTGCTCTTAAGAAGCATACCCCATTGGCTGATGTCGATTGGAGTCCCGACATCGGAGACTTCCGGCAGAAGCAAATAGTACTTAACGTCCAAAATTCGCGATGTCTTGTCGGCTCGCTCCAGCAATGCACCGAGACGGCCAAAGTTCCAGGCTTCGCCATGCGACATGGTGCTGTAGGTTACCCCTTCTACTAGATAACCCGCTTGTCGAATGCGGCCAAAGAACTCAAAGGGCGAATCAACAGCGGTCGAATCGTGCCGGTTGTCGCGAACGAATAGATAGAATTTATTGAGTTCCTCCCACATTTGGCTACTAAGCATTTCGCGACTGACTCGCGCGTTCTCTCGAGCCATCTTCAGGCAAGAGAGAATTGAATTCGGGTTCCGTTCGTCAAAAGTCAAAAATCGAATGACGTTGGCCTGACTCACTTGATCGTAGTGTTCATGGAATAGATCATTGTCACCGGTCGTGTAGACCAGTGGTTCCCATTGCTGGTAATGATCGATACCGATACCGAGAGTCAGGTTGAGGGTCACGTCGATAAAGCGAGCTACGTTTTCGGCTCGTTCGATGTATCGCCTCATCCAAAATATGGAATCTGCTACGCGAGATAACATTCAACTATCCAATCGTCTTCTAAACACCATTTGATTCGTTTCTGAGTACCCATGTGTCTTTGCTGCCGCCACCCTGTGACGAGTTTACGATCAGCGAGTCCTTGACCAGTGCCACACGGGTTAGTCCACCTGGCACAATATAGATGTCTTCGCCAAACAAGATGTAAGGCCGCAAGTCAACGTGTCGACCTTCTAAGGAGTCACCGCACAAAGTTGGCACAGTGGACAGGTCTAACATCGGCTGCGCCACGTAGTTTCGCGGATTGCTTTGAATGAGTTCTTTGTAAGTCGCAAGCTGTTCCTTGCTGGCTTTGGGACCAAGCAAAATCCCATATCCGCCCGATTCGTTGGCTGGCTTGATGACCAGCTTGTCGATGTTCTCCAAAACATACTTGCGCTCCGTTTCGTCGGCGCACATATAGGTAGGTACGTTGGGCAGAATCATGTCTTCGTTCAAATAGTACTTGATCATCTTGGGAACGTAAGCGTAGATGGCTTTGTCGTCCGCGACCCCAGTTCCTGGTGCGTTGACTAGCGCGACTTTGCCTGCGCGGTAGACTTGCATCAAACCCTTCACACCCAACGTCGAATCGGGGCGAAGGCATTCTGGGTCCAGGAAATCGTCATCGATTCTTCGGTAGATGACATCCACGCGCTTCAGACCGCGAGTCGTTCGCATGTGCACATAGCCATCTTTCACGATCAAGTCGGAGCCTTGCACGAGTTCCACACCCATTTGCTGCGCGAGAAAGCAATGCTCGAAGTAGGCGGAGTTATGGATGCCTGGAGTCAGAACAACAACGGTCGGTTCGTTCGATGAGGAGGGAGAAACGTATTGCAGCATTTTGAGCAACTGCTCAGGGTAAGTCTCTACTGGCAAAATGTTCCGCCCTTCAAAGAGTTGCGGGAACGTTCGCTTCATCACTTCGCGATTTTCAATAACATAGGAGACGCCCGATGGGCAGCGGAGGTTATCCTCAAGCACATAAATTTGGCCATCGCCAGCCCGCACCAAATCAGTGCCAGTAATATGGCACCAAATGCCTCTTGGCGGGTTCATCCCTTGAATTTGCTTTAAGAAACCCTTGCTGGACTGGATCATGTACTCTGGGAGCACTCCGTCGCGAATGATCTTTTGATCGTGATAGAGGTCATCGATGAACATGTTCAGCGCGCGAATCCGCTGTTTCAGGCCGCGCTCGACGTACAGCCACTCCTCTTCTTGAATTACACGCGGGATCAAGTCAAACGGCCAGACTTTTTCGGTTCCTGCCGAGTGTCCGTAGACGTTGAACGTGATTCCCATATTGAGAAGCTCGTGATCCGCAGCGCGTTGTCGACGCTGAAGCTCGCCAAGTGGAAGAGCCGATAGCTTGTCAACGAGGAATTCTACTCCTGGCCGAGCGACGCCAGCCGCACTAAACATCTCGTCAAAAAAACCTCTTGTGTCGTACTTCGAAATATTGAGGGGATCGTTGTTTAGGAAGCTCGAATTAACCTGTTCCATAGTCGTCCGATCAAATTGGCTTTGCTGATTCATCAATGGATATGCTGTTCCCTAAAATTCTACAAACTCGGACCGTTCCCAGCAGCGCGACTTGCTCAAAAAGCCACCCAACCAACAACAAAGGTGCCCAAATGATCAGCACCTGACGCCCGGAGACCGGCCGCAGCGCATGATTTCGTTGGGTTTTTAGGCGAGCAGCTGAGATAAGCAAGTCTTGAGCCATGTAGCAGGTATAATCGAAAAGTAACCGCAAACAGTTTGGAAATCCTCTGCAAATTAGGGGGCTGAGTCAGATTGGCGTGAATTAGCAGGTAGTGGAATCTGGTGAGAGTTCCTGAAGTGACTCGAACTCCAGGAAGTTTTACAACTTCCGCTACGGGACAGACTAAATTCAACACCATTCGGGCTGAATCACGTCCCGCATCGGCGCGGGCTATGCGCGGTATTCCTCGCTTACGCGTCGGGTTTCCATTTTCATTTCCGCCATTCCGCAAAACTGAGAAATCCCAAGATGATTTATTTGAAATTGGCGTTGGTTGTTGGGTTAACGGTATTAAGCCAGCCGGTTTCTGAAACGCGGCTCAACGCACAGGTAACTGGGACCGAAAAGCAAACCAATAAGGGGCAAACCCAACTGCGATTCGAATTTTCGGCCCCCTCAATGGGGTCGCATGTCGATTTCGTAGTCTATGCCCCTTCTCAAGCGGAAGCGAAAATCGTAATCGACGCGGGGTTGACTGAGATCGAACGCCTGTCGACCATCCTCAGCAACTATGATCCGGATAGCGAGATCTCCAAGCTGTGCTCGGCTACAAAAGGAGCTTGGACTCCGATAAGTCCCGATTTGGCAGCGGTGCTACAGCACAGTCGCCGTTGGCATCAGCTCAGTGCAGGCAAATTTGACATTACCGTCGGACCGCTGACGCAACTCTGGCGCGCTCAACGCAAGAAAAAGCAGTTGCCTTCATCCAAGTCGATTGAAGACGCAAAGGGGCGATGTGGCTGGTCGTCGGTCGATCTTGCGTTTCCTTCAGCCAGTGAAGAGCCCAAGCAATCCGCTCGAGTCTCCTTGCTCAAGGACCTGATGGTACTCGACTTGTCTGGGATCGCAGTTGGATACATCGTCGACGCAGCTTTTGAGAAAATGCAATTAGCTGGCTCACGATCGATATTGATCAACGCAGGTGGCGATATTCGAGTAGGGGATTCACCTCCTGGGGCTCAGGGGTGGAGAATTGCGATAGCGGGCTTGGGCAAGGAGTCACCACCCTTGTCGATGATTCAGCTCAAGAACTGCGCCGTCACTACCTCTGGGGATTTGAACCAGTTCGTAGAAATCGATGGTCGCCGCTACAGTCACTTCATCGATCCCGAGAGCGGCGACCCTATCGAACGTCGGCAAAGCGTGACCGTGATCGCTGAAACAACCGTCGACGCGGATGCTGGGGCCACGGCGTTTGCGGTATTGGGTATGCAGCAAGCTTCCAAGTTGTTCGATGCGATGCCAATAGCGAAGGCGGTTCTTGTAGAATCAGGAAACGCCGATGGCAATGTTCGATTGCGTTGGTTGGAAAAACAGGGGCAACCTTTATCAGAATAATGGCAGAACTAAGTCGCTCTCGGCAGGAGTGACCCACGGTGTGTCGCACCTGCCGTCTCACTTTCTTTTTGGAATTGCTTGCAATTTCATCGGGAGAGCAAGGCTCCTGCCGAGCTTGCGACGTTAAGGTTCGGCAGGAGCCTCACCCTCCCTGGTAACGAATTCGTTTGGCAAACTCGTTGGAAGAACGTTCAAAGCGGTGGACTCATTCTCCCAATTCCCCTAAAGATCGACGTTCCGAAAACTAAGGTTTCTTAGTCTTCACTTCGTCGTCTCGATTCAACAAAAAGATCGTCGGTGAATCGACTCGTTCTTCTAGAGACTGCGGTGATGATTCCGATTGTCGCCGAGTGGATAGTTCAGCTGGTGGAACCTTGGGCTTAGCCGATAGAATGGCAATCTGCTTTGGTTCAAGTGCTTTTTCGGCGGCAGGTGGAGTGGGATTGGTGGCGGCTGTCACATTGCCGCTTCGTTGAGCCACCGAGTTGGTGGTCGCAATAAACTGATCTCGAATCTTCGGATCGATCTTGGTCAGTCGTTTAGCAAGCTGTTGGATGCCATAGGGATTGTTTTGGGCGGTTTGTGATATCTGGGAAAAGAATGCGGCGCATTCGGTGAAGTTGTAGTCAGCTGTCTTTCCCATCAATGGCCCGAGTGTTTTCACAACCAAATCGGCGCCGATATTGTCGAGCTTCATGAAGACGTCCATCGAGGCAACGATTCCCGGCTTGCCGTTGGCCAGCGTGCCAGGTCGATTGTGCAATACGACGACACATTTGCCGTTCAGCTCTCGCGCCCAAAGATTCCCTTGGTAGACTCCGTTCGCGAAGTAGATGTGCATATTGTCATTGCCAAAGACAAGGTCCATTTTGCTGGACGTCCCGGCTCCGTCGCTTCCGTGCAATTCATACTGGCCCCGTCGCTGCAACGAAACCTTCGTTACATCCATGACTTCCCAGATGTTGACGATCACTTCAGGATGTCGGACCAAGAAGGCAAACATCTCTGGATCGCAATCGACAGTTTCGCTTGGCATGCTGCGAAAATAGCTCGAATTGGCCACAACTGTCTTGAGGCGAGCGCCTGCATCCGGCGTTAGCTGTTGAAACGGAATTCTCTGGATTGCCGCTTCCCGAGCTTCTCGAGTGGAAGTGCCTTCGCTTTTCGGTTGGACGCGACGCGCACCGAATTGTTCACCAGCACCAGACTGTTGAGCAAGAGCCGTTTGAGAACCCCATGTGCTAGCACCAAAAAACGAGGCAGCCAGGAGTACGAGGCAACCGCGGTTTTTGCGAAGCCTAGTAAATTTGGTTGCGATGTTTCGCATTGGCAGATCGACCCATGAGGAAACGGATATGGCTGATCTGTTGTGTCGGCAATCGAGCATTAAAAAGAACAGCAGAACACTTGGAAAATGTTCTGCTAGCGTTTCGTTTTTGTGGATTGCTTAAGGATCGCAACCACTTTAACGCAATACCAAAATACTCACAAAAAAGCAGCCCGCGCTCGGCGCGTTAAAGCTTCCGCATTTCGCCTAAATTCATGTGATTAGCGGGCGAAATGCTGTCGTTCCTAGCACGACGCGCAAGCTAGTGAATCAGCTATCCAATTCACTAGCTTGGCGCTCGTTCCCTGACTCCGCCTGGGGACGCGATGAAACGGAGGCTCCTGCCTCCTGAGTTGTAAAGGCATGGTTTACGCGAGGCGGAGCCTCGAAGGCAGTGCGTTCCAAGGCAGAGCCTTGGAACGAGGGTAACGAACTAGATTCCAAACCGCGAAATTGATATCGGGTACTCTCGCTAGCTTATTCCTGGCTATCGATTTCGCCGCCACCTCGTGTTACTAGCGAAACAAGCGTGTTGATGTCCATTGTTTTTGACAGGAACGAAACGTGCCCATCGGCAAACGCGACATTTCCGCCGCCGTTGTGGAAACTAAAGATGTCCCCTTGTTGGTTATTGCTGTTCATGACGGAAGCTCCTGTGGCGAATCCACTTTTACCGTCGGTGCTTGTGCCAGTTACCGTAATTCGATTGTCTGCATCAGCCCAGATAGCACCTGTTTGGATCGGTGTGGCATCAGAAATGTATCCCGAATAGTACTGTTTGCTTTTGCCGCTTCGCTCGGAGTAGAGGGTCGTGTGCGACGTGCCATCGGTGATAGTTGCGAGCTTGTTGATCGCATTTTGAACGGTGGCTCCCTTGCTGCCCGGTCCAGCAAAGGGAACGGTAATGAGTGGATTTGCGAACGCGATCTCGGCACCAGAGGAATTCTTCGTCGTCTTGACTTGTCCGATGGCGGCATAGTCTCCTGACCAGCCTGCGGGAGTGCATTTCGTGGTTGCATAGAGAGCACCGCCCAAAATATTGGTTGAGGTCGAACCAGATGCGGGAGGGGCAAAAGCTCTGTTGTTGTTCGCTGGTGAGATGTAGTTTGCTGAGTTTGCCGGATAGGTCAAAACATCGTCAGCAGGGGTAGATGGGCATCGCATCAAGTTAAACTTCAACTGGAGCGCGTTGACGTTCGATGGATCCGACCAGTCTTTGTTAAACGCGTACAATGGGAACACATTGCTTTGTTCGATGTACGGTAGAAGAGGCACCATCCCGCTGCATCGCCCCTGTGTACCACCAACGGAACCTGGAGTCGGCGCGTCTGGACCATTTGGATCGTATGGAATGTAAGGGAACTGGGAATTGTTTTTTGTGATTGCGTTATAGGGAAAGCCTCGATTTGCGGATTCGAAGTTCAGGGCCGCGAGTGCAAGATTTTTTAAGCTGTTAGTGCACTGCATTCTGCGAGCCGCTTCTCGAGCCGCCTGAACTGCTGGCAGCAGGAGCCCGACCAAGATGCCGATGATCGCAATCACCACCAGCAATTCAACCAGAGTAAATCCACCAGAAACACGTCGACCACGAGCCAATACCAAACTGCGAGTCATTGCGAGCCTTTGTATCATTCCATTAAGTTTAGAAAACCGAATCCTGCGACAGCGGTTCTTTGCTTTGGGCAACTTGAGCGGATGCCGTTTGCGAACCGGAACAACAGCAAAAATCCTATGAAACTTAAGTTAAAAAACCGGGTAGCTTTAGTTAAGAAACCGTGAAGAAGCGTCGTTTTGCAGGGTGCCCATGTTGGACGTGACAATCTATACTAGATTGGGGCCGACTTTTTGGCACGCACCCCCTGCTTTCGTTCCAACATGCCTTCTTCCTCAGAAAATCCATCGCGCAAGCTCGTGTCGAACGATTCATTGGGTACCAACGCTCTTACAAAACACATTGGGAAATGGCTTGGTAAGTTCCAGATTGTCGGTGAGCTTGGTCGGGGCGGAATGGGAGTCGTCTTTGAAGCTCGCGATTCCGTCCTGGAGCGGCATGTTGCGATTAAAATGCTTCCTCGGTCATTGGCCAGCCAACCTGAGGCGCTTGAGCGGTTTTTGCGTGAAGCTCGTGCAGCAGCGATGTTGCATCATCCACATATTGTGACCGTGTACGAAGCGAACCAATGCAACGGCCAGTACTATATCGTGCTCGAGTTGGTCCGAGGGGGTAGCATGCAGGACCTGTTGCGTTCCGGGGCACTTCGCTGGACCGATGCGACGCGAATGTTGCTCGACGCGTGCCGTGGTTTGGAAGTCGCACATCGTGTTGGCCTCGTTCACCGGGACATTAAGCCGTCCAATTTGATGCGTACAGAAGAAGGCATCGTCAAACTGGCTGACTTCGGATTGGCTCGCTTGTTAGTCTCTAATGACGCGAGTATGACAGCCACGGGTAGCGTGCTTGGGACGCCGTATTTTATGAGCCCCGAGCAATGCCGTTCCGAACTGGCTGATGCGAGAAGCGATATTTATGCGATGGGTGCGACCTACTTTGCCTTGCTAACAGGACATGTGCCATTTCCAGCTGCCGCACCATTGTTAGCAATGAATGCTCATCTGCTAAACCCAATTCCAGATCCACGCAAACACAATCCGACTGTTCCTTTTGGGTGCGCTGCCATTATTCAGCGTGCTATGGCCAAAGACCCCGACGATCGATATTCCGAGACGCAAGAGCTGATCCGAGCTCTCGAATTGGTGCTCGAATCGGAAGGGAAGCGGCCTGAGAACGAGGGGCTGGCCTCCCCGGTTTTTGCTTCGATCGATGCAACGCTTGCGTCCAATGCCCCACGTTCTCGATCCAAGGTTGTTGGTCGCAATACGAAGCGCAAGAAAAAACCGGCGCAGGCATGGGCTTGGAAAACCACCACCCTAACTGGGTTGGTCTTGGCAATACTACTGACAGCTATTGTTTGGATTGGTTCTAGGCAGACGGGGCCCGCCGCATCCTCAAGCAAACCGGCGAAACCCACGAATGGCACGAATGGTAAGTCACTCACGTCAAGCGAGTTGGCCAATGCAAAGCAGCCCGACAAAAAGCCTCCGAGCAGCGGGAGAAAAACGCCCGAGATCGTGCCCATAAACACCCCGCGACGAACGCCGTTAGTCAAGTTAAATGCCAATGCGTTTCGGCTCCTAGGTATGAAGCAAGAGAGCCTACGAACTGGCGAAATTCTGCCACGTTGGAGCATGGACTATCCTGGCATTAGTCAACTTTGCATTGCCAACTCAGGAGAGTTCTTGGTCGCTCTCACCAACGCAACGTTGTTCAGCGCACCAGCCGACGCAAACAGCCAGGTTCAAGTTTGGAGTCAGGAAGGCAAGCGATTGCTTGACCAGCAAATCGACGGCCGTGCTTCGCAATTGGCGGTCTCGTCGGATGGAACACGTTTGGCGGTGGGGTGTTCCGGAGGCCAGGGTGTTTTGCTTTGGAATACGTCGACGTGGCAAAGCGAACCGACAGCCGTTGTCCCTGAACGCGGAGCCGTCGACGCCGTGGCGTTCTCGCCAGATGGACGTTGGTTAGCCTATACCACATCGAACGCGTCACAAGATAGCGCATGGGTCCTTTGGGACATGGCAGCGAAAAAGCTCCTTCGACGCACGGTTGTATTGAAATGTGAGCGGCAGCCGGTTATCGGATGCGCACCTGAAAAGGAACTTCGCGTTGTCACGGGTGGTGCAGATGGGGTTTTGCGATCATGGTCTGGCCCCACGGCAGAGCGGGAGCAACGGTCGTTTCCAACAGGCATGCCTATTCAAACCATTGCTTTTTCGCCTCAACGAAGAATGATGGCAGTCGGTGGCAGCAAGTATTTTTCCCTTCGAAGCTACTTGACCGAGGCAAGCGAATATAAATCCCTATCGCAGGAGGGCGATATCCAAAGCGTCGCGTTCTCACCCACAGAGCAACAGGTTTGCTGGTGCGCTGGTAGTAAAATAGAGTGTATTGATCTGACAACCAAGCGATTGGCTTCAACGCTCCAAATCGACGATGGCAACGTTCTTTCTATGGCCTATACGCCCGACGCGACACGGATGTTTACCGCTAGCTCCAACGGGAAGTTATCGCTATTGTGGATAAATGAGCCAGCCAAATAGTCCATTGTCTGGTAACTTCTCGAAGGCAATCGCGACTTGGATTGGAGTCTTTTCATGGGTAACGCACCCCGAAACGAAGCAGAACCGCCCCGCGATTTGAATCTGATTTCAACGCATTGGACCATTGTGTCCAACCCTTCCCGGTTTGTGACTTGTTATGGTGCAGCCGTTCGAGCATATTTGCGAGCCCTTTTGCCAACAGTCGATGACGCAGATGAAGTCGAGCAAGAATTCTTGTTGCAGGTTGTTGCCAAGGGGTTTCCAACCGCATCATCGGACCGAGGTCTATTTCGCTTTTATTTGATATCCATTGTACGCAATGCCGCCTATTCGTATCTTCGCAAGCAAACCCGGCAACCTGTCTTGTCGGGCGACCTAGAGCAAGTTGCAAGCGAACCTACGGCAGAGCGTGAGTGGCAACGAATTTGGCGAGACTGCGTACTAAAGAGCACATGGAGTGCATTGCGAGATCATCAGAAGCGAAACAAAGGAAATCTTTGCCACAGCGTTCTAAAGGCAGCAGTGGAACACTCCGACGAAGACTCCGTTGCACTGGCCGCTCGGATTTCGAAATCGACAGGGCAATCACTAACCGCTGAGTCCTTTCGCAAACAACGCAGCCGAGCGCGTCAGCTTTTTACCGAACTCCTCATTGCGGAAGTCTCGAGTACCATTTGCGACGTCACGCCAGAATCGTTGGCAGACGAGCTGCGCGATCTCGATCTGATGAAGTATGTGAAGAAACAAACACCTTAATAAGGCGAGCGGCAGAATGAAAACTACTTTAGCACGACGCGCAAGCTAGTGAATTGGATAATTGATTCAATAGCTTGAGCGTTTTGAAGTTGCAGGTTTTCTGTGCTTCCGGGCCAACGGCCCAGCAATTTACATAGCCCAGCCCAACGGGCTGGGTATTCTTCGCAATTGCTCTTAAGGGCCAAAGGTCCGACCGTTTGTTGACTAACGTCTCTAGCCGAAGCAAACTGCCGGGCCGTTGGCCCTATCAATTCCTCTGCCTGATTTGCCCCAGCCCTTCAGGCTGGGCTATGTAAACGACCGGGGCTTTGCCCCTAAATCAAGTAGTGCAACTTCAAAACTTGCGCGTCGTGCTAGGTATATTGGAACCCGCCGCTCGCCTTAATGGATCTGGCATTGCAAAGATGCCCACCACACCCTTCGCTGAGAAATTATTTATTTTCTGGGTCACAAACGGCGTCGTCAAAACTATCTCTTGTGAACTAGGCCTTCACCTTTAGAGCGAGAGATAAAAATGCGAGTTCTTAACGGCTTTCAGGAAATTACGCGTGGAATCAAAACTCAAGTCGAACGCGTTTGCCAAGCGTTCAGTGGGACCTGCATCATCAGAACGCCCCGATCGTTAGCGCGTCGAAGGCAATTAACACGGGCCCTGCGTCAAGAAATGCTCGAAGAACGCAGCATGTTTTACGGGGGTAATGGACTCGAATTTAATATTTCGGCCACCGCAGCCGTTCCACTGGCTGTGCGCGAAGCATTTCAAGTCGCAGCCGGTCACTGGTCGACCCTGCTCAAGGACGATATTCGACGCAACGTCACCATCGACTACACCGCCAACGCATCCGGGGTCGGGCAGACGTTTCCCGTCAGCTCGATTGCTTCGTTAAGTGACATCCACAATGCGTTGATAGCAGACCAACGCTCTCTCTCCGATCTCAGTGCGCTCTCTCACTTGCCGTCCGGTTCGTCGGCATCACTCTACACGACAAACTACAATACCGGTCTGCCATTCCTGGACAATAACAACACCGACAACAATACGAGCTTTAGGATCACGCGCGCCAATGCCAAAGCATTGGGTCTAATCCCGGCAAATGATCCAGCGTCAGATGGCACGATCAAATTTCTTAGCTCCTCACCTTTTGACTACAATCAAGCCGACGGAGTGGCACCTGGCAAGTACGATTTCATTGCTGTTGCCACGCACGAAATCGGACACTTGCTAGGCTTCATCAGTGGGGCTGACGAAGTGGACTTCAAGAGCAAACCGAATGGTCCCGGTTACAACAGTTTGGCGAATCAAGACAATCAGATTGTAGCCAGGCCACTGGATCTATTCCGTTTTTCGGCAGGCTCCGTCGCGGCAGGCGCAGATTTCGATCTTCGTGCGGACAAAGCAGACAAGTACTTCTCCGTTGATGGTGGAGCGACTCATCTCGCCAGTTTTTCGACTGGTGCGTACAACGGCAATGGTAGAGAGAACCAACATTGGAAGGATAATTTGGGGCTGGGTGTGATGGACCCAACGCTTGCACTGGGTGAATACGGTTCCGTAACAGCGAGAGACGTCCAAGCGTTGGATGTCATAGGCTGGGACATTGAAATGGATTATGGCGACGCACCCGACACTGCCCCAGGTGCATCTACTGGCAATTACCAAACAACGCTCGCGGAAAATGGCCCTCGCCATGCGACTTTCCAGCCGAGCGGTCTCATAAGCGATCCAGTTGGTACTGCAAAAGTCTTTCTCGGTGCGGGGGTCGATGTCGAGTTAAATGGACAGCCGAACGCGGCAGCCAGTGGCGATGATCTCGTGGGTTCGGACGACGAGTCAGGGGTTGCGATCTTTCCAATTTTGTCGCGAGGAACCAGTGTCTCTCTTCTGATTTCGTCGTCGGCAACAGCCATCAAAAACGCGAAATTAGACTACTTCTTTGATTTCAATCGAAACGGGGTCTTCAACGATGCAGGCGAGGTCTTCAGCGCGACACTTGCCTCCACATGGCAATCGGTGCCTGTCATCATTCCAGTTGGGGCAAGCCTCGGAGATACATTTGCACGCTTTCGAATCAGTACCTCGGGCGGCCTTGGCCCCACAGGTCCAGCCAACGACGGCGAAGTCGAGGACTACAAAGTAAGCATCGTCAATGAAGCGACCCTGCAAGGCACCTCAGGTGATGATCATTTCAACGTCATGTATTCGCCGAACAACGTCGTGGTAACCCTGTCAACCGGCGCTGGCTCTGCGACGTTACTAGGGACGTTTGGTTTAGACACAACACTCACGTTGGATGGGCTCGGCGGGAACGATGATATTTGCTTTGGGTTTACGCCTTTTCAATTGGGCGAGCTCAGTACGACGGGTCTTCAACAATTGAATCAGTACCTGACTAGTCCGACCGGCAAAGTTTTTGGCTTGCTTGTGCCTACGGCCGCGGGATTGAACACGAAGAATTTTGAAGCCTTGAAAATCAATGCCAACGACCACAACGCCATCTACGACATTACTCAATGCATGCTCGCCATAACAAATAAATCTCAAATCCAAATAGGAAATGACGGCGGTGACGATGTGATCCAAGGTACAAATTTGACCGACTTGATCTTCGGCCAAGGGGGCAATGACCGGATCGATGGACTGGGTGGTAACGACTATCTCTTTGGCGGACTGGGTTCAGATGCTCTCTATGGCGGTGATGGCGACGATTTGCTCAATGGCTCTGATGGAATCGATGCCCTCTATGGCGATGCTGGTAACGATTCGCTTTTCGGCGGAGAGGGCAATGACTATTTTCTCGGTGGGGACGGTGCCGACAGCATCACGACAGGCGGAGGTAGCGATAAGATTATTTTCGCTGGGGATGTGGGCTCCGTGGATACCATCACCGACTTTTCGGCCAGTCTAGATCGGATTATCTTACAGGCTTATCAAGTCAGCTATGCATCGCTGAGCTTTGACACAGCTTCAATTCCCGGAACCACAGATATAACGTTGCCCAATGGAAAGAAGATCCGCTTGCTGAATTGGAATAAAGCCGTAGTCGCGAGCCAATTTGTATTCTAGGCATGTCGGCACTCACTTTGCCATTGGTGCAGGCAACTTACTGAGCCGCGGGCGCTCGCCGCGTTACGGTTTCCCGGTAAACACGGTTGTCGCGGCTACTAGCGCCCGCGGCTCATTTTGAGGGCTTAGTGCTCTTGATGTTACCCAACGGCAAAATGTGCGTGTCGTAGAGATTCAATTGTTGGTTCGCGGGTTTGATCGGGCACATTCCGAGCACCTGCTTCAAAGGGGCAATTAGTTTGAAAATTGAATGCGAATAGTACGCCTAGGTCGACTAGAAAGTACTATTCCGAACGCCTCTAATCCTCAATCAAGCGAAGCTTGTTTGAGGTTTCTTGACGATTTCATAAAAAAACCTGAAACCTCCTGGTGTTTTTGCGGTTTAACGTAGTAACAACACAAACGTTTTATCGCTAGCACGGAGGATTTCAGGTGAAGAC
>JANPHB010000255.1:0-12961 GCA_031424235.1 Pirellula sp.
ATTATTTTCTGGCGGGGGGGGGGTGCCCCCCCCCGTCCCCTTTTTTGTTTACCTATTTTCCCGGCCCCCCATCCAAAAACTTTTTTTTCCCCCCCCCGCCCTGGGGGGCGCCACGAATACAGAGTTGTCATTTCATCACGCGGCCCCATTAGAACTCCAGAGCGGTGTCCGGTCGGGGCAAGCCCGAACCGGATAATCGACAAATATCAAAAGTCACTATCGGCAAAATGGACTTGCCAAAAATCGCACCTGACGGATGCGAATTTTGAGGCGAAACCTATTGTTTTCGTTGTTGGAAATGCTTCACAGCGTTGCCCAAAAGGGGAGAGGGGAGCAAAGTCAAAAAGATTGGACCTGACGCAATCGAATGGTTCTTGAACGCAGATTTCTCACGAAATCTGCTACATAAGAAGGGGCTTATTTACCGAGGGGCCTCATGGGCAATTATCGCAGGCTCAACGGGCGGACGGCGACGACGCTTAAATCGTCGGGCTTGCAGGGCTGATCCTTGATGCCCAACATGCGTTGAAAAGCCAAATCGGTAACCGACGTGAGCGCTTGGGCTAGCTTGCCCTTTCGCAAACCTCCCACCACTTCGTCGATGCTCAAATTGTCAAAAAGTCCGTCGCTTGCAATGATGACCGTATCCCGTTGTGACAAGACAAGGGCTGGACCGATCTCAATCCGCATGCGAGCGTCACCCACCACGTTGGACACCAAATGGCGGTCCTCATGATGCATCGCTTCATCGGCCGCGAGCATCCCCGACTCGACCGCAAATCCTACCGGCGAATGGCTCACCGACTGATAGCGAATACGGCCTCGAACTCCCGTGACCAAAATCATCGAATCGCCGACGTGATACGGACGTATCGTGCCACGATGGTACTCGACCACCGCGATGGTACATGCGGCTCCAATCTTGAGCTCTTGCACCGCCCTGTTGGCTTGTTCGATGCCGTCTAAGATAGCAACGCGTAGTCGGTCCGGCCCACTTTCGTTGCTCTCAATCGAATGGGTCAAAACCTGCAAGGCGATTTCCGACGCTTGTTCGCCACCTCGCATCCCACCGCAACCATCCGCAATGGCGAAAACTGCCGTCTCGTCATCGACGCGAATGATACCTACTGCGTCTTCATTGCAAGTCTCCTTGGCGGGACTTCGCCGGGAGAATGCGCAAGCCTCCCAGTGAGCATCCTTTTGCGAAAGTAGGACGCTCTTTTCTTCGCGGAGCAGATAGTGGTGATTTGAAACAGTCGACATAAATACAAAGGTTCGTGATGTGCCCCAATAAAGCAACCGTACTTTTGGAACTCGCCCAAAAAAGGCTCTTCGAATTATTGGTCACTGACAATGCTGCCAAACACCCCCACCCCCCAAAGGTGGCGATGCAAATTCGGAAACTAGTCCGAACGGGTCAATTCTAACGGCCAAATCCGCTCGACAAGGCTCTTCCGAGCGTCAAATCGCAATGCCAGCAATTCGTTTGCCTTGCAAAATGGCAATCTAGGCAAAGTTTGCTGATTAGTTCGGTTCTGCTAAGCATCCTGATGATTCCGATCCGATGCACGAGAGTACGTGGTCGTTCCTCAAGCGACGATAGCCCAGTACCTCACAGAACCATTGGATTCGAGCATGAACTCAAAGCTCATCGGAATTGAAACTGTTCGACAATCGCGTCGTGAATGGATCGCAAGCAGCATTGTGATCGCATCTTCTTTGGTCTGGTCATCGGCCACAAAAGGGTTGGCTGACACCAAGAGCAAATCGAACGAAGCGTTGACGGGCAAGTTCCGAGTTCGCGCGGTCTTGGAGATTGCCGGTGAGATTCGGCTCAAGAGCCAAACCAACGACGCGACGGCCAAGGGGGGCAGAATGATCGCAGCCAAGACCGCTCCGATCAAAGCCAACTCGACGGTCGACTTCGACGAACAATATGAAATCGCAACTCAATTAACCGGTTGCAAGTCGTATCAACATTATCACGAGTCAGGCTCGGAAATTCAGATCGACCGACATATCACCAAGACCAGCCTTCGCGAACAGTGCAACGATATTCTTCGCGTAGGATCGGACCAAGGTCTCATCGCAACATGCCCTAACAGTCCGCTGTTCGCCGCCGAAAGGGACTTGATCGAAGGCCCGATCAATACCATGTTCATCGACCAATTGTTGACAGACAAGGAAGTTCAGATCGCGGACAAGTGGACCATCGATAACACCATCGCCTGCCGCCTGCTGAACATGGACGCGATCCAAGCGGGCAAATTGGTCATGTGCTTGGTTGGTGCCGACGAGGACAAGGCTCAGCTCGAACTTGACGGAACGTTGTCGGCTTCGGTTCGCCAGGTCCCTACGACGCTTAAGATCGAAGGCAAAGCACAACTCGATCGCAAGACCAGCACCATTTCTTGGTTAGCCGTCAAGATCACAGAGACCCGCGAGATTAGCGAAGCGGAACCTGGCTTTGAAATTACCGCCCAACTCCGAATCCTTCGCTCGCCAATCGATGCCATGAGTACGGGCGAAACTTTGAAAACGGTTTCGGCCAAAATGGGGACGATGGAAACCGCCAGTCTATTTCAGTTTCAATCGGACTTGGGCTATTATCGGTTTGTCGCCAACCGCAAGTGGTCGACCTATCGGGACAGCGGCGAGGAAGCGACGTTGCGATATGTCGTCGACAATCGCGTAGTTGCTCAATGCAATATCACCAACATGATCGATTATGAGCCAGGGCGCCAATTGAGTTTGGAAGGTTTCCAATCGGATGTCAAGACCGCGATTGGCAAGGCTTTGACCGAAGTCGTCGAGGCATCGGAGCGGCTATCGGTCAACAAGCTCCGGTTGCTAAGAATCGTCTGTCGAGGTGGTACACAAGGAGTTGATATCCAGTGGATTCATTACCACATTTCCAACGACGATGGCCGACGGGTTGTATTGGCCTTTACGTTGAACGAAGCCAACATGGAATTGTTTGCGGCCGAGGACGCTCAGTTGGCCGACTCGTTCGAACTGATCAATTGGCCGACGAAGCTCGACGCAAAGGCACTTGAGGCTTTGGGCAAGGAAACACCAGCATCCGATGAAATGAAGTCTCTCATCTCGCAACCGAACAAGGCTGCCGACCCAACCGTCTCTGGCCGCCCGAAGTTGGCGCGTTAGTGCACTCTGCGATGCTTCGAGAGCGTCAGCTAACGTTTGGCTGCTATGGCCATACCCTCAATCACCGTCAGGCGATTTCACCTGATGGCAAATGGGCAGTTTACGACACTCGCAACGATGACACGCATATCGCGAGAACCGACGCGATCGAGATGGTTCACCTGGATAGCGGTGAAATCACAAGACTCTACCAAACGGCCAATCAGACGGAGTTTGGCCCTGGCGTTGGGGTCGCATCCTTTCATCCCAATAAACCGCTTGTCGCTTTCATTCACGGTTTAGAAAATTGCTCCAGAGAGAGGCCTTATTCGGTTGCTCGCAGATTCGGTGCGATCGTTGACATTAACGAGCCGGGCAAGTTTTCACATGCGGAAGCTCGATCCGTATTGAGTGAAGACGGGGTTGGAGTTCGACCGTTTGGGGCATTGAGCGGCGGTACGCATGCGCATTCGTGGAGCATGGACGGTTGGCTGAGTTTTACTTACAACGACGCTTGGCTTGAACGCAGTCCGCCGTCAGACGGTGCATTCCGAAATCAGCGCAGTGTCGGCTTCATGGTGCCCAACATGTCTGTTCGCGTCGACGACCAAGGTTCAGACGTCTGTGATCCGGAATCGTTCAGTGGCTCCTACAGTGCGTTTCTTGCCTCCTCGCTTTGCAAAGAAGCTCGCAACGGCAGCGATGACATTGAGGCTGCGGTCGAGGAATGTTGGGTAGGAGCAAATCGACGTGCGGTGGCATTTTTGGGTGCTGTTCGCGCAGAGTCGGGTGACTTGGTAACCGAGATTTTCGTTTGCGACCTGCCAAGCGGAAACCAGTGGAATGAGATCGCGAAAAGGGTTGGTTCCGCAACGGCGATAGAGGCAAGCAAATTGTTAGAGCCGGTGGCAGGTTGTATTCAAAGGCGACTTACCCGCACAACGGACCGGACATTTCCAGGAGTTCAAGGCCCTCGCTGCTGGCTGGTTTCAACATCGGACGGAAAGTTTCTCTTCGCTCCGATGCGCGATGAGCGGGGCGTCGCTCAGTTATGCCGGTTCAACGGATTGATTGGCCAAATCGAGCAAATTACGGAACTAGAACAATCGCTAGAGGGCCAGGTATCGATTGATCCAGGTGGAACCGCATGCAGTTTCATTTGCGATCAACGCATTTGCCTAGTTGATGTGCGTTCTGGCCGCATCCGTTGGTTGACGGATCGATCCGACAATTCACTCGTCGGCGCGATTCACTTTGCAGGTGAGAATCGCTTCGTTTTCAATCGGTATGTGGGATCGGATCGGGAACGTTGGCTGCAAGTTTTCATCGGGGAAATGGGATAAGATTTCGTGGGACGGAACAACGTCCCGGCGGCCCGAATTTTGATAGTCATTTGATTGTCAAAAACCAGATATCATGGAACCAGATATCAGGGACCCAGTTAGCCCGAATCCTGACAGCCCGGAGGGCGACACATCAAATCAAATGATTCTAAAATGTGTCGCCCTCCGGGCTCAATACGATTAAATACCTGAGACCGGTGGCTCACGCCACCGGCAGGGATATGCCGCCCTCCGGGCTTTTACGTTTATTGCTTGGCGGGCTTGATCGTGATGCGTTTGGAACTTTCGTCAACTTCATGGTCCCAATCTAAACGCAAAACTAAGCTCACCTCAACGGCTCCAAAATCTCAGGTCCCTCATTCGTAGCCCGATTCACCAACGTTGAAACGCGTCGAAACTGCAACACACCTACGCTTGACTGCAGTTGCTCGAGCAACTCAGGAACGCAGCCTGCGTTGTTGAGGGCAGGGTCAAGCCACGCGGCAATTTGCGTCTCACTGGTCTTAATCGCTGGCATCCGATCGTGAACCTCCGCTACATCCTCGTTGGCTCCAATGGTCGCGATGGAAACCGATCGAATCGGAGCGTCTGGCGATTGCGTATTCTGAATTTTGCGATTCTCGGCCCAGATGCCAGCCATCGCGAAAACTTGTTCCCCCGCTGTGTGGATCCAATAGGGTTCTTTGACTTTGGGAGCCAATGTTTTCCACTCGTAGTAACCATCGGCCAAAACGACGCAGCGTTTGCTGATCAGCGAAGGTCGAAAACTAGGTTTGTCTGCGATCGACTCCGATCTTGCATTGATCATGTTGTAGCCAGCGGAGAGTGTATCCGCCCAATTTGGTACTAGGCCCCATCGCATTGTCTCGATGAGAGGTAAACCATTTGGGTCAAGTCGAACGACTAAAATGTTCTGGCTCGGCGCGATGTTGTAGCGAGGCTCTGCCAAGAGAGTAGTAGGGATCGAATCGAGGGTCGGGGCAAGGTCTTCTTTCCAATTTGGAAAGAGGTCGGCAAGCCAATGGTCGACGGGTGTTTTGAGTGTAAATCTACCGCACATGACATTGGCCTGTTTTGTTTCGCTTCGTCTAACGATCGGTCCTCCAGAGTATCTCATGGATTCGCGATTTGCTTAATCGATGGTCTTTGCGTTCCGAATCCTGAAAAGGCTTGGCAATAAATCGATTGGATATTCGGAGATCGATCTCCTGGTGGCCCGGATGAAGCAGTCGCACCATGGGCGCCATCGGATTGTTGCTGTTTCCTCGCACGACCACTGCTTTGGATTGGTCATCCAACTCCACTCCCGAGCCGACAGGGTACATCGACAAACTGGTGGTCAGCAGTTGAAATGTATCTCGATTGAATTTGCCTTGGGCGGTGTGAAAGCAAAGATAAGCGAGCGCGTCGGCAGGAACCATTGAACGCCCTTGGATGGGGTTTGTCAACGACAGGTAGGCATCTGCCAAGTTGAGCAACTCGGAGCCGGGCTTAATCTTTCCGACCACCAACCCTCGCGGGTACCCCGAACCATCTGCTTGTTCGTGAACTTCCTGGATCATCGTCAGTACCGTTTTCGGAATTCCGGCAAAACCATTTAGTAGATCGGAGCTTTCGAGCGAGTGCCGTCGGTATCTCTTTCGAGCCGTTTCGTCGCGAGAATTTGCCTTGCCTGCGAACCACTCTTCATTCAGCAAGAGAGAACAGTCGTGAAGCAAGCCCGCCATCCCAATTTCAAAAGAATGGGCCGAGTCATCTTTTTGGACGGTACTCATCACGGTCGCGAGCAAGGCCAAGTTGGCGGAGTGGTTGGCAAGGCTTCTGGCGATCTTGGGATCAGCCGCCTTGTTGTTCAAGGCGAGAACAGCCAAGGTTGCGGAAACGTCGCGTTTCGCGTGAACCACAAAATCGCTGACATTCTTTTGGAGTGGTTCGACTCGGAGTTCTTCGTTGTTGACTAATGAACTCAATAGCGATTGAACGGACTCCCGCGCAGACTCCATCGACGCTTGGATTTGACGGATGTTTTCGGTGGGGAAATTGGAAAGCAGCGCAGCGGTTTTCAGCTCAGGTTCAGTGCGTGTCGCTTGGTAAAGCGTTAGCGAATGGATACCGCGTTCACGCAACCGCTCAAGCAGTCGTTCGCTGATCGGATCTCCAGCTTTTTGAAGCACATGGCCGTCGGGACAGATAAGATCAAAATTGAGGGAGGCGCCCAAACGGAGCTTGTCCGCGGGAATCTTCCACTGAGTTTCAACGCTCATACTGCGGCCTCGCGGTTTGGGTAAAGTCGTATAACCGCGCAGCCGCGAACGAATTCGAGCAGAGCATATAGCGTGGGGCAACGTCTAACATCGGGCAATGGTAGCGATAGTCTAAAAGAGCTAGTGGCGCGATTTAAAAGGCCAAAAAGGCCTATTTCCGGGGGCAAAAGCTTTATCGACTCTCGGCGTAACTCGGACGATTCGGGTTCGAGAAGTAGCCTCGCATTTCTCATGAAACAAACCAATTGCGCAGTTGGTGCCAGAAAACCGGATTGAACCGACCGGACCATGCTTGTTTGAAGCTCGCGCAAAGACTCCAATCTTAGAACTTGCAAACAAGCCAAGCCAATGGAGAAAACCGACATGCCACGTAGCACGACGCGCAAGCTAGTGAACCCACACAACACGCAGGGCTTCCGATCCATCGTATGCACCGCTTTCGCACTAGCATCGATATTCCTGTGCTTAACCCTACCGGTATCCAATACAAACGGACAAGAGAAAACGAAAGCTGCTCCGATAGAGACCAAGCTCACAACGGAGGACAGGCTTCGCAAGACGGTCACGCATCTCAGCGAGACTATTGGAGAACGAAATTTAACCAAGCCGAAGAAGCTTGACGAAACCGTTGAGTATTTGCAAAAAGAGTTTGAGTCGATCGACTACATCATCTCCAAGCAAACTTATCAAGTTAACGGCATCGATTGTCATAACTTGATTGCGGAAGTGATCGGTACTGACAAACCCGACGAGATCGTAATCGTGGGAGCTCACTACGATAGCGCGCGAGGTACACCAGGAGCGAACGACAACGGCTCTGGTGTCGCTGCTTTGCTAGAAATAGCGAGACAGATGCGTGGGAAGCGGTATCCCAGAACGATTCGTTACGTTGCCTTTGCCAATGAAGAGCCACCTTACTTTCAACGCGAGGGCGAAATGGGATCATGGGTTTACGCCAAAGCCTGCCGCCAACGCAAGGACAACATCAAGGTCGTACTGAGCCTCGAAACCATGGGGTTTTTTTCGGATGCGCCCAATAGCCAAAAGTACCCGCCCTTGCTCGCGTCTCTTTATCCAAGCACGGGTAACTTCATCGGCCTCGTTTCGAACGTGCCGTCGCGAAAGTTGCTCGACGATGTTGCCAAAAATCTTAAAACGCATTGCAAAGTGGACGTTCAAAAAGGAGCGCTCCCAGGGAACTTGCAAGGTGTAGGTTGGTCGGACCACTGGTCTTTCTGGCAGGAGGGATACGAAGGCTTGATGGTCACCGACACTGCGCTGTTTCGATATCCGTACTATCATGAGCCAGAAGATACGGTCGACAAGTTAACTTTTGGCCCCTACGCGCAAGTCGTTGACGGTTTGGCAAAGACTATCGCCGATTTGGTAAATCCGAAGTGATTTTCGCGCCGTTCTAGATGAGCGGCGGACTGAAAACTACCGTAGCTGGATTCGCCAGAATTCAGAACTTACTGAATTCTGGCGAATCCAGCTACGAATCGTGGTATGTTTTTTCTTGCCGCTCGCCCTAACTCTCCACAATCCAGTACACGAATTCAGAACACATCATGCATGTCTACTTTATTGTTCTCGCAATAGCGCTAGTCGGGACTTATCTACCATCGTTCGCTTCGGAGCCTGATTCGAAAAGCAATTTGATCGCGGCTGAGAACGCGAAGCCAGGCGCAACGGATTGGCAACTGACACGCGTCCGCGTCGATGGCCAAAAGTATCGATCGCCGTGGATCGAGGGATACTGTTCGCGTCAAAGCGTTCGTGCTGGCGAGACGATCGACATCAAGGTTTCAGCCAATCCGGCCCGATCGTTCAACTTGGAAATTTTCCGGACGGGATATTACGGTGGTGCCGGGGCTAGATTGATGAAATCGATCGGACCACTCGAAGCCACGACTCAAACGACACCGACTCCAGGCGAAAAAGACTTGCACGAATGCCAATGGTCGGCAACGCACAGCCTGACGATCCCCAAAGATTGGCTGAGCGGTGTCTATCTCGGCCGTCTTACAACGATTCCAGCAGCCCCGTCAGAACCGTATTGGCAGAGCTACGTTATTTTTGTGGTGACCGATGATCGCAAGTGTGATGTTTTGTTTCAATGCTCCGACAACACTTGGCAAGCCTACAATCAATGGCCCAGTCACTACTCTGTGTACACTCACCCCAAGGGCAATCAAGGACCTTGGGCGGACGTCAGTTTCGACAGACCCTATGGCCGTGAGGCTCAATTCGACAGCGTCGTCAACGATCCGCTCACCGTTGGAGCGGGGGAGTATCTTCCTCTCGAATTTCCATTGGCTTATTGGCTAGAACAAAATGGTTACGATGTTTCTTATGTTTGCAACAGTGACATGGTTACTCCGGAGCGTGGTCTCAAGAGCCGAGTGTTCGTCAGTGTTGGCCATGACGAGTACTGGGACATCCGCCAATTCCGTAGCGTAGAAAAAATGCGTGATGAAGGAGTTCATTTGATGTTCTTGTCGGGTAACAGCGTCTGTTGGGTGACTCCGATGCGTCCAAGCTTCGACAATCGTCCAAATCGAATCATGTTCCGCGGAGGTCCTTACGGCGGCGATCGTCAAGTCGCCGCGGAGCGAAACAAACAGAACGGTCCGTTTCCGGAAAAAGGGCCCGACGAGGGATTTTTGATGGGAGCGAGAAACGTGGAGCCGGTCAATGGCGGGGGCGATTGGATATGTACTAATTCGAAGCATTGGATTTTCGAAGGGACCGGCATGAAAGTTGGGGACAAGATTCCTGGCCTCATCGGCTGGGAATACCACGGAGATCCGGCGGACATTCCAGGGCTAGAAATTGTTGGAGCTGGGACAGCTTGGGTTGGTGGCGAGAAGCCACAAAAATGGACTGCGACTGTCTACGAAGGCCCAAAAGGAAACACAGTTTTTAATGCTTCGAGCATTTTCTGGGTACAAGGGCTTTCTTCGCCTCCAGGGCATACTTTGCCTTGGTCTCACTGGAGTCGTCCGCACGGTCCCGACGTGCGGGTGCAACGGATTACCAAGAATGTAATCGACCGAGCGATCGGGGGTAAAAAGTAGCAGGTTGCAGCCACGAGTGCGATTTTTCCAGAAATCCTTGGCGAGCCACAGGAGGAAAAACCAGCTGAGTCCATAAATCCCTTGTATTCTGTGGTGTTAGTAGGTTTAATTGGATTTCCGAAGCCCGACAGATTTCGGTTGATTTGAAACAACTGGACGCGTGACAATTCCCTCACCCCGGGGCCTATTACGGTAGTGCCATTGGTAAATGAACTTGAGCCATGGCCGAAAACTACTTTATTAAAGAGAAAACAAGATGAAACGATCTAGAGGATCAATGCGGCGACTGTTCATGCAGTCGCTCGAATGCAGGTGCGTGATGGACGCATCTGGGTTCGAAATGGGGGCGGAGGTTTTTCAAGATAACGACTTGGACTCATCAGCCATGTTTCAGTCAGCTTCTGTAGAAAGAACCGATGAGACCTCAACGGACAATGAGATGGTTGATGAAACCGTCGATCCAGATGCGGTCAAAGTGATGTACTTCAGCATGGTCGGTGAAGACCTTGCCGAAAAGGAGACCGTAGATGATTTCGCCAGCGACATCGACATGGTAAAGCGAACGGTTGATGAATCAGACGTTATCGATGAGACGGGTGTTGTAGACGAAACGATCTTTCAAACCTTTGGCGCCCCATCCCAAGACGATGAAATGATGGAAGCGACTGCATTCCATGGGGTGACATTCAATTTCGACATAGACCAAAATGGTATTTTGTCGCGGTTGGACGCGGAAATGCTCATCAGTTACCTGAGTGATTTTTTTAGGTCCGAGGACTTTGCTGCTTTCGCTCAAAGTGACTCGAGTGAAATGCTCCAAATGGATGTGGATGGGGACGCTCAGTTAACACCACTGGATGCGTTGATCGTTATCAATGAATTGAATCGATCAGGAGCCCTAGAAGCGAACGTGTCGAGCGTATCATCTCGGCTTGCTACGAACTCAACATTGATTGCAGGCGACCTGCGAATCCGCGACATGGTGGACGACTCTGGAGCCGATACATCGCCTCTCGATGAAGATAGCTCGAGTGAAGATGAATCGACGGACTTACTTGGGAAAATGTCCATCGCTCGGATGACAGATATTGCGATGTCGGATTTTGCTCCGTCATCCGAAGCATCGAGACTAGCGGGCTATAAGTCATTGACGCTAGCCAAGCAAGATGGCACACCGTTCGTGATCTCCGTCGACGATAACGGGAAGGTATCCGCCGCATCCGATACCCAAGACCTGGAAGTGAGCATCGGTGACGATCAAGTGATTTGCGTTGATGGCGAATCGTCTGGGCTTGCCGTTGTCGAACTCGGAGGCGATTTTTTGCTTTCAAAACAAGCTGCGGCTGACAGCGTTTTGATGTTTGCTTGATCGTGATATTAGAACGGCTCACAATCGTCCCCTGGCTTTGCCTGGGGACGGAGGAGCCACGGAACCAGATTGCTTGTGTAATTGTCCTGATCATCAGACCTGTCGCGTTATTGAACTGCCGCTTGGCTTTAACTGCGGAGCAGTGACATTTGATAGCCACGGATGAAATCCTCATCTTTACCCACATTTCCGGTCCTGCATCGCCGCGATTCGCGGCTTTTGTTCGTGATTTCGTGCTCGTGCTCAGTCAGATGACGGTGCTCGTGCTCGATTGCAACTAACGAATCGATTACGAGCACGAGCACCATTTCACTGAGCACGAGCACGACGGAAGTCAAAAAGATGTGGGTAAAGATGAGGATGAAATCCGTGGTACTTGTAGTATCGATTGGTGAGAGTCGCGTAGCGACGGCATTCCTCGATGGTTCGCAAAATACACGTTAAACAACATCACATTGAATGGGGGACTTTTCGGCCTGTGTCGCTCCTTCAGAGCTCTTCAAGCGTAGACACGTTTTACCTGGGGTTGCGTTCGCCCCGCGAACTTACCCGAGGCTAAAAACTGCCATCGCATTCGCGATTGAATCGCAGCCCAACACGCTCCGGTTTGACACGCCGGTGCAGGATATGGAAACTGAGTAATGGTCTTGCGTGACCATGGCGACACTGAGTGACTGATGGATGTTGAGTGACGGGAAGTGTTGAGTAACCGTTAGGTGCTGTTCCGTAAAACAGCCCGGAGGGCGACACATCTCTGCCGGCGGCGTGAGCCGTCGGAGCCCAATCTTGCGATCTGCAAAGCCCGGAGGGCGACACAATGATTGTGATATTCGCATACCAATTCGGGGCATATTCAACAAAATGATCAGCAAGCATCTTTTGAACCTCATCAAGAAAGCTCGCTTTGGGCATTAAGCTGCAGATACCCAACGCTTCGTTTCGGTTCATGTGGCCAAGTCGGAAATGGATACCATTATTTCGTGCCTAGGTCCTTGTGAAGCGGCGGTTCTCGACGAATGTCGAGTACTTTAGGAAACCGGGGCTAGTAGCGCCCGACGTCTAATCGACAGTTAGGCTGTATCCGAGGCCGGTTAGTTAAGAAGTTAAGCCTGACGAGTTGCCGTTTCGCGGCTCTCGGCTTTTAAAACACGCTCGATGTCGGCGGCTGACATTCCCATCTCAAGCATCCGCATCTTTAGGTCCGCATCCATTTCGGCTTTGCGGGTCTTGTGCCAATAAACCAACGCCGTTGGCACCACCGAGAGGGTCACTATGGCAAGCCAAAACACGGTTACTGGATTTGAAAGGAATGCCATGGAATCAGTTCCGTTGGGAGTGGTGATATGTTTTCAGCTATTCGAAGGGATTTCTACTATCTTGGAACGAAATCTAAGAAATTGCAATGTAGTTTGGACTAATCGCGATTGCCTGGGAACGGACAGCAAACATCATTTTGGCAGCCAAATCGTTTGAAAACCTATGGGATGTGAGGCTCCTGCCGAGCTGGGGGTGCAATGGCTCGGCAGGAGCCTCGCCCTCCCGAGCAATGAATTGGTTGGGGCAAAGTGTGTGATCATGCATTTCGTTGGGTTCCCAGGCGGGTGCCTGGGCACCAAATGCGTCAAACCAACAACTAACAACTAACAACTAACAACTAACAACTAACAACTAACAACTAACAACTAACAACTAACAACTAACAACTAACAACTAACAACTAACAACTAACAACTAACAACTAACAACTAACAACTAACAACTAAC
>JANPHB010000256.1:0-19320 GCA_031424235.1 Pirellula sp.
CACTTGTGAAGCTCCTGGTAAAGCAAATTGAAGTTCACGTGGATGAAATCCGAATTGTATATAAGGTACCCCCAAACCCTTTTCTCCTTCCCCCCGCTAACCGGGGGGGGCTGCGCCATTGTTCGTCGCGTCAAGCCGACCTGGGACGCCTAGTGCAAGTCGCACGATTCTAGCCGCGAGCCTCGTGCTCCAGTTGGGCGAGCCAACTGGGGGCAAACCGATTTGCCAGAAAGTTCTTTGGCTAAGCGAAGGCGGGCCTCAATTCATGGCACACCCGGCAGGTGAGCCCCACCTTGGGTCACTCTTGCCGAGATTGACCTGTACGATACGATTGCCAGCAAAACAGCCCGTGCAATACGACAGCAGGCCGTCATTTCTGACGGCCTGCTGTGCTATTTTATGGCTTAGATGGGAATTTACGTTCGCACCTACTATTCGTTTATTCGTTGGCAGCAACCTCGCCACCATCGCGTGATACCCAGCGAGCAAGAGTTCGAATGTCGATGTTTTGGCCAACAAATTTGGCACTGCCGTCAACGAAGGAGACGTTGGTTCCGCCGGTATGGAACGCATAGATCTGGCCCGTTCCGTCTACACCGTAATATGGGTGAGGGTACGTTCCAAGGATTTCGCCATTCGTTGCGTTGATCGCGCGAGGCCCAGGGAATGTGAGGCCATCGAGGGATGCTCCTCGCAATACATTTAGCTCTGAGGCAGGGCGGCACCAGCCGCTACCATTCACTCGATTCGCACTACCGACAACAGCCTGAACTGCAAGTTTGTTTCCGCGGTAGATGTTTGGGCGGCCGGCGGATTCAAAGAAGTGAGCAGTGTTGCTCGTTCCATCGGTGAAGCTGCTGAAGTTTAATTTGACGGTCTTGGATAACGCACCGTTGGTGGCAATGGCTGACTCTTTGTCGACAAGGCCGAGGGTAAACAGTTGTGGATCGACGCCGTAAAATCCAGAGTAGTCTCCGTTAGCAACCCGGTGCTGATATGCAGGGCTAACATCGGGAGCACCATCGAGAACCGACCCCGCAACAGGGTTGGATGGGCACTCAAAAATCGAGATTTTCGTGCCGAAAAGATCGTAATTTAGCGGCCCGGTTGCGGAAAAATTCGAGGTAATGTCGGACCAGTTCTTGGTCAGATCGATGCTGTTGTATAGGCTCGTTTGTTCAATGTAGGGAAGGATGTGGGTTGACCAACGCACACGAACCGTGCTTGTTGCAGATGGTCTCAAATTGCTCGGAAAATACTTGTGAGCACTGTGGTGGTTGTGGAACGCCAGCTCAATTTGGCGAATATTGTTGGAGCATTGCATCCGTCGTGCTGCTTCTCGGGCGGCTTGAACCGCGGGCAGTAGCAGCCCAACCAGGATGCCGATAATCGCAATTACCACCAGCAGCTCGACAAGCGTAAAACCACGGCGACGAATATTTTTCTTGGACATTTTGATCTCGTTTCTAGAGTAAAAAGGTGTTTCTTAGGTAGCGTTTATTGATTTATTTATTCGTAGAGCATCGTCAGGGGAAAAAAATCCCAAACTAACGAACCTCAAACGGTGAAAGTGAATTTTCGGTGGCCGCAACCGTGGCCTTGATGCCCGAGGTATCGGGAGAACCGAGCTTTTGTGGTAGGCGATTGGTTGCCCCTACTTGTGGATTGTCGTTGAGCCACTGCTCTAACGTAACTTCGTATTCCCCAACGGGTGCACCGTCGCCGGATTCATAAGTAGTCAGGACAAACGTACCGTCGGCGGTTGAAATGGCCCGCGGCTTAACAAAGTCTTTGGGCGGATTCTTGGCGTGAAAAATGACGGTTGCGTTTGGTACGCCAGCACCGTTCTTAACCACTTTGCCCGTCACTTTGTGGGTGGGCAACCTTGACTCGCCTTGGCTACAGCCAACCGTCGCTGAGACACATCCAGCCAACAACACAAACAAAATCTGTCGGCCTCTCCTTCGTACGCTGCCAATAACCTGATTTCGCGTTTCCCTTACGCATTCTGCTCGACTCATCCCGACTCCTTAACGCCAAAAACCTTGAATTCAATCAAGCGTAGATAGCTTTTCCGAACGCTCTGGAGTTCCAGTCACGACAGATTTGAACTAGTATTCCTCTCGGTTGACGAGTCGGACTGGTTTTGAAATGCTTTGCTAGCTAGGACGCGAATTACGACTCAACCGCACTTTTTCGGTGCGATCGATTTGAACCACAACTCCATCCTGAACAATCACATTGACACTCCCAAACTTGAGGCCCCGTAAAGCGCCTCCAATTTGTTCCAGAGAGGAACGCAATTCCTGTTCCGAAGATTGACTGTTTGTCAAATTGTCCCGAAAAGATTTTGAAGAAGGATCGTTGCTCATAGCGTCGGCCTTGCCAAGGAATGATTGAGTGATTGAATTCATAAACGACGACTGAACGTCTTTAGAGAGTGATTTGGGTTAGATCTAGTTAGATCTAGATTGTGAAATCGGGGACGAAGACTCGGGCCTTATTTGGATGCACGAAAACGGAGTCGCCTAGTTGCAAATGGAGTTCCTGAAGTTGCTCCATGGAGACATCAACGCGAATTTCTTCCTTGCTGCTCAGCTCCAGTGAGATCTTGGCCTGCACGCCGGCTCGATTGATGCGTGTGACGGTGGCCGCCATATTCGATTTGCCAGTGGGAGTACGGTCGATAGAAATATCGTTGGGACGCACATAAACGTTGGCTTTCTCACTGTCGGGAATGGTCTCGCTAGAACCTCCAACTTGGATATTCTCGAGCACTGGCTGCCCTTGATTGACCCGACCATGAAAGACGTTCACGTTACCGAGGAAGTCGATCACGAACTCCGATGCCGGATGATGAAACACATCGTCTGGTGCACCGACTTGTTCAATCTTCGCTTGGTTCATGACGACCACGCGGTCGGAGACTTCTAACGCCTCTTCTTGGTCGTGTGTGACCAGGATGGTCGTCGTGTTCAGTTCATCGTGCAAGCTTCGCAACCAGTCTCGCAAGCCCTTACGAACTTTCGCGTCCAGTGCTCCGAAGGGTTCGTCCAACAACAGGACTTGTGGTTCGATCGCCAGAGCTCGAGCCAGGGCTACGCGTTGACGTTGCCCACCGGAGAGTTGCTTTGGGAAACGATTACCAAAGCCTTCGAGTTGAATGAGATTGAGCAGCGAATGCACCTTGTCTCGAATGGCGGATTCGGCAGGACGTTGCGAGCGAGGACGCACTCGCAATCCAAAGGCAATGTTTTCAAAGACACTCATGTGTTTGAAGAGAGCATAGTGTTGGAACACAAAACCAACTTTGCGATCGCCGACAGGCCTTCGAGCAACATCTTCGCCAAAGAACAAGACTTGGCTATCGGGATTGGGATCGGGCGATTCCATCCCTGCGATAACTCGCAGTAGCGTTGTCTTTCCCGAACCAGAAGGGCCGAGCAACGAGATGAGTTCGCCGTTTTCGATCTTCAGCGAGATATCCTTGAGGGCGGTGAACGAGCCGAAGGTCTTGCTGATGTTTTTGATTTCGATGCTCATTAGGATACCTCTGTCGTTTTCGACTCAAGTGACGAAATGGATTCTTGTTCTAGTTTTCGTTCTAGCAGGCTTTTGCCTACCAAAGTAACCACTCCGAGCAACGCCAGAATCGAAGCCATGGCAAATGCGGCAACGGAGTTGTAGTCGTTATAAAGAGCGTCGATATGCAACGGGAGCGTGTTGGTTCCACCGCGAATGTTGGAGGACACCACCGATACCGCACCGAACTCCCCCATGGCTCTGGCGTTGCACAACAAGACACCATAGAGAACACCCCATTTGATATTCGGCAGCGTAACTCGCCAGAAGGTTTGCCAACCATTTGCTCCTAAAGAAATCGCAGCCCATTCCTCTTCGCTCCCTTGTTCTTGCATGAGCGGAATCAATTCGCGTGCAACGAACGGAAAGGTCACAAAAATGGTTGCAAGGATGATTCCAGGGACGGCAAAAATGATCTGAATCCCGTGCGCCTCTAGCCACTTTCCAAACCAACCTTGCATCCCAAAAACGAGGATGTAAATCAGTCCCGAAATGACCGGCGAGATAGCAAAGGGCAAATCGATTAGCGCGATCAGTAAGCCTTTGCCGCGGAAGTCAAACTTGGCAATAGCCCAGGACGCAGCGATACCGAAGACCAAATTTAGTGGAACAGCAATGCCTGCCGCCAAGCAAGTCATCGTGATGGCCCGTACGGCGTTTCGATCTTGAAAGGCCTTTAAGTAAGCCGATAGCCCTTTGCGAAAAGCCTCATAAAATATGACTCCGAGCGGCAAAACCAACATCAAAGCGACGAAGGCAACCGAAATCGAAATGACAGTGGTACGCACCCACAACGGATCGTTTCTTCCCTTTTGAAGATCTTTAGCGTTTACAGACATGGGTTATGCCCTCCCTGTCATGCGCTGCGACCACCACTGAATTCCCTGAACCACCAACAAAATCAAAAAGGTGGCACTCAGCATTACGACTGCGATCGCAGCCGCACCAGGAACATCGGCATCGTCGAGTTTGCTAATAATCAGCAGCGAGGCGATTTCGGTTTTCATCGGAATGTTGCCGGCGACGAAAATAACACTTCCGTATTCCCCCAAGGCCCGAGCAAACGCGAGCGTGAAACCGGTCAACAGCGATGGCATCAAGGAAGGAACAATAATGCGCCAAAAAGTCTGCCATCGGTTGGCTCCCAAACTGGCCGCCGCTTGTTCGGCTTCACCGTCGACCTCTTCGAGGGCAGGTTGCAAAGTCCGGACGACGAATGGCAAGCCGATAAAGGTCAACGCAATCACGATTCCGAGCGGGGAGATGGCGGTCTTGATTCCATACGGAAGCAGATGTTTTCCGATCAAGCCGGTTGGTGCGTAGATGGCCATTAACGCGATGCCGGAGACAGCCGTCGGCATGGCAAAGGGCAAGTCGATGATGGCGTCCAATAGCTGTCGACCTGGAAACCGATAGCGAACGATAGACCATGCCACCAAAGCGCCGAAGACGGTATTGATCAAGGCCGCAATCAACGACGCCCCGAAGGTCAATCGATAGGCAGCGACCACGCGACGTGAAGTAATCGTTTCATAAAAGTCACTCCAATCCATAGTCGCTGCCTTCAAGAACAATGCGGACAATGGAATCAGAACGATCAAAGATAGGTAGAGCAATGTGTAGCCCATGGTCAGCCGGAATCCCGGCAGCATGGCTTTCGATCGTGTGTTGTTGGACATGGTTTTCCCTTGCTTTTCTAGCATCAGGTTTGATTTTGCAGAGAGTGACTATTTGCGATCCGCTTGGTAGATTTGATCAAACACACCGGTGCGATCCTTGAAGTGGACGTCGTGGGCGTCGTCCCAACCCGATACCAAGTCGGTCAATTGGAACAGAGTTAACTTCGCGAAGACAGCTTTCTGCTCGTCCGAGAGCAAATCGTTGTTTCGAGGGCGATAGTAGTGCTTGGCTGCCAATCGCTGCCCTTCAGGTGTGTAGAGGTAATTGAGGTAAGCATTAGCAACCTCGGTGGTACCATTGGCTTGCGCATTTTTGGTAACGACAGCGACAGGTGGCTCAGCCAAAATACTCATGGGAGGAACCACCATTTCAACTTGATCGGTGCCAAGTTCCTTGAAGGCCAGAAACGCTTCATTTTCCCAAGTCAGGAGAACGTCTCCGATCGATCGTTGAATGAATGTGTTAGTAGCAGCTCGGGCAGATGCGTCCAACACTGGAACGTGGAGATACAAATCGCCCATGAAGGACTTGGCCTTTGCGATGGCCGCGTCCACTTCTGTTTTTTTGCTCGCGTCCTTTAAGGCTTCTAGGCTGCCAAGTTCACGATGGAGTGCAAATCCCCATGCGGCCAAGTAATTCCAGCGCGCTCCGCCACCTGTCTTTGGGTTAGGCGTAATGACCTCGACTCCGTTCTTGACTAGATCGCCCCAATCTTTGATCCCCTTGGGATTTCCTTTGCGGACCAAGAAGACGATGGTTGAGGTATAGGGTGAACTATTGTTCGGAAACTTGCTCTGCCAGTCCCCCTCAATGAGATCGGTCTGTTTCGCGATGGTTGCGATATCGCCTGCAAGGGCCAGCGATACGATATCGGCTTTCAGACCTTCGGTGACAGCTCGTGCTTGTTTGCCTGAGCCACCGTGCGACTGATCGATTTCAACGTTGTCTCCTGTCTTTTCTTTCCAGTGTTTTGAGAAAGCCTGGTTGAACTCCGCATAGAATTCGCGGGTCGGGTCGTAGGAAACGTTGAGGAGCTTGATCGTCTTGCCGCCACTAGTACCGGAAGTCCCTGCGGTCGGAGAGTTGCTATTGCTGCAGCCAATGATGCTCAGCACGATGAGCGGAACGAAAAATGCGTTAATTCGATTGACGGTCATTTCGGAATTCGGTTGGTTGAAGGATTTGATCGCGGAATTTGGTTTTCAATTCCGCTCAATCCCTACAACGCAACCTCCGGGCCAATCCGAAAAGCGTAAAACCGTGACCGCAAAGTCATCCCAATTCCACAAAAAATCAAAAGCTAGCAAAACAAGCCATCGTATTGCACGGCTGAGCCGTTACAATAGACGGTTAGCCGTTTTATTTAACGGGCTGCAGTTTCCGATTTTAGAAACAAGAAAATGCAAGAACTGGAACAGGTAACGTCCCTGCTGAATGCATGGGAGTCGGTCGTGGATGAGACTCGGAATTCGCTCGATAGCCATTTGGCGAGGATGCAAGGGTTTGCTCCAATCGATTCGATCGTCCTGCAATTGGTTGATGCCAACGCAAAAAGCCTCAAGGTTGTCCTGGCTGCGGGAGGCAACGCTGGACAAGCTGCCTTAGACGCGACGTTGATTTGTTCCGAGGCAAAGTGGTCGAGCGTGAATGAATGGTGCAGATCAGGCATTCTCATCCAGCAAGCTGGGGCCAAACGAACTGGCAAACTCAACACGCTGACGCCTGACGCCATCGCGAATGAAGTTTTTGCGATCCCGCTTAGACCGACTCGCGAAGCATGTAGCGATGCGGACGTTCCTGTCGGAGCGGCCGTCTTTGAGATCGCGGCGAACCGCAGCCTTCGCGACGAACACTTCCGATGGTTTGAACGATGGAGTCCTATTCTTTGGCTGGTCCTTGAGAGGGCCGTTCGCCGACGCTGGCCTGAATTGTTAGGTGATGCGTCAGGAGCCGGTTCGAAGGTCGTTTCCAGCGGACCAACGGATGAGGCGCGCGAGGCCATTGTGGGCTCCGAAACGGGATTGCGGGCAGTGATGGAACGAGTGCGAATCGTGGCGCCGTCCGATATGCCTGTTTTGATTTTGGGTGAAACAGGAACGGGGAAAGAGGTGGTGGCTCGGGCGATCCACGGACGTTCGCCGCGAAGCGCCAAGCCGTTCATTCGCGTGAACTGCGGCGCTATTCCGACGGAGTTGATCGACTCCCAGTTGTTTGGGCACGAGCGAGGCAGTTTTACAGGTGCATCGGATCAGCGCAAAGGTTGGTTTGAACGGGCGGATGGCGGAACATTGTTTCTCGATGAGATCGGCGAACTGCCGTTGGCGGCGCAAGTTCGATTGTTGCGAGTATTGCAGGACCATCAAATTGAACGCGTCGGCGGTCAAGAGCATATCCACGTGGACGTTCGCATTGTAGCCGCGACGCACCGAGATCTATCGGCAATGGTGCATAGTCGATCGTTTCGCGAAGACCTATGGTATCGAATCAATATGTTTCCGATCTTGCTGCCTGGTTTGCGGGAGAGGGTCGAAGACATTCCTTCGCTCGCCAGGCACTTTGCCAAACGCGCGGCCGATCGATTTGGGTTGCCTTATGTCGAACCCTCCCTGGCCGATATCAAGCAGCTCATGGATTATCGTTGGCCTGGAAACATCCGCGAGCTGCAAGCGGTTATGGACCGGGCGGTGATCTTAGGTGGCGGCTTGAGATTGGACGTTGCGATGTCGTTGGGTAACGCGTTTATTCAGCCCCCCGTTTCGTTTCCAAGTTCAGATGAACCTACGTTTTACGAAGTCATACCAGAGTCGACGGTTTTAAGTTCTTCAACGTCCCACGCGACAATCTCAGTGGAAGACGAGGGGCCAGTCGATTCGCTCAACTCAGCCATCGTCCGCCATATCGAACGCGCGTTGGCAGCAACGAACGGGCAAGTCGAAGGCAACCGCGGCGCAGCCCATTTGCTAGGGATCAACCCGCACACGCTGCGAGCCAAGATGCGCAAGCTTGCAATCGACTGGGACCGATTTCGGCGGTGATCGTGGTGGGTCACACTTGCCGAGTGTGACTGCGTGGAGTGGGTCACACTTGCCGAGTGTGACTGCGTGTGAAACATACTTTGTTCGACGTATTGGAATTGCTTGGCTGTTCAAGCCAAAGCGAATCGAGGGCGCGTCCTGCGATTGAATCGCGAATGCGATGGGATTTGAAAGTCTCGTATGAAGTTCGCTCGGCGAACGAAACCCCAGGTATAACGCCCCAATGGATCCAGAGCTCCGAAGGAGCGGCATTGGCCGTTAAGCATTCCTCAACCAAATGCAATGTTGATTATCAGGCAAAGTAGATTCAGTGGGAATGCCGTCGCTTCGCGACTCAAAGACAATCCGTTCAATGCTGACCACGGATTTCATCCGTGGCTTTAAAATGCCACTGCTCCGCAGTTCAGCCCAAAGACTCTTGTGTACGTGATTACTACCGGTCGCATCCGGCAGATGCGACCCACTTTTGCTGCATCCACTTAGGCCTTGAGCTTTTGCCGAATGCGATCGGCCATGCGTTCGAGGTCGATGTCTTTGGTTAAGTCCTCTTCGGTTTTCTTGCATGCATGCATAACCGTCGTATGGTCTCGGCCGCCGAAGTACTCGCCTATGTTTTGAAATGAAACGTCGGTCCATTGACGCATTAGGAGCATAGCCAGTCCACGTGCGCGGACCACGCTTGACTTTCGGCCTGGGCCGCGCAATAGCTCCATCGTGACCTGCATTTCTTTTGCAACCGCTTTGGCAATGTCGGCAGCGGTCGGTCCTTTTGCGATTTGTGAATCAACAAGCTTGTCGATCAGGCGTTTCGATTCCTTTTGTGAGCGGTCAGGGGATACGCGATTTTGATGCGACCAGCGTATGAGAATCCCCTGCAATTGTAACGGTGACATTCCATCTTGCAATTGCGAACTGAGCGAGTCCAAATCCTTTTCGTTGATTTCAATTTGAAGATTGGATGCAAGTCGTCGCATGATCTCGAGCCTCGTCGCGCTCGATGGCAGATTGACTTGCATGGAGTGTCCACCGTTGAGGCGACTGGACAACGAGAGCTTCAGTTTGGGCACGAGATTGGCCAGTTCAAGGGCCGTCGCAATGATGGCTGATCCATCGTTGGTCAAGCGTTCAATGGTCGAAACCATTTCTTCTTGCGCGGCTGGCTTGGTCGCGAGTTCATGGATGTTGTCGACAACGAGACAACTGCATTGCCGATGAAGCTGGCGGAAACGGTCCATATCGTCGGCTTCGATGGCTCGCGTGAAGGCTTTGGCAAAGTCCGAGCCGCTTGTCATCGTGACAGTCCGATTGTTGGCTTCGTTGGTCCATCGAGCCGCGATGGTCAGGGCAAGTGCCGTTTTTCCGGCGCCGCTTGGCCCATAGAGATAGAGTGGGGAGCGGGCAACGAGTTGTTCGATACCGGTTGGGGCGAGGCATTCGACCACGAGCTGATTTTCGGGACCGGCAACAAAAACATCGAGAAGGGGCGTGGCTCCAATAAGGCTCGCAAACGACCCTTTCCGCATTCGCGGTTGCTGGAGGGTAACGACGGTTACGGAGTCATTGAGCCAATTCATCGGTGCCAATTCATCGGTGCCAAAATCGGTACCGCAGTCGGAAAGCAATCTATGCAGAATGCATTATTCTGCGGTATCTAGATACGGGTCTTGCCCCATCTCCCTTTGAATCTTAGTTCGTTCCTTCTCGTGATGCAGCAATGCCATACGATCTCGGAAGTGTTTCCTTTCAACTTTTCGCTGAGCGGCTTTGAATTGGCCGGCTTGCCCATTTAACGAACCGCCCGATTTCCCTTTTAATTTGAGCTTTTCGGCGGGTTTCGTTCCAAAACCGTTCCTTAAGATGTCATCGTCCATGGACAAATATTGACGGTACGTTCCAGGATCTCCCTGTCGACCGCAACGTCCAATCAGCTGCCGGTCGATCCGAGCTGCATCGTGGAGTTCGGTACAAATCACCATCATGCCACCAATTGCGCGGACGTCATCTTCCAGTTTGATGTCCGTTCCTCGTCCCGCCATATTGGTCGCTACGGTAATTTGTCCTTTGCGTCCGGCGTTGGCCACGATCTCCGCTTCCCGCTCGATTTCGTGTGCATTGAGCACTTGTACTTTCAAGTTTTCTTTGCGCAACATATCGGCCAAGATGGAAGATTTGTCGATGGAACGTGTGCCGATCAGAACTGGGCGGCCAACGGCATGCACCTCGACCACTTCCTTGACAATGGCTTTGAATTTCTCTGTCATGTCGTGGCAGACAATGTCGGGGAGACGCTTTCGCTTTGGCGGACGGTTTGTTGGAACTTGAACCACCGGCGTTTTGTAGATACGTCGGAGCTCGCCGGCGCTGGTTGCCGCGGTACCGGTCATTCCTGCCAGGTATCGATAGCGCAAGAACAGATCTTGAACCGTGATGCGCGCTGCTTGGCCTGTTGGAACGGTAACTTCGATTTTCTCTTTGGCTTCGATGGCTTGGTGGATACCATCTCGCCATTTTCGTCCTTCTGCCAATCGGCCTGTAAACTCATCGACAATCACAATCTCGCCATCGACGACCACATACTGTCGTTCCAAATGGAAGTCGCGATAGACTTTGATGGCCCGTTCGATGTACTCATACAAGTCCACCAGAGCAGCCAATCGAATGTCTTCGCTGCGCGGGAGCGAACGGACATACTGGCGTCCTTTGGAGTTCAACTCGATTTTGCGGGAGTCTTCTTCGATTGTGAAATGTTCTTTCAGGACGAACGAAGGAGCGTGCTCCGCGGCCCACTTGAACGTCGCAATCACCACATCGCGCGATTCGTCTCCGAGGGAACCGATGATCAATGGCGTTCTCGCTTCATCGATCAGAATGCTGTCAGCCTCGTCGACCAGACAGAAGTGCATGCCGCGTTGCACGGGTTGTTCGCCGGCTGAGGTCCAGCGCTCTTGCGAACCGCTACCGAGGAAGTCATCGACGGCTCGCCCCTGTGCACGCATCAGCAATCGATCGCGTAGGAAGTCGAAGCCAAACTCCTTTGCGGTCCCATAGGTAACATCCGCGGCGTAGGCCTTACGACGTTGATCCTGATCGAGTTGCGTCAGCACGGTGCCGACACTCATACCCAGGATTTGGTAGAGAGGTTTCATCCACTCGGCATCGCGTTCAGCCAAGTAATCATTAACCGTAGCTAGGTGTGCGCCTTTGCCGAGAAGCGAGTGGAGCGCCAAAGGCAAAGTAGCCGTTAAGGTTTTCCCTTCACCTGTTTGCATTTCAGAAATGCAACCGTGAAACAAACAGATTCCCCCGAGTATTTGCGCATCATAGTGCCGCATGTTGAGCGAGCGTCGTCCGGCCTCACGAATCAGTGAGTAAGCTTCGGGCAACAGCGTCGCAAGGGGTTCGCCACTCTTGGATCGATAGACTAGGGAGAGGGCTTCTTTTCGCAGCTGTGGTTCGGTCAATTCTCGGCGGTGGTTTTCCCAAGCATTCACGGCGCGAGTTTGGTCAAGCCACTGATTGATTTTGTATTGGGCTACACCTGGTATGACCCATCCAGCGGACACGTGCGGACGGCTAGGAAGATGCAGTTTGCGATCGCCGGCTGATTTATCGGCGTTTGATGTGGACGGTTTGTCTGGAGCAGGATCAAGCAAACTGGACATGGATTTTTCGGATGTGTCCCGCCCCGCTAGGCGGAGCGTTTGTCGGGAAAGTCAGAGTCGCTGAACGTCAACGGCTCGGGTCTCTTTATTGTACGCATCGCCATGCCCATCGTCTTGGATTTCACTGTCGCAATTGATTCAAAGTGTTTTCGCCTGGGTTTTTTCACACGAAAATCCGGTTCAGGCAATTTAGGAAGCTTAGGGGGGATGTGCCGCATGTTCCTATTTATCCTCAGATTCCTAGGAATCTTGCCGATCCAATTATGCGAACGGTACGCAAGCCATCGCTTAGCGAGAAAGAAATTATGAGAAAAAACCGAATTAAGCTGACCCTGATCATTGCCTCTCTGTGTGGAACCTGTAGTTCCGTTAACACTTTGGGACAAGACTACTCCACTTCAGGCCCCATCTCGAGCGTTGGTCGCATCGGTGACGGCGGCGTACAGTCATCAGCCGCAGAGGCTGCACTCCCACGGGACGCTCGACCTGCAGCGTTTCGTTCGAATGTAGTAGCGGATAACGGAATGGGTCAATCCTATTCCGACACTCCTGTTAGTTACTCCGAGCCCTCCACGCAATACGTCGAATCGTATGCGGCTGCTCCACGTCGCACTTCAAGCTATCAGACCGCCGCCTCTTCGGGCTGGTTCGAAAGCGAAACACTGCTTTGGTGGCCAAAAAGTGTTTCCGGAACGCCTTTTGTCGTTGGCGGAAACAGTCAGACTGCACTCCCAACGAATGCCTTAGCAGGTGGCCCCAACAACCAAATCGGCAACGAAATGTTGGTGGGAATGCGGCTCAACACCGGTGTTTGGACCGATAGCAATCAAAACTTTGGTGTCGGTGCTCGCGGTTGGGGAATTCTCTCCGACGGCACAAACAAGACTTATACGAACGGTGGCAACTCGACCGGCGTTCCATTCTTCAACACATCCATTGGGCTTTTAACGCCCGGTCCCGATACCTACTTGGTCAATTTCAGGGATGGTGCCAATGGTGCCAATACTGGAACGATTCAAATCAAGAACGATTTGGACTTGGTCGCTGGCGAATTGTACGGACGAGCCCTTTTGATACGAGAAGGCAACAGTCGCGTAGACTTGCTCGGGGGCTACACGTTTGCTCGATTGGACAGTGAGTTTGGTCTTCGAACTCAGTTCACAGACGGAATTACCAACTTGGTTCAGAACGGTACGGTGGTTACTACCCAAGATACCTTCGGGACCAAGAACCAATTCCACGGTGGTCACATCGGCTTGTCAAACGAAGTTTCCAAGGGGCGATTCAGCTTCTCTGCACTTGGCAAAGTAGCTTTGGGGAACATGCGCCAGTCAAGCACGATCAGCGGTCAAACCACTGAAACCGCTCCCAATCAGGCGGCTGTGGTCACCGGACATGGACTGTTCTCTCAGAATAGTAACATCGGTACGATCACCCGGGACCAGTTCACCTTCCTGCCAGAAGCTGGTGCCAAGATGAAGTACAAGCTTCGAGGTGCCGAACTGGGATTGGGCTACTCGTTGCTAGTGTTCCCAAGCGTTGCCATGGCTAGCGGACAAGTGGATCGCAATGTGGATCTCAATCCAGCAGTCGTTGGCAACCCAGTTGCACCAGCAAGCCGCCTGGTTAACGAGACTTTCTTCCTGCACGGTCTCGATCTCGGCGTGACCTTCAAGTTCTAAAGGTTAGCCGTACCGTTCGAAAAATTCCAATTGCGTTCATCTTCACTTTGGGGATGAACGCTTTTCTAACTTAGATTCCGAAAAGCACAATGATTCCAATACTGATTAGCGATACAGGGCGATGGTTGGATCGGTTTAGTGAAGTGCTAGACCGTTGGGAATCAACTCTCGAACTTGTACAAGAGAGCTATCTGCTCGGTGACTACACTCAAATCGCAAGCTTGAGCGAAGTCGGCGAAAACATCCATGCAGAAATCCAAAGCTGCAAGGACGAGCGAGAACAATTGTTAGTCGGTGCAAAAAGTTTAGGTTACTTTGCACATAGTCTAAAGGAGTTGTCGGTTCAGCTAGACTCACAGTGGCCCGCTTTATGGTCACATCGCGTTGCCAACCTGGAACACCAACTAAATCGAATTCAACAGCTCAGCATGAGCCTTTGGGTAACCGCGTTTCAGTCCAAGTCGTTTGTCTCCGAGTTGCTACTGATTTTAGCGACAGGAAATATGGAGCGGGCTACTTACTCGCCTAATGAATCGCATTCACACGAAGGTGGCTTCCTCATCAACGAAGCAGCCTAACGCAGGTTATTGGAACTCGTTCCCAGGCTCCGCCTGGGGACGCCATGCATCGGAGGCTCCTGCCTCCTGAGTTAGCAAAAGCAAAGCGAACGCGAGGCGGAGCCTCGAAAGCAGTGCGTTCCTAGGCAGAGCCCTGGAACGAGGGTGGACGCGAAATGTTATGGAGTGACCTTTTGAACGAAAGAAAGCCGTGACCAACGTGACGGCAGGAATTCACACATGAGTCTATTCAGTGCCATTCAAGGATCGTCCAACGCGCTTCGGGTCAATCAACTCGGATTACAAGTTGTTGGCAACAATATTGCCAACGTCAACACACCGGGCTACATTCGGCAGGAACTGATTCAAGCCCCCGCCCGTGGTTACAAGGCTGGTGATTTGATCATCGGTCAAGGGGTCCAGGCAGTTGGCATTCAGCAAAAACTGGATAGCTTCGTTATTGAACGCCTTCGTCAAACGCAAAGCCAACTCTCCTATCAAGAACAGCTCGAAGGTACGAATGCACAAGTCGAAGGTTTGCTCAATGAATTGACCGACAAGGATTTTTCATCGAATCTAAGTCGCTTTGCCAACGCATTTCAGGATGTGGCCAACCAGCCTGGCAGTGACTCGATCCGGTCGCTTGCAATTTCACGAGGACAGGAGTTAGCCACCCAACTAAAAAACTTGTCCTCGAGTGTCGATGACATCTCGAAGAAAAATCAGACCGAAATTTCTGCTGCGGCGACCGATATCAATCGCATTATCGATGGTATCGCCAAGTTGAATCAACGGATCGTTGAGGTGGAAGGGGGCTCACTCTCCAATTCCGATGCAGTAGGTTTGCGAGACGAACGACTGAAAGCGCTGGATGAGCTGTCAACGTATGTCGACGTTTCGGCGAGCGAAGATGCGACTGGATCTGTTACCGTTTTTGTCGGTGGTGATTACCTCGTTAGCAACGGAATTCCTCGCCATGTCAAAGCGGTTACGAATGATGCAAGGACTGGCCTAGAGGTTCGGTTGGAAGACACGGACGCTCCGCTCAAAGTCACAGGGGGGAAGCTAAAAGGACTCTACGAATCCGCTGACACGGCTACATCGACGGGCTTTAAGGGGAAACTGGATTCTCTCGCGAGCGATGTCATTCGCGTGGTCAATCGACTTCACTCGCAAGGCCAAGGACAAAAAGGCTTCGGTATCACAACCGGCGAAACCGTAATTAGCAATGTCAATGCACCGATTGAACAGTCAGGGGCATCCTTTGACATCGACAACGGCTCGTTTACGATCAATGTCCAAGACGCCAAAACCGGTAAAACAAAGACGTACGATATCTTGGTGAAGCAGCAGGGACTCGCGTCCGATACGACTCCCAAGCAACTGGTTATCGCTATTGATGCGATTGATGGCGTTAGTGCCCGAATCACCAACGATGGTAGACTTGAGATCAAGTCCGATTCGGAAGCGATTCAATTTAGTTTTGCGAACGACACCAGCGGGACTTTAGCGGCTCTCGGAATCAATACTTTCTTTCGCGGTAATTCCGCTTCGACTATCGAAGTTCGGCCCGATATCATCGCCGATCCATCGAAATTAGCGGTCAGTCTCAATGGCGTTGGTAATGGTGCGGACAATGCCATCAAAATTGCGGAAGCCTTCACCAAGCCAACCGAGTTGTTGGGCGGACGAAGCGTTAATGCACTTTATGATGAAATGATTGCTAGTACCACGCGAGAGATCAGTTCCCAAAAAGGGGTTACAGACGGACTAAGAAATTTCCAACAATCGCTTGAAGCACAGAATTTGGGAATTTCCGGAGTCAATCTGGACGAAGAAGCGGTCAAGATGCTGCTCTACCAAAGAGCCTTTCAAGCGACGTCGAAGCTTGTCTCTGTAGCGTCCGACATGCTAAACACCTTAGTTAATCTAATTTAGCAAAGAAATATGACACTATGCTAAGTTCCTTTTATCCGGTGGTTGCAGGTCGTACCAGCGATGCGCTGTCGCGGTACCGTTCGCTTTACCAAGTCCAGGTGAGCCAACTTGGAATCCAACAGCTTCAAGATCAGCTGAGTTCCGGGAAACGCTATAGTTTACCTAGCCAGGATCCGGCTGCCGCCATTCGGGTCATCGGCATTCAACGCGACCTTGAGTTTCGCGATCAGACAATCAGAAACCTTGACTCGTCTCAAGGGTACCTCAACGTTACCGAATCGACTTTGGGTAATGTTCAGGATCAGCTGATTGAGCTTAGAGGACTTGGCGTTGAGAGTGCAGGCAATGTCAGCAGTGAAGAAGAACGAGCAGGCTGGGTATCGCAAGTCAACGCGACCATCGATCGCCTCACTGCAGCCGCCAATACGCGTTACCAAGATCGATATCTGTTTTCCGGTGGCACAGTCAATACCGCAACGATAAAGAGCACGGACAACACGATCCAATTCTCTGGTAACGATCTAAACCTTTTGACCATCGCTGACAATGGCGAATACATTGCGCACAATGTGACTGGACAAAAAGCACTTGGGCTGATTTCCGATGGCGTTATCTCTCGAACCGATTTGGCATCTGCAGCCATCGGTTCGACTCGTTTAGCAGATCTCAACGGTGGCAAAGGGATTTCGCCAGGCGCAATTCAATTGTCAGACGGATTGGAACGTATTACCGTTGATCTAACCGGCGCGGAGACTCTCGACAATGTAATTGAACGCGTGAATGCAGCTCCTACGATCAGTGGACGCCAAGTTCAATTCAGTATCAACAATGGAGCGATTGTCGCTGGTTACGCTGACGGTAGTCCTGGGCAATTGCGAATCTTGGAATCCGGTACGGGCCGAACTGCAGCCGATCTTGGGATTTACGTACCAAACCAAACCACTCCGCTTCCTATTATTGGAAACACTCTCGATCCTGTCCTGCGGCCAACCACGCTTTTGTCTCAGCTCAATGACAACACAGGCTTCGATGCAACGGGTGGCATTCGTATCGAACAAAATGGAAAGAGCTACTCGATCAATCTTGGCACGGCAGTAACGCTCCAAGATGTCACCAACATCATCAACGAATCCGGCGCATCGGTTCGTGCCGACATAACACCTGACGGCCGTGCCCTGCGTGTCAGGTCCACTCAAAGCGGGTCCGATTTTTCGATTAGCGAAGTAGCTGGAAACCTCGCCGAACGGCTTGGTCTGCGAACCTTCCATAACCAGGTCCGTCTAGACCAACTCAACTTCGGACAAGGCATCTATCCCGCCGATGGACCGGACATCACTTTCTCGCGAAACGACGGAAGCGAGTTTTCAATCGACTTGCAAGGAACCACGACCGTCCAAGATGTGCTGGATCGTATCAACAATGATGCAAACAACTTAGATCCAGCAACCAAGATCACTGCCAGCTTGAACCCGATTAGCAATGGCATCGTCATCAGTTCGGCGGAATACGTGCCCGATCCTTTGGGGCCGCCATTGACGACAACTCCTGGCCCCGTCAAAGTACGAAATGCCGGTGGCAGCCAGGCCGCAACGGGACTTGGGCTTATACCAAAGGGGAGTACCGATGCTGTCGCGTCTCTTGCGGGAACCACCTATAGCGTGACAGGAACTGACCCTAATCCGCAAGAAGTGAAAGGGGTATTCAATTCGTTGATTCGGCTACGCGATGCCATCCAAGCGAACGATACGACTGCGATATCAAGGGCGGTAGGGCTCGTTGACACCGATTTGTCCCGGCTCTCCTTGAGTCGCGGCGCATTGGGTGTTCAGCAGCAACGCATCGACGACCTAAAAGGTCTGCAGGAAGAAAATCAAATACAGCTAAAGTCCGAAGAGTCGACCAACATCGACGCCGACTTGGCCAAGACTATTTCGGAACTTTCTGCCCGCCAAGCGTCCTACGAAGCCAGCTTGAAACTCCTGGGAAACGCTTCTCAATTGAGTTTGTTCAATTATCTATAAAAATTGAATCGGTCCGTCCGGGTCAAACTTGGTAAGATTTGCGACTCCATTCCGCAGCGGCACCATAGCAGCGACTCCAGCGGCAACTCCGCTGACGGATTGGTCCATTTCATCAATCGAGATCCCGATGGCAGTTCGCAAGGCAAGTTTCAACGGCGTCGAATTCAGAGGCTGCAAAGTACTGCCGGCCCCAACGGAGATCGATGCGTTGGTTCAAAAACATCAATTGACTTTGCCCGAAGACTACCATCGCTTTCTTCTGCGGGTGAATGGGGGTAGACCCAGGGCGAATTCTTATCAATATCCGAAGTGGACAGACAATACCGAATGGCCCGAACCACAACCGGTCGAAACCCAGTGGATGATTCCGAAACCAAACCCAGAACAGTTAAAGGTCTTGCAGGCCTTAGCTGAAGTCAACGCCTTCACGAAAAACCCTCCCAAAGTGAGAGAGTTCTGCTACATCGGACGAGGAGATTATTCGCTTAAGAATGCGTTGGCTGGCAGAACCTTGACTTGCAATCCCGACCCGTCATCCCTCATGCCAATCGCATTCCATGATGGAAACTGTCCGATTTGGATGTCGCTCTCCGAGAAGTATTTCGGGGCTATCTATCAATTTGACGAAGACATGGACGAAAGCTATTTTGCAAATGAGCTAACAAGCTTAGACGAGTTTTTGGAACTTAAAATCGCAGCCTCATTTAGCGAATTCGTCCGTGGGCTCTTCAAGGGCAAGACCATTATGAAACCTGGTTTCGTGCCCAACGATTACCATTGGTACACGCTGAAGAGAATGTAGCAAGGTTATCCAAGCTTGTCTGACGTTGGTCGACAGTTTGGACAGGAAAATTGATGACAGGAAAATTGATAAGCACTTTTGTTGCCGACATTTTTCTGTCAATAATTTTCCTGTCAAAGAATGTTCGTCCGCGGGCTTATCACGGGCAAGACCATTACGATGCCTGGCTTCGTGCCAAACGAGTACCATTGGTACACGCTGAAGAGAATGTAGCAAGGCTATCCAAGCTTGTCTGACAGTGGTCGACAGTTTGGACAGGAAAATTGATGACAGAAAAATTGATAAGCACTCTTGTTGCCGACATTTTCCTGTCAATAATTTTCCTGTCAAAATGGGTTTTGAATTCGACCGGAAGATTTGA
>JANPHB010000257.1:0-18700 GCA_031424235.1 Pirellula sp.
CTTGGCGTTAAACATTCTGCAAAAGGACACTACGATTAAAGATGCAATTCGAGGCAAGCGTAAGCGATGTGGCTGGGATAACTCTGCGATTGAGAAGCTACTCGCAGGTTATTCATGCTGCTAACGTGCGATTGCCCTGCCAGTAGGGGCGACCGATTTTGTTCACGAGTAAATACGGACTATCGGTCTGTATCGTTTTCCTTTGATCCAAAGCCCATCGCAATGCTTTTTCCGTTTCTTGAAACAGCAGGTGAACTGACCATGTGCCACGCTTCTTCCGTATTCTTCGAATATACGCTCGCTTACCTTCTCGAAAATGAACTCTGCTTTCACGAAGCGTTCCGATTTGATCGGCACCGTATGAGCAGTTTAGGCCAAGAAGCATGAACACTCTCTCCATCGGACGGGCGTATTTGTAGAGAGTTTTGAGTTCATCTATTGTCCAAACATCGTGCTCCTCAGCATCATGTTCATCGTCACCTTCGAGTTGGACGATTACTTTGGAGATTTCGCTGAAGTCTTCCGGCTTCCTCCAATCCCAATTTCCATTTAGATGCAACCATTTGAAAAACTGGTTCAAGGCTGAAATAAGGTTTCGTGCAGACTTCCTTTTCATCCGGGTCTGGTATCTCAATGTAGTTGGGCGATTCCTGAAGATTCCGTAGCACTGATCGCAAGCCATATAGTCGAGTTGTCCCAAGTCAAAGTCCGTCAGATACGAAGGCAGGCTTTTTAGTTGGTCTGCGAGTGTTTTCTCTCCATCCATGATTTCGCCATCTTTGGTGAGCAGAGTTTGGCGAAATGCTTCAATTGCCTGATATAGAGTTTGACCAGTTATTTCTTTGTGTTTGTTTTCCGTGCCAACCAGACGGGATTTAATTTGCAGTAATTCATCCATCAGCCGATCATGTCCCTCCTTGAAAGGTTGGGGGAACATCGGTTCAACGGGAATCAATTTATTGATCGTGCGTATTTCCTCGAAATACGCCTTCGAATCGTTAGGTTGCGAAGGGGCTATCCGGACGCTTTCTCCTCTAGCAATTGCTTTCGCCTTCTTCTCTTCCTCCGGCGACCAAAACGGCCCGCCGACTATCGTTTCCGACTTTCCAGAACTATATCTCGTCGATGATCCCGTTCGTTTCTCAATGTCAGCCCAAAGCAAAATAATCGCATCTCTGCGAGCTTAAGCGATAGCTTTGTCATGCCCAAGTAAGAACTTTGGAACGCTTCCATCGGCCCTCTTTCCAATAGATCGCACGAAGCCTTTCTTGGTACGCTTTAGGGGTGTATTCCGCATGTCCAACAGCCGAAAAAAGTGGAGGCACAAGGTTCTAATATCCTCATTCTACAGGCTTATCGGAACCGCAGAAGGCTGTTATCGGAACTTTTCTTGCTATCGGAACCTGGAACGGCAGCGTGCCGCACTAAGGAATTTGCAGAAAAGCCAAAAAAAACGCCTGGCGGAACATTTCCGTCAGGCGTTTTATATGGAGGCGGGGGGAATTGAAACACTATCAATTCTCCAGGGATTCTAAAGATTCTTCGCGTCGCGGTACAAATCCGACGCGCGCCGTCCGCTTGCCTAAGATCGAGGCAGGTGAAGCCGTTGCAGTCGCGGACGGGCATAGCCTCCAAGACGTTGCCCGGCTTATCGAGCTTTGCAGGCAAGCCGTTGAGTCTCTGATTGGCTCGACGCCGAGAACGGACGCTTACACCCTTGAGACGCTATCGCCAGTACTGGGCGATCTGCGGGCTGCACAATCCGCAATCGAAAGATTGTGAACAGCGGAAACAGCATTGGACTAGGATTCCCAAGTCGACGTCTTGGAGGCGGTTTGTCATCACGGTTCAAATGTTATACCTCAGTCGCTCACTTGCCTTTTGAGCCAAATCGTTGTCAATAGCCTCGCCTAAATTGTACTTGTAAGTAACATGCCCTACTTTGGCGAGTCGATGCTTTTCAATGCTGCTGCGAAATTCTGAAAGATCCAGTTCAACGTGGTATTTAAGGAACACATCCCAGATTTGAATAAGATCACTGATGAGCGTCGAAGCAGCCCAAGCTTTCCCCTTGAAGTTGACGAGAAGATCGAATGCATATGGCTTCCCCTCAACCAAAACGACAAATTCATAATCAGCAAAAGCCCCTGCGCTTCGTCCACGCAAGCCATGTTTACGCGTATTGACAAAACATGAGGCAGCGCGATAGCACTCTAATTCTTCTACAATTTTAATTACGTTTTGATCCTGATTTGTTGCCTTCAGCCAGGTTTGAAGGTTATCGTTAAGGTGCACTAACTCCGACAGCAATACTTCAAGTTCGTCAGCGTAAAGTTCGCGTTCGGCCCTATGTTGTTCATCCCCATGAGACTGCATCTTGACTTGATGTTTAGACACTTGCTCTAGTCCCCTGGAGATTTTGCGTAGGCGATCCTTGATGTCTGCACCAAGTGCGACGATTAATTTGGACGCAACCTTCTCAGTCGCCAAGCTTTTCGGGTGACTTGTTTTAATCAACTTATCTAGAGATATTGAGTCGCGTAAACGTACTTGGAGCGAATCGTGCAGCCCTTGACAAAACGACTCGCATGGATGTACCGCCTGAAACCGCAATCGCAACTCCAAAATTTGAAGCATGTCCAGTGCCAACATGAAAAGCGAAATAAATACGCCTCCTACCTCGCGCGTAAAGATAACCCTTGCGACTGCTCCAGGGGCCCCGTTACTGCCTCGCTTAGACAAAACAAGTTGGCCTTTCCTAGGTGAGTGTTTATCGTCCTCTGCAATTTGAATCGCTAGTTGAAACGGCTTGAAGGCACGCCAAAAAGCGGACGTGTCCTTTCCTGGCTTGGCGTGATTGGCGGAAGAAATCGCTTCCGAAAGGTGATTTGAGGCAACAACCAACTCGAATTCATTGAGCCCCAAAAGTGCAATGTTAGCTTGGACGCTTTCGTCTAGTGGATCGTTTGGCGAACTCCTACCTTGCTTTGTCTGCTCTGCAATTTCGTCTAGCAACTGTTGTCGCCGCGTCAAGTGAGTGGCTATTTGTTGGAGATTGAATGGTAGAGTTTCAACGGTCATTTTCTTCGTCTCGGAAGTTTGCGGAACTGATCCTGTATGGACTTCATTCAATGCGATTGGTTCGCGCATTCTATAGTCCAGTCGATCCGTTTGCCACTCATCAGCTCCGGGCGTTAGTCTTTGCCGGATCGGCAACGCCGAAACGAATGTAGACAGTTCCTGTTGCCAAAAGCAGACGTCTTAGATTAAAACAACAATCGCAATTCGCCAGGGGAGTAGCTACCCCGCGCAATCCCAATGCCGCTAGTCCTCAGCCAGCGGCATTGGGTTGCAGCGATCCTTTCACAATCTGAGGTATCTATGGACATTGAAAAGAGAATCGTAACGCGCCCCGGTCATCGTCTTCCGTTTGGTTCGGACGGGCGTTCGGTCCAGTACCTCGATCAAGCGAACATCGATACAAAGATAATTACAACCAGCGTTGGCGTAATCGCTGATAGTGATGTCGAATCACTAAACGCACTGCCAATGTCGCATACGACAGATGCCAATAAGATGCAACGTAATTCTGACTGGATCGCGACGCAGTCTAAAATCTTCGAACATGGCGATTCAAGCATGGCGAAAGAGCTTTTCCTCGCTTCCGAAAACAGTATTCTAGACTGTTTGAATTGCAAGAAATTCCCCGAAGCAAATCCTTGGGATTGGATGGCAATCGAATATTTTATTCAAGTCGCGAAGCATGCAATAGTATGCATCGCGAACGCTTACCATGCCGACGCTGAAAGGCTGATACTATCGGTCGAGTCGCCCGAAAACTTGTACCGCGCCCAGTTGCTTCAAAAGATTGAATCGGCTAAGCCCGAGAAAATACGGCTAACCAAGAAGGCCGCAGCGGCTTTGCTAGGAGTAGCGCCAACGACGCTTCGCAAAATGGTAAAAGCTGGAGAGTATGGTTTGGAGGAAATAATCAAAACACGTTGCGTACTGATGCATAAATCAGAGTATGACAGACTAAAAGTCAAAAAATAAATCTGTCGCAACCCTCGCGTAACCCGCTTTTACCCGCTTTAACCCACACCGAATCGTTTAACGGCTATCGCTATCAACAGCGTACCCTACTCTGCTCCCAAGTGAACGCAACAGCATTCACACGCAACGCAGACCAAGGAGCCCGCAATGTTGAAAACGCTTTTCCCAGTAGTTCAGCTGCCCAAAATCCAGTCCGAAAAACTTCTACCGCTTTGCTTAGCGGTGTATGAAGCGACGGGGACCAAGCCCGCACTCTCCACTGTCCTTAGGTGGGCAACGCGCGGAAACTCTGGCATTCGCCTTGAGAGCCGCATTCTTGGCGGACGTCGCCTTACTTCTGCCGAGGCGGTGTTGAGATTCATGGACGCAACGACAAATGCACGCGACGGCAAAAGAGATTCTGTTGCGGAGTGAATCGCAATTGCTTGGTCCGTAAATGCGAAACGCCTTAGGGGGTCGAATTCCAAGGCGTCTAGCAATCTCAATCTCGAACAAGGTTAACTATGTCATTTAGCAAAGAAAAAGTCAAACCTGTTTCATGTAAAAATACACATCCCTGCATTTGTTCAGTTAGCGGGGTGTCGCGATGATCCAAGCGACTGAACCAAACCCGCTTGCGGTCGACCGGCTTCGAGCCGCATCACTTGTAGGTGTCTGCCCAAGAAGTTTCGACACATATTTCGGCGGCGTACCAAAAGTAAAGATCGGCTCGCGAACGCTTTACTTGGTTCGTGACCTCGCGAACGCATTGGAATCGATGCGCGTTGACGATTCAAGTCCCGGCATGTATCGAACTACAGCAGAGAACGCCGGTGAATTAGTACCAAACCAAAAATCTAGCGCTAAATCCGACGCGAAAGGTAGGCACTGATGCCACGCATACGGACTATCAAGCCAGAGTATTGGTGTGACGAAAAGCTTTCCGCATTGGGGCCAATCGACAGGTTAGTTTTTCTCGGACTGATTAGCTTAGCGGATGACTACGGGCGGGTTCACGACAATGAGAAAGTCATTGACGCCTTCATCTTTCCCAGCACATCCGATTCCGTTCGCGAATCACTCGCGAAGCTTTCCGGAATGGTTCGTATTAGACGCGGTAAAGCATCCAGCGGAATGCCAATTATAGAAATCGTCAATTGGTCAAAGCACCAACGGGTTGATAAGCCACAACCAAGGATGGCGCTACCACCGATTGCCGCTATCGCCAATGAAAACGTTGACGCTACGCCAATTCGCGAATCGATCGCGAATGATTCCGGAATGGTTCGGGATTTCGGCGCGCCTCGACCTACGACCACCGACCAACTAACACCGACCAACGAACTAAGACCAACGAGCAACGAGCCAAACACCAATCGCAATTCTTTTGAATGTGAAAAGCCTAAAACAAAGTTTGACCCAAAGGCCCTTGAAATTCCACTCGCCCTGCAAGTCGATTCGTTCAAGCGGGCTTGGATCGATTGGTGTGACCATCGTTGTGAGATCAAGCATTCGCTAAAGGAGAAGCAAGCCGAAAAGCAACTAGAGCAATTTGAGCAATGGGGCGTTGCTCGATCCGTGGCGGCGATCAATCACACAATCACGCAGGGCTGGCAAGGAATCCGAGAACCTGACATTGATGCGAGGCAGGCTCCGGGGCAACAACTGACCAAGGGCCAGCAACTAGCCGCCCAAGTCCAGGCGATGAAAGCGGGGCTCTCGTGAACAAACCAAAACGACGCATCGCGCTGTTGATCGAAATTCCAGCCGGAATGGAGAACGCGCAACTGGCATCGATAAGACGGTTTTTGAAATCGCTTGTTCGGAACTACGGCATTCGATGCCTTTCCGTTCTGCCTCCCGCCGACACCATCACGTTTGGCAACAAGGCCACTCAAACGGAGCGAGCCGACACGGTTGACGGTCAAGCCGCCGCAATCAAGCCCGGCGACGAAAACGCGGCAGACGCGAAGCCAGCAGGCACAGCGAAGCCAACCAAACCACGAAAGCGATTCCCAGCCAAAGGCCCAAACGCAATATGAGTAACGACGAAGACATAAAGAAAAGCGACGCCAAAGAGTTCGCCCGTATTTCAGTTGCGATAGGAATCGCAATCATTTGCCGCGACATGGCGAAACGGGACCGGCACAGTTTTATTGAGTTGGCCAAGGACCATGGACTCGACGCCGCATTGAGTTGTTGCACGGGATGCAAGGCGAGTTGCTCAAGAACGTTAAGGTCTCCAAGCGTTTTCGACGTGAAGGGAAAATAATGAAGCACTACCGCAGCCGCTGCGCAGACGAGTTCGCCGAGTCGGTTAAAGCATGCCGAGCAGTATGCAAGAACGGTTGAATCACCCCCGCTAACGTACCGAAAGTTCCCACCCCTATGAGAGTTTCCCGAAAAGCCCTTATCGAAACGCTTCGAAGTTGCGACGGCATACCCTCGCAAACTGCCAGAGCGTTGGGGATCAGCCCCCGAGCAGTTCGGAAACGAATTCAAACGGACAAGGTTCTCCAGGCAATCGCAGACGAAGCGAAAGAAAGCCTGATTGATCTTGCACAATCCAAGCTTCGGCCTGCACTCGACGAAGGCGACTTCCGCGCAGTCAAGTTCGTTTTGGAAACGTTGGGCAAAGGGCGGGGCTTTGGTAAAGAAATCAAAATCGAGTCCGACGACAAGCCGGGCGTTATGCATCTTTATTTTCCTGATAACGGGCGTGGCAATCCCGATCCCAGTAACGCTACAGCATAGCCCGACGATGGGCGGAAACCAGAACATTTACCCTTGAAAGGTTACGGGGGCTATGAAGATCACAAGACGACAACTTTTGTTAGCGATTCGAAAGACGGGCGGAAACCTCTCGGCAGTTGCCCGACTGTATGGGATGACACGCCAAGGGGTTGCTAAGCGAGTGAACGCCAGCCCATCGCTTAAGAGGGCTATGGGGTCGGTAGTAGAAAGCACTTTAGACGTAGCGGAAGAGGGATTGAAGGCAGCGATCGAAAAGCAATCGCCGTGGGCAATCAAGTTCTTCTTGGCTACTCGTGGGCGTGCACGGGGTTACGCAAAAACTCTATCCGTGGAAACGGATGAGAAGCCCGGCATCATCCACATGTACTTTCCAGACGATGGACGCGACAAGCCCGACACACTTAACGTTCCCGCTTTGCCAACTCCAGAGCAGGAACCGAAGGGCGCGATCCAAAATAGACCGCACGGGACTTGAACTCCCAATGGAAACACCAGTGATTTAACGTCCCGTCTTTAATGCGGCGCTAAATCCGACGCGATTCAACGACAACACTAGAAGTAGAAACCGGATAACAAACGATGAATAACGAGAGGCTTGCGAAGGTTGAGGAAGACGCCGCGATTTGCATAGCTGAGCTAGTGACCGCACGGAGGATCACGTTGCCTAAATGCGAATCGACCGATTATAGGCGGTCATTGCTTAGAACCCTTTTTGACTCTCAAGCGAAAATGATAGATTCGAGACGGACGCTTGAAGCCAAACTAGCAGAGGCCGTAACCACGGAAGACGTTGCCGTCTTCAAAAAATCACTAGAAGTTTGTGCAGCCATCCTTTTGGAAATCTGCGAGACGGTTTGCATTATTCGATCCAATTTCCCTAACACTCCGAAAGTTTAATTATGTCCGGCGCTGAAATGACAATCAGGCTTGTAGACGGCACCGAAGCCGAGCAGGCCGCGTTCAAACGCGGTCCTGACGATCACGAACCCAATAACGGCGTTCCTTCTGTGGGCGGCGTCGAATCGCCAAACTCGCAGCGTAGCGATACCGTCGAGGCCATCGCCGCCGGGTTTGCTAACATCACCGACAAGGAAGCGAAGAACGATTCCCAGCATGACACTACGGCAACCGTGGCGGGCGTTCATGAACAACTCGCAGAAATTGCGAACGGCGCGAAGGCTGACAAGCCAACACACCAGCAAGGCGACCCGGGCGAAGCCAAAGCCGAAGGGCCGACAACCGAGGACTATCGCGGTCTCCGCGTATCCCTCGAACAGTTGGTGCAGCGATTCACGCCCAAGTTTTTTTCGGAACCGATGGATAGGCTTATCGCGGCATTGAAGCCAACGGAATCGAAGACGGCGAACCGAGAGGCAACCGCCGGGGCAGAGCTACCGACGCAAACGACCGGTGACAAAACCCCGATCATTCCAGCCGTTGGGCATGTTAACCCAAAGCAGGAAGACGCAAGCAAGCCAACCGCAGACGGCAAGCCCGCAACAGTTCCCGCCGTGGGGCATGTTGAGCCAAAGCAGGACGATAAGCAAGCCGGTGCACCGAAGCCCATTGGCATTGGCGACATAGTTTCCAAAGTGCAACAGCACATTGCCAAAATCCCAATTGTCGGAAAACGATTCAACAGGGCAATCAATTCCGTTCGCGCCACCGTCAACAAGGTTCAAGGCCGATTCCAAAAGGCTTCGAAGTTTGTGAAGTCCTCACTAAGCAGAACCAAGGTAGGCCGTTCAGTAATGGCCGCAGGTTCAAAGCTTGCTGGCAAAATCAAGAATGGCGTTATCGGACAAGCCGCCTCAAAGGTAGGCCAATCAGTTGTTGGCTTTGCAGCAAGAGCCGCCGGGGTATCTGCCGTTAGTAGTGCGACCGCCGCCGCCTCTGGAGGTGCCCCGGTAGCCGCCGCCGCTCCTTTGCTTGCCAATCCCGTTGGTCTCGCAGTCGGTGCCGTTGTCGCATCATTCGCCGCTCTAGCACTCTCCGCAAAGGCGCTTAACGACACGTTCACGAGCGAAGCGGACAGACTAGAAAACTATAGTCCTGATATCGCTATCGCCCGAGGCAATCAACAGGTAAATACCGAATTGAACATGCTGGATCGGGCGAATAAACTCGGCGGACCACTTGGAAGCCTTGAGACCTCAAAGGCAAAGCTTAACGATCAAATGGAGAAGCTTTGGACTGAAGTTCTCGTAGAACTTTCGAAGCTTGCGCCTGTTGTAAAAATGGGCGTAGATTTCCTTTCAATCATGGCCGCCGAGGCCCGCAAAGCTATTGCTGACGCCCAAGTCGGCGCGGCAAAGTCCGCCGGTACGGTTGCCGCTTTAACAGCAAGCCCGTTCGATGACATTATTGTTGCAGAACTACTAAAGGCGGCAACAGACAACTTAAAGAAGATTGAGGATCAGCAGAAAGAAGCCGCTTCGAGAATCGACGGCAACGACCCGAATGGGGCCGACGATCCGTTTTTAACCTCACTACTGAGTGTAAGGTTCCGTTAGTAAATCTCCACTGAAAGCAATGAAAAATGGGAATGAGCCGTATAACTTACAACGATTGGGTTTTCCCCGATCGGTCGAACTTCTCGGTTAACGAGTCGTTCGTTTATGACGAAGCTGGGGTAACCGTGATTGCAACGCGGTTCAGCCTGCGAGTTCAAACAATCATCTGTGTTGAAAACCCAACTCCAGGCGCTGATTTTTCCGCATCCGATTACGATTGCGGCAATGAAATGCACTTGCTGCGCCAGCGACTAAGCAAGGCAGGACAGGCACTCAAGATTGAACACGATGGCTTCGGGCCACGGGTGGAGATAAACGGCTACTCGGCGGTCAGAGACGTAGCTTGGGGACCGACCCCGAAAATGATTTCATGGGAGCCAATCGGGCACACTCGAAGCTGTGAAGTGATTTGGGAATGCGAGTTTTGTTTACCGATATGTGACGGTCGAACAGGCTCGCCCGCGTTCAGTGGATTGTCGGCGCTCAACTATTCGATTGGCTTCTCGTTCGATTCGAGGGGATTCACAACCCGGCGAATTTCGGGATATCTCGAAATCGCAATGACCCGCAACCAAAACAACCCAAGAGGCTTGGTTGATTCGGCAGACAATTACCGTAACAAAATTGCAGTGCGAAAGCCAGCGAACTTTGAGCGGGAAGTATCTTGGGACTTGTCGCCAGACAAACGCCGGGCCGACTTCGCTATTGTTGATAAAGAGATATCTAGCCCCAACGCATGGCCGCCGGGCGTTGTAAAGATTCAGGGAACCCACCGAGTAGGCTGGAGTCGGTCAAGTCTATCAAAGATGAACAATTCGATTTCAGTTTCGATCGAAATGGCTCCCGATCAATTGAAGTCTAGGGCGTGGTTGATTTTTGCGGACATCGTAAAGACTCGTCAACAGTACGCGCCAGCGGTTTCGCCGGGGCAAAATGCAACGATGTTCATTCAGTCGCTCGACATTGTTGAAGAACTTTACGAAAACAAAGTTAGCTTCCAAATTGCCTATACGTTTACCGCCAAGATCGACGTAGGAAGAATGTTAGAGGACACTGGGCTATTCCAGCCAATTGCATTTGCTGGGCAGCAGCCGCCAACGTGGGAGACTTGGGACGAATCTGTAAAGCACTTGCAACCGCTCCGAGGCAATGGAACCGATGGCGGTATATCGAATCTTCGGCACGAATTTCAGTACGACAAGATAGTTGACTTGTGCGACAACGCGCCAAAGCCGGGACCGCCTCAAGATTTTGCGCGTGGAGTACAGCAAGCTGTGTACGCTCCAATCCTCTCGAACACGCCGCCGCCGCCAATTAGCAGTTGGTTGAAATTCAGAGGCTATCTATCGCTGATTGAATCTGGATCGCAAATCGTTTCGATTCAGCTTGGACCGGATCAGCTAAGCCAAGGGCAGTTCAATCCAGCCGCCCCTAGTCTTGGCGGTGCTAGCCTGTCAACCCAAGGCCAGCCACTCAAAACCTTTTTCCAAAAGCATGGAACAAACGAATATTTGGTATGGGAGGGGTACGCCGAGCGGATTGGCCGCCACGTAGAACGCCCTGGAAAGATGCGTTTTGCGGGCGTGCTTCTAAACCCAATCAATGGTGGTCCCAAAGGAATGAAGAACGACGCGTTTTTTACAGAGACGTTTTCCGGCATGTATTTCGGGGTGCCAAAGTGGTCTGCGTCTTGGCGTCAGTACTACTTAATCAATCGATTCCAACCAGGATTCAGGACCGACCCAAAACTTAAAGTGGAGTTCCAGGGCGATCCAAACCAATTCGATGCAGGAGGGCCGCCGGAAGAGCAATAACCAGAGTACGTTGCCGTATCGCGTCGGATTTAGCGCTAGCTTTTTGGTCGCTTGCGAAATCCCAAGCGTTTAGCGAGGTAGTTCAATTGCGACTACCTCCATCCCGTTGCGTACAAAAACAAAACCAGTGATTCAACGTCAATTTTCATCAAACACGACACAGGAAAAAAACAATGTTCTCCAAAACAAAATCAGTCGCCACCAAGTCACCCGAGAAGAATCCAAATTGGAACCTACCAACTTGCCACCTGACCCGAATGGACACCGAAGGGTTTCAATTGCTTGCAGAAATCGCTTTCGCTGGACAGCCGCCTAGCTTCACGGATCACAACGCGGCACTTGCGAAGCGAATTGAATCTAGCGACGAACTTTCGAAACTGCGATCGGTGGAAGCAATTCACGCTGCTAAGACCTCGGAGCATGCAAAGGTACTTGAGTCCCTAAAAGCGGTTGAAGAAAAGATTGCTAAGGAAAAATGCGATCTTGCTTCCGACGATTCAATGCAACGATTGCGAACCCTGACGAAGGAGCAGGATATCGTAGTCTCCGCGATTGATGCGGCGAACAAGGAACTAGCCGTTTTGAAAAATGCGATCGAGCAAAAACGGGAAGCGGTTCGCCAGTTATGCGTCACCGCACACCAAGACTATCGGGAAGAAATTTACACTCAAACCGGCGTCGCGAAAGACGTTGCCGAGCGAAATCTATTTGATAAGGCCGGGCCTGAACTGGTTGCAATTGCTCAAGCCGCGGTGGATTCGATGAACGCAAACAGCATATCGATTCCAGGTCTATTGAGTCAGTTTGGCATAAGCTAAACCGAGGCCCCGGCAAAGTATCCAAGAAGGGTAAGCACACCGCTTGCCCTTCCTTTACGGCACATACCACGAACACCGAAACAAGAGAACATGACACCAACAGCAACGCAGCTTGCAGCCAAGCCAGATTCGAAAAAAGGTAACGTTATGACTCGTATGGGGGCCGCGATTACAAAACGTTTCGCCCGAGCTTCCAAAAAAACCGAGACGGTTAAGACACCGACGCCGCCAACAAAGGAAAAGCCGGTATCTACTGCATTGACTCAGCGCTATCGGTCTCAAAACTTCTTCACAGCCCCAAGAGACTTGCCGCCGTTCACGTTCGAGACGATTCGCGCAATGTTGCAGGACCCAAGCTTGAGGCTAAACCTAGCAATGCGAGCCGCCCCGGTTCAGTCTGTTGAGTTCGCCTATATCGATGGCGTTGGTCCAGATGGTAAGCCGAAATGGACGCCGGGAATTCAAGCTAGAAACGATGTTGTTGCCGCGTGGGTGCAAAGGCAGCTTAAAACAATTTGGGGAAGCTATTTGCCGGGAATCCTTCGCTCTCAGGTTTGGGGTTGGGCCGCCGGTGAAGTTACTTTGAGACTCACCAAAGCGAACCTAATCGAAATCGACGAACTTTTGCCGAGGCATGCAAAGGATTGCCGCCTGCTTGAGTCGGAGAACTCACGAGCACGATGGGGGATCGAAGTTTCCAACGTTATCGATTCGGGCAAGGTCCAATTGCCGTACCCGTATTGCTATTTCGTGAACTTCCGACCTGAGGACGGCGAGAAGTACAGCAACAGCATTTTGCTTGGAGCCTATTCGCCGTGGGCCGATAAGTGGCTGAACGGTGGAGCTATCGACAGCCTGCGCCTTTACATGCATAAAGACGCTTACGGCGGAATGAAAATTGGCTATCCCAGCGAAATGATAAACGTAGACGGGGTTGCCGATGCAGTCCCCGCCCGTGACATTGCAATGCAGATTGCCGAGCAACGCGAAACCGGCGGGACAATTACATACCCTTCCGATCGGGATCACAGCGGCAATCAAAAATGGATTATTGACGATGCTACCGTTGGCGAAGCGCCGACGCTCTTACTCCAATACGCAAAGGACCTTGACGACGCAATGCGGCGTGGCTGTGAGATACCTGACGGCGCAATCCAAAACGATGGCTCTGGGGCTTGGAGCGGGAAAACAATTTCCTTCGGTGCATTCTGTGCCGGGCTCGATACGTGGGTAACTCAAATTTGCGTTGACCTTCGCAAAACGTTGGACCCGCTTATCCTGATGAACTTCGGCAAGGCCGAGGAGTACGAGATTTGCCACAAGCCGCTTGCGCTCCAAGCAATGGAGCAACAGAGCGAGAAACGACAAGGCGGGCCAGTCGAGCAACAGCAAGACGACAGCCAAGAGCAATCGGACTACTACCGAATGAGCGCAGCGCCAAGAGGTGCGGGTAGCGTCCGATCAGTGTGTTGCTGAAAATCAACCGGCGGCGTTAAGCGGGCCTTAGTTGCTTCCGTTTTTCGGTTTGGTGTTGATCGATTCTTGATTGTTTTCATCATCACCAAACCAATGGGCCAAAGACATAGTATCGGATCTGAGAATCTGCTAGGCTGCGGGCGTAATCACGTGGGCCTAGCTTTTCCTATTCATCAACTTCGCGCGTACGGTTCTTTCCTCCGATTGCTGCTTTCTGCCCGCAACAAACACCCACGCGAGCGACACGACGGGCGCAATGAATGCAGCTGATGCGGCTAGATTTTGGCCACAATGAACGGCATACCCTCCAAGTGCAAGAACAGAAAAGACAATTGCTGTTCCACACGCAAGTCCCCAATTGCTCCGCTTCATGGCGTAGTCAAGCTGACTTATTTCCATTCTTCTCCGATGATCTGCCTGCTTTTCGAAATTCTCGAAGATCAACTTCGCCGACCCTGGACAAATCCTCTCGTATTCTTCCAAAATCTGAGGAGGTGGCGTTGGCCCAGTGAAGCTACTTGCAACTGTTCGAATAACCGTAGAACTCTGTATTACTGGGCTTACGCTGTAAGCTGGAGTCTGAGTCTGACCGGATACGTTGGCTACTATCGTTGGGCGATGATTATTGACGCGTCTTTTCCTTCGAGAGCTTTTTGACATGTGGATTCTCCATCTCGAATTTATCGACAGCCAAGTTTAGATCAGTGTTTACCTGCATCCAGTCACAGCGATTTGCTAGTTCGTCTGCCAATTCTGGGGTTGGCGACGCATTGAACTCGAACATTGAGTTGCCCAAATCCAGGATTGAACCGGCGCCACTGAGAATTGTAGGGTCTGCAAACAGAACTTTTCCGTAGGTCCCCATGGTTGTGCTCACTGTGTGTTTACGAGTACCGAAAAGCTGGAATAGTTGAAAGTGCTTTGTAATCCTACTCCAGACCTCGTCGCTAGGGGTGTCCAAAGTTTAATTATTCCACAGCAAATAATACCAAACATCGCCAAATCGACGCAAACTAATTGATTTTGACCGTCTGCCCTCCATGATCCTAAGTGACGTATACCTAGACTGATTTTTCGGAGCGTCGTCAGCGGTTGGTGTTTTTCCGTTCGATCCAGACGACCAGACGCGGTACGTGTCGCCAGTTTTTGCGTAGTTGTACGGATTGCCCCATGGTTTTTTCCGAGCCTGAAAGCGTGTTTGGCGGTTCTCTTCTTGAATCTAAGGCGTATTCGTCGAAAAAATAATCGACCAAGTCAATGCAGCAACTGCAAACAACCGCCCGGTTGAGTACGGAAATTCCTCCAAAGATTCTTGAATTGGGATTGTCACAAGACAATTATCCGGTATAGTTAGTTGTCATAGGACAAGCACCAAGGAAGTTCAGAGTATCTCAATGAGCAAGAAAATATCCAAGAAGATCGACCCGACACTATCCGAGACGATTCGGAACAAGATTCTTAGTTGTGGATTGTCGCAGTACGAGATTGCAAAGGAAACCGGAATCGATGCAGGTGTTCTCAGTCGATTCGTAACCGGAAAGAGAGCAATCAAGATTGAGACAGCGGAAAAGCTCTGCAAGGCTCTTGGCTTAGTGCTCGTCGAATTAGAGAAGCAATAGTGTTTTAGAAAAGTGGCCCCGCGATGCGATCAACATCCGGGGCCGTGGTCCCAACTCGCAATGAGAGTCAGAACAATGGAAATGTTAATTTGTCCCGGTAAAGAATCCAAGCCCCGACGCGAAAGCAATTTGTCTTTGCGGGATATTCCTCGCGATTGGTGGCAGGTTTCCTACGTCGCCCGTGGAGTATCAAAGGTTAAAGCGTATCGGTGTTCAGGTCGAGCAGCCCGCAAGGCCGACGATTTGTACGCCGATGGCATTCCCAGCAAAATCGAGCCATGCCGAACTGACGTCTACATTGTAGATCACGTAACGGGTGACTTTCTTTTGGTCGCTAGTCGCATGAATCCAATTGAAGCATCGCGATTTAGTTTGGACTTTGCAAAGTCTGAGAGGTCTGCAGGTATCTTGCTTTGGCCACATGGAAGCCCACTTTCGGGCTTGGTTGGCAAAGTGGTCGATTATTCCCGAATGAACAACACAAACACAGCGAGGGTTTTGTAATGGCATCGATCACGAAATCGAAAACGGGCATACGTCGAATCCTATTCTACGATGCGGAAAAGCGCCGCAAGTCAATTCACCTTGGCAAATGCAGCGCCCGAGACGCGGAGAAGATCAAAACCCGCGTTGAATCCGTTATGGCCGCGAAGATACTCGGCAATCCAATGGGGCAAGAGGACGCAACTTGGCTTGCGAACGAAGGGAAGTTGATTCGACCCAAGTTCGAAGCGGTTGGCCTTGTTGAGTCATCGGTTGCGCCACTTCCTGCGCCGACTACTTCACTGGCCGAATTCCTAAAAGGCTTCATGGATCGCAACGGCGCTAGCAAGAAGCCAGCAACGCGAATCGTCTGGCAACAGGTTATCGATTCGTTGGTTAAGTGCATGCCAAAGGGGATCGAGTTGAAGGCGGTTACGGCGGGCCATGCCAAGAACTACTTGGAAAAACTGAAAGCTTCCACGCTTGCCTCGACAACAATTCACAAACGTATCTCCTTTGCTCGCCAGTTCTTCCAAGATGCGCTCGATTGGGAATTGATCGAGAGGAACCCATTCGCCCGAATAAAGACACAGGGAACCTCTCTTAAAAGCAACGTCGAGGTTACGCGGGAGCAACTCGCCCTAGTCCTAGCCAAGTGCAACTCGACTTGGAAAGCGATCCTAGGGCTATCACGGTTTGGAGGGCTCCGTTGCCCCTCCGAAACGCTTTCGATCACTTGGGGCGACATTGATTGGGAGTTAGGCCGGATGAGCATCCCAGAGCCCAAGGTGGAACACCACGAAGGGCGCGGGGTTCGATCCTGCCCATTGTTCCCCGAGCTTCGGGCGATCCTGGAAACGCTCTTCCAGGAATCGACCATCGACGGCAAGTATCCTTCCCCCGAATCGTTTGTAATCGACAAGCCAGAGTACCGGGCGGCCGCAATGAGGCCCGGCGGGTGGGCGAATGCAAATCTACGCACACAACTTAAGAAGATCATGCGGCGGGCCGGTGTAGCCCCTTGGGCGAGATTGTTCCACAGCATGCGAGCCAGCCGCCAAACGGAACTAGAACGAAGCTACCCCCTCCATGTGGTTTGTTCGTGGCTTGGCAACACGGAGGCAGTAGCCAAGAAAAGTTACCTCCTTGTGACCGATGCGGATTTCCAAAAAGCGATCCAACCCGTCCAAGTGGCCCCAGAGAGCAGCGCGCTAAATCCGACGCGCGCAGGCCAAAAACGACGCGAAAAACGACGCTGTACAGGCCGCGCAAACGCCACGCATGGACACAAAAAAACCGCTGGAATCACAGGGAAAAGCTTTGTTTTCCAAGATTTCCCAGCGGTTTCAAGGTGGAGGCGGGGGGAATTGAACCCCCGTCCCGCGATACTTCCGATCCGGCCTCTACATGTTTAGCCAACTGTTGTTTGTCTCGCCCAACGCGTTCGTCGTCGACCGCGGTGCGTTGCGCCAGCCTCGAGCTTTTTTAACACTGAACGTGCGAGGCACGGCTCAATGCGATTCGGAATTGCGACAGGTATTCAAACGCCTCCGACGGGCATCCGGTACCTGAGCTGCCAATATTAGGCTGCTAGTGCGAGGTTTTCCTCAGCAGTTACTTTTTGTAATCGGCTTTTAACGTGGCCAACCGATCAACCACGACATGCCACCAAGATCTTCAATTTATCCGGTCGATTCCAGATCGCCCCCTCTTCAGTCCACCCAAATTCAACAGCGAATCCCCCTTTCAGGCATCCGCTCCTCAATTCAAGCTTCCCTCAACTTCGCAAACGAATCAAAGAAGCCCTTGCGGACGACACATAGAATGTGCCTACTACTTTGGGCACATTTCATGTGTTTCTTTCCTTGAACTCGTTTACTCTGTCTCCCTCATTATCACCCTAGTTTTTTGCCTGACTAGGCCTTTCGGCAAGATTCTAGAGGATTACCTGCGCCTCAATGATGGTTGGGTCCACATCTTGTCCGGCCGCATAAGCGGACACTCCTCCTCGCGTAACGAATATGTCATGCAGCTGACTAACCACGTCCGCCGCCATCATGCTCAAGATCGGCGAAGCAACCAAAAAACCAATGCAAAAGAACAACAGCCCCGCAATGATTACTGCCATCGCCACCAAAAAGAACACAAAGCCTGCCCAAATCGTCGTCCGCCACATCTTCGAGACGTACGATCTGATCCAACCCATGTCTGCACCCTTCATAAAATCATTGCCTAAGCCAGCATGCATCATCGACGCTGACATCGCGACCAACACACAACAATAAACCCCAATCGTCACCACAATTCCAGTCACCAAAAAAATTACCCCCGGCACTTCGTTACCGTTGTTCATTAGAACGCTTGAAAGTCCAATCGTCGTGCCCAATGGAATCCCAACTAAGACAATCAATGGCAAGACCCAAATGAGATTCCAGATGAAAGGCCACAGCCCCCTCATTAGATATTCACTAAATCGATCCCACGTGAAATCCGGCCAGTGTTCGCTCCTACCTCCACTGCGTGCCTCGGCAACCTCCGCCAAATAGCCAAACTTGATAATATTTCCAATGAAGACCGAAGCCAGCAGATCGCATACAAACATCCAAAGCAAATTGGTCAGCCAGTTCGGACTCTTAAACGGAGCTGCTAACATCCGATTTAAATCAAAACTCTCGATTGGCTGGTAAAAGCCATCTGGATATGCTTGAACGCCACCGTGGTAAGGCATTCCTTGACTTGTCGCCGTAGTCAGTGGGGCAAAGGGATCGTTGGATTGCATCGTATTGACTCGCTCTGAAACCGGAAAATCTTTGAGGGTGGATACGTTCAAACTTTGACGCCGTCTATCTTTCTTTTTGCAATTGCTTGCAATTCCATCGGGAGCGCGAGGCTCCTGCCGAGCTTGGGCTTGTTGATTTAGTCGTTTAACAGTCAGCCGAAGGCGTACCTTGCTTTTTTGACAGTACGCCTACGGCTGACTGTTAAACGACGTGCATTTGGAAAAGTATTAAATCAACAAGCACCTTGATGCGTAAATGGCTCGGCAGGAGCCTCACGGCAATCGCACGTTAATTTCCGAATGGTCCAATGATTGCAGTAGGAGGCTGGGCGGGTACCCCACGTTCGGGTAGCCGTTTCAGGAGTCTTTTTTGCATCGGATGTGCGGTATGGCCAATGCGTTTGTTACCCAA
>JANPHB010000258.1:0-39862 GCA_031424235.1 Pirellula sp.
GGCGTGAGCCGCCGGCAGAGATGTTTCGCCCTCCGGGCTTGCCGATTTCCAACCCAACTCGCACCAGTTTGAATATCGGGTTAGATAAATGCTACCAGGCTTGCTGCTACCAGCTTCGAGCGAATGGACCATCTCATTTAGGCATCACCCACAGTGGATTGTTCGATAGATTTCTGCTCTCGCCGAACATCCCAGCGAAATCCGGCCAAATGCATTCCGTACAAACAAAGAAAGGCAAGCAAATCCGTCTTTAAGATAGCGATCATGTCGGGCCATCGTGCGTACCAATATTGCGTTTCCAACGGTGATAAAAGGACAAAAAGTTTTATACATAACCAGGCAAACGCAAGCGTTAATCCGCACCAGCCTATCCATCTTTGCGTGTTTGAAGCGACAAAAAGCCATGCAATCGATACCCACACAAGTGCAGGCCTCAATCTGATTAGATACACGCCCCAGAAAAGAAATTGCCCACGTAGGGAAGTCGGGATTTGAGGTCCTTCAAGAATTCGGTTTCGAGCATCGAGAGTTAGGCAAATCGCAACGACTATCATCAGTCCGAACATCAAGCGAAGGCTGATCTTCCGTGGAGGGCATCCCCCAGTTTCTAACGGGTGCAAATGCAATGACAGAAGCCTCAGCAGAAAAAAGAACAATACCATCGCATAGATGTGAGGCTTCAAAACGTCCCAAGCATAACTCGTGAACTTCATTTGTGATAGGTAAAGAAAAGGGTGCTCTGGCATTCGGACAAACGCAAAACCGATTGCCTCGATGATTAGTGTCAAGACAACTAGTGCCGTTGGAACGACCCAAGTCATCCAACTAACTTTACCTCGCCGCGATGCCATCCATACCAAAAGTGCTATCAAAAATGGAGCCTGAGAAAAGAGGTACTTAAAGTTTAATGGAAGAGAAATGGTTCGGGTTTGAACGAGCAAATTCAAAGTCGTAAAGACACAGACCGCAACCAGAAAGATAGCGATCAAAGGGGCTGGTTGAGATCGCACTTGAGTGTCCATTCTGGGGAAGGTCAGTTTTGCATTACAGACTGGCAACGTCAATTTGTTTGGTCCTTTAAACGTAGCCGCTCCAGTCTAACTGATCCCACTGGCTGAGTCGAATCCGTGAGTTCCAATATCGAATCGTGCGAGTTGAGTGAGTGTTCTGTGTTGAGTGATCGGCATTGTCTGTGCACCAACAAACAGGCCAGAGGGCAATCACGCTTGACTCGCACCCCCAGCGTGCAATGAATAACAACTACAACTTGGGAGCCAAGGCTTTCCCAAAGGAAGGCGGGATTTTGGTCAATTCGAACACTGCCCCGTAGTCATTGCCGCTTCCCGGGCTAGGAAGCTGGGCCCCGAGAGAAACCTGCCAACCTTTCTTTTCGGAGAAGGTCCATTGTGCGCCAATAACGGCAACGCTGGAACTGTTTGTTCCCGAAATGAAGTCCGCAACGAAACTCAACTCCTCGCAGAATATTGGATATTCGATCCCAGTCATCCAGCCAACTTCGTTTCCAGCACCCAGGAAATTCGTGTTGCCGTAGTAGAGGCCAGAAACAAGTGTTCCTTTGAATGAACTTGACTCCGGCGTCCAGCGAGAAACCGCCCAGGTGAAGTTCAAGAAGTCGACTTTCTGTGCTCCATTATTCGCGCTCAAGCCATTTTGGCTCCCAATCTCAAATTTCATCGTTTCGAAGGGACGAAATCCCTTCTGAATGTTGACTAGAATCGCGTCTTCGTTGGATTCGCCAGGAAGTGGTTTCAGGTTCCCCGGATAGAGGTTTACCTTGAAAATGTTAATTCCAACTTCCCAGTCATTTCCCAAGCCGTAGTCAATGGTGGTATTGGATTCGCCAAATCGCCCTATGTTCATCTGCTGTTGAAGGAAGACTTCATCTTTGCGAGTGACCGTACCGGAAGGGACATTGAATAGATTTTGCTGAGCCCAACCAACCTGCGAAAAAACGAAACTTCCAACTATGGCAAAGACAAGTCGAGGTACTTTCTTTCGGAACTGAAAGATGGCAGTTCGAAAAGGGTAGGTTAAGGATCGATGCATGAAAGAATGGTTCAGATGACTCGGAAACGACGAAAAATGTTCCGAGCATTAAATAATACCCTTGGGTCGACAAAGCTAGACCGACTGCGAAAGCTACGCAAACTGGGCTGCCCCCACCGCTCCAAACATCTTTGCGACGCCAAGTAGTAGCTACCGTCGCCAGACGGTGGAACCGCTAACTTTCCCTCAGTAGTCAATTTCAGTCAGAATCTTCGGGAGGGCGAGGCTCCTGCCGAGCTTGGGACGCAATGGTTCGGCAGGAGCCTCACCCTCCCAGGTAATGAATTGCTTAGGGAAACTCGATGAAAACATTTTTACAGGTGGGTCGTCCGCTAAATCCATTTCCTGCTTAGTAGCCACATTTTTACCGCCTGAGTCAGCACCACATAACCGGCCACCGAAAGCCCCAGCACGGGCCAATACAATGCCGGTAGTGTCGTAAATCCAAGGTACGTTCCAATCGGCGTGGATGGCAAGGTAATTCCGACAATCATGATGACGGCCGACATCACTAGCAGCGGCCAAGATGCCCAGCTTTGCAGAAACGGAATCTTGTTTGTCCGGATGATGTGAATGATCAGCGTCTGAGTGATGAGACTCTCAACGAACCATCCTGTTTGAAACAGGCTTTGACTGTGTCCCGCAAGTGCGGGTGTGGAAACGTCCCAGCATCCAAACAAATACAACATCGCAAAAAAGGTCGTGTAGTCGAAGATCGATGAACAGGGACCGACAAAAACGATGAATCGAGTAAGTTGCTTGATATCCCATGGCTGAGGCTTTTCAATCTGATCGGCATCGACATTGTCGGTTGGGATCGCCGTTTGGCTAACATCGTAAAGCAAATTGTTCGCCAAGATCTGTATCGGAGCCATCGGCAAAAATGGGACAAAGATGCTCGCGCCGAGCATACTAAACATGTTGCCAAAATTGCTGCTCGCCCCCATGCGCACGTACTTGCGAATATTAACGAAAACCTTGCGGCCTTCGATCACTCCTGCTTCCAAGACCATCAGCGACTTCTCTAACAGAATCATGTCAGCCGACTCTTTGGCAATGTCCACCGCGGTATCGACACTGATGCCCACGTCCGCTGTTCGTAGTGCAGGCGCGTCATTGATTCCGTCTCCCATGAAGCCAACGATATGCTCTCGGGATTGCAGCGCCTTGATGATACGCTGCTTGTGGGCTGGCGATACCCTGGCAAACAAAGTCGTCTTCATCGCGACATCCGCGAGCTGAATGTCGTTCAAAGCTTCGACTTCGCTTCCCAGCAACACAAACTCCGTCGATAGTCCAACTTCTTTGCATATTTTTCGGGCGACCAACTCGTTGTCACCGGTGACTACCTTGATCGAGACTCCATGGCTTTCTAACGCTTTAATAGCTTGGTTGGCAGTTTCCTTGGGTGGATCCAAGAACGCGACGTATCCTTTCAGAACCAATTCGGACTCGTCTTGTTTGCTGTAAGGAGTCGCGAGGTGACTCACATCGACCCTTGCCTCCAAATCTTTGCTCGCGATTGCCAAGACCCGAAAGCCATCTCGGGACAGTTCCTCAAACTCGTCAACTAAGTCCTGTAAAATCAGTTTCTCCATCGGAAAGAATTCGCCGTCGAGCTCAAAACGTGTGCATCGTGGGAAAATGGCTTCGGGCGCCCCTTTGCTAATGATGCGATCTTTGCCTTCCGGAGTCCGAACAACAACCGACATGATTCGACGCTCAAAATCGAACGGAATCTCATCCACTTTTTGATAGTCCGGAATGTTGGCATGCGAGTGTGTCTCAGTGTGAGCTAGAATCGCACGATCGAGAACGTTCTTTAAACCGGTTTGAAAGTGGCTATTGGTGTAGGCAAGCGAAAGTATCTCTTGATCCTCCTTCAGTACAACGTCACAGTATCGTTCCAAAATGACTCGATCCATGGTCAATGTTCCGGTCTTGTCGGTACACAGAACATCCATGGCCCCGAGATTTTGAATGGCATTGAGTCGTTTGACGATCACCTTCTTTCGACTCATCGCGATAGCACCTTTGGACAAGCAAACCGTTACGATCATGGGAAGCATTTCGGGGGTCAAGCCGACTGCCACAGCGATAGCAAAGAAGAATGCTTCGCCCCAGTTTTCCTTTGTCAGGCCATTGATGACGAACACCAGCGGCACCATCACCAAAACAAATCGCAACATCAGCCAAGTGAAGTCGGCGATCCCTTTATCGAAAGCTGTCGTCTGTGGTTGTTCGGAAAGTGTTTGAGCCATACTCCCAAGATAGGTCTCTTTGCCTGTCGCAACGACGACACCTAATGCGGAGCCGCTCTCAACGCTAGTCCCCAAAAAAGCAATACTGGTAAGCTCGACCGCAACTTTGGTTTGAGCATTCCGTTCGATTTCGAACTTCTCGACCGGGTAGCTCTCACCTGTGAGAGAGCCTTGAGTAACAAACAAGTCTTTCGCTGCAAGGATTCGCACATCGGCTGGGATCATGTCTCCGGCTGCCAAGGTTACGACGTCGCCGCGCACGAGTTGCGAGACCGGCAGTTCTATTGGTTTGCCATCGCGCAGAACCGTTGCCGTTACGGAAATCATCGCCTTGAGTTTGGCAGCTGCGCTATCTGCCTTGGCCTCCTGAACGAGCTTCAGCCCGACCCCAAGGGCGATCATCACCGTCATGACGGTTCCTGCGCGAGCGTCGCCCGTCGCAAAGGAAATGGCGGCTAATACCCCCAGCATAATCACAAGCGGATTGAGTACGGAGTGCCAAATGAGTGTGCTCCATGCAACTCGCTGATCTTTGGCAAGCACATTTGGGCCAAGCTGAGCACGCCGCTCGGTGGCCACCCCGGACGACAAACCTTCTCGCGAAGTTTCGAACTTTTCAAAGACCTTCTCACTGCCCAGAATCGCCGAGTCAACCAATTGCTGTGAGACTTGGATCGAAGGTCTGCTCTGCCGTACACTTGCAAAAAGTGTTTTCGGTAAGACTAAATTGGAATGTCGCGGCATATTGTCAGGTCTGTCCAAAACGTCGTTTGGTGGAAATTCGTTTAACAGTCAGCCGTAGGCGTACTGCCCAATTGCAGTCACTTTGTTCGAATTGAGCCGCGGGCGATAGCCGCGACATCCGTGTTTGCCATGAAGCCGTATCGCGGCTAGCGCCCGCGGCTCAGTAGTTTGCGTGAACCCATTGTTTCCACCGCCCCCGTCTCTATTTGGCATGCTCTCAATGCAAATAGCATACCAACTACTTGCGGCGGCCGATCAGCCGAGTAAGGTCGGCAAGAATACGAGGTAATGTCATCCCGCCGGGCGATGCAAGGTATTTCGGTTCCCAGATGGGATCGAATTTTTGTTTGTATTGACGCAACCCTTCAAAACTGTAAAAACGATCGCCATGTCGGTAGACGAGATCGATGGCTTTGTTCCATAGTGGCGCGAGCGGCCGACTCTCAATTCCGGAAAGTGGAGCCATCCCCAGGTTGAACGATTGGTAGCCCTCCTGTTTGCCCCACAAGATGAGTTCGGTAAACAGAAAATCCATGAGACCATTCGGACCATCGGATGCATGTCGCATTAGATCGATAGAAAGTTCCGACTTTTCCGCTCCCATGATGACATTGGCGAAAGCAATAATCCTGTCATCTTTTTTGACAACGGCACACGGAAACCGCCTTATGTACTCTTCCGAAAAAAAGCCTAGAGAAAAGCCTTTCTCGGACGCATTTTTCTTCGCCAACCACTGGTCCGAAATATCGCGAAGCCTTGCCAACTGCTCTGGCACCCCTGCTTTTGGAAGAACTTCAAAGCAAAGCCCAGCCTTGAGCAATTTGTTTCGATTGGTTCGTAGACTCTTGTGTTGACCTTCCAGCGAGAACTCTTGGATTGGCACTTGCGCTTCCTCGCCAAGCTTGAGCAGCGCTAGCCCTTGGTCCAAGTAGAGCGTTAAGAATTCCTTGTCCACTTGGTAGAAGACGGGCCAACCATCGTAGCGATCGCATGTTTCCCTGAAACTCCAAATCAGCTCGGAGAACTGCTCTCTGCAACCAACGGGATCACCCATCGAGATCCAGGAACGCTTTTCGACTTCATACATTACGAAACTTTGCTTGTCTGGACTCAGCAAGAAACGTTTGTCACCGAGGAGGCTCAGGCTAGCATTCGTACGAGGCGATGACTCGACAACAGCTTCCACGGCGGTCCACTCTTCGCTCGTTGGCTCATCGATGACTTCGGGCTTGGTTCGCGTTGAAAGTCGCCAAACCACAAAGCAGAGACTCATTGCAACCACGCCAACGCTGGCCCTCAAAACTCGCGGCGCATCCCCTCGAAACGTAAATTGCCACCACAATTCATGCTGATACTCGACGTGCCGAAACGAAAAGACTCCTAACCAAACGAAACAGAGAACCGCCAATACCATTGCGCTGAGCCAGCCGTACGTGAAGCTTTGATGCAGTAAATAGCCGCGTCGGTAGAATCGTTTGCGGCTCAAGATCAGCGTGAGCAACACAAAGCCCAAAAGGATCGCTTCCTCAAAATCAGCCCCCTTGAATAGCGACGTAAAAATCCCGATCACCGATAACGACATAGCCATCCACCAAGCCGAGTCAAGCTTGCGCTGTAGCCCGCGAGCAACCACCAACATGGCCGCCCCTACCAAGCTTCCGAGGAAATGGGAGACCTCCATGAACGGCAGGGGTAGCCACTCTCGAAGGATACTGACCCGTGCCTCAGCGCTCGGGGTCGCTCCGGAGATCAGCAGCACTGCCCCACCGATAAGCACCACGCCCGCGATGAGACTTGGTGCGGTTGCGGCCGCAGCACGACTCAATTGCAAGATCACAGGATCGATGCGTTCTCGACGTTGCCCATACTCGAAGCCGCCCAACAAAAGCGCAGCCACCATCAACGGGAACAAATAATAGATCACGCGAAAAGCCAAAAGAGACGCTATCACATCGCTATTCGCTTCGGCGCCCAGCATCGTCAAAATGACCAACTCAAATATCCCCATCCCTCCGGGCACGTGGGTAATCACTACCGCAATTGAGGCTAACAAGAAGATACAAAGGAACTGCAAGTAAGTAACACCACTCGAACTCGGCAAAAGCACGTAGAGCGTCGCAGCCGCAATCATGAAATCGGCAGCGGCCACACCAAACTGGGCGCCTGTCATCTTTGGGCTTGGCAATTGAACTTCCCTGCCCCAAATGCGAATCGATTTACGCAGAAAGAACGTCAATGCGAAATACGTTCCGGCAACCGCAAGCAGAATCCAACCAAGTCCATAAACGGTCGTAAACGGCATATGCAGTTTGGCCGGCACTTGGATTGGGGCGATAACAAAAGCGAACCCCGCCAATGCAAATTCGCCTATCCAGAAGGTCACTCCAAGCATGATCGACAATTGCACGATCTGAATGGAGGTCATCCCAAATGCCGAATAGATGCGATAGCGGATGGGAACTCCGCCCAGGGTCGCCCCAAAATTATAACTTGCAACAAACCCAAGAAACGATGCAAACGCCACCTTGGTCGGCTGCAAAGATACCCCAATGGCTTTGAGTGCCAGCCAATCGTATCCGATCAGAACGACGAAGTTCAGTGTCGCCAATCCCAACGCGGTGCAAATCTTCAGCGTTGAGATTGAGTTGACACTCTGCTCAATCTCATGCCAGTGGTATTGCGATATTTCATGATACAGTAGCCAAATGGCGATCGCAAAAACAACCACAGGCAGGAGGGTAAATAGACGCTTCAAATTCAGCTCCATCGAAACGCAGAACCACAACTTTTTGACTTTGCTCCCCTCGCCCTTTTCAGGCAACGGTGCGAAGCATTTTGTAGCGAAACTCGTCAAGAGTTTCGGTCGTTTAGGTAATGCAGCCGAAAGTCTTGACGACTTTCGCTACACAAAGGCCTGTTTTTTGTTGCGCCAGGAAATCATTCAATCTACGATCTGACTCCCTTTTCGCTAAAAAGCAATGGCAAAATGAACAGATTGACGATGGTCGCAGCCACCAATCCGAAAAGAATGACGATCGCCATGGGATACTCAATTTCTTGACCAGGTAGATTGCCCGTATAGACCAATGGAGCCAAAGCCAAGGCGGCGGTTAATGCCGTCATGAGAATCGGCGCCAGTCGCTCTTCTGCCCCTCGCAAAATCAGTGCGCGACCGAACGGCACACCCTCGACTTCGTTCAAGTGACGATAGTGACTGATGAGCATGATCGCATTGCGAGCTTCGATACCGATGACGGTGACGAAACCCACGAGCGAACCAAGCGACAGAATTCCTCCGCTCGCAAAGACCCCAAGCACACCACCAAGGATGGCCAGCGGCAACATACCCAGCATCAACAATACTAAGCGCCACGACTGAAAATCGACGTACAGGATCACTGTAATCAATAGGATCGCAGCAACGGACAAAAGCATTAACCGCTGTCTCGAAGCGCGAGCCTCCGCGTACTCGCCGAGAAACTCCGGATGATAACCGGTCCCAAAGACGACATTCTTTTTCACTGCGGCTTCGATCTCTTTCGCGACCGCTCCCAAGTCTCTACCAGCGACGTTGCACGTTACGTCCAGACGACGTGATGCACCTTCGCGTTTGATTTCGTTGGGAGCCGGGACGATGGTCACGTTGGCCACGCTGCTCAACGGAATTTGAGCTCCCGATGGAGTGTCAACCATCAAGTTTTGGATCGCCGAAGGGACGCGATGCACTTGATCCCGACCGCGAACGACCACGCCGAATATCCCTTGATCGCGATAGATCTCCCCTACTTGGGTTCCATTGACGAGCGTCGAAACGTTTCGCATCAATGCTGCGGGAGTCAAACCAAACTGAGCTGCCGCCTCGGGCTTCATTTCGACCGAGATCTGAGGGACCAAAACCTGCGGCTCTATTTTGAGAGTCGTCACACCTTCGATCGGCTTGATTTGCGAGGAAACTTCCGCTGCAATGCTCCGCAATCGATCCATGTCGGGACCATAAATTCGTACTACGATGGCCGCGCTTGTCCCTGTGAGCACCTCTTTAATGCGTTCCTTAAGGTACGTCAGCAAATCTCGGTACAAACCAGGATATCCATCGACAACACTTTGCACTTTGGCCACTGTCGCGTCGTAGTCTTGCGTATCATCGATACTAATCCAGAGCTCGGTAAAATTCGGCCCAACGACTTCGTCCGCTACGGTCGCTCGCCCAATGTGCGAGCCGAAATTGCGAACACCGGGGACCGCCATCAATTCCTTGCTGGCTCGCGTTGTGATCCGGTCCATCGCATCGATACCGATCCCGGGCTTTTCAACCCAGTGCATGAGGAAATCAGTTTCTCGAAAGTTTGGCATCAACTCCTCTCCTAACCAAGGAATCGTGCAAGCAATGGCAGCAAACAGACAAAGGAACCCGCTCAACGTGACGATTCGATAATTCAGCAATTGCCCGAGAAAAGCTCCATACCATCGCTTCAACACACGAACCAAAGGCCCTTCGCGGTGCCTCATCCTTGCTGTCGCGGGCAACAACAATAGCGACATGGCAGGTGTAACCGTGAGAGCGACAACCAACGAAGCCAAAATCGCCAAAATGTAAGAAGCAGCTAGTGGCCGAAAGAACGAACCAGAGAGTCCCTCCAAGAAGAAGACAGGCATAAAAGCCAAGACCACAATAATCGTTGCATAAACTACAGCACTCCGGACCTCCATCGATGCGTCCAGTACGACTTGAAATGCAGAGAGTGGATTCTCCGCTACCGCATTTAATCGCAAGCGACGCATGATGTTTTCGACGTCGATGATCGCGTCGTCCACGACCTCACCCAGTGCGATCACCAAGCCGGCTAGCACCATCGTGTTGACAGTCCCACCACGCCAGTACAGCACCATGATGGCAGCGATCAGCGAAAGCGGAATCGCCATCGCGCTGATCAGAGCGCAACGCCAGTCGTAAAGAAACACCAACAAAACCAAAACAACGAGAACGCATCCTAAAAGCATCGAATGACTAAGGTTAGACAGTGATCGCTCGATGAAGGTTGCGGGCCGGAAAATGGTCGTGTCGAATTGCACCTCTCCCATCCCGGGCTTCAACTCTGCCATCGCTTTCTCGACCCCACGAGTGACATCCAAAGTATTTGCCCATGGTTGCTTCTCAACAATCAGCAACAAGCCAGGTCGATTGTTGATGATCGCGTTTCCAATCGGCGGAGCATGGTCGATCAAAACGTCCGCCACATCGCGAATACGGATCGGACTGCCCGCGGAACTAGCTGATGCTCCAAGCCGCGAAATAGTGCTAAGACCAACATTCGCATTGCCGCCACGGATTCCTAATACCATCTCGCCCAATTGCTCGGGAGTGTAAACCGCGGGCACATGCCGCAGAGCAAGACGCTGGTTCGGAGTGTCGACAAAGCCGCCAGCCCCGACCGCCGTCGCATCGCGAACGGCTTGCATCAATACGTCTAGGGTTATCCCATTGGCTCGCAATCGATCGGGATCGGCAATCACTTGCAACTGCGGATCCTTTTCACCCCAGACAGCGACGTTGGCGACTCCACTGACTGACATCAATCGCGGTCGAACAGTCCATTTGGTTAGCACCGTCATATCCATTTGATTCTTGGTCTCCGACCAAAGGCCTATCTTCATGCATCGACTGAGAGAAGATAGCGGTGGCAGAATCACCGGCGGACGCGCGACCTGTGGCAACTGAGCTGCAACCGATGCGAGTCGCTCTTGAACCAGTTGCCTCGCCATCAGCAAGTCCGTTCCGTTGGCAAAGATGAGCCGGACGCTAGACAGCCCCAAGACCGACTTGGAACGAACGGCCTTGACAAATGGGATACCATTGATGGCGTTCTCGATCGGAACGCTAATTAGACTTTCGACATCTTCGGTTGAGATTCCGGGTGCTTCGGTTTGGATCTCCACAAGAGGTGGTGCAAACTCAGGAAATACATCCAGTGGAATCGAATCCGTGGTTCGGACACCAACTAGAATCAGCCCGAGAGCGATCATCAAGACGATTGCCCGAAATTGCAACGAAGCGCGAATAAGCCAACTCATGATATGGTTCGCCTATTTTCCCGGTCCGAATTCAGTGCCAAACAATTCAGCTGCTCCGTCCGATACAACCATCGTCCCTCCGCTTGGCCCCTTTTGCAGTACAGCTTGCGAACCGTCGAACCAAAGAACCGTCACGCGTTTTCTGACAAAGCGTAGCGGTTCCTTGAGCGTGTAAACCCAAGTTCCACCATGTATGTCGTACAAAACAGATGCCGCCGGAACGATCGTGGCTTCGACTTCGCTATTCATAGGCAGTTCGACACCAACCCGCTGGCCTGGTCGAAAGTGGTTGCTCATATTGGGGATTTCGAAATAGAGATCGGCGGACGAACTAGCTGCGTCGGCCGTCGGTGGTGCGTCGATCGGCATCGCGCGTTCCGGTTCGGCATCAAGTCCGCTTGCAACGCCGCTAACTTTCTTTCCGTCCAGTGAAACGATTTTGCCATAGGAGTTTGATTGAATGGAGTTTAAAAGATCGACAAACACTGGGACACGAACCCAAACCGTACTCGTGTCGAGAACTTCAAAGAGCGCTGCACCACCAACGACCTGCTGGCCAGCTGAGATATTTAGGCTTCGAATGACTCCGTCGACTGGCGCTTTGAGTGTCAGCTCCGCGCCCAATTCGCCTCGTGACGTTCCGTCCAAAGACGCGATCAGTTTCGACAGTTGGGCGTAACGATCTTCTGCTGCCGTTAAAACGGTTGAGGCTACATTGGTAAGCGCTTGAGCATCGTCCACGGCCCGTTGGCTACCGGCCCGATCGGCAAGTAGCTTCTTAGCGCGATCGAGTGTGATCTTGGTCGCGGCGGTTTCTGCTCTTCCTCGTTGCACATCACCTAGCGCAGTGACTTGGGCAGCAACCAAGGTCGCTTTGGCACCAGCCATTTGAACTTGTTCGGCCGGCGTCGGCACATCCCGTTCGGGAGATAGAATGGGAGCTATCGAGACCACTGCATCGCCGGCTTTCACTCTTGAGCCAGGTGTAATGAGCTTCGCGCTGCCGGAAGGAGCAACGATTCCAGAGACGGGAGCGGAAACCATGATGGAGCGTCCGGAGGGAACGATGACTTCGCCTCCGAAAGTTCGGTGCTGTTGAACTCGTCGCATTTCGGCGGCAACCGTTACAATCCCAAGCCGACTTTCAGCTTCTTTGGTCAGCGTGACGGTAGCCAAATCGCTTTCATGAGGCACCATCTCGACCTTGGCCGGCGCCGGAGATTTCGGAGCGGCAGCGGATTGAGGTTTGCATCCGTTACAAGTAACTAATGCAACGAGAAAGCTCAACGGGACGCTGATCGAAGCGATTGTCTTCTTGCACATGCGGACGGGGGCTTGATTTCCTGAGTTCCAAAATTGTCTGAAACAGGATTGTAATCGGAAGTCGCGATGGAGTTTGAAGATAACGACGATTTAATATCGTAGATGCAACCCGACAGAGGCAAAACGGTCTCACCCGGCAGGTGAGACCCACGGTGGGTCACTCTTGCCGAGAGTGACCTTGAACCTGCCTATCAACCTCGCTCCCTGGCTCCGACTAGGAACGCGATGCATCGGAGACTCCTGCCTCCTGAGTCACATCGATAAGCTCATCCGAATGTGTTTTTCCTATCAATTAGCCGTTGGGCGCTAGCCCCGGTTTTCCTATTGCTCGACGTTCGTCGAGAACCGGGGCTATCGCCCAACGGCTATTGGGTTGTTTCACTCGAAGACTTATGCCGCGGTGCACACAAACGCGAGGCGGAGCCTCGAATGCAGTGCGTTCCAAAGCAGAGCCCTGGAACGAGAGAGCCTTCCTCGCTAACGCGTCGGGTTCCCCGACTACTCGCTTCCTAAACTGTCAGGAGGCGCCGTTTCCACCAACATCTGTTGAACATCCAGCGGAACAGCATTCAAGCTTCTACCTACGCCACGCTCCAACTCTGCAACGGCACGTCGCATGATGGCGCGTTGGTCGAGAATTCTAGACCGAACATCCAAGTAGAGTGTGGTGGTTTGAAGCACTAGCAAGTAATCGGTGCCACCATCGGCAAACCCTTTTTCGGCAATCGCAACCGCCTCAGTCAAATTCGGTAGAACTTCTTTTTCTAGGATCGCAAGATTCGCCTGGGACTGACAAAGCTGCCGATACGCAACTCGAACATCTTGGTAAATTTGATCCTTTATCGCATCGCGTGCATGCATGGCCGCGTTTAGCTCCCAATCAGCTCGAAGTATCCCTCCTTGATTGCGATTAAAGATCGGCAAATCGAACCGAAGCCCTGTCCCCGTTCGAGTATCGTCCGTTCCATGCCGAACGTCCACGACACTATCCGCGCGCCAAAAAATCCATCGCGATAGATGAGTTCGCTCACTCGCAGCCGCAATAGCCCACCTTGCCGCATGATAGTCCGGCCGACAAGCCATCGCGGTTTCGAGCAGTTGCTGTTCGTCTAGTTCAGGCAATGCAACTGTTTCCAACGAGGTTGGCTCCAAAGGGCTTTCAACGGTCGGAATCCCCAGTAGCGACGCGAGTCTGGCACGAGCGATCGCGATGTTTTGTCGCTGCACTCCGTCGTTGGCCTTCGCGTTAAGCGAATCCACTTTGGACGCAATTGTTTCGAGTTCACTGATGTCGCCATCCTTGAACCGATCGCGAGTCAGATTGGCAATGTCTGTCCGAATTTTCACCGCTTCGTTTGCTAACCGCGATTGTTCGTTTGCCAATGCCAAGTCGATATAGGCGAGTCGAATATCGCGAGCGACGTTCAGGCCGTTTTGGACGAGTTGATCGCCTATGCGTCGATACTCACGATTCGCAATCTTGACTCGGGTCGGCCTCAGGAAATACGATTCGATCGGAGCGTAGAGCGTGTATTGGCCCTCTTTGGCCCCGGAGGGAAAGTACATCAGCACTTGCGGGTTAGCGATCAAGCTCGCTTGAACGGCATCACCTCCCGCCATTCCTAATTGAGCCAAGGCCGCTTGGAACAGCGAATTGTTCGCCAAGCCTGTCGCGACCGCTTCTGCCTCGTCGAGTCCATCTTCGAGCTGGACGCCAGCGGGAATGACCTCAGTACACGGCTTGACGGTTGCAACGTTGGTCGAGGTTCGATGAAAGAGTTGGTCGGCAACATAACGTTGATTGCAGCAAACGACCGGTGATTTGCAGCCGATGGTTGTTGTTGACAGGGAACCGAGAATCGCGATGAAAGTAATCGCAAGCTTTCGTTTCTTTTCCCCCCGATTGCTCAGCAAGGCTTGTTGTCGATGCATGTCACGTAATCCATAGCTAGCATTCACGAATCTACGCAAGTCGGCACAATTCGCACAATGGTTTTTCGGAACGACACAATCGATTCGTTGACTATGTTCGGTTTAAGGAGATAGTCTTCGCCAACCCGTATGATCGTTAAGACCGGAAGGGGCGGATCCGAAATCTCGTTTAACAGTCAGCCGTAAGCGTACTCCGCGCTGATAGAGGTACGCCTGCGGCTAACCGTTAAACGAATTTTCATCGAAGCCGAGCTTCGTACCTCACCCAAGAATCTCCTTGATCACATGCCCATGAACATCGGTGAGCCTGCGATCGATTCCGTTTTGCCGAACGGTGAGTCGTTCGTGATCGATGCCGAGCAGATGCAGAATGGTCGCGTGGAGGTCGTAGCAGAATGTTTTGTTTTCGACGGCTTGATATCCCCAGTCATCGCTTTTTCCGTGTGCGATCCCTGGCTTGACGCCGGCTCCCCAAAGCCAACTGACAAAGGAACCACCGTTGTGATCGCGTCCGAGACTCCCCTGTGCAAACGGAGTGCGACCAAACTCCGTAGTCCAAATTACCAGTGTGTCGTCGGCGAGCCCACGCGATTTCAGATCCCTCAGAAGGGCGGCGATAGGGCGATCGACACTCACCGCCATCGGTGGTAGTTCCGTTTGAATGTTGCCATGATTATCCCAGTTGGCTGTTGCTCCTTGTGGACCGCTCCAGACTTGAACAAAGCGTGTCCCTCGCTCGACCAGTCTCGCCGCGAGCAGGCATCGCCGTCCGAAATCTTCGGTAGCCGGAACATCGACCCCGTAACTTTTGCGAACGTGCTCTGGCTCGGATGCGATATCAAATGCTTCGGGAGCAGACAACTGCATCTTGGCGGCCAACTCATAACTCGCCATGCGTGCCGCAAGCATCGAATCGTCCGGGCGAAGCATCGCATGTCTCTGATTAAGCCGATTCAAAAGCGTAAAACTATCGGAGCTACCCGATCGATTCGCAAAAGGGAACTTGGGATTGGCCACCAAATCTGCAATCTCCGGCGATGTCGAGTTTACCGGGATGACGGTCCCTTGATGAACCACCGGCAAGAAGCCGGAACTAAAGCAAGCCTTTTGATTGTACGGAAGTCCCTTTGGATCCGGTAAAACGATGAACGTAGGTAAGTTGTCTGTGATGTTTCCAAGCGCATACGAGACCCAAGCTCCCAAGCAAGGGAATCCTGGCAACAGGAAGCCGCTGTTCATCATAAAAGTCCCGGGCCCATGGACATTCGTTTTGGTGGTCATCGCCATCAGGAAGGCCATCTCATCGACCAACTTGGCCTGCTCAGGAAACAGCTCGCTGACCCATCGCCCCGATTGGCCATGTTGTGCGAATGCGAAGGGGCTTTTCATGATCGCACCGGCCGGGGCCGTAAACCCTTCGGGCTTGTCTTTCGGGCCAAGCATCTGACCGTGCAGTCGTACCAATTCAGGCTTGTAGTCGTACAAATCCATCGGACTTGCCCCACCCGTCATGAACAACTGAATGACCCGTTTCACTTTGGCAGGATGGTGTTGAATGCCGTTTGAAATGCTACCAGCAAAACTGCCCGCAATGCCATCGCTGGCTAACATGTGCGCCATCGCTATGCCTCCGAAACCACCACCGACGGTTGTTAGCATTTGACGGCGGTCGAGGGGCATTCTTGACTCGTAGTGATTTGTTGTTTTTGGGGTCATTGTTTCTTCCTAAATTCTGAGTGCGAGCTTCAGATTCCCATTCACGTAACACGACGCGCAAGCCAGTGATTTCCTGTCCAATTCACTAGCATGCGCGTTTTGAAGCTGCATGTTTTCTGTGCTTCCGGGCCAACGGCCCAGCAATTTGCATAGCCCAGCCCAACGGGCTGGGTATTCGTTGCAATTGCTCTTAAGGGCCAAAGGTCCGTCCGTTTGTTGGCTAACGTCTCTAGCCGAAGCAAACTGTCGGGCCGTTGGCCCTATCAAATTCTTGTGCTTGTTTTGACCCAGCCCTTCAGGCTGGGCTATGTAAACGACCGGGGCTTTGCCCCTAAATCAAATAGCTCAACTTCAAAACGAGCAAGCGAGTGAATCCTTGCCCAATTCACTAGCTCGCGCGTCATGCTAATCCACAAAGAGAAATTCGTTGCTGTTCATCAGTACTCTACAAAGCTCGGCCAAGCTATGCTGCTTGGCAAAGCCACTCAACTCCTCAATCTCATTCGAATTCGGGGCGCGATTCCATAGTCTCCAAACACATTCAGTCACGTGACCATCAAGCCCGGGCGACAAAGATTCGAGTTGTTTCGCCATCGCTTGGCTCTCAGCCAAAATGAAGTTATTGTTGAATAGCGAGAGCGATTGCAAAGACGAAGATGAGACGCCGCGTGCCGGAGAAAGCAAACCGAGGTCAGGGAAATCCACTGCTTCCATAAAGGGATCTGCGATGCCTCGCCAAACATAGCGATAGATGCTTCGGCGTTTGCCCGCAGGACTATCCCAGTCAAAAACGCTGTAGTTTAACTCGGGCGTGGATTGCGGACCTTTGCTTTGACGAAATTGCTGATCGGCCGCACCGCCCATTTTGAGATTGAGTTGCCCGCTTGCGGCGAGCACAAAGTCCCGTATGGCATCCGCGTCCAACCGCTGGCGATTCTGTCGCCAAAGAAGCCTATTCTCGGAATCGGTTTTGCTCCCATCCGCGGAAGTCGCGGAGACTTGGCAATAGGTATCGCTCGTCACGATCAATCGATGCAGTGCTTTCAAGGATTCTTTGGCATCATCGCGAAACCAAACGGCAAGCCAGTCGAGCAACTCAGGATGAGAGGGCTCGCCTCCCATACGTCCAAAGTCACTAGGGGTATCACAGATGCCGCGCCCAAAGTGATGATGCCAAACGCGATTCACAATGCTGCGCCATGTAAGCACGTTCTCCTTGTGGGCGATCCAATCGGCAAGCTTTGCTCGTCGCACCGGTTCCTTGTCCGAGTCCTTCAGTTCAAACCGAGATTCTATTTCCTTGAGAACGCTGAGCGATCCAGGGCCAACCGTCTCTCGCGGTTTATCGAAGTCGCCGCGATACAAAACATGGACCGTTTTCGGAGAGGCAAGGCTCTTGAGCTGGTCTTTGCCATTGCCTTCCGGGATCGCAACGGATTTGCCGGCAGCGAAAACCCGCAGCGGTTCTGGAAGCTTGGATTTTTGCTTGGTTGACCAGTCTTTTACGACAAACGCGGCAAGCGTGATGCGGTCGGCTTCGTTGATCGATTCCCAGGTTTCGCTAGTGATTGAATTGCTGTTGATGGAACTGTATCTTTGAAGAACGCTCTCGACCTCCAGCGGCTTGGCTTGGATTCCGCTGGGATCGTCCGCGGTAACAGATAGTTTTAGGGCACCGATGAGATGCGAGCCGCCGTGAAGTTGTTTTAAAACGACGGTCAAACGAGCTTCTGGAGGCAACGCGATGGCCTCCTCGAATTCGAAGACGGCATAATGCGATTGTCCGACAGCTGGATGTATTCCCCAAGCCGTAGTTGAGTCGCCATCGATGGCTCGCTCGATACCCCAGGCCAGCTGATTGAAGTCGGCGGTCGCTCGTTTGAGTTTGATCGGTATCGACTTGGCGTTGGCTGGATCGAAAACATGGACTTCGATTTCCGAGAGATGCAGATTGCCGTTCTGACATCGTCCAGGTCCGTTCATAGGAAGCGAAGCGTTGGCAATCACATCCAATCGAAGGGCGCTAAGACGCTTAAAGGAGCTGGACGCAGTGATTACATAAGTATCCCGTTCCGGTTTGATCCCAGAGGCGAGCACGATTCCGTCGGGCTCACGCGTCAGTGTGCTGCCGTCGGTTGCCACATAACTCAGCAACTCTAAAGTCTGCCATTTGGCTTGCTGCGACAGGATGGTCAAGTTCTCGCGGATCTGAGGTTTGTTTTCCAATGCAGCCAAGACCGAGCGATTGCGTTGTTCGGCCGAATCCAGTAACTCTTGAATCTCGCGTCTTTGCTTCACAATCTCGAGGGTTGCATCGTAGGTGATGTCCCCTTTGAGTACACCGGAAAACACAGCCTGCAAACTATAGTAGTCCTCTTGCGAAATCGGATCGAACTTGTGCGCATGGCATCGAGCGCAATTTGCAGTCGTACTGGAAAAGGCGGCGAGAGTTTGCGTCACCATATCATCGCGGTCCAAGTAGTCGAACGTAACAGGGGCTGTCGCAAACGTACTGAGATCAAACGTGCCTGCCCCCAAGAATCCCAACGCAGGGGTCCATTGAGGCTCATCGGGATAAAAATAGTCGGTGGCAAGTTGTTCTCGGATCATACGAGACCAAGGCTTGTCCTGGTTGAGTGCATCGATCATATAATCGCGATAGGGCCAAGCGTTGTCGCGGCCCACATCATGTTCGTAGCCATGAGAATCGGCAAAATGAATCGTGTCAAACCAATGCCGAGCCCAACGCTCGCCGTAGCGCTGGGAGTTGAGCAAACGATCGACCAAGTGTTCGTACGCATGCTCGTCCGGATCCAATTCGAAGTCGCGAGTCTCGTTTGGGGTGGGAGGCAGGCCTGTCAAATCGTAATAGACGCGGCGAATCAACGTGCGTCGGTCTGCGCGTTGGGACTGGGTAAGTTGCTTATCCCGCAATCGAGCAACGATAAAGGCATCGATCGGATTCTTGTGTTCGTTGTCTGGCGGATTTGACCGAATCAGTGGCCTGAGCGACCACCAATCGCGAGCATTTGCAGCATCGTTTTGTGGGCGGGAGACTCGATCGTCAAAGGCTCCGTTTTTGATCCAGGTTTCTAAGGCGAGAATCTCTGCGTCGGGTAACTTCTCTTCCGGCATTTTGAGATCAGAGAGTTCATGCCGGATCGCTTTGAGTAAAAGGCTCTGATCGGGTTTGCCCGGTTGGACAGCTGGACCTCGCGAGCCCCCTTTTTCCCAACCGACTTTCCAATCCAACGTCAGTTCACTTTCGATTACGCCGGCGGAATGGCTATGGCAGCTGTAGCATCGCTTCTGCAAAATCGGCACGACTTCTTCGTGGAACTTCGAGGCCAGAGTTTCATCTGCAGAGGCGTCCTGGCCACAAAGCATGGCCATCGGGATCGAGGATGCCACGATAAAAATCAACGCCGCCAGCCAACGGGTGCGCACTTTGTTAGCGGAACGGCGCGAGCCGTCCGGTGAGTGTCTTGAAAAGCTAGAAGCAAACCGAAAGCTGCCTGCCAAGAGTTCCAATGGGAGAGCGAGGCTCCTGCCGAGGCGACGCCACGGTTCGGCAGGAGCCTCACCCTCCCGAGCAACAAATAGCCCGGCCGAAGTCGATGTCGCTACAAATTCAGCGTCGAAAGTGAGTGCCATTAGCCGCATGCCTTAATGGTTATTGGGAAAGCGTGCCATGTTGCTCACAAACCGCTTTGGCTTGTTGGATATCGCTCGCGAGTTGCGTCAGCAATTGATCCTTTGAATCAAATTTGCGGACCTCTCGCAATTTCTCAAAAAGTTCGATCGAGAGTTCGTGGTCGTACAGGTCTCCACTGTAGTCAATGATATGAGCCTCTACCTTCAAGCGGTCCTCGCCAAATGTGGGATTTGGGCCGATGTTGATCGCGACCGGAAATCCAATGGGGCTTGGTGATTTACACGGAGGTGTTGCCATGCACTTGGTATTTGCGACACGTCCGGCGTAGACTCCTAATGGGGGGCAAAGAACTTGGATGTTCTCAAGGTTTGCCGTGGGGAAGCCGAGGGTACGGCCTCGTTGTGCTCCATGGCCGACGATTCCCGAGATTCGATATGGTTCCATCAGAAGTCGGTTTGCGCCGGCGATATGGCCGGATTCGAGAAGGGCTCGAATGCGAGTGCTGGAAATCCATTCGCCGGATTCGCGTTGTGGTTCGAGCAAAGAGAACTGCAATCGGTGTTCTTGGCACAATTGCCTTAACATTGGAACATCGCCTCGTCGCTTTTTGCCGAACTGAAAATTCTCTCCTTCGGCGATGGCTTTGGCTTTGAGCGATCGAACGACGACGGTCTCAAAGAACGCTTCAGGTTCCAGGTCCAGCAGTTGCTTGTCGGTCGGATAGACAATAACGTGGTCGATGCCGAGTTTCTTGAGAAGTTCGGTCCTGCGTTCGATGCTGGTCAACGGCTTCGGAGCGGACTCGGGGCGAAGGATCTTGGACGGGGGAGGATCGAAGGTGAAGACAACGGCTGGCCCAGAGACCTGGTCGGCGAGCCTTCGCACTTGTTCGACGATCGCTTGATGCCCGCGGTGGACACCGTCGAAATTTCCGATGGTCACAGCACCGCCCTGAGCAGTCTCAGGGAATAGTGCGTGGGAATCGATCGATAAATTCATTCAGTGGTCGGCGAAGGTGGAGGATTGAGTGGGGATGGGATGAATCGCGAAGCATCACAATCGTTTTTGCGATTCCAGCGGTGGGATGGTTTCCAATACCAAATGGAAATCATCATGGCCATCGCTGCTCCTGCCATTATATCTGAAAGGAAGTGCGCACTCGATTCAAGCCGTTGAAAACAAGCGAATACCGCCAAAGAAGCGAAAATCCACTTTCCTCGAGGGTAGACTTGTGTCAATCCGATCGCCAACGCGACCGCGGTTGCGGAGTGGCCGGAAGGGAAACTTCGGAATTGTTCTTCGGACCACGAGCCTGTCCAAGGAATGCCCCAAGTTTGCCAACTTGAAATGATTTCTATTTCCGATTCGTCCAAGGAATGAGGCCGATAGCGAGGAATCATGATCTTAGCCGCGTTGGCTGCAACCCCGCAGATTAGCGTGAAGATGGCAGCACGATAGAGCTTTGGTCGATTTTTGATATCGATCCAGAGCAAGGTTGCAAAAATCACAAGGGTGCCACTGGTGTGGGCAAATGTCTCGGACAGGCTGATCGCTTTTCGAAGATCGCCAGGTACTTTGATGCCTATAAAAAACTTGGAAATCTCGACGTCCCAAGCCGTGCAAGCCAAGCCGGCCAAGCAGGCAGCCAATGCACCGATCGCCATCTTCGTTCGAAATCCAAGCTGGCGTTGCATCAAGTCGATTTTTGTTTTGTAAGGGTTGAAAACAGCTTGGCTACAAGCTCGTTTAACAGTTAGCCGGAGGCGTACGCGTTTCGTAGCGGAATTCGTAAGAATTCCGTTGGTTCTGAATTCTTACGAATCCAGCTGTTCGCCTACGGCTGACTATTAAACGACGCAAGTTGAGCTTACCGTACCTGATTTTTGCAGAATTCAGAAGACGGGATTGGGTGTCGCCGTCCTAACCCGCAAGTTGCAAAAATAGCCCAGCGAGGCTTTCTCGATACCGATTCTCAGCTTATTTACCCAAATGTGCGAGCGGTTTGACCAACCGTGTCACGCACCTCTGGTTTTCTGTTGGTTTACCGCCTTCAGTCGGTCGGCACTGGTACCCCGCCAAAAGTCACCCTCCCTCGGGGAGGGTCGGCCTTTAGGCCGGGGAGGGTGAAGTGTCGGTGCAGTCCACACTAACACTTCACCCTCCCCTCGCTACGCTCGACCCTCCCAGCGGGAGGGTGACTAAACCGGACGGCTAAAGCCGGCACACCAGCGCATGGACGCCGGAAACGGCGAATGCTAGCATTAGCGAAACACGAAACGGACCTGCGAAGCTGCCTCATGACACCTAATTTGCCACTATTTGATATGCCTTTTGGCCAGTTGGTAGCGGAACGACGCGAGCCGCCCGGTGCTGGGGCTTCCGTGAGCATTCTGGCCAACGCCAATTCACCGGAGTACTCGCGCACTTCCCCTGCGAATGCCCCAGCTGAAGCTTCCGCGTTGGAAAAACTGCAACAGCTATCGCGTCAGATTCGCGAAATGGAAACCGCGGGACGGCCTGACGAAGTGCGCATTTCGAGCGGTTGCGCTGCGATGGATCGGTACTTGCCGGGTGGCGGTTATGCGCGAGGCAGCATGTTGGAGTTGCTTCGCAGCCATTCTGGATCAGGTATCACCTCAATCGCATTGATGATTGCTCGACAAGCTATCGTGGAGGGAAAATACTTGGTCTTGGTCGATCCACAACGACAATTTTATCCACCTGCATTGAAGTCGCTGGGGATTCCGATGGAGCGCGTTATCGCGTTGCAACCCACCAATCATGCGGACTCCATTTGGGGGTTGGCTCAGGTGTTACGATGCACTGCCGTGGGAGCCGTGATCGCGGAGGTTGGAACGCTGGAAGATCGTGTCGCTAGGAAATTGCAGTTGGCAGCAGAACAAGGTGGTGGGTTGGGCGTTTTTATTCGGGATGCCAGAGCTGCCCGCGCGCAACCGAGCTGGGCCGATGTTCAATGGTTGGTACGATCGAACACATCGACTACCTTAAACACATCGACCACGCAGGAGTGCAACACACTGCAATCAGATACGCGTTGGTTCCAATTGGAGTTGGCTCGATGCAGCGGCGGGCGCACGGGCGCACGAATCACGGTCGGCGTGAACGCTCACGGCCAATGGGTAGCCAACACACCATCAACGCAGGGGGCTCGTCATGAGCATGCGAGTGCTTTGCATCTGGCTGCCCAACTGGCCCAGCCAACGCGTCGCAGCCGCGAAATCGCAGGCTGACCTACTAAACAACGCTGCTGGAACCACAATCCACTCCTGCCCTGCAGCCCCGACCAGTACAAGCCCCATCATTTTGCACTCTCGCGATGCGCGACGCGGACGTGTCGTAACGGCCGCCAACGCGACCGCTCGCGCATTTGGTATCGTCCCTCAAATGCAACTCAGCCAAGCTAGCACGCTCTGCTCTGAGGCTCTACTCATCGAACACGACTCACAAGGGGATATCGAGTCGCTTTGTTCCCTGGCAGAAGCAGCGCAATGCTTCAGCCCCATCGTGGGTATCGAACAACTCGATGCGCAACCTTGGGCGGGCCGTTCGTTTCACCAACCCCAATCGATCCTGCTGGATGTTACCGGCATCGCACCGCTCTTTGGCGGCGATGAGAAACTAGCCGCTTCGGTGCATCAATGGGTTAAAGAACAAGGCTATTGGGCGTCGATTGCGATCGCCAATAGTATCGGCGCAGCCTGGGCGTTAGCAAACTACACGCATCGTTCCCAAATCGCACTGGACCTTGCCGAGATCGAACGGCGTGGCGATACCAGTTCCATCGTACCAGCGATTACCATTTCAGAACCGAATGCCCCCATCGGTATCGCAACTTACCCGCTCCCAATCGAGGCGCTGCGTCTGGATCAGGCGACGGTTGCCAAACTGCATCGGTTAGGCATTCGAAAGATCGGGCAACTGGTTGAATTGCCACGATCCGGGTTGGCTTCCCGATTCCCCGATCAATTGTTGTTGCGCATGGACCAGACGCTTCACAATCAATACGAACCAATCCTGACTCTCCACGCTACCCCGGAATTGTCCATCGAAGAGAGTCTTGAGCATCCGACCCCTTTGCGGGCGACCATCGATACGATTGTGACCGAGCAAGTGCATCGGCTGACGCGGGTCTTGAAAAACATCGGTCATGGAGTAGTGCGATTGGTGTGCCGCATCGAGATGGAGCTCAATGCGATTCCAATTGAGTCCGATATCGAAAACCAAAGCGGGCAGCCTCCAGTTGCGAGAGTCTTTCAAATTGGACTCTACCAACCTTCGAACGAGCCTGAGCATTTGCTTTGGTTATTGATTGGGCAATTGGATTCGCATTATGCCAATGGTCCGAGTCATTATTGGGCTCGCTCGATCTCCATTCAAGCGACCTTAACCGCTCCTTTGACTTGGCAGCAAAACGACTTGTTCGATCGCCACACGACGCTTCACCGTGACTCCATCGCAAAGCTAGTCGATAGCTTTAGCTCACGCATGGGGCGAGCAGCCGTGGTGGCGCCGACGCTCCAACGCGACCCACAGCCCGAGTTGGCTTATTCGTGGCGACCGCTCACGGGTTGGAAGAAGGATGGAAAGGTCCAAGAGACCAAACGAAAACTGGCTCGAGCGCCCAAACGCAATTTCTCGGAAGAACGCGGGATAGAACCGAGTGCGGACGAACTTTGGCGGCGACCGATGCGATTGTTCCATCCGGCCAAGCCGATTGAAATGCAGAGGGTTGATGCGAACGGATCACCCGTTCGTTTGATTTACCAAGGCTCGCCGCTTTCTGTAAGTCAAGCTATCGGACCGGAACGCATCGATACCGGTTGGTGGCAAGGAGCAACACAGCAGCGAGAGTACTATCGGGTTGCTTTATCGACTGGAACTTGGCTTTGGCTATATCGGGATTGTCGGCAGCAAAAATGGTTCTTGCATGGAGAGTTTGATTGACCTCAGTACGTCACTCGCGTTTCGATTGTGTTTTTGTAGCGGCAGGGCGCGAGCCCTCCGGTATCGCGGCACTCACCGGACGGCTTGCGCCGTTCCGCTAACAAAGTGAGTGTACGGCACGGGGAATGTGACTACTACTTTGACGTCATGCCGACATGCTCACTTGGGACCAGGTAACGCGGTCAACGCGACGCCAAAGCTGATTCCACCGAGAAGCAATCCAACTACCGTTGTGACGGACCACACCACCGCGGAACTTACCTCCAGCTTGAACAATTTCATGGTTTGTTTCTTACTCATGAAATGCCAAAAGTAAAAGCACGAAAACAGATAAACACAAACTCCAATCGCTTTTGGAATTTCTGCCGTCCAATCTTCGGCTCTCATGAATAAGATCACGATGCCAAAACCTCGGTCGAAAAAAGCCCAACTCAAACCGATCGTGCAAATCCACCAACCCCATGCGGTACGCTTTACCAGCCCAATCCCAGCGATCAAATCAAAAAATCCCAAAAAGTAAACCAAAACGGAAAACAGTACGCCCAGGGCGGCTAGCGGCAGGACGTCGGATACAGAAGCCAACACGCTGGAAACGATTAGAACCAACGTGCCCATAACGATATTGAGAGCAGCCCCGATGAAATTCAGTACCGCCAAGAAAATAATATTTGAGTTCGCAGCCTTGCCCATCTCCTTCGCTTTGGTATCTGGCCCTGCATACTTTTTCAGAACCGACGCGTCGCTGTTGGAATTCGAGGCAGGCGGATCATAGGGATTGGACGAAGGACGTGCGAAGTCCGTCTCGGTCAACTGATCCAAAAAGGAGCTAACTGGGACAGCGGGTACCGCGGCCTTACCTGTCGGCTTTGCGGTCGCCTGAATGGCGGTCGCCGGTTTGACTTTTTGTGAAGTTGCCTGACCGGGCTGTCCGGCCGTAGCTGCGGGCGTCTTCGACTTTGCTGCTGGATTTGGCGTGGCAGCTCCTGACGAACTTGTTGGTGTGGACGAAACGGGGGTGCCAGAAGCCTTGAAAACGTTACCGCAAGAACATTTTACTGACCGGCCGGCATAAGAAGCGTCGACACCCATGCGTTTGCCACATTTCTCGCAGACCACGAGAATCTTCGATCCTGCCTTTGGAGCGTCCACTGCTAATTCTCAATCTAAAAGCATCAAATGCGAGCGTAAAACGAATCGTACGTTCGGTAACGGAACGATCAAGGAATCCGTCGATTCTATTCGCACGATATTGCGGTTGCAACCGTGTAGACAAAGTCGACAAAAGTAGCAGGCACGCTCCGCCGTGCCGTCCGCCGGAGGGAATGCACCATGCATTCACTAGCTTGCGCGTCGTGCTAAGTTTAACTCGTTCCCAGGCTCCGCCTGGGAACGCAATGCATCGGAGGCTCCTGCCTCCTGAGCTCACAACTCGATTGCAAACGCGAGGCGGAGCCTCCAAAGCAGTGCGTTCCAAGGCAGAGCCCTGGAACGAGGGCGATGTGCTTGGCTGCTACGTGGCTGCCACCTAGAGCCCAGCAACCCTCGGTTGATAATCGACCGCACGCTGATAAGCGTTAGCGATTTGAAGCAGTTTCGTTTCGGAGAGAGCTGGCCCCTGCAATTGCATGCCGATCGGCAAACCGCTAGCTGTCATCCCAACCGGCATCGACAAGGCTGGGATTCCGGCCAAATTGGCTCCGACCGTGAAGAGATCCTCAAGGTACATCTGGACTGGGTCATCGACTTTTTCCCCGATGCGAAATGGAGGAGTCGGAGTTGTGGGGCCAAGTACGACATCGACCTTTTCAAAGGCCGCGTCGTAGTCCTCACGAATCAGTCGGCGAACTTTCAACGCTTTTTTGTAGTATGCGTCGTAGTAGCCAGCGCTGAGTGTGTACGTCCCAAGCATGATGCGCCGCCTCACCTCGGCACCAAAGCCCTGCGATCGTGATTCGTTGTACATCTCGATCAAGGGCGACTGTGACTTGATACCGGCCATTTCTGGTTGCTTCTTTTCCAAGGCGGCTCTAAATCCGTAATGTGCCCCATCGTATCGCGAAAGATTGCTGCTGGCTTCGCTCGGGGCGATGATGTAATACGTCGCGATCGAATACTTGCTATAAGGCATCGCGATATCGACGATTTCACATCCGAGTCGTTTGTATTCGTCGATGGCACGCTCAATTGCGGCTCGGATCTCAGGATCGAGCCCAGGTCCATCGAGTTGTTCACGAAGGACACCGATCTTCGCGCCCGAAAACGGCTTGGCAATTTCTGCAAAGTAATCTTCGACGGGCACATTGAGGCTGGTTGAATCGCGAGGATCGTGGCCCGCGATCACTTGCAACATCATGGCCAAGTCGCCTATGGTATGACCGAACGGACCAGCTTGATCCAGGCTGCTTGCGTAAGCGATCAAACCGTAACGGCTCACCCGACCATAAGTCGGCTTCAATCCGCACACGCCACAGAAAGCGGCAGGCTGCCGAATCGATCCACCCGTGTCCGTGCCGATCGCAATCGGAGCCATCGCGGCGGCCACGCTTGCAGCCGATCCACCACTGCTGCCACCACAAGTTCGAGTCAGGTCCCACGGGTTGTAAGCCGGCCCACAAAAACCAGTCTCGGTCGAGCCCCCCATGGCAAACTCATCCAAATTGGTTTTCCCAAGAATGATCAGACCGGCATGCCGAAGTTTGGTCACCAGATGGGCATCAAACGGAGACCGATAGTTTTCCAGAATCCGCGAGCCGCAGGTCGTGACCGAGTCGGTCGTGCACAAGATATCTTTGATGGCGATCGGGATTCCGGCTAAGGGGGGGAGGTTTTCCCCTTTGGCACGCCGTTGATCGATGGTATCCGCGTTTTGAAGCGCCAGTTCTCCGTCCCAAGAAACGAAGGCTTTTACGGCGGGCTGATGTTTTTCGATGCGGTCCAGAAAAGACTGCGTGACCTGTCGGCTGCTAAGTTCCCGAGAGGACAATTTTGGTGCAAGTTCATGTACAAAAGTTGGTAGTTGGCTCATTCCATGAAGATAGATTAGACAGAGCAAGTCGAAAAGGCCGGAGAAGGATTGAGCGTGCAAAAACACGTACTATCCGTCTTCGATAACCGTATTCCCCAGTGCCCTGGCTTGTTCTCCTGTACTTTGGCAAGGAGCGTCAAAACCAATCCAACGAGACAGCCCCAAAGCGAACGCGGACCTCGTGCCCCAGTTCGCAATTGGCTTGGTGTGCTAATGGCGCCCTCCCGCATTATTAAAGTTCCCACAAATTTCGGAGAGATTACAGAAAATAGCCATGGGTTGAGCAAAGCAAAGAACTCTGCACAAACCTGAGTTTTAGTCCGATTCCTTGACTTATAGATCGTTGATTCTGCATGCAACTTAACAACCCATGGACTAACAATCAAAAGGTGAAAAGTGAGAGCACCAATTGCAACATACACAAACGATTTCGATGTCGTATGCAGTAGAAGTATTGCCCAACAAAGACTAGTGGTAATGCTGCAAATGATCGTTACAGTACAGCAACGAAAATCTTCGGTAGCGTCAGATGTTTTTTGTACTCCCACAGTTTGCGCCTTCCACTGAAATCCTTGGGGCCAAAAGGGGAAACATGACACACCATTTCCTGGCCAATGTACCTAACCCCATTCTACGTCAAAAGGTCCAAAAGTTCAGGTTCGTTACGGTATTTTCCCACATACTCAACTGCGGTGCGATTTTCATTGTCTCTGAGGTTTTTATCTGCGCCATTGTCGAGCAGTAGCCTCGCACAACCTGTTTACGAGCACCAAGCTGCCATCATGAGGGGCGTTTGACCTTTGGTATTGGTCGAATTGGGACTTGCACCCAGTTCAAGCAGAGACTTTAGCATGTTGGCACGACCATACACCGTTGCCTCACTGACAGCAGAGCGGTCTTGGTCGCTAATGGCCAAAGTGGCCAAAGAAAGTGGCCAAAGGGACACTCCACTTTTAACTTTCTCGAACCACCTCGAATCGCAAAAAAGGTGGGGCCCCGCAGACCCGCTCCCCAAGTTGAGGACCGAAATCGCTTCCTTACCCGAAGTGACAAGATTTAGCTCTCTATCAGGAGAAAGATTGAACCTCCACCCTCCCAACTTTCGTCGCGGTCAAAGCAAAGTGGTGTGTCCACTTGGTTTCCCTTGTTGGTTTAACTCACCCTTTGGTTGACCTTGGTTCCACATCGGTTTCCCTTGACGTGTTTGGACCTGAAAAAGCGACGTTCCGGGCTTGTGGGTAAATAGGGAAGAGGCTAACAATAGCTCCCTCAATTCGCTTTCTTGTTTTTCATTGTGAAGTCGTTTCAGTATGCCAGAATTTAAGCCATTTACGAATTTCGAGGCCGCAGCTTCAGAGGCTTTAAAGTTTCTTCACAATCGATTCGGTTTTGGTTTATGGATGGTTACCAGAACCGAAGGGGAAGATTGGATTGTGCTTTACGCCGAGGATCAGAGTTATGGCGTCAAAAGAGGTGCGGTTTTTCGCTGGACCGATTCATTCTGTTCGCGAATGGTGAATGGGCTAGGTCCGTGCGTTGCTCCCGATTCCAAGCTTATTCCTTCTTACGAGGAAGCACCAATCGGTAGGCAAGTAACAATCGGTGCGTACATAGGAATACCGCTTCGCGATTCAGATGGGCAGCTTTTCGGAACCTTGTGCGCCATCGACCCCTTACCCCAAAATCCGAGCTTGGAAAGCGAATTGCCATTGATTCGCCTCATCGGACGATTGCTCAGTACGTGCATCACCTATGAGCTCAAGATGAATGCGGAGCAAAGAGCTGTACAACATTCTGAATTGTGCTCTCTTGAGAAATTGGTCGATTTGGAGACGGGCGCATTACTACCAGCAGCTTGGAGCAAGGTGGTTGCTGCCGAAGAAGGTCGATGCAAGCGACTCGGCGCACCTGCTTGTGTGATTCATTTACGCCTTTCGACTGGTCAGCCACGAGGCGCGTCAGCAATCGCAGAGACGGCTCGGGAACTGTTGGCTGGTGCACATGTGATCGCGAGAATGAGTGACGATGAGTTTATGATTCTCCTACCGGAATGCAACGAGCCATGCGGCAAACTCAAAAAACGTGAGTTTGAAGATCGGTTGGCGACACTTGCTATCAATGTTAAGATATCTTCCGCATCACGAGATCCACGCCGAAGCCTTGAAGACGCTGTACAAGAAGCACAAACGCAGAACACGTAGTATTGAGCCCCCAATGGGAAACGCTGGCCATCCGACAAATCAGCACCAGCCTACGAGTAATCCGTTCTCTTCTAACCTAACAATCAACTTTACAATTTCGACGGGGCGTTGAAATCCAAACAAGTCAAGTACCTTCTGCCGCCGAAGCTCAACCGATCTACACGTAAGTCCCACGCGGTTTGCGATATCACGAGTCGCATCACCCTGGATGATACCTTTGCAAATGGTTTGATCTGTCGCATCCAGTTTCTGCAATAGAACAAGGTACTCACCTAGGCTCCGTTTGGGGCTGTCAGTCTCAGCGGTCACAAATCCCTTGATTCGAGAGATCAAAAGAATCTTGTACTTGATTGATTCGATCTCGCCCAAATGCCGTTTGAAAGTTGTCATCGTGCAGCGCCGACCACTATCCCAAACGCCAAAGTGATCGAACTCCAACGCAGAGACGCCGTCGAGAATTAGACCGTCCGTCTTTTGGGATGTTAAGGAAAGTTCAGGAAGGAGAAAGTCGTCAAGCGTCAGTCCAATCGCTGACTTGCCCTGCATAATATAACGACGGAACATGGAATTCTCTGCACTGATAGCCCGATCCGATCCCTTGATCGCAACCAAAGATTCGAATTGGTCAATATTGAGCTCCATCCTGCAGTCTGTTTGCCCCCACTCGACAACGGCTGCAATTATGCGGTTCTTCTCGTCTTCAAAGGTTGTCTGATAGTTGGATGGCAACAAACAAAGCCCCATTCTGTAAATTGAATTCCTACTTGCGTCACCGACGATTTTCGGCTGGATACATCATGATTTTGGTACTAGTTATAACCACAAGACGGACTTTGCATTTGCGCAACTCGTCAGCTGCAATGAAGCTCAGGGAATCTCCGCGAACTAGCAGAAATATACATTATGCCCGGGAGAAATCCACGAACCAGTTCGAAAACACCAATGAAAAAACAGATTGTGCGACTAGTCGGCATGGCGAAGGCGTGAAGATATCAACTTAATTTGCTGTTGCGCAAATGCGAAGTACATTTCTTTTATGCGAATCACCTTGGTCTTCGGAAATGCGAAAAACGACTCCTCGAGACACGAATTTCTGGCGAGGAAACAGACCCATTCTGTACGTAGTTCCGCCATTAAGCAGTAGCTGCCCCCAGCTGTGCCGTCGGTTGTATCAGGTGACGCCATCTCAAAGAGGCGTCACCTGTTCAACTGCTTTTGACCGCAATTGCAAAAGCAAAGTGTGCCTCCTGCGCTCCCCATTTTCGAAGTTTATGCTTTACGTCATCAACGAAGTCTCCCACGTTAATGATCTCCTCCCGGTTTTGGACTGCCGATGAATTGAAACAGCCAAAGGTAAACAGCAATAAAAGAATGAAAACGATACGCGACATCTGCAACTCTATTCCAGAACGACTAACCCGATTCCCATAAGCAATCAATCCACTGACGCTTTCAACGTATGCCTTACGTCATTTAGGATATCTCCGAGTAGGTTCAAGCCATTCCATCTTGATCGATCATAGGCGGCTGGTTTGTTTGCAGCCAGTCCGATGCCCCAAATCTTATCAAACGGGCTAGCTTCGACAAAAGCACGATCACCCGTTTCAAGCAACAACTTCTTTAGTTCTAGGTTTTGTGAGAATTTCGCCATGTTCGCCGTACGCACAGTTTCACATCGGGATTCGTTCCAAACAGATTCATCGAATCCACGAACGGCTCTGCCCAGTCGTTTGTGTTCCTTTGGACTTTCCGTCGAAAGAATCTGGCGTTCGATTTCTGCGTCACCAAATAGTCTTGCCTTGGAAGCCATCATGTACTGTTCTGGACACACGTACCCTACACCATCCACCAAGAAGCGAGCAGTTGTCCATTGGTCAAATGGTGAAGGCGAATTCCAGAACATCACAAACAGGTCAGAGATTACGACCTCGTATCCATCGAAGCCTTTGAACGCTTCTGGCGAGTACGAATCAATACGAATGAATTTAAACGCGTCCATCAATCGGCTTTCAAGGGATATCGGCGGGCGTTCACCGCGTCCCACGTGGTAAAGGATTCCATTTGGCTATCGGGTGTCAGAATGAGATTAATTCAAAATCCAGTTTATCTTCTACGTACGATCGATCCTTTTCGATAACCCCCGTTATCTTAACGTAGAATTCATCACCCCATACGGGACCGTTTTCATCGATAAATTGCACCAAGATTTCGAAGAATACACTCTCGCTGTGTTCGTACCGCGACAGCGCCCAACCTGCGTTGCCAACGGACATCTCGGCATTCTTAAACGCGCGTAACATGGGCGAGTCGCCCGACCGCTCGCACCATGCTAAGAGTTCTGAACAGAGTTCCTCCTTGTTTTCATCCCAGAATTCGTTGAATGTCTTGGCCAGAGAGCCAAGGGCGTCGACTGACTTTTGGTCGTCTTCTCTAGCGGCAATGCAAACGCTTCGTCGCTTTTGACCTCTGCCAATGTGCGCGTCCCAAAGGAGTCCAGTCCACTTGAATCCATGTTTCAACAAAGTTTAGCGACTCCTCTTAGTTCCAATAAGGCGCGAGGCCGATTATGTCTGGGGCAAATAACTTATAAATTCTCCCGGTTTGCGGGTTTGATAACCGGATCCTCAGGAGTTATCCCTGGTTTGTCAACGTATTAATCCCTGATGCGGCCGAACTATCCCGGCTCTCATGTTTGGAAAAAGTTCCGGGTCTTTGAGGGAGAAATGATTGACCCTGATGCCATCAAAGGACTTTTCTTATGGTTCAGGCATGGCGACGCACGGGAGATACGGCTCCTAACGTTGAACCTTGGACCCAACTTAGCAAGGAGGCCGTCTTGCTATCGGACCTTGCGACTTTCTGGTAATCGACGAACGCTTGGTGTCTCAGCCGCGATAGCGGCGGCACTTTGTAGCCGTGGGGCTCGCCCCACGGTATCTAGGCACGCTGCATATGTGAGCCGTGAAACGGCGCTACCACACCGTGGCGCCGCTTCACGGCTCTTGCATTCGATTTCTGAATCTGTCTGCGGGGCGAGCCCCGCAGCTACGAACTGTCGCCGTTACACGGCTAAACACACAACAAAGCGAGACGGCCTCCAAGCCCATCCGGGCGTTCACCAAGCGAGACGGCCTCCAAGTTCTTTTGTGGCTAAAGGGATAAAGCGGCATGTCTTCGGGATCTTTATCCGGGCGGCTGGGCAATTCTATTTCGGTGCCTTTTATTCTCAGCGGCAGATAGGCAAAGTCGCTCTCGGCAAGAGCGGCCCACTTTGACGAGCTGGCGTCCTTTGAGGATGCTTGCGATTCCCACAATCGTTTTCCGGTGGTGTCGTCGCTTCGCTCCTCAACCACCGGCTAATAGCTTTCAAGCCTTCAGCTTGATCTGGCCAACGGCGTAAGCGTCGGTTAGTACAGCTACAATTGAGGACAATTGTGCGACACTGTTGCGAACGTTGGGCTTAATGGATATTTGGCAGCGGAACCAGCTGGACCGAGATTCGCATTTGCTTGCTATCGCGAATCAAAATCACGTCGATGGGGCGGTCCATCGCTGTCAAGCCGACCAATTGAACCAAGTGTTCGTCGTTGTCGACCAACAAACCGTCGAATTCTAGGATCACATCGCCGTAACGTAATCCTGCCAGCTCAGCCGGGCTATTTGGTTTGATCACTTTGACGAATGCACCCCGTGGACGTGGGCTTCCAGGTGCTACCGTATGTCCCGAATTGAAAGCACGCTCCACGCTAACGCCCAGATAAGCTCGTTGCAATTCGCCTTTGTCAACAAGTTGCTTGGCGACTGTCATGGCCAAGTTGATTGGGATCGAAAACCCGATCCCTTCGTTTCCACCGGAGTTGCTGGCGATGGCTGTGTTGATGCCGATCACTTCGCCTCGCAGATTCATGAGTGGACCGCCGCTGTTGCCTGGATTAATAGCGGCGTCTGTTTGGATAAAGTCTTGATAGATGATGGCTTTGGAACCTAGCTCAAGATTGCGGCGACCTTTGGCACTGACGATGCCGTAGCTGACCGAGTGATTGAGGCCAAATGGGCTGCCGACGGCGAACACAAAGTCACCCATTTCAATTTGTCGACTGTCCGCGAGCTTCGCGATTGGCAAGTCGCTTCGATTGATATCGATGACGGCGATGTCCGTTGAATCATCCGCGAAGACTTGGACTGGTTTCAGTGATGCGCCCGAATCGGTTTCGACTTTGATGTTGTTGAGGCTGGCACCTTGGATGACGTGTCTATTGGTGATCACGTAGTTGTTTGCGCCGATTTGTACGATGACGCCCGAGCCCGCTTCTTCTACTTTACGGCTATCCGACTTGCCTGTTCGCTGATCGGGTTTTGTGCCGTTCGAAGTGCGGTCGCCCAATGGTTCTTCTTTGGTGGCTTCGATATGGACAACGGTTGGGCCAACAAGACGGACGACACGACGAAGCAGCGAATACTGTCGCTCAATCAAATCCACTTCTTGGGCGATTTGGGCGTATTGATCATCGCGTTGACGCGTGTTGGTTGGGCTCTCGGTCCGCGAAGCGCTTGGGAACTGTTCGGTTCCGCGTCTTGGAAAGCCCGTCGATTGGGCCATTGCGTCCGGGCCAGAAAAACCGGCTACACACGCAAAGGTCGGCACCGCGATGGAAAGGGTCCACAACTTGAGGGCTTGGACTAATTCCATTCGTTTTGAGCTTAGGCTTCGGATCATCGGTGCTTGACGTTCGCTAGTGGAATCAAATTCGCGATACAACGGTTAATGATGGTATTCGGAATTTGTCCTGTGCTTTTTCGAGACCAAACCGTCGCAAGTGCAGTTACGGTTGGAATAGGTGGGCACAAATTCCGTAGGGACTCGAACTGCGGGTTATTCCGAATCTAAGCACATCGGTAGAGGAGTTTGTCTCAATCCAAGTCGTAAATGTGGCTCACGCATGCGTTTGTGCTTCGTAGATGCACAGTTGGTTACTAGGGAGGGTGAGGCTCCTGCCGAACCATGGCGTCGCAAGCTCGGCGGGAGCCTCGCTCTCCCATAGGTTTTCGAACGAATGAACTAACTTAGGCTCAACTTGAGCAATTCAAGTTGCCGCTTGTCTTACCTGCCGAAGTTCACTTTTTGGCGAGCTTCGAGAATGGCTCGTTGCTTGGCAAGGTCGGGCTTGGTATTCGTCTTGGAGATAAATCGCTTTGAATCGTTTGTAGAAGGTTTGAGGGCGGTAATCTCGATTTTTTCGTTTGCCTCTTCTTCATCGACGACAACGTGAGGTTGCACGCCTCGGGCACTGATGGGAGTTCCCTTGGGTGAAAAGAACTTCGAAACAGTCAGCCTCAGGCCACCGTTTCCAAATTCATTGTGGAAGACACCTTGCACACTCCCTTTGCCGTAGGATGTTTGCCCAACTACAGTTCCGCGATCATGATCGTGGATCGCACCTGCGAAAATCTCGCTAGCACTTGCACTGTCGCCATCGATCAGCACCACCAGAGGGATGTCCCAGGTGCCAGGGGCTTTGGCGGTGAAGTTATGATTCTCTTGCCCGTTTCTGCCTTTGGTCGAAACAATGGAGCCGCGAGTGATAAAGTAATCTGCCAGTTCGACAGCAGAGTCCAAGAGTCCACCAGGATTTCTTCGAAGGTCGATGATGATGCTTTGCATACCATTTCGACTCAGCTCCATCATGGCATTGGTTACTTCGTTAGCCGTTGTTTTTTGAAAGTTCGTGATGCGAACGTATCCGACACCTGGTTCGGCCATTTCAGCGATTGAAACGCTCGGTACATCGACTTTCTTTCTCTGGACCGTGACATTCACTGTTGTATCGTCGGTATTTCGCAGAACGAGTCGGACGCTGCTTCCCTCGGGGCCACGGAGCAAGTCCGCTGCTTTTTTCGCGCCAATTTGTTCGACAGACGAACCATCCACATTGAGGATGAATTGGTTTGCGGACAGGCCTGCAATTTGAGCGGGGCCTCCTCGGAACACATCAACGATTCGAAGTTCGGTTCCTTCCGCCCACAGCTCAACTCCGAGGCCGATCAAATTACCTTCAATTTGCGACATGACTTCGCGATATTCACCCGGAGTTAGGAGAGCCGAGTAAGGGTCCAATAATCCGATAGAACCGGCAACATACTCATAGATTACCGCCGATGGCATGAGACCGATTTGCTGGCTCGCCAAATTTGCGACATACGCAACCGTGGCCTTCAATTCTTCTGCATTTTGAATCTTTCGACCAAAGACGGCTTTGTGAACCGTCTTGCGGAATTGTTCGATAGTTGCCGCGTCCGCGTTTCGCAAGTGTTTGCTCAAGAAATCTTGCTCGGTCAGCGCGACTTCAAGGAAAGCGGTACCATGCAAGGCAAGTTTGTAGTGGTCGACTTGTTCAACGTAGTAGACATCGAGCTTCGAAAGGACTTCGGTGAGAACCTGCAATGCTTCGGCCGGAGATGAACTATCGACCGTTTGCATGAAAGAACGGTCTGAGTATCTGCGAGTCACGTCGTAATGGACTCGGCAGATTTGGAGCCGTTCCGTACAGTCCTTGAGGGAGGCGTTCTTTTTGACTGCTTTTTCGTAGTGCAGGATCGCTTCTTGCCACCGGTTTTCTTGCTCAAGACGTTTTCCATCTGCGAGTGGTGATCGCAACGCGTCAGTTAGGCTGCCGGACGGTGCAGCGTACTGTCCGTACAAAATTGACGAATCGCAGCTCATTGCCAAGCAGAGCGCGATTGCCAAGTTTGCGATTCGCAGAGAAAAATTTCGCATACGGAACAGTTCGGATACATGCATAGTGGTAGATGCCATTCAAACGCTAAGAGAGTATGCAGCCACAAATGCGTTGGTCAAAAAACCCGCGACAGAATCTAGGCGGATCATTTTTCGCAATCGGAAACTTCAGCAAGTGCCGATCCCGATGTGACGCAAATGGGGATGGTAGGGGACGAAGTCGCGATCCCTCGTTTGCCAACACTCGTTAAAAGGAAATTAAGGAGTGTAAGGCCTATGCGTCTTGCAAAAGAAAACAGGTGTGCAACAGACTGTGTGCTGGTGTCCCGGGTTTAGCCGGAATGACTTTGGGGGAAGTTAGGATCGCCTGAAGTCGGTACACCAGCGCCATGCGGTATAGCAGCGTCGCCTGAAGGGGGTACACCAACGGAGACCGTTGCGAAGTGAACTTTATGCATGTCCTGTGGCCAAGGCAATTGCCTGGAGCCAATTTTCATCGCCGCTACAAACGCTTCAATCCTGAAAATAATGCCTTCATTTTATGGCGGGGAAACAAAATTCCTGGAATCCGTCCGTAGATTCAACGTCAAACCAGCAGGAGAACCTTCCAGACAGATATACTGAAAGAGCAAGGTTGTCGCAGAACCAGCCCGATTCCATCGAAGCCATACGCTTAGGCCAAATCGAAAATGTCCCAAGTTTCCATTCCAGCAACCCGTGGCAATCTATCGCCAGATCAAAAAACACCGGAAAAGGTGAGTCGAGAAAGTCTGCACGATTATTTGATGGGCGCTGCCCGCACGATGCACCGTGTGGAGCTCGGCATTGGCATAACCACTTGGCTATGCGTTTTGGTCGTTTTTTTGTTGTCGGCTGTTTTGGTTGACCATTGGCTTTGGCCACTCAACACTCTGGCAAGGTTCAGTGTGCTTGCCGTTTTGATTGGTTGGACCCTCTGGTGGGTACCAACTCGAATCATGCCGCTTTTGTTTCGCTCAATTCACCCTGAGCATGCTGCGAGAAAAATCGAAAAACAACATCCAGAAATGAAGGAGAGTCTGATTAGCTGGCTACAACTCTCGACCAATTCCGAAGTCGCAGCTCCGCGTGGAGTGTTGGCAACGGTTGGACGATTCGCCGTACGAAACCTCGGTGGCCAAGATTCTGCTTCCATTATTGACTCGGCCAATCTGATTCGGCTGGGAGCGCTGCTTTTTGGAGTTTTGCTAACTGGCACCGTTTATATCTTTGCGTCCCCCAAAAGCGGCACAACGGCCATCGCTCGGATGTTGATGCCTTGGTCCAATATCGCACCCGCCGCCCGAGTTCGAATTATCAGTGTCACTCCGGGCACGACTACAATTACTCAAGGTACCAATTTGCCGATTGCCGTTACCGTTCGCGGAATGCACAAAGGTGGCCAGGCTTATGTTCGGTACGATTTGTCCGACGGTCAACAAGTCGGACAACGTCTCAAGATGAATGAGGATATCGAGGGAGTCAGCTATCGGCTTGATTTTGGCAAGAGCTTCGGTGGCATCCATCAACCTCTAAACTATTGGATCGATGCCGGCGATGCGAGCGCGGGACCTTTTTCTCTGGGCATTCAAGTCGTACCGATCGTTGCCGTCGATCGAGTCGAATTGGAATTTCCAAAATACACGAAGCAGAAACCTCGTACGCTCACTCAAGATGGCTCGATTGAAGCTCCAGAAGGTACACGCGTCAAACTGTTTGCACATGCCAACCAGCCCATGACCAAATCGCGTATCGAGTTCGATCCAGTTGGAAGCGGTGCGGCTCAAGGCTCCGCTCTAACGAAGGAACTGTCAGTTGAGGGAACTCAGATCACGGGTGGCTGGCTTCTGCAATTGGACAGCAAGCGAACCAACCCAACCCTCTCGACCTATCGCATCAAAGCGACGAACGCTCTCAATGAATCCAACGGCGATCCGATCCTATACAAAGTCAAAGTCTTCGGAGATTTGCCGCCAGAAGTTCGCTTCACAGGTGATACAAGCAAAGAGATTGCCGTTGCAACCGATAGTTCCGTCGACATCGAATTTATAGCTACCGATCCTGACTTCGGACTTGTCTCTGTTGACGCCGCAGCAAAACTCATGACACGCGATTCGAAAGTACTTTTCAAAACGAATCTCTTTCAGTCCGAAGAAGGAACGAACTCCCGAATAACCAAGACGTTCACCTTCACGCCCGCGACCTACGATCTGAAAGCCGAAGATTCGGTCGAATTTCGATTGATCGCATTGGACAATCGATGTAAACCAGACGAGGACAATACACCCGAGCCGAACCAATCGGTGTCTATGCCTCTTATGATCAAGATTGTTCAATCATCAGTGAAAGCTCCTGACGCAAAAGAGCCAAAGGCAACTGACAAGGCTGAGAAGAAGGACGATCCAAAGCCGAACAAGACTCCACCGAAAGCCAGTGGCAAGCCCAACAAAGAGACTCAGCCTTCAGCAAATGAAAATGCATCAGAACCTTCTCAAAAAGACGATTCTGCGAAGAAGCCGGAAACCCAAAAGCCAGCCAAAGAGAAGCCTAAAAGTAGCCCAAACAAAAACGATGAGGAAAAGTCGAAGAACGACAAATCTCAGGAGAAAAGCTCGGGCGGGGGCAGCGGCGGGAATAGCAGTGAACCATCGGAATCCGAAAACTCCAACGAAGGCAGCGAATCCCAAGACCAAAGTGGAACTGGAAAAAGCGCCTCGAAGGCAAAACCGTCCACTAACTCGAAACCGTCTGCAAACGATGAGGAGACCTCGGATGATTCAGGCGATGACTCTTCAGAAAGCGAAAGCGTTGCCGGCAAATCGAAAGGCTCTCCGAATAGCAAGCAGTCTCTAAAGAGCAAAGAAACTAGCGAAATCAAACCCGATCAAGATGCGGAAGCGTTTAAGCAAATAGACGAACTCCGCAAAGAGCGAGAAAAAGAGTCTCCAGACAAACAACCTGGCGGTGAGAAGCAACCCGGCGGTGAGAAGCAACCCGGTGGTGAGAAGCAACCCGGTGGTGAGAAACAACCCGGTGGTGAGAAACAACCCGGTGGTGAGAAACAACCCGGTGGTGAGAAACAACCCGGTGGTGAGAAACAACCCGGTGGTGAGAAACAACCCGGTGGTGAGAAGCAACCCGGTGGTG
>JANPHB010000259.1:0-26957 GCA_031424235.1 Pirellula sp.
CCCCGGCCCCCTCTCCCCGAAACGGGGCGAGGGGGAGAAAATCGCATCATTTGCGTTCAATTACAAGGGGATTAGATTTCTAGATTAAATCGAGATGTGGGTAATGATGAGGCTAGCGCCCAGCGGCTAAATGATTTGAAAAACACATTGGAATGTGGTTAGGCATTCCATCGCTTCGCTGCTTCGGCAACGCGTTTTCCCAATACGACAGCCGTTTGGCGGTCGCCGGGCCCAATATTGGGCTGATCCATATTGGATTGCGCCATGGCACCCGAATAGCTCGATAGTCGATTGGTGTTTTCTGGTAAGGCCCCTTCTGGCATTACGCCCGTCCCGATCCATATCATACTGTGTTGCATACCATTGATCATCAAGCCGTTCAGCGTATTCAGCTTGTCACCCGAGAGTCCCTGGGAGTGCGTAAATGCAGCCCCAATCTTGTCCTTCCAAAGTTGTTGGTACCAAATCCCCCCGCAAGCGTCGATGAAGGCTTTGAACTGAGCCGCATAGCCACCCATGTACGTTGGGGTTCCGAATACAATCGCGTCCGCAGCATTGAGAGCTTTGACGATTTCGTCATTCTTCCATCGCCCTTGATGGATATCTTCACCAACTATTTTCAAAAGCGTCACTTCCGTGCCAGGGAGGGATTTGGAGCCGTCCGCAACCGCTTCTGCAACTTGCTCTGTGTGGCCCGTGGCGGAGAAATAGACGATGGCGATCTTGGTCATGATTGCTGCTTTCTTCTTTAGCTGTCAATGAACGGGAACAAATCGAAACCCCAGAATTCTCAAATACATGTTGTAACACGCATTTGTTTGCCATATGGTATCCGCACCAATTAGGTGTTGCAACACGCATTTGCGACCGATCGGTTTGTCGGCGGCGAGTGTCGTAATCGTCTCGCGAAAATTTGCATTGGATACTTCCTCGACCAGCAGTGGCTACGATGCCTACAGATAACCTCTCCCCATCCAAACTTAGCCCAATCGCTCAGGAATTGGGCAAACGCAATCCTTTTGATCTGCTTGAAGAAGAAGTTTTCGTCGGTCTGCTACGAACCTCCGATATGATGGCAGCGGGCTTCAATCGATTGTTCGAGGAGCAAGGCTTCTCAGAAAAGCTCTACAACACGCTTCGAATCATCGCAGGCGAAAGCGAGACTCACAAATGGGGGGTCGCAGTTGGAGTTATCAAACAGCGACTGGTTTGTCGCCAGCCGGACACGTCTCGACTCGTCGATCGCTTGGTCAATCTCGGATTTGCCGAACGAAATACGTGTACCGAAGACGCCCGAAAGAGTCTTGTGCGAGTGACATCCAGTGGGCGAGCGATGCTTCGCAAACTTAAGGATCCCGTCCAGCAGCAACATCGCGAGCAACTGGCATGCTTAACGCGCAAGCAACTCGAAGATCTCGGTCGATTGTTAGATGCCGTACGCGCTTCGGTGGCTAAGTCGTCGGCTGAAAAGTAGATAGCAAGGTGACTCACGACCACTTGCTCTCGCTTTGAGTCTGCCTCTGGAAACTCACGGCTCAGTAATTTGCCTGCACCAATTGCAAAGTGAGCGCCATATGGCCCACGATGGTCGGGCTGTTGCATGACGCTTAACCGTTTCCAAAATCTCGGAGAGATTACAGAAAGTATCCGTGGGTTGAGCGAAGCGACACCCACGGAAACGTTACGTCTGTGAATTTATTCGTAGGACGGCCTTTTCAGGCCGTCGTTACTGCAAAAAACGGCCAATTTCGATGCCCTAAAAAGGGCGTCCTACATTTTTTCACAGCCTCTTCGGGATGCTTACAATCCCCTTGTTTTCTATCCGGTGGTGTCGTCGCTTCGCTCCTCAACCACCGGCTACCATCTTTCAAGCCTTCAGCTTGATCTGGTGTGTGGCAACGCGTCATAAGGAACACGGTAGACGCACACGAATTTTCCAGACATACTAGATCGTTTTAAGCCACAGGGCGAGACCTTTCAATCAAAAGCCTTACAGGAACTTTACTATGTCCCAACACAAGATGCGATTCATCATCGGCTGGTTGTGTCTCCTGGTTTTACTTGCATCGAGCAACGCGTCGATATCACCGATCCATGCTCAAGAAAAGCAAGAGAACAAGTCCAAGCCGAAGGCGGACCTGCCTCCCGGAATTACTTGGGAGTTTGACGTACCGTATGTTGAGCAAGGGGTTGCTGCGCAGCGACTTGATATTTACTATTCATCTCAGCCCCCCAAGGAATCTCTGCCGCTCATTGTTCACATTCATGGCGGCGGTTGGATGGGAGGTAGCAAGTATCCTTGCGATGTTCGAAGGATGACAACACAAGGCTACGTAGTTGCCAGTGTGGAATATCGTTTCAGCCAAGCTGCCAAGTTCCCCGCACAAATCCAAGATTGTCAAGCAGCCATTCGCTGGTTGCGGGCGAATGCTAAGCGTTACCACATCAATCCTGAAAAGGTCGGAGTCATTGGTGGCTCGGCAGGCGGGCACCTGTCTGCACTCGTCGGCGTTACCGGTGGAAAAAACGTGTTTGCCGCAATCGGTGAAAATGAGGAAATGTCCGATTCCGTGCAATGCGTGTGCGACATATTTGGTCCGAAGAATTTTGCGTCGGTGGTGGAGCAAGCAGGGAAAGACAAGAACGTAAGGAACATCTTCAAATTCAATACGCCGAGCGACCCCTACTCTGAACTCATTGGGGCGAAACTCACAGACCAGGAAAAGACAGCCGCCGTCAGCCCAATCACTTATGTCGATAAGAATTCACCTCCGTTCCTCATTCTTCACGGTACCCATGATGACTTAGTGCCCTTTGCGCAAAGTGAAGAATTTGAAGCGGAAATGAAGAAGGTTGGGGCGGCCGTTTGGCTGCAAAAATTCCCCGGGGCAGGTCATGGAGGCGGTTCCTTTGGCAAGCCATCGGCAATTGCCCTGATGAAATCCTTTTTTGATAAATACCTAAAGAATGCTGACGTAAAGATTGAACTTGTTCCAGAGGCCGAGCTAGCCCAAGAGCCACTAAAGCGATAGACAATCCAAAGTGTGCGAGTTCAGTCAGTTGTCGGCGAGCTTTGATGGTCAGAGACACATCACTTCGATATTTCCGGGACGCCTTTTGCAAAATGGCGGCAGCATCTGCCTTTGAATGGACGGCAACTATCCAGTGTGACTTGATCGGGTCAAAGTGCGAATGGCGTTGAATTAGCAGGTAGTGGAATCTCGTAAGAGTTCCTGAAGTGCCTTAAACTGCAGGAAGTTTCACAACTTCCGCTACGGGGTTAGACTTAACTCAACGCCATTCGGGTCAAAGTGCTGTCTCCCCAAGAAAAGGTGCTGTCCGTGGACGCTTAACCGTTTCCAAAATCTCAAAGAGATTACAGAAAGTAGCCGTGGGTTGAGCGAAGCGACACCCACGGAAATGGCGTCCTAAGCAAGAAGCCTGACGTTGCGTTTGGCTAAAGTGGGGAGATTACTTAGAAGCAGCGAGACTAAGCGCGACGACTCCGTTTCCAATCGCTGCTGCCACCAGGGAAGATGCCAGCGCGACGTAAAAGCTAGAACCACGATGTAGCATCCCGGCCATCAACGCAATGAACAAAAGAGTGGGCAGAATAAACCAAAAAGTCGCCATCAAGTAATCGATCAGATCGGACGCGGGCGCTTGTTCCAACTGATGCCGCGTCACAATGACCAAAATGGTAATCCAAGGTATTGCACTGATCAGTCCTCCCCACCTTGGCGATGATTTCGATAGCTCGGCGACAAGCGTAAAGACAACGACAGCGAGAACAATCTTGGCGAAAAAGAGCATCAATCCATTCCGATCATGAAACCTATTTGCGTTTGCTCATAGCAAGGTACTTTTTCCGTTCGTCGTCATCAAAATGCTCGATGGCGTATCGGAGCATTGTCCTCGGCATGACCGCTCCATGTTCATCCAAGAATCGAACTAGGGCATTCACGTCCCGCTCACCAACTTCTCTCAACATCCAGCCTGAAGCTTTGTGGATCAAGTCTTCCGTGTCGTTGAGCAAAGTTTGGCTTAAGGAAATCGTATCGTCGAACTCGCCAAGTCGAATGAAGTGTTGCGTTGCCACAATCGCTATTCGGCGTTCCCATATGTTCTTCGATTTCGCGAGTCGTTGCAAAGGTTTTCGAGCTTTGTTCCGAAGATATCCACCAACGATCACGGGAGCCGAGGAGTCGACGAGATCCCAATTATTGACGTAGGCGGTGTTGCTAAGGTAGAAGTCGTAGGCGGCCTTGCTGTGGCTTTCGGAGCATTTGCCGACCGATAACACAAGCACGAAGAGGGCGAGCAGTCGCTCTTCGTGAAGTTGCGAGCGAAGCAGTAGTTCGATTTCATCCAGAGGCAGATCGCGGAAGTCTCGAGCCAATTTACGCAGCGTGGGGACTCGAACGCCAATGAAAAGATCTCCCTCACCATATTCGCCCGGCCCTGTTTTGAAAAAACGAGCCGATGACGCAGCCACCTCAGGTGACGCAAGAGCTTTCAATTGCGCAGCTGCATCCTTGGCTTTCATGACAACTCACTTATTGCTAAACCTCATTCGCTTCGTAGCTGGTTTCGTGAGAAACCAGCGTTCGAATACTACTGCGTTGCACAAGGTTTCTCACGAAACCTGCTACTCTATCACGCTGGTTTGAATATAACCGTTGCCAGCGGTGGCAGGTTCAATTCGATCGACGCAGGTCGGCCATGGTGGGGAATCGAGCCGTCCGCCATGATGCCTGGGAAGTTGCCAATGTTGGTGCCTGCATAGTGAACCGAATCGCTGTTGAACACTTCGTTGTAGAAGCCTGCTTTGGGAACTCCCATTCTGTATTTGCGTACCACTGGAGTGAAGTTGCTGCAGACGACGAGGAAGTCGTTTGGATCCTTGGCTTTGCGAATATACCCCAGCACGCTATCCTGTGCGTTCATGCAGTCGATCCATTCAAAACCGTCCGACGTGAAATCCAATTCATAGAGCGAGGGTTCTCGTTGCACGAGATGATTGAGGTCCGAAACAAGCTTCTGCATGCCGCGATGCGTGTCCCAATCGAGTAGATCCCATTGAATGGCGTTGTCGTAATTCCACTCGTGCCACTGGGCCAATTCGCAGCCCATGAACAGGAGCTTCTTGCCTGGGTGTGTCCACATGCTCGAGTAGAGCAATCGCAGGTTCGCAAATTTCTGCCAAAGGTCGCCGGCCATTTGTGCAATCAACGCACCCTTGCCATGAACCACTTCATCATGCGAAAGCGGCAACGTGAAGTTCTCGGTGAAGGCATAGATCAAGCTGAACGTGAGTTCGTTGTGATGGTATTGACGATGGATTGGGTCGTTTCGCATGAAGCGAAGCGTATCGTTCATCCATCCCATGTTCCACTTCAACGAAAAGCCGAGTCCACCAAATTCTGTTGGTCGACTGACGCCCGGCCAAGCGGTCGATTCCTCGGCGATGGTAAGCACGCCTGGGTGCTGTGCGTGTGCTTGGATATTGAACTCTCGTAGCAGGTGGATGGCTTCGAGGTTTTCTCGACCTCCATGCACATTCGGTAGCCATTCGCCTTGCTTTCTGGAGTAATCCAGATAGAGCATCGAGGCGACCGCGTCCACTCGAAGGCCATCGATGTGGTACTTTTCGAGCCAGAACAGCGCGTTGGCCACCAAGAAATTACGAACTTCATTGCGTCCGAAGTTGAAGATCATGGTTCCCCAGTCTGGATGTTCGCCCTGGCGAGGATCAGCGTGCTCATAAAGTGCCGAGCCATCAAACTGCCGCAGGCCGTGCGCGTCCTTGGGGAAGTGCGCAGGTACCCAGTCGATGATCACACCGATATTGTTTTGGTGGCAGTGGTCAACAAAGTACATGAAGTCTTCAGGTGTACCGTAGCGGCTCGTCGCTGAGAAGTAGCCAACGGTTTGATAGCCCCATGAACCAGTAAACGGATGCTCCGAAATCGGCATCAGTTCGAGGTGGGTGAAGCCCATTTCCTTGCAGTACTGGACCAGTTGATGTGCAATTTCACGATAGTTCATCCATCCATGAACGCCTTTCTCGCATTTTCGCCATGAGCCCAAATGGACTTCGTACACCGACATGGGCTTGTCGAGTTGGTTTTCGGTTTTGCGTCGCTCGAGCCACGAATCATCCTTCCATTCGTAATCATCGAGCGATGTCACGATAGATGCCGTCCTGGGTGGCAGTTCGGCAAAGAAGCCGTATGGGTCCGTTTTGTCGACGACTTGACCGTCCTGCATTCGAACTCGGTACTTGTACTTTTGGCCAACGCCAATTTGTGGGACAAACAGTTCCCAGATGCCAGACGGGATTTGCTTTTGCATGCAATGCGAGCGACCGTCCCAATGGTTGAAATCACCAATCACTTGAACGCTTTGGGCATTTGGGGCCCAGACGGCGAAATTCACACCGGAATGGCCTTCGACGTCGCGAACATGCGAGCCGAGCTTTTCGTAAATCTTCCAATGTTGCCCCGCGTTAAACAGGTGTCGGTCGAAGTCGCTGATCATGCTTGGGACAGCGTACGGATCTTGCATTTCAATGGTCTTTCCGCTCGAATTCGAAAGTCGAAATCGGTATTGTGGAGGGGTTGAGTCGTGTTGTGGCATCAGTCCTTCGTACAAACCGGATGGGTGAATACGACGCATCGGTCGAGTTGCCGAATTGCGTTCGTCAAGCAACCACGCTTGATCAAAGCCTGGGAAATAGCCTCGGACAGCGACGGCGTTTTTTCCGTCCATTCGAATGGAATGGGGGCCTAAGACGCTGGCTGGGTCTGAGGTCACTCCGTCGATAATGCTGGTCAAGGAACTCAGGTTGATCTGGGTATGCACAATTTCTCCAATGGTTATACCGAATGATGATGATTACGTGTATCGCTACGTCGAAAGCTGGATGATTTCAGCTAATGGCGCTTTGTTCTATTGCTCGGTTCGAGCAACAAAAGGCATCTGAGGAACGACTCCAACCATTCGTCTATGGTTAAGATGACATCCCAAAGGTGGCTACAAAGCCAGAGAGGGCCTCTACTAACGATTCGGACCGGCCACAAAAGCAGGTACACGAGATTTTTTAGCGAGGCGGTTGGGCTTTGAAAGATTCCGATAAAACTTGTCTGCAATTCTTGGTTTGGTAGGGCGTGAGCATCCATTTCCTCGAATGCAGCGGCCAAGGTTTTTTGGCTGATCGCCGCCATCTCGTCTGAAGTGTTTGAGGAAGTTGGATTGGGAGTGTCGACGTAGACCGGCTGATATTTGCTTGTGGAAACGCCGACCCTGGCCGCGGATGCGGTTCTGGATGGCCGATGGTTGGTTTTTGTGGCAATGCTTGCCGCTTCATCCACGCACGCGACTGCAGCCTGGGCAGGGATTGGGTTGGTTTGTGTTTCGATCGGATTCGATTCGTTTTTCTGTGTTGGAGATTCGTCGTTCGACTCAGTTCCACCTTCCTGCGCCATCCATCTGCATTGGACTTGATGGTAGGCCAGGGCTCGGTCGATGCGCTTCCAGATATCAGCGTTGCGGATTGGCTGCACTGCACCAAAATGTTCCCAAGAGTAATCGTTGTCGCGCCACTCCGTTAGTCCGTACTGCAACCCGCGGGTGACGTAGCGGCTGGTGGTAACCAGTGTTACGCGGCTTGGCTGTTCCAATGCTTCGAGGCCTCGAAGCACGGCTACGAGAGCAGAGCGATCGGGCGCACATCCGATTTCCTGATCGGTCGCTTCGATTCGCTCGCCTGAGACGAGGTCTTCCAAGACGAACCGCCATCGGCCCCGTTGCGATCCAGCACTTTCTCCGCTGGCAGAGACATTGCCATCGCAGAAAAGTAAGTAGTGCGGTTTTGCAGCGGTCATGGCCAAGTCTCGAAAGTCTCAAGTTCGTTTGTCTGCGTAAGCTTGCGCGGTAACTCATTTCATGCGCCCTTATCGATCAGAAAAAGCGTATCATTTCCGCAAGAGCCTGCGCTTTACGTTGGCCCTGATGTTTATGCCGACTGCGCAATTTGCCCCGAGGTAGTAAATCAACGTGATCAACCCATCGACAACTCGAATCGACTCACCCCAAAGCCCAGTTGTAAACAAAAACGAGAGGCTGGCTTCGCTTGATCAGTTCCGCGGCTACACCGTTTTAGGAATGCTACTGGTCAATTACTTTGGACATCACAGCGTATGTCCGCAAATCCTCAAGCATTCCCATGACTACTGCAGTTATGCAGATACCATTATGCCGCAGTTCTTGTTCGCTGTTGGTTTTGCAATGCGACTGAGCTTTGGCAGGCGATTGCATGAGAAGGGGAAGTTGGTGGCTTATGCGAGGATGGTACGTCGGCTATTGGGATTGGCACTCGTTTCGATGGTCATCTACAACGTAGGACCTCGCGCGTCGAATTGGGCTCAATTGCAGGAATTGGGGCTTTGGCAAGTGTTGTATGCCCCGCTTAAGCGCGACTGGTTTCAAACGTTGATGCATATCGCCGCAACTTCCCTATGGATTTTGCCGGTAGTGCATTGCAGGCCCTCGATCCGAATCGGCTGGATGCTTGGTTCCGCTTCGCTGCATGTTTGGGTGTCCTATCTTTTCAATTTTGATTGGGTCAATTCGGCGCCGCGGGGAATCGACGGCGGGCCGCTCGGTTTTCTAACTTGGTCGATCCCGGCACTGGTCGGTACGCTGGCTTGCGATGCATTTCTCAAGCCCAGAAATGCGCTGCAAATCGGCTCGCCAATCCTTATTCGCGTCTTGGTTTGCTCTTTGCTACTCATGGGGTTGGGGTACTGCATTTCTTGCGGAACACGATTTTATGATGTGCAAGAGACGCAGGTTGAAACACATGAAAAGGAAGGGATTTCCGGCGATCCTGTCCTCCCGTCCCTTGAACGAATCAACGCCAAGATTTCATCTGCCAATGCAAAGGGGGGTACAACCTGGTTTGCCGAACCACCTTTCTTTAAACCACCGCAAAGAGAACTTCGGACATGGAATTACTGGATGATGAGCCAGCGGAGCGGCACTCTGTCCTATCTCGTTTTTTCGGCGGGTTTTTCCTTGTTGGTTTTCCTCGTCTTCTTTGTCGTGTCGGATTTACTTGAAGTGCAGCTGACGATCTTTCGCACATTTGGGACAAATGCCCTAATGGCGTATGTTCTTCACTTGATGACAAGCAATGCCGTACAGCCTTTCTTTCCCAAAGATTCGCCCGTTTGGTTCTCACTTATCGGGCTCGCGATCTTCCTATTCGTGACTTGGTTATTCGTACGGACGATGGAGAAGCAAGGTGTGTTCGTGCGTATCTGACAAGATCGGTATTCGTGGGAAAAAAGGACTTTCCGAGAAACTTCGGGGAGCCTTCTGTGTTTTGAAAATTGGCAAACCGTTCAACTTGAACGCTAGTGCCTTCACTGATTGTTTTGCGAATGATTTCTCATTGCGAACCGAATAGGATCGCGGAAGAAATACTCGTCTGATCATTCAAACCACTTTTTCGAGACGATTGTGCCGAACTTAGTCATTTTGCCAGCACTTTTGACATCCCTAATTTGCGGATCCTTGTTGCTGTTTCGTGGGATTTGGCTTCTCGTTTGTGGGACACGAAAAAACCTAGCTGTCGATATTGTTTGTTTTTTGATGATGCTCATCGCGGCATCTTTTCTTGCAATCGATGCTATTCAAGTGGCGAGAGCATTTCTGTCTCGAAACAACGAGCTTCTTGCAAATTTGGGATGCTTTTTGCTTTTTTCGGTCGTTGTTTTTGCCGCTTACCGAACGGTGCAGAGCCATGGTGAAGCGGTGGTTGTTAGAAAGAATTTGATGTCATGGATTTCGCTTTGCATTGCAATTATGATGTCGAGTTGGTCCTACTATCGCATTCAGGCACGTTGTAACGATTATTGCTTCTTTGGCGATGCCGCTCCAACACCTGGTGAAGTTGAACGCGACGATCGAGCCTTCGGTATAACAGACAAAGGAAATTACATTCCGCTATATCGTTTGGATGCTGACGTCTCTACCTTTGCCGCCTACTCCGAAAACGCAGATGGAAAATACTCGAATTTCCTCCATGAGGGGATCCAGCGAAACGGCCCAGATCAGAACGCGAATTGCCACGGCTGGGTTTTTACGGGCGGCCGATTTTTGCTGAAGGGAAATGATGTTAATGTCATTCTCGCCGACAACCAGTATGTGGAGGTTGACAGCCCGCAACCGGGGGATGTGGTAATCTACCGGGACAGTGAGAACAGAATTTTGCACACTGCTCTCGTGCAAGGAATTCTCAGAGACGGAACGATAATCTCTGAAAGCAAATGGGGTATCGATAATCGCTTTCTTCACCTACCTGACGACCAGCCCTACTCGTCGATTTATAAGTACTATCGCACCACTCGATCTCAACATTTGATTGAGATCCAAGATTCTTCCGAAGGTGGACATCTGATTGGTGGCTAGCTACAAGGCCTGTTAATCTTGTTTGCAATTGATTGAGGTTTAATTCTCAGCCAATGCCGCTCCTTCAGAGCTCCTAAACGCTTAGGACACTATACCTGGGGTTGCGTTCGCGAGCGAACTTCACCCCAGGCTTTAAAATGTCATCGCATTCGCGATTGAGTGGCAGAGCGCTCACGCGATTCGCTTGGGAATGCGTCGCAAATCATGGAATGCTTGTGCCAGTTTCCACGATCTGACAATACTGGTTTACCGCGACATTAGCCAAACTCTGCGTACTGCCATTAGGCCAGATGACTTCCACTTTCTCTAGAGTTTCGTCTGGTGGAAATCCGCAGTGCACCAAGTAGGGATTTTGGGAGAGGTAGCTTCCGCCTCCTATGACATGTCGCAAGTATTGCTTTTTGTTGGTGCTGAAAAGGACGCGTCCGCCGATTGCATCACGATTCGACTTCGTCCCAATCAATTCGAGTTGAATCCAGCTTCCCTTGGTCGGAGTCTTGTTTTCCAAAACGGCAGCGGGTTGATTGATATGCGACATCGCCAAGTCCATGTCGCCATCGCGATCGAAGTCTAAGCCGATGGCGCCTCGACCACGCCATTTGTTGCTGAAGTAGCTTTCCTTGTCGAAGGTCTGTCTCGACAATCGCCCTTTGCCACTGTTGCGAAGAAACAGCGGAAACTGGTCAGCTGAGTTGCCCGCCGGAAATCGCAGTACGTGACCATTCGCCACCACGAGGTCTTCGTCTCCATCGCTATCAAAGTCGGCTGCAACTGTTCCAAAGGCCACGAACAAGGTGCCGAGCGCTGTGATCCCAGTGGAGGACGTGATGTGGCGGAAATTGACGTTCCCGTCGTTTTTGTAAAGTGCGAAGGTCTCATTTTCATAGTTGCAGACCCAAAGGTCCGGCTTGAGGTCACCTTCGAAGTCAAAGACAGCGACGCCCATACTGCCGTTGGATGTCCCGCGTTCATCGAGGGCGGTTCCGCTGGCGACCCCTTGCTCAGAAAAGGTGCCATCGCCTTGATTCACGTAAAGGAAGTTGTTGGTCGTATCGTTTGCTACATAGACATCAACTTTGGAATCATGATTGAGATCGGCACAAACCACACCGAGCCCACGCCCTTCAGGCACCAAACCGATTTCGGAAGTCACAGATCGAAACGAGCCATCTCCATTGCTCATGAAGACAACATCCTGAAGCCCCACAAAGGCTCCTGGCGGACAGACATCTCGTATCCTGGCGGTCGACAAACACTCGGGATTCTTTTCCCATGACCAATCTGCATAGTGAGCAACATAAAGATCGAGAGAACCATCACCGTCGAAATCACCGAATCCAGCGCTCGTGCTCCAAACAGGGTCGACCAGACCAGACGTTTCCGTCAATTCTTGGAACGTTCCATCTCCTTGATTCACAAAAAGCTGTAGCCCGCCGTAGCCCGTCACGAGAAGGTCCGGGAATCCGTCGTTGTTGATGTCTGCGGCTGCCGTCCCTTGTGTGTAATACTTGGCTGCGTTTGCACCAGACTGAACCGAGACATTGAGGTAAGCTTTGCCCTCTCGATTTAGCCATAAGGAACCAGGAAGTGGAGTCAGTGTGTTCGATTCCGTGATCTGCCCACCCCCGGGAAAAAACAGATCTTGCCAACCGTCCCGATCGAAATCGATGGCCGCGACGCCACCTCCTCCCGCTTCTAAAATCGTAAACTTGTTCTGTTCTTCGCCGTTGAGATAGGTGTGATTTAGGCCAAGCGATTTGGTGACGTCTGCGAAAAGAACGTCCCGCAACTCAGCAGACACTTTTTGGGTAGGAACAGTTACTGGACCGGACGGGGACTCTTTTTTGGAGGCGTCAGTGCAGCCGGGCGCACATAGACAAAGACAGCAGAAAAAGAGCCGCATTTGCAAACCGCAAACGTTTGGCTCGCTATTTCTTCTGAACAAAAGCGCGGTGATACGCTGCGCGTTTTTCATCCTCGGGTGTCCTTACTTTTTTGTTCTCAAAATAACTAGCAATGGCCTCGTGGGCATCGGAATTGTTTGGATCATACGAGAATACGCTTTGAAGCCAAAAAAGTCCGACACGTTCCGACTCATTTTCTAAAATGATTTTTCCTACTGCAAGCCGTGACTCCGTGTCCTGACTGTCCTTGCGGAGTTTTCCTTGATATACCGAAACTTGGTCCAATGCCGCTCGCGAAGCGCGTGTAATTGCGAAATTCTCGTCTGCTTCCTTTTGCATCCCTAGTCCCCGCAGCGTAACCGCGTAGGAATAGCGAGCAATCGAATCGAGAGGAAACTCTTTTAGTGCGAGCTCTAGGTGCTTTCTCGCTTCTGGAAAATCCCCTAGTTCCGTTTCAAGGCAACCGAGCTCGGACGCAGCAACAAACCTGGCGGGCGTTTCGTCCACGGATTGATAGGACTTCTGCAAATCCTCGTAGCTCGACTTCATTACTTCTTGTAGCAATTCACGTGCGACCTCATTTTCGCCAAGCGTCTTATAGCATTGAGCCATTCCCGTCTTAGCAGCAAGTGCCGAACCACCCTTCGCACATTTCTGGAAGCAGGCCAGAGCCTCCTCCGACCGCCGCTGATCCAAAAGTACTCTCCCCAAATTATAAGACGCCTTGAAGTAGCGAGGATCTTTCGCGATCGCTTTCCGGTAATTCGCCTCGGCGTCTTCGGGTTGAGAGAGATGTTCATGGATTCTCGCAATGCGGTAATTTGCAACTGGATCTTGAGGGTAGGTCGCTTCCCAAGTCCGAAGCAGCTCAAGGGCTGGATCAAACCGCGAAACGGCCGTCAATCCATTGGAATAGGAGTCGATAATTTCTCCAAACTCCGCGTCCGGCTCCTCAAGCCAACGATTCAATCGTTCTTCGATGTTCTGGCTTAATCGCCCGAGACTTGCTGACGCAAGCGCTTGTTCGCGATCAAGTCGTATCGGGGGGAAACCCTTTTTTTGTGCCGACTTCAAGTGTTCCATCATCGTTTCGTACTCGCCACGCTTTCGATCGATTCTGCCCTGCAGAAAATCCGTGTAAGCGTTAGTCGATGAAAAGAACCTGGAAACTCCTAACCACCATTCGCCTGTTTCCAATCGTTTGGAGGTGATTGCAGAATTGGCCATTGAATTGGCAAAACCAGTTGCTCCACCAGTCCATAGAAAAGCAGCCAGCAAGCAGGCCAGAAGTGTCAAAAGTCCGATCGGCCGCCAAAAACGCAGGCTTGTCCCCGAATCCGGCGATCTGCCAGTCGATTTACCTTTTTGTTTCTCTTTGGATTTGTCGCGACGTTTCAAATTGGACATCTTGGATCAACTACGTAAGTACTTTCGGAACGCATAGTAGGGTGGACCAATGTCTGTCCATTTGCCCTGTCTGTTCATTCGCTGGAGAGAATAGTCTCAAGCAACAACTCAAACAACTTCTTGCTTAACGATACTTGCTACGACCTGAAGTGGAAACCATAGCGCGAATCATTCCCAATTCTGCCTTTCCGGTGGCCATTTAGGAGAAATGGGTAGGCCAGCGATTTTCCAAGCGTATTTGTTTGGATTCAGGAACGAAATCCTTCGAATTGGGATTGACGTTCCGGCCGCCTCTGTCGTATTTCCTGTTCCATTCAAGAACCAAGGAAAGCTCTGTCGTCGATCGGAAATTTGCGGGAATGTTCGATCGGCCTTCCTCCTGGGTTGGAGCAGCACATAACTGTTAAATAGCGATTACTGGGTCGATTGCTACGCGACAGTGCTTCACGATAGAGCTTAATACTGCGCACCGGGGTAAGCAAACACTTGCCCCGGTGCCAGGGAACAAAAAGGCCGATGGTAAATACCATCGGCCTTTCTTTTTTTGAAGCTAGTAATGCCTCGCTCTCCGCAGTAAACATCTTTGCAAAGCCACGTCCAGTCAAAACCTTCGGGAGGGCGAGGCTATTGCCGAGCCAGGGTTGCAAAGGTTCGGCAGGAGCCTCACCCTCCCGAGCAATGAATTGCTTAGGTAAACTCCTTGGAAACATTTTTAGAGCGGTGGCCTCACCCTCCCAATTTTCCTCAAGTGTTTTGTTGGGTTCAAAAGTGAGACTGCCTCCAAGGACATTTGGGGTTAGCAACGCCAGACGGCCCGATTCCAAACCTTGGATGGCTGTGGCGAAACATTTGTCCAACAGCTTTTCAAAGCCAAGACGCCTAGCTGGGAGTTGGGCAGTTCGCCCGTTCCGAAATAGTCTGTCGGCACAATCGTAATGCGAGCCGCACCGTCGACGGAATCCATTATCCTGTCCCAAGTCCCAACCGAGACGTCGACCGTGTATTCACCGGGTAGGAGAGGCAGATGGTCCACAACGCATTGCACCGTCCCTGATTGTTCACCGCTCGATACCATGCGTGAATGAATTCGACTATGCAACACACCGATACGCTGCCCTTGTGGCGTGCTCAAAGAGATACAGAAGCCAAGTCCGCGTGGAAGACCTTGAGATTGGAAGCTCAACTCAAACGTACATTTCCCTCCCAAAGGAATTGCCGTTGAAAGCGATCCCGTTTCATCAAAGATACGTAGCTTTTGGAGGATCTCCTTGGAGTTACGTACTCGACGTGGATGGACACTTAAATCCGTTTCCGCTTGGTCAAGCCCTTCCGGCGAACTGACCATGGACTTGATGAACTGAGGGACGATTTCATTGGTGGGCCCATCCGCTACGATGCGTCCACTCGAGACCAACATGGTCCGTTGACAAAGCGATTCGATGGCTGGCATATTGTGACTGACGAACAGAATAGTCCGCCCGGTCGATGCAAACTCACTCATTCGCTGAATGCACTTTTGTTGAAACGCCAGATCCCCCACTGCGAGTACTTCGTCTACGATGAGGATATCGGGATCCAAGTGGGCTGCAACGGAAAAGGCGAGCCTGACCCGCATCCCGCTCGAATAACGCTTGACCGGCATATGCAGAAACTGTTCGACTTCGGAAAACGAGACGATTTCATCAAATTTCTTTTGGATCTCCCGTCTCGACATGCCTAAGATGCTGCCGTTCAAAAAGATGTTTTCAGACCCGGTAAGCTCTGGATGAAATCCGGTCCCGACCTCGAGCAAGCTGCAAACCCTACCTGTCATATCCGCGTACCCTTGAGTGGGTGAGGTTATCTTAGAGAGGATTTTGAGCAAGGTGCTTTTGCCATTTCCGTTGCGTCCGACGATACCGACGACTTCTCCCTGCTGAACCTCGAAATCGACGTCGCGCAACGCCCAGAACCACTCATGTTCTGCGCGTGCATTCTTGCCCGATATGAGTCTCAGCGGCAATCGACCAAGCTCCATTAGTCGGTCCGAGAGGGTCTGATATTCGCTCGGCGTCGAAATCGTTTGCAGAGAATATCGTTTCGACAAACCGCATGCTTTGATGGCAATCATAGCTTTGACACTCGTTCGTTTATGCGTTAGATGATATCGGCGAACTTGTGTTCAACCCATCGGAAATAAAAACACCCCGCCAGCAAAACAGCAAACGCAAAAATCGCAACACCTGCAAATCGGAACCAGTCAATCGGATGTCCCAAAATGCAATTGCGAAACGACTCAACAAGCAACACCATCGGGTTGAGGTTTAGCAACCATGGCAGCCAGGTGGAAATGCCCGTTATGCCACCTTGGTTCGGTGATTTGGAGATGTCCATAAAGATACTGGGCGTCGCAAACATCCAAATCTGAATGAGAAAGGGGAGGACTATTCGAAAGTCGCGATAGCTGACGTTCATGGCTGCGAACAAGGTTCCGATGCCCACAGCTGTCGCAGCGATCAAGAGCAAGCAGCAGGGCGCGATTAGAATTGATGCAGAAATACCGCAGCCATACCACAAAAGCAAAACCACCAAGACACTCGAAGCAACCAATACGTCGACAAGTGATGAGCCAATTGCCGCAACCGGAATAATGAGTCGCGAAAAGTACACCTTGGTCACAAGCTTCTCCGATCCAACTACGCTATTGCCCGCGTTGGTGATGGCAGACGCAAAGAAAGTCCACGGAAGTAAGCCGCAGAAAACGAACAGAGGATACGGGATATCGCCTGTAGGCAGTTTTGCAAGCCGTCCAAGGAAAATGCTGAAAACCATCATCATCAAGACAGGTTGGAGGACCGCCCAAGCAGCTCCGATAACGGTCTGTTTGTACCTTATTTTGACATCTCGCCAGATCAGAAACAAAAATAGCTCACGAAAACGCCAAAGTTCGGTCAGACCGAGGTAGGACAGACCTTTTGGAGGCGCAATGCGTTCCGTGGCCATCGAATGCAATGGACGACGAACTTGCTCAAATTGTGAAGCGTCGGTACTCAATTCCAGCCCTTGTTGCAAAGGATGTTGTGGATCATAGGTGCACCTTCCCTTTTCTATTTGCCGCGGATCAGGATTTGAACGGCAAGGTAACAAAGGCCCAAAAAAGCGACCCCAATCGTCGATGCTCGAATGACAAGTTTGTTACCGACACACCATTCCTTCGGAACAGGGATGCCATCGCCCTGTTGTGCGGCGACAGCAAGGCCCAGGACCAAAAACGTTGGGGCTAAAAACTGCCTAGACAAGGAAAGCATGCCTACGGTGTAGCCAACAAGCACAACAAAAACCGCCCCGCGAAGCCTTATCGCATCGCTCATCCTTTTCTGATCGGTCGATTCATCAGTTCCTTGTTTCGAAGCAGTGCCACTTGAAATCAGGCCAGCGAAGGCTGTGGCGAATACACCGATGAACAAGGTTCCACCCAAAAAACCAAGTTCCGAATAAGTTTGCAAAAAAGAGTTATGACAAACGAAGCCAAATTGATCCGAAAACAATCCTTCGCCAATGCCTAGGAAAGGTGCGTTTCGAAATGCAGTCAAGCTTTCGGACCAAATTTGAATACGGCTTTGCCCGGTACCATCGTAGACCGAATTGAACTCTGTCATACGGCCTCCAAAAACGAATAGGAGGAATGGTGAAAGAGCTAATGTCCCAACCAGCGAGAAAACCCAGCCACGGTGATAGAAATACCAACCTGGTATCGTCGCCGCAAAAGCCAGAAACGCGCCGCGAGAGTAGGTAAGTACTAAGGTCCAAATCAGGATGGTGCCAGGTACAAGCCAAAAATATCGAGGCCAACCAACATCCGGTTTCAAAAGAAAATATGGGATCAGAGACAACCCAACAACGATGGCCAAACCCAAATCATTTGGATCTTCGAATATGCCCGACCCCCGTATTCGCGTCAGCCTCGCCTCCTCTTCACCTTCGAGTATCGCGCCATCCTCGATCGGGGAGAAGGCCGTTAAATCCATCCAGCCCATGGCATCCGCTAGAGCCAATGCCGACATGATCGTAATAGCAAGAATCAGCCAGCTGGCGAATATTTCCAGACGTTGATTTGTGTTGACAACTCCGACAACTAGCAAGTATAGCGCAACCAACTTAGTGACCTTCCAGGCAGACTCCCTTGCCCCCCAGAAGAATCCGTTTCCAATATGAGATAATGCAACCACGCCAACCAAAAGTAAAATGCAAGCCGTTACGGGCCGACTACCGAGTAAGTGCTGATTCAATTGATTTCCTATCGATCGATAGGAGAAAAGAATCGCCGTAACGATCAGGAACTGGTAGACCGAGACATCACGCAACTGAGGCAGTAAGTCTGCAGGCCGAATAAACAAGGAACCGACAACAAGAATCAGAGAAGCGAACCCCCAGCCGTGCGGATCTAGTGCGGCGGCTTCGGTTGTGGTTTGCTCCGAAAAATTCGAGCGGTAGGTGGTCGAGAGCATCGCTTTCATTCGCAGCCCACCGCAGTGAGTGTCCTCCATCGAGTCTCGTGATAGACTGGGCTCTTGAGGATCGAAGGCTCTCCATCCACGTCGCAATTGAAACGTCGCTCTACGGGACCTGAGCTTAGTAAGCCATCGACCGATTTTTGAGATCTCGATTGTCGAGAGGATTGACAACCAACTGCGCCGAAGCATATGCAAACGAAAGCTAGATATCGCAATAAATGCGATTGCCTTCGTTGATGCGTTGTTCGGCTAGATGCTGGCACTGAATTGACTCTGGCTATGGTTGGCGACGAAAGTTGGTTGGATTCTGCAGGACTTTGCCTGAAAGCCTCGCAGCCGTAGTGGTTCCCAAAAGGGTGAAGCCAAATACGCGTTCGAATGGAGCCGTAAATTTGCCGAGAGCCCCATCGAATGCGACCATGCGATCATGTGCGATGAAGAGCCGGTCGCCTGGCAACATTTGGTAATTGGTCTCGACTTCTCCACGTTGAGTGATTCCGATCCAGTCAACCGGCAAAATCTGATTCTCCCCACATGCGTCTTTGCCTGGACGCGCAATCCAGATGCGCGTGGACGAGACTTGGCTTAGACCGTTGATCTGGCTGATTGCGTCCATGACGGTTTCATTGCCTGTGTACGAGAACCGAGCAAGCCCATCCCCCTGACCGCCACCTTGGGTGATCACGTAGTAAACCTTGCTATTGAACGAATAGACCGAGATAGATACTTCCGGCTGGTTAAAGTAAGCCGACAAATAGTTTGCAAGGGTCTGTTGTGCTTCTTGCAGAGTCTGCCCAACGACGCTAACGGAGCCATATCGGCCGAGCGTAACGGTTCCATCGGGGCCGACCAAATGCTCGCCCGAAATGCGTTGAACCCCTGCAACGTTGCGAAGGGCGAGTGTGACACGAGGTGTACGAAGTACTGCCAACAGGTGCGACTCGATGGCCTTGGTCGCTTGAGCCACAGTCATGCCAGCGATTTGCACAGTGCCATAGCTAAACCCTAACTGGATCACCCCGCCCGCCTCGATAGGATACGTGCCAGCAATGGGTTCTTCAGGGAATGTACCGGACACGTTCAACATCACTGTGTCTGCAGCATGAAGTTGGTAGTCCGCCTCAGATACTTGTTGCACGACATCGATCGACAATATATCCGGGGGTTCGATACGATAGGCAGGAAGCGTTGTCTTGTCTAACTCTCGCGGCGCGTCAAAATACTTCGTATCAAAGTTTTTGGTCGATTGGACAAACTGCCGTTGACATCCGCCAAGCCCAAACGCCAATAGCGAAATCACGATCACGAATGATCGTGTCCGCATTGGACAATTTTGGTCTCGGTCAGTGAATTGCATCAAAGTGACATTCGTTTGATAGTTTAAAAGGATCGATACAACGTGATCGTTTACCGCTTCGGGTGAGGCTTGGGCGCAGGATAAAAATGGGCGTAATTCTGAAACTTGCCGCCGAGTCCTGTTTGGCGTAGCTCAGCAACCGTCGTCGGGCTCTTCTCAAGATTCATCGTACGAGACTGAATTAGGAGCTGCATCGCTTGTTGCTTTTGTTGTTCGATGCCAGGAAGAACAAATGCGTGAAAAGGAGAAAGCACGCCTGAGTTTTGGTTGGTTAAATTGAGATAAGGGGAAACTGAGGGGCGACGTGGAGCGGTGCTGGGATTTTGCGAATAGCCCCGTTCGACCAACACCACGACGAAAATGGTCAAGGCAATTCCAAGTCTTGAAACGAATCGTTCCGGAACTCTCATCTTCTTGCCCGTTGGTGTTAAAGGAGTCGCAAGCCGTACAAACATCCCTGCTTAACAAGTTCCATCGGCAATTCCCTTAGATGTTCTTTCCACATTTTTCAGAGTTGGCAAAGATTCGACTAAAGTCCGTCCCGTAACAAACTTGCCAGGACTATATAAATCCCCTAGATTCTTTGCTGGGGAGGGCGAAGCCTGCGGTGTTGACAAATTTTCTTCGAGTTTGCCCAATCAATGCATTACTTGGGAGGGTGAGGCTCCTGCCGAACCTTGGCGTCAAGGTTCGGCAGTAGCTGGATTCGTAAGAATTCAGCTGGTTCTGAATTCTCACGAATTCAGCTACGGCCCATTTACCCCATTTTGCTGAAGCGCATCGTCGTTACGGTATTGCTTCTGTCGCGAACTTTACCAATCGCAGCTTTGCCAACGATCCACCAGGCCTGAGCCGACCACGGTTGCAAGCGAAGTCGATTGAATGCTGGCCGAAATGCAGCCCTTGGATCGCCGCTGCCTAAGTATTCCGCTGCCCAACGGCGATAGACCCTCGCTTGCCACCATCGCGATGCTTTCGGGCCGAGCAATTCTCTGTATTGCTCTACGACTCGCAACATGTTTCCACAGTCTCGGTCAATCTTTGTTCTAGACAATGAGCCCGGTTCCAAAACAATGGTCGTAGTAGGTCGTTTCGTGAAATAGACTGGCCAGTTCGAAACCAGCCGAATCCAAAGTTCTCGGTCCTCAGCTGGCTCAAAACCTAGATGAAACGGGGAGTTACCAAGCGTCAATCGTTCGATCACGATCGAACTAGTCATCATGCAGCAAGCGGTATCAAAGACGTCGGGGCCACGCAGGTTCAGGACTTGATCGAACTGAGGCGAACGTCCAATGTGACGAGGGGAAACCATCCTAGCTTCGCCAGGTTTTTCATCAAAGCAAAGGCTGCAACAGAGTCGAACGCTTGCGTTCTCTTGAAAGATAGCTTTCTGGTGTTCTAGTTTGTCCGACTCCCAATAATCATCAGCGTCCAGAAAGGCGACATGTGAACCCGTCGCGTGCGAAACTCCATTATTCCTAGCCGCGGCTGCTCCCTGATTGGATTGCCGAATCCACTTCACTCGATCCGAGTATCGTGCTTGCAGCGGAGCCAAATCGTCTAAACTGCCATCGTCGACGACGATGACTTCGGATGCCGCAGACGTTTGTCTAAAGACACTATCCAACGCACGCGAAAGAGTACGAGAAGCGTTAAAGGCCGGGATGACAACGCTGATCTCAGGCTTATTCATTGTTCCAACTCCGTGCGTTCTCGAATCTTGCTCGAGGATGTTATCGACTATCTCGGCGACGCCTCTTTTCCAATTCTCTCGACATTGAATGCGATCGAAAGAATGACGCGCTGATGACAGCCCGGAGGGCGATACATCCCTGCTGGTGGCGTAAGCCACCGGATGACTGACGGCCGATTGAAACGCTAGCCGATTTCTGCACGTCGAAAGAGATCAGCTAGCTAGCGCCTCAGGTTCACTTTTATCGGCTGTGCTCCTATCGCTCGATTGTCATCAGCGATAGCCAGCCATCCAGCTCCCGGTCCTGGTCTACATTGGCAAATCGAAGCGGTAAGCCGTTTGTCAGCGTATTTGGAACCCGAAGCGCCAATGTATAACTCCCCTTCGGAAACTCGGTCAGATCCATCTCATTGCTCCATACATTTGGCTTCTCATTCGGAAGAATTCCAGTCAGCTTCCCGGTCGCAACTTGCGTTTTAAGCAACTTAGCTTTCGAGCCATTCGCCCCTTTTTCGATCAGGCCGTATGTCCCCTTCCAGTCGTAGTAAAACGGCGCAACGCCACGGTTCTCGATCTCAAGCCGAAACTTGAGTCGATTGCCTTCCATGGAATACTGGATTGCGGACACATGATATTCGTACCCCATTCTTCGCACTTCCAACTCAGCTCGCTCTCGCCGCTCTTGGTTTGCCTTTTTCTGAAACATGCCGGTATCCATCAGCCAGGAAGCATGCGTTTGATCGACACATTCGCGAAACGATTGAATGTTCTTGTCACCAGGCTCTTTGTCAAAAACCTTGCCCCAAGCTTCCGGTCGAATCTCCCCTCCAATCGGATGCGTTTTCCATTTTTCCATTGCTGCGGAACCGGCTTCCTTGAGCGCTGGCATATAAAACCAATTGTCCGCATCCTTGCCCGTATCAAGCGTTGCCCACGCGAACGAATCATCATGGTAACCAAACGGCCGCTCGGCATTCGCCGCCTTGCCCCAAGTCTTTTTTCCAGCTGGGTAGCGAAGTAGAACCGGGGTCACTTGAAAGGCCGCCGCATAAGCGTCCATCACCTCAGCCTGGACCGTTTTCGATGCAAACAACTCTTCTCTCGGATACGTATGCCATTCCCCCCAAGTCCCAAGCAACCCAGCGGTAATGAAACCGATACGTGGGTCACCGTCATACTTCTTTCCCAAAGCGGCGATGAAATTTCGGAGCGCCCTTCGAAGATTCTGATCTTCGTAATCCGGAGTCTCAACATTCGACGGAGGCAACGGCTGTGTGTTTGTATTGAGGTATTTGTGAACCTTCAAACCATCGTTAAGGAGAAACTTCGGAATGACGTTTGTCTTCCCTGGATACTCCAGAAAAATTCGAAACACCGCCTGATGGCCTCGACCTGCCATGGGATCCAGTAACCGTTCCAGAGGCTTCCATTCGTACTCATCATAGCCCAACATCAACTCCGATAAGCCGACATACGAGAACTCCATCGTGTGCGGAAAATGCACATTGGTAGCACTGGCATAGGGAACAAGCCCCTTCAATGGATTCGCAACCGGCCCCGGTGCATACTTCAGCTCCAATCGCTCGTCGGCATTCGCGAGGTACGACAAAAAACAGAACGAGACAACAGCGAGAATGCGAACAAGTCTAGCTAACTGAAACATCGACTTCGAATCCTGTCCGGTATTTTCGCTTGAGAAGTGAGCTTGCCATGGCATGATTGGGGATACTCATGGCTTCGGCGTTCCATTGAAGTTCCTGTTGAGGGAATCGGTTCGCTAGCACACCTAACAGAACGGCTTCGGTGAGTGGACCTGCATAGCCAAAGTGAGCGGTCGTTGGTGCACCGCCCAAACAAGCGTCAACAAACAAATGGTAGTGGTCGCCGTTCGGCTGCTGTTCGATTGCCGTTTTGGAAAAGTCGGATTCCGGCAAGAGAATGGGTTGGGCAACGTGAGGCAATAGGACGTATCCCTTTTCGCCCACGAACATCGAACCTTGGTCGGGCAACGCGGCCGACTTGCCTTCGGGTGCAGATTGCTTTGGCCACGCGGACGTATCAGGCATCATGCCTCCATCGCTCCAAGTCAGGACAAAACCGTCCGTCGTATACTTCGAAGCGCCAAACGTGTATCGTGTTTGGTTCTTTAATCCGTACGAATTTTTCGGCGGTTCAGGACTGGTCGAAACCACCTTGTGCGGTGCTCCCAACTGCAATGCCGTAAACACCGGGTCCAAAATATGGATGGCCATGTCACCCATGGTTCCGCATCCAAAATCGTACCAACGTCGCCAATTCGCGGGATGGTAATGATTGTCCGAATACGGCCTGTCAGCGGCCGTACCCAACCAAAGATTCCAATCCAAGTTGGCTGGGACTTCGTTGGGCATCGGTGCGGGGCCATCGTAGCCCCAGGTCTTGTTACTCCATGAGTGCACTTCTTTTACTTTGCCGATTACGCCACTTTGCACCAGCTTCACCGCAGTCCGATAAGCCGTGTGCGAATGGATTTGAGTTCCCATTTGCGTGACAAGCTTCTTCTTTTCGGCTAGCAATCGCATCTGCCTTGACTCTTGGACATCATGCGTAAGCGGTTTTTGACAATACACATGCTTACCGCGGTTCATCGCAGTCAAAGCCGCGGGTGCGTGGGTATGGTCGGGCGTGGAAACCTGGACGGCATCCAATCCATCTTGCATCTCATCGAGCATCTTCCGAAAATCGCGAAACAGTTTTGCATTCGGATGTTTGGCCGCGGCGGCGGCCAAACGTGACTCATCGACGTCACAAAGAGCCACGATGTCGACTTGAGAATGCGAGCTGAGCGAAGCCAGATCCGATGCGCCCATTCCACCAACGCCGATACTGCCAAGTCTTAAGCGACCAGCGTTATGCGAGGACGAGCTATGAGCAGCCCGAGCCCAGAAGGGGAGTACAAGCCCGGCAGCGGTCGCTTGGGTAAGGAAATCCCGACGATGTGATTTTAGTGGAATGGCAGGATGCGACATGTGTGAGCTCCAAAGTTAGGTGGGATATATGAGAAGCCCTAGTTTGGATTCGGGGAACACAAAACGCAAGTAGGTACATTGGATACTCGACGTTTTACAGTCAGCCGAAGGCGTACTGTGTTTTGTCGCAGCAGATTACGAGGTCGAAATATCTGCTTATCTGCGACTCAATCGCGAATGCGATGACATTTTTTAGCCTGGGGTGAAGTTCGCACAGCGAACGAAACCCCAGGTATCATGACCCGATTGATCAAGAGCTCTGAAGGAGCGACATTTGCCTTGAATCATTCCTCATTCAAATGCAATGTTGGCTATCAGGCCATTTAGATGCAGTGGGAATGCCGTCGCTTCGCGACTCAAAGACAATTCGTTCACGGTCGACCACGGATTTCATCCGTGGCTATAAAATGCCACTGCTCCGCAGTTAAGGAGCTCGCCCGACGGCTCACTCGATTGCCTCAACGGCGTAAGTACCAATTGCCTTTCGATTTTGGGAACATCGAAAGCGTCGTACAGAACGACAGGTACGCCTACTTCGGCTGACTGCTAGCCGAACCATTTGGAACGGACTCGGCATTAGCAAGCTCCGCTAAACTTTGCGCATACTCCAATATGGAGATTCGCATATTCTTGTCACGGTCAACGCTACGCATTTTTGTTAGTAAGCCAAATTCTCTCTTTCTTTGGTGTACTTGGCCTTCCAATCCTTTGATAGTAGGAACAGTCATATCACCAAGCCCGAGATTATTCCATTTCGCAAAGTCACGATAGGCTTGCGGCAGTTGTGCCAGCACTCCCGGATCTTTCGTTTGAGCCTCGTTCGCCATCCTGTTTTCAATGGACTCCAAAATCATTCGAGCCAATGCATTAGTACAGGCAGCCCTCCAAATCTCAGGGGAAAGCTTCTTGATTTCGTCAGATTTCTGTTCTAGTTGTTCCTTGCCACTTGGCCACGTTAAATTTAGCCCAACCGCTATCTCTTTATCCATTAAAACGTCATCGCATCGGACTCGATCTTCGGCTGTTGCCCGAATGACTTCTTGAATAGCAAGTTTCGACGAAGCAGGGGAACCAAGGTGGTAAATCAACGACAGCAAAACTATCGCTTCCGAATTCTTTGCAAAGTGGGGTTTGCACATAAAATTATGAAATTGCCAATCGCCGTTTGACCAAACGGAAACGGTTTGATATTTCGAAAGACCGGTAATTGCCGTCAAACGCTTTTCGTCCTTCGCAAGTTCGAGCAGTCGTCGCTCAACACAACATGCAACCGATTCCATTTTTTCAACGCTGATCGACGATGTTATCTCGATTAAAAGCGATGCCGCGAGAGCGACTCGCTTTGGTTCTGACGCTTCGTTCTCTAATGTCGCAATGGCTAAATCGATGATCCGCGGTGTCATAAGGGAGTAGCCGGTTTTCGGATCCCCAATTGGCCGCAAAAGGAAGAACTCATCGCCATACTGTTGCCTAGCGACCTCGAAACAAGTTTCGAGAACAGGCTGCGGCAAGCTTAGGTCGGCTAGGATTTCATACAAAAAGGCACTAAAAAGAACAGGCTCATCGCCATACCGTTGCTTAGCGACCTCGAAACAAGTGTCGATAATTGGCTTTGGCAAACTTCGGTCGGCTAAAATTCCATGTAAAAAAGTGCTTGTGGGAACAACGGTCTCGTGTTTAGGATCGGCTAACCATTTCAAGACGAAATCATGCTCAGGAAGCCACTCGCCCTTCCTAAAGCACAACTTGTTTAAAACGCGATTGGACCACTCGCGGTCAAAATGATTCAATTCGTCCGCGAGGAGTTTTCCATAGCCCGCCCCCGCACACAATCGTAGCAATGCGAATCCGTTTTCCAGCTTTGTCGCGACCGCTCTTTCGTCTCCAACGCCGCGCTTGGTTCGAAGATTCTCAAGGGTCGCAGTTAAGATGCGAGGCGAGTCCGTTTCGTTAAACAATCCCGTTAACCCCACGAACGCATCGGACTGGCCCTCGGCACTTTGCTCTACTTGCAACAAGGACAACCACTCATCCACCGATCGCCCTTTGAACTTGGGCGAGGGCATGACGGTCGCCTTCGGTTCGCTTACCTGCTGACCGTTTGCATCGCTCAAGTCAGCGCCACTTAGTTGCTTCTTGAGGTCTTTCGCATAAAGATAAATGAGTAGTGGCGGCCATCTCTGGTCAATCCTGAGATCTTTGGATTCCATCAATGACCAATTCAATGTCGGTTTTAATTCTGGGGAACGCAACAGTTCCCTTTCAAAGCCCTCGCAGCCAAAACCCTTGCTGTATGCGATCGTTTCCTCGACGAGGGTCAAAATCTCCGTCGAAGGGTACCGTCTCGCCAACGCCATTAGCTCAATCGTAGGCATCAGTCGCTCACGTAGCCGCGTGGCTTTAGCGGGCTTCGCGTTCGTGACGATTTTAACCCCAGCAATTTCGGCACCGTCTTTTAGCGAGTTCGACAATTCCGCTCCTAGCAGCCCGTTGAACAAATGAGAATTTTGGAGCAACGCATTTCTTTTCTCGAGACGCGTGCGTTTCGTTGCCAAAGGCCGATTTTATTCTCCGAGATGACTCGAAACCGATTGTAGTGCGTTCTGGTGAGGTTTCGAA
>JANPHB010000260.1:0-7360 GCA_031424235.1 Pirellula sp.
AGGCCGATCTCAAACGATATCGAAAGCATGTTCGTGGGCCAACAAAACCCAGGCCAAAACGCAAGTTCAACGGCTCAAGACACGTCGCAACTCAAGCTCTACTCAATGCAAGGTAATGACGGCTTTACAGGATTCATTGTAAACAACGGTACTCGTGTCTTGTGGCTACGCAAAAATTTCCCTTGCAACATTTCCTGCAATATCCGTGAGACGGAATTCGCGACCGGCGTACGGATAGGTCAATTGCTCGTGGTCGAGTCCCATCAAGGCAAGAATGGTTGCGTGAAGATCGTTGGTATGCATTTTTCCCTCGACAGCCTCGCGACCGAACTCGTCGGTGGCACCAAATGAAAAGCCAGGTTTAACTCCCGCTCCCGCAAACCACATCGGATAGCCGGTAATGTTGTGGTCGCGACCATCTGGTCCTTGAGCTTGTGGCAATCGACCGAATTCGCTTCCAAACAAAACCAAGGTGTCTTCCAACATGCCCCGTTTTTCAAGATCAGCAAGCAAAGCTGCAATCGGCTGATCTACGGACTTCGTGCGGGTCTTTAAGCCTTGATTAAGGTTGTTGTGATGGTCCCAGCCTGGATCGCAAACTTCGACGAAGCGAACTCCCGCCTCACTTAGCTTACGGGCCATCAAGCACTGACGTGCAAAACTTCCCGCTGGACCATCTTGGACACCATACGCATCCAACACCTCTTGTGGCTCATTCTTGAAATCGAGGACTTCTGGTACTTTGCCTTGCATCGTAAACGCAAGCTCGTACGACTGAATGATTCCTTCGAGTTCGTCTGGAGCACCACCGAGACCACCGAAGTCTTTGTTGAGCCCTTGAATGAAGTCCAATTGCTTTCGCTGAAGCCGAGGGTCCGATGCAGCTTGAAGATTCGGCAAGTAGCCTTTGTCGTTGATCTTCGTTCCCTGATAGTTAGCAGGCATGAAAGCGCTGCCGTAATTGATCGCGCCGCCAAAATTGGGTGGCGGATTGATCGTGACGTAGCCAGGCAAATCCTGATTTTCTGTTCCCAGTCCATACATCAACCACGCTCCCATCGATGGTCGTGTCAACGATGCAATGGCAGACCCGGTGTGCAATTGAATGACGGCTTGCGGGTGAGCCGGCGTGTCGGTGTGAAGACCTCGAACAAAACAAAGCTTATCCACATGCTTGGCGCAATTGGGGAACAGTTCCGAAACCCACGTGCCAGTCTGACCATGCTGTTTAAATTTGAACTTGGAACCAACTAGTAATCCGCCACCAGGACCTGCCTTTCCATCTTTTACTTGAAGCTCAGGCTTGTATTCCCATGTATCAAGCTGCGAAAAGGCCCCTTCCAACAATAGGAAAATGATTCGTTTGGCTTTGGCAGGGAAATGCGGCTGCTTCGGCGATAAGTGCCCTTTGGTCTTGTCCGCAGCTCTTGCCTGATCGCTGAGCATTCCGGCAAGTGCAAGAGTGCCGAAACCGGCTGCTGTCGTTCGAAGGATCTCTCGGCGAGATAGTCCTGCATTGCTCGCAGTAGGTGTTGTGTTGTTTTGCGTCATCAGTGACTCCGTATTTTGAAAAGTAGTGTTTGATTTGATTGAGTGTTTGTGGAATTGGCTGTTGTCGCATTCGTTTAGTCGTTTAACAGTCAGCCGTAGGCGTACTGCCAACTTCACCCAGTACGCCTACGGCTGACTGTTAAACGAAATGCATTTGCACTTGAGCTAAGTCAACTAGACCGAGTGCGAGGACCATCATGCAAAACCCCTCACCCCCGGCCCCTCTCCCCTGGAAGGGGCGAGGGGAGAAAGTCAAAAAGGAGAATCAGAGTCCGCTATCGGATGTAACGAAACTCCGCGCTGGAGAACAGCGAATGGACCAACGCGGCGATCGCTGCTTCTTCGGGACTCTTAGGCTCTAAATCTCCTCCGAGATTCTCGACTTTGAACTCGACGTCGCGACTATCTTCAGGTGCAGCCGCAGCAACCAATGCTCCAGCCTGAACGCCGGGATTGGCGACGGCGTTGGCTGGAGCACTGGCATTGGCGCTGGCGGGAGAAAGTGCCTTTGCCGCCGCTGCGGACTCAGAACTTGCGTCTGCGACCGCTACCTTCGTTTCTTCTTCTGGTTTTGAGGGTTTCAGGGAAGCAAACTGTGCCGATTAGTCTTGCACGAAGCTGGACGCCTTCTTGATCTCGTCGGCTGTCGATTGTCGATGCAAGACCAATCGATATGCCTTGGTCACTTGCTGGGCCACGGACGGCTCATTGCTTCGCAAGCTCTCCGCGAAGACCAACGCGTTCTTTCGGACAAACGTGTCGTTGAGCAAAAACAACGCCTGTGGTGCCACAGTGGTGTTCGTTCTCTTGCCCGTCACAAGCCCTTGTTCGGCGAAGTCAAAGACCTCGAGCGAGTTGGGCACGATTCCACGAACCAGTGGAAGATACACACTGCGAACGGTACTTTGCCCCGCGGATGTCAGCAGGTCTTTGGCTTCCGATCCATTGTTTCGAATCTCGATTACAGGGAGATCTTTGGCGGCTGAACCTTCCGGCCTCTTGCGATCTAACTTTCCAGCAACAGCCAAAACCGAATCTCGGATCTCTTCCGCTTCCAGGCGACGCGGCGAATGTCGCCACAGCAAACGATTTGCAGGATCGGCGGCGACGGCTTGCTCCTGACTGCTCGAAGAAAGCTGATAGGATCGAGTCAAAACCAAATGCCGAATCAACTTCTTGATCGACCAACCTTCATCGACAAACTTGTTGGCCAAATAGTCGAGAAGTTCAGGGTGCGATGGTAGGTCCCCAGTGCTACCGAAATTGTCAACCGTCCGAACCAAGCCATCAGCAAACAAATGTTGCCATACGCGATTGACCGCGACACGCGATGTCAGTGGGTTCGATTTGTCGGTGAGCCATTTGGCCAACTCATACCGCCCACTTCGACCTTCTTCGATCGGTCTGGCAGGAATCTTGTCCAACAACGCGAGAAAACCACGAGGAACAACTGGCCCAAGCTTTTCCGCTTCGCCGCGAATCCGAATTTCGGTATCACCCACGGTTTTGGCATCGCGAACTCCTAACGCGACAGGACCACTTTTAGCGGGATCCGTTAACGCAACGAGTTCCGCTTGTTTGCGCTGCATGGCTTGGCGAGCTTGTTGGAGCTTCTTTGCATGCTCCTCGCCTCGATCCTTTTGTTTAACGCTTTCGCGAATGCCAGTAAACGTGGCCCGGGCCGCTTCGAATTCGGCTTTCTTGGCTTCGATTTTCTGCTGAAGGTCTGCGTCGGATTCCGTGCTAACCTTATCGCTCAACGCAATGAGTCTCGCTGGAACATAGTATGCAAGACCAGCCCCACCCATTTGATTGCGTAGCGAGTCACATAGCTCGGTGCTTGCGAAAATACCGGCTAACGCGTAGTAGTCGCGGCTTGCAATCGGATCGAATTTGTGATCGTGGCATCGAGCGCAACTGACGGTGAGCCCAAGCAACGAGCGAGAGACGGTATCAATCTGCTCATCGACATTGTCCATGTCGTATCGCACTTTGAATCGCTGGTTCACGTCCTTGACACCGAGAGCCAGAAACCCAGTTGCAGTCAACTGCTCTCGCTTCTCTCCCAGCGAACTGGCTGGCAGAAGATCGCCAGCAATTTGCTCTTGAACGAACTTATCAAAGGGTTTGTCTCGATTGAACGAGTCGATCACATAGTCGCGATAACGCCAAGCGTGCGGGTAGGGAAGATTTCGAGCCGAACCAGTGGATTCGCCGTATCTAGCCACATCCAGCCAGTGGCGGCCCCATCGCTCACCAAATGCCGTGGACTCCAATAGCTTGTCAACGACATTTTCAATTGCTTTCGGAGATTCGTCCAACAAGAATGAGTACACTTCCTCTTGGGTCGGAGGAAGCCCGGTCAAATCGTAGGTGAGGCGACGAAGCAAAACCGATTTGCTCGCGTCTTCGACCGGAGTTAACTTGTTCGCCTCCAGTTTTGAGGCAACGAATTTATCGACATCGGTCTTCGCCCATGTGTTTCCGAACGAGCCGACTGCGAGTTCCGGCGGAGAAACTTTTTGCAATGGTTGCCAAGCCCAATGGCTTTCCTTGAGGTCTGAATTTGGAACCGCCCCGGGCTCAAGCGTTTGGTCAAGTCCTTTCGGAATGACTAACGGCGGCCAAGCAGCCCCGTCGTCGATCCAGGCCTTGAGATTGGCGATCTGCGACTCGCTCAAACGATGATCAGGAGGCATCGTCTTGGAATCGTCGGGGTGCGTAACGCGTTGAATCAAAACACTCTTGGCTGAGTTACCTGGCAAAACAGCCTGCCCGTTGCGGCCTGCATTGGTAATTGCCTTGTAGTCATCCACGCGTAGGCCACCAGCCTCTTTATGATGTTCGGAGTGGCATACGTAACAATTTTCAACGAGTATCGGCCGTATCTTTTTCTCAAAGAACTCGATCTGAGAGTCGCTTGGCTTACCCACCTCATTTGAGAAGGACATGGGCATTGACAAAATACCTGAACTTGCCGCCAGGGCAACAGTATATCTTCGGAGAGCTTTTTTCATTTCACTTGTTCATTCCGTTCGAATACGGATGCATCGTTGCAAGCCGTAGATTGTGTAAAGTTCGCTGCTGTGGTCAGCTCGCACTGATCTTGTTCATGCGTTTACTACTTCGAAATCGTGAGCGTGACCCCTGATGAGGGGACCGTCACGCTCAACCCTGAAGCCTCGAAACTGAGATACTTTTTGTTGATCGATTTGGCCGCCAACTTCTTGTGTTCGTAGTCGTCATCGGAAATAACGATGCGAGCTTCGTACTTTCCTGGCTTGGCACCGGTCACGACCTTGCCATCTTCCAAGGTGTCAACTTTGAAGGTCCCGTCAGGTTTGATTTCGCCGAAAGCATGCAAGGACGCATCCGCTGAGGAACGCAATTCAATTGTGTCGCCAGCGAACACGAACTCGCCACCTTGATACAAAACCTTGCCATCGAGCGACTGCAGCCCCTGAGGACTACAGCCAACCGTCGCAAGAATAACGAGGGCAAGCAAGCTTGTTTTCCCTTTTGTGATATTCATTTTGGAGGCCTTCACAGCTATTGCACCACGCTAACCACGCCACCGTCGTCTCGTGTCACCAACTTGGTAAGCACATCGAGTTCGGTACTATTGGAAAGTGACTGCACACTTCCATCGCCCAATACGAACTGGCACAACCCGGTGTGAGCACTACCGAAGCTGGAATTGGCCAAAGGCGGTGTTTGGGCTGTGGCAGGAAGGAGCGGCCGCTCCTCAATTGTTGAGCCGCTTACGTATCTGCCCATCATGCGGCGGTGCGTGTTTCTAACAGCGCTAAATCCGCTTCGATCTTCGTTCTTGCCTCGCAACGAATTGGGACGGATATGCTTCTCCCCAAAAATGGTGGTGTTGCTAGTGCCGTCCGTCAGGCTCGAAAACCTGATTTGAGCCTTCCACTTATTAAGGTAGAGTTTTCCAGCGGAGTCCGTGGAGATCTGCTCTGGTATAGCAGGAATGATCGCTCCGACGGAATTTGTGTAGAGAGCCGCCGTACCGAAGCTAGCCGCGTAGTCCGTTAGCGCACCGCCAGGAGAAGCAAAATCGCCAACGCTCAAAACGGCAGGTGGACGGGATGGGCACAGATAAAACGGCAACTGACTCTGATAGGCCGTTACCGGCCAGTCTGCGACGCGATAATGTGTATCGATCAAGTTGTACTGATTGCCTGCCTCGACGTAAGGCATAATGATCGCGTTCCAAGTCGGCCAACTATTCAACGCATCGGAATTGTCGCCGATGAAAGCTGGCGGCAAGAACTTGAATGCACTCTCAAAATTGAGTGTCGCAAGACCAATCTGCTTAAGATTGTTAGAGCATTGCATCCGTCGCGCTGCCTCACGGGCCGCTTGCACGGCTGGCAACAGCAGACCGACAAGAATCCCGATGATCGCAATCACAACGAGCAATTCAACCAAAGTAAATGCCTTACGATTAACAAACGATCGCCTGGCTGCACGTGAAAAAGTTTTAGACACTTGAGGAACCTCTACAGGAAAGAGTAAACAGGACCGGCGATCCAATCGCCGATGGTCTGATAGACAAAAGGACTGAGCAAAACACTTCGGCTTTGCGTCATAAAAAGACAAAAGGTGCGAGGGAATTGCAAACGCATTGCGTCGGTAGCGCCGAAGCCATGCGGTCAACTGAGGAAGCAGGAACGCCACAGTGAGCTTTATCAACATCAAGCACCGATTAAGGCAGCTCGAAGCAAAGCGATACACCGAAGCAGAAACCCATTGCTACTGGACGCAACAACAGCAACAACACATACACGCATTGATGCATCGAACAGTAGGCAAGCGCAGAAGACGGAAGACTAAATTCCGAGGTGTTAGCTGAAGGGGCATACGTGGAACTCCATGTCCGATTCGTAAGCCTCTGGTTGACCAGTGGGTATAGGTGTTTGAAGAAAGTAAGTGACTATCGCATGCCAGGTTCCGCTCGCTGGTGCTCCAGTGTATCGAGTTGTTCGGCATTGCGACTACCATTACCAATGCAATCGGTGTTCCAAACATTCGCGAGGCGAAACAAATTCACAAGTTCTTCTTGATGAATGCGATTTCGTGAGTCTGGTCTTTCGAAATCTTTGGCAACCCAACGCGCAAGCGAACTATTGCAGCAACTATCGAATTCGCAACTTTCGTTCCGTAGCGAACCCAGGGGCCTTGGAGGCCGTCTCACTTTCTTGAGGAAGTGGTTTAGCCGTGTAACGGCGACAGTTCGTAGCTGCGGGGCTCGCCCCGCAGACAAGTTTAGTAATCGAATGCAAGAGCCGTGAAACGGCGCCACCACACCATGGCGCCGATTCACGGCTCTCGTATTTATCGTGCCTAGAAACCGTGGGGCAAGCCCCACGGCTACGAAGTGCCGCCGCTATCGCGGCTAAGAAACAAAGCGGTCGTCGCTTACCAGAAAATCGCAAGGTCCAAAAGTGAAACGGCCTCCTTGTGCCGCTTGGTGAATATGGTTTGTAAGCTAGAAACCAAGGCTAGTCGATTGGAAAGACCCCTGTGACCTTGCGTCACTGGTGAATCAGGCTCATTAGCTAACGAACCTTGCGTACCGGTCGGACAACACGCCACAATCAATGGCGCAGCTTTTGGAGTTTTGCTTTACGTTGTTTGCACCCGAGTTGACGTAAACACGAGAAAGAAACGATCCAAGTAAGGATGTTGGACTCGGGGAATTTCCTTTGTTTTAAGGGGTTTCCATGTCATGGCAGACGACAAATCGAGAGGTGACCGATTGGTTGCCTTTCTCTTTGAAAAAAATCGCGAC
>JANPHB010000261.1:0-4331 GCA_031424235.1 Pirellula sp.
CCCACGTTACATTCCACTAACAGTTCGTGAATCTTGAAGCGAAGCACCGTTTCCAACTTTCTCAACAATCTGCAAAAAAACCCTGAAATTGACTTGCGGCAACCGCTCCGCTTCGCTATTCTGTCGAAGGCAACGACAAAAATGGGTTCCCAACGTCATTTCGTCTATGCCAAATTGTATTCCCGTCGGCGGGTAATGCAAGTGCTTTGGTAGGCACACACACGGAATTGGAGATTGGATGTCCATTCTCCCCGAAGATTTAACCATTTTTCGAGAAGGCGAGTTTTGAATGATGTCAGATTTAGTGTTGAGTAAAACGGAAAGTGAATCGGTTTTTGAGCGATGTGGTACAAATGCGACGACATTTAAAACCTATCGGGAAGCGCACCAATCGATCCCCGAGGTCCAGTTGTCCGGGGCATCATTTCAAGCACCCTCTAGGTTTAGTGGATTCGACCAATTGCATCAAAAAAATCGAATTGAATATTGTTGCGTGGGGACAACAATGTGGAACTTCCCCACATTGATTCCAACCGATGGACGCGCTCCCGTTAGGCTGAACTGGCTACTAGCAAAATGTCCTGGCGAAATCAAATTCAAGCGAACTGACGATGAAGCTACCTTGTTCTTGTTAATCTATCACAACGCTGCGATAAACATGGTTTATTCGATTCGGTTTGTGGCCATTGACAATGCGACGGGCGCAACGCTGGATATTAACCATTATCATTTCGGTTACTATCTTGACAGAGGTCAGAGGTATTTCCCGGGGAGGGGAGCCAAGTTTGACTTAGCACCCGCCGAAAATTGTGCTGAATCTCTTATGGCGCGATTCAATGGTCTCGATATTCCGGTCGACAATCAATCATTCAAACGTTTTTTCAGGTACGTATTTGCGAATGCAAATCTGAAAAAAGAGCATGTTTCGCGATGCATCAAAATTCTTGCTGAGCGACGGTCATCCAAAGGACTTGATTTCGTGTCGTACTACGACCTGTACCTTGTCCTTTGTGTTTACTTGGACCACCACTGTTTAGCCGGACCAAACAATTCTGGAAACGAGACAGGAGTTGCCGAAATTCTGACCGGAAGTATTTTCAAACTCAAGCATCGCGCCATGAGAAAGATTACGAGGAAACTCGAAGAATCCGCAGAGTTGTAGATTTTAACTAACTCGCATAGCTCAAACCATACGTAAAGCGCAGCAGTCTAGTGCCCGTGGTTCTGGCGCTTACGGGATGAAAGTGTTGTTGTGTGGGTTCTTGCAGTTCCACTCACTGAGTGTGAATTTGTTGTCTGACACAGTTGCGAAGTTAGAACGACGGGCTCGAGGTTAGTATTGTAGCTTGCCATCGCGTTCTTCATCGATCACTTCGCTTAGCCTGCTAGGCAATCAGCGGGAGTGAAGTGGCGAATAGCGCTATGCAAACGAGTCCGCAACATCGGAGTTCAAAAGTTTATCCACTTGAATCCCAAACCAGTTGCGGTGGTCTTGGATCAAATACTCATCAGTAAGAGAAGTTTGGAATTTCCCATAGTGGGTTTGAAGTTAATGTGAGGCAGTTTTTATGCAAGATTTCAATTCCACTGGACAACTCGCCGCGATCAGTTCTGACACCAAATTTCTTTGGCGGAAAGACGTTGCTAAACTTTTGGGAGTTAGCGAGCGGACGATAAGTCGCTATGTGAAGGCAGGTACGTTTCCACCTCCTGTTCTCCCATTCGGCAGGCCGCGTTGGCCGCAGCGCTTTGTTCATGACTGGCTAGAAAAAACAGGGGAAGAAGCTCAAGCGAAATACGATGCACGGGCATCGCAAACGCTGAGTGAGAAATAACCTTCCTTTAAAAACCCAGAGTGAGAGCAATTGTTCTTTCGCTCTGGGTTTCCTTTACGTAGTGTCGCAACCATTTTTTGCTCTCAGCGATCTCGTTGACAAGTTGCACATTACCTTGCAAAAGCTTGGTGTTAGTGGTTTCCAGCCGCGAAGTAGTGTTGGAATAAGCCTATGTTCGGAGCGGCACTGCGGGCCTTGCCCGTCATCGACTTCGAGATGGAACACGACTTCCCGGCGATTGGCAAGAAGATCTTGATTCTGCTCGCCATTCAGGACATCAGGTAACGCAAGCAGGCGGAAGTCGAATTGCGACAGTCTGAAAAACTCCAAAAATTCGTCCTGGACTCGATACCTCAAAAACTCGTCCGGAACGGACGCCCAACGCAAGTCATTGCACGTCAGGACATTCAAGAAGCCCAAACCATTCGCCCCGACTATTCAGAAGGTCAAGGAAATTGCACCAAACAAGTTCGTCGCCAAACTCAAACCTGCGTAGGTAGCAATTCGGCCAGCAGTTTTGTGAGGGCGGTGAGTTCAACCGGCTTGACCATGTGGCTGTTGAACCCGGCATGTCTGGATTTCTCCCGGTCTTCCTCCTGCCCCCATCCGGTCAATGCTACTATCACGATCTTCTTGCCCCACGGCTGTTCTCGTATGCGGCGGCACGCTTCGTAGCCGTTCAAGTTTGGTAGGCCGATGTCTAGCAGAATTACATCGGGCTTGAACCTTGCTGCCGCTTCAACCGCTTCAAGGCCATCATAGGCGGTAAGCGTTTCATTGCCCGTGAGCTTCAACAGCATCGCAAGCGATGTGGCTGAATCCCGGTTGTCATCGACGACGAGGATACGGCGGGCTGTTGCGTTTGGTGTTTCACTTTCGGTCGGCTCTAGCGGCAGAGGTATAGCTGTTTCGACGATGATCGGCAAACGCACCACGAACTCACTTCCCTGATCTTTACCGGCACTTTTGGCTTTCACCGTACCGCCGTGCATCTCCACCAAGTTTTTTACCAGCGTCAGGCCGATGCCCAATCCGCTGACCGAACGCTCTAATGACGTATCGACCTGAGTGAACATGTCGAAGATACGTGGGAGTTCTTCGGCGTCGATGCCGATGCCGTTGTCCCACACTCGGATAATGGCTTGTTTGCCTTCCCGCTCGACAACGAGCGAAATGCGACCGCCCTTGTCGGTGAATTTGCAGGCATTGTTCAAGAGATTGCCGACCACCTGAATCAGTCGAGTCGGGTCGGCATTCAGATAGATCGGCTGTGTCGGCAAAGTCACGCTCAGATCATGGTTCATATCTATATACAAAGAGCGGACGGCTTCGACGGCTTGGTATATGGAAGACGCCAATTCGATTCGCCGCCGTTGGAGTTCGATTTTGCCACGACTGATACGGCTCACGTCCAGCAAGTCATCCACCAATCGGACCATATGGCTGACTTGACGTTCCATCATCATGGATGCCGCATCGACCGCCTTCTCATCCCGGCCTTTTAGTCGGATGATTTGCACGGAGTTGCGGATCGGTGCAAGTGGGTTGCGAAGTTCATGGGCCAACATCGCCAAGAACTCGTCCTTGTGGTGATTAGCTTTGGCCAGTGCGTCGGCCCGCTCTCGCTCAGCGGACATGTCATACAAGGCGAGCAAGATCAACTCAGGATTTTTGGCATCGGGAGGAAAGGGCCGAGCGTTGAGCAACATGGTCTTTCGACCAAGATCGGGGAAAATGTGTTCAACCTCAAAGTCGTAAATCGGCTCACTTTTGGAAAGAACTTTATCGAGCAACGTTTTAAGAGCGGGAATGTTCCATTGGCCGTCTCCCAAGTCGTACAAGAAGCAATTCTCCGTTTCATTTTTGGAAACGTGAAAAGAGCTATAGAAAGAACGGTTGGCCGTTCTGACCCGTAGGTCGCTGTCGAGAACCACGAATGGTTCTCGTAGAGTCGAAATAATATCCTCGCCATAGGCCAGCGCTTGAGCCAACGCCCGTTCAGTCTTTCGACGTTGGGAGATGTCCCGAAAGATTATCACAACACCGGCGATTTCTCGCTTTTCATTTCGGATTGGGGCGGCACTGTCGTCAAATGGTACTTCCGTGCCGTCTTTGGTTATGAGCAAACAGGGACTTGCCAACTTGAATGTACGACCTTCTCGAAAGGCTTGCAGGGCGGGACTCTCGACCGGCTGACGTTTTTCTTCGTCGATGAGGGAGAACACGTTGTCGATGGGTTGCCCCACAGCGTCTTTCAGCGACCACCCCGTCAGGGATTCAGCAACGGGGTTCAGGAAATCAACCCTCAATTCGCTGTCCGTCGTGATGACAGCATCGCCGATACTGGAGAGCGTATCCAGCAGCCAGTCCCGCTGCTCGTGCAATGATTCCACGTTCTCCAGGCGAGGATCGGCCTCACCTTGTTCTGATTTGTCGTTCACAATGAGTTGCTTCTTTCGCCCAGCCAGTTGCACCGGCCTCGCCAGCGTGTCCGCC
>JANPHB010000262.1:0-26788 GCA_031424235.1 Pirellula sp.
TTCGAAACCTCACCAGAACGCACTACAATCGGTTTCGAGTCATCTCGGAGAATAAAATCGGCCTTTGGCAACGAAACGCACGCGTCTCGAGAAAAGAAATGCGTTGCTCCAAAATTCTCATTTGTTCAACGGGCTGCTAGATAGTCGAGACCGGACTGTCTTCGTTTCGCTAAGCAACAGCGGCAGGCCAATTCCACCTTAGCAGCGTGAAAACTGTGGGAAGCTTCTCAATCGCAGAGCTGTCTCAGCCAACACGCTTACGTTGGCCCTCGAATTGCATCAAGTTGTTGCCACGACGACTCCATCAACATCAATGATGCCCCCGAGCGAGCGTGTACTTTTTGGACCAATCGGTCTTTGTTGCGACTTGATAGAACCTGACATTCCGTCGGTCATTCCCGCCTAACTTTCTTTAAATGGAGACGCGGGCCGGGGGGACAGGGCAAGCCAAATCATCGTATTTCGTTCCGGTTTTGCAGGCCCACCGTTTCATCGCATTCCAGAATTGACTAGTGGAATGCGATGGGGCGCCAAACTCAATAGACGTTCTGGTCCATTGTCGGGCTTTAATCAACGCAATTCCGCCTGTTCTCTCGCCGCGACGGAACACAGTCTAACGCTACTCTCCCATAGGTGGTTAGGTGGATTAGGTGGGTTGATTTCAAGTGGCTGTCGGGGACGAACAGTCGTTTCCAGTACCCCGATGCTTTGCAAGTGTCTTACCGTAGGCCAGGGGAACATGGGGAGCAAACTTTGGGAAGAAAAGCATTTTATCGACTGTTCAATTAGATTGCATTTTGTTTGTCTGAAAAACAGGTGGGTTAGGTGGGTACTATCTATCTCAATTTTTTTAAAACTGAAAATTCTTTACGTTTGGTAATGGTTCTTTTCCCCGTGGCTTATCTCCGCTTGTCGTAGAACCGCAATCTAAGGGAACTGAATGGACAAGAACATCCCACCTAACCCACCTATCCCACCTGTAATCAGCGCCAATTGGATTTCTAAGTTGGCGTTCATGGTCTTACGAGCGGATACTTTCGAATGGTGCGAGGTTTGCCCGATGTTTTGCTGCGAAAAATGCTACTCCTTGGCCTAACGAAGCTCGTTACTCCCCATTGCGAAGTTCCACGAGTTTAAAAATAACATCTTTTGTCCCCGTTGATGCTGGCAAAGTATCACCAGTCATCGACCGAAGAGTTAATCCGATTCAATTCGTAGCCAAGAGTATAGCGCTTCGGAACGCTCAAAGTCTTGCCCTGAGAATTTGCTGCAAAATCCACGAGAACAGCTGCTACGGAAAGCGATAACAATCGGTGCTTAAGCACCGGTCCGGCGTCGCTATCTGTTTACGCGCATGCCATCGCACCCGCTGGTGAGCGTGATCAATGCGTTGGTACGGTGACTCGTACTATTACAGCAGTGGAGACCAACGCGATGCACTTCTGTCTCTGGAGCTCACGATTATCAACTTAATCCATGTACCCACAATAGCTAAAAAAATGACGTCCGTTTTTGAAACCTATTGGGCCGAAGCTCTTCAATCGATATTGCTCGCACCGAATCCGTAGATGAGCCCGGCAATCGCAAACTGGCCATTTTGCCAAATGTAGCGGACGACCTCAAACAGTATGAAGCGTTCCTTCGCACCATTTCAATTTGTGCGCAAGCAACGAATACCAACGACTCATCAAAGTTCATAGCAGACATCGATACGCTATCAATGACTGGCGACCGTCATCAGGGCCGTAGTACAGTTTGCTGATTGACATCGACTGATAGCAGATATGTCGCGGGTTTCTAAACACGTAGCCGTCTGCCTTCCGACTTACTGGAGCAGACTTCTCGGCCAGTCGATCCAAAAGTGCGGCGAAACGGTGACAGAATCTCGCGCATCGCTAGGCACACGTTGAGGTGTCGCCAAGCTGATTGTCCTGCGACCACGACAATGTAACAAACCGAGCCATTCTAGCCTCCACGACGCTTTTTACTAACCGTTACCCTTCAACCAGCCTCGCCACGATTGTGAAGCGATTTATCAAACGGCGAGTAGGGTGAGCCGGGGTAATTTCGTAATTACCCCGACTCACCCCTTTCACAGAACCGTTACGGGTCCGGATACCAGCTGTATCACTTTCCGCCCAGATAGCATATCCAACCAATTGTCATAACAATGACCATCAACCAAAACAGGTTGAAACTGTTTGGCATGATTATCCACATACCAACTGCCATTGCCAAACAAAATAACGCGTTCGCGCTCTGCGCTGGTGTCGCCATAATTAAAACCTTTGTATCAAGATAAACGCTCCCCCAGCGGCTGAGGTTGTAGCCCTCGGATTCGTTTGCTTTTGCAGCCAAGTGATCCTTTTGCTACGAACCGCACGCCAGCCCGTACGTGGGCGGGGGATGCCAAAGACGCTATCAAGTCGCCCGAATAGCCGGCGGATCACGCACCCGGGCACGAAAGACCAGATGATGTGGCATACATCACTCCTTCGAAAAAAGTGAAACTGAAAGCGGCTGACAGATACGCGTCGCAACCGCTCAGAGAGCCGTTGGCATGCTCGTCAAACAGCAATGGTTCATCCATCACCATATGTGACGCGTTTCGGGGCTCGATTTAGGTGGCTAGCCGTAACCTAAAACAGCGGCATTGCTGCGAACTGGATGTTGGAACAAATGCGGTCTAGAACGCTCCCCAGCGAAGGCTCATCACTCCAGGAATGTTTATAAGTTGTTCCGAATTGACTGCTCGCAAACATTCGAAGTTGAATTCAGCGGTGCAATCTTCGCCGTATACCGAATTCCGCAAGCTAGTCCAACCACTGTAGGCGTTGCCGATGCTCGCTTGTTGGAGGAATACTACTTCGGATAGACTGGACCGCACGGCTCAAGGAATTCGCACATTGCTGGCCGAGGAGCCGAGTGCTGGGATGACTCCTGGTTCGCGAACTCTAACAAATCATATTTGATCATGGCTTGCCAAGGCGTCCATTTTGCCATAACCGCCGACGATCTAGCCGCATTGCGTCTTGCCGACTCCGACGAGGCCGTCATGAAAGTGATCTGGTCCGTGGAGCAGCGATTCGAGAACGATGATGGTTTGGTTTGCGAGAGCGATAAGGCTTGGGATACCATTCACCGCTGCCTTACTGACGACAGCTCAACATTCGATGGTGGCAGCAACCCGTTGCGGCTATGCATACTGGGGGGGGAACAACTTCATCGGGGCGACGATTACATCGTCGCACTCATCGAGCATGACCGGCTCCGGCAGTTAGCTGATGCGCTTGCAGCCGTAACTCCGAAGTTCATTTCAGAAAGGTATTGGGCTATTGCTGATGACTACCAGGAGCCCAAGAGCAATTTGGAGTGTCAGTATACATGGGACTGGTTTTCCGATTTACCGTCCTTCTTTGATCGCGCCGAAAAACCAGGAAGACATGTAATCTTTACGGTTGGCTAATGAACACAGTGTTTGCAAAAGATAAAGCCGAGGACACTCAATGTCGAACTCAGCCTTGGGTCGCACTCAAACTAAGCACTCAGCTTATGGTCTTGGCCAAAACACCGATCCACGCCCGGTCATAATCCGCGGCCAGAATTTGTCGCAACGGTCATATCGCAGTCTTTCCACAACTGACAGCATTTAAGGCCGGACAACCGAAAACCACGCTGGGACGCGAAACTGGATTTGGCAGTTGCATGAAATTGTTCCTTGAGTGTTCCCATACGCGCGATTCCCGCCGAAATCGGTAGGCTCGATGTCGTAAATCAAGGGGCGGAAATGCTATCACTTGGCGAAAAAACCACTGAAAATCAACCGTTTGAGGCTGAATCGGTAAGCAAATTGTATCAAGGTTAAAGAAGGCTCCATTGAAGGGTGTTCCGCAACATGTGCTGAATGTAGTAAACAAAAATTTAACGTACCGCGACGTATGCTGCGTAGGGATGAGCCGTGCGGTCTTTGCTGATACCAAGACGTAACGGCATGACTGCGTTGCCATGAAAACAACTCGCATCGAAAGTACCTCCGCAGCTTGGTTGTGACATGCTGCTCGCGTCTAGCAGCCGTTGACATTCCGGAGCGCATGCCTGAGGCCGCAGCATATTGAACACGCCCATGGTCTGACACTTTCATTTAGGCCTCATAGGCTAGCTTTAAGTTCGCAACAAACAAACGCGGTGCTCAAGCACCGCGTTACGTTACGCATACGGCGAGGCAATGAACGAGAGTGAATGAGCGTGCGCACGTGGGCTGCGATTGTCATTTAGCGTGCGTGCATAAAAGCACCAAAGTTTTTTCCAAAATCCGCAATCTTTGGGTCTACCGTAATAGGGTCGCCTTGGAAGAATGAAGGACAAGGTACGACCAATCATTCTTGCCGAAGAGCTGCATTTTAGGTCGTTACAATTGGTCTATGGAACAAGTAGCTGCACCACGAATGTGCGACTACTCACGATTGCACTCCCCAAACTCACTCGTAAAATTGCACCCCAAGGAGGTGACTATGCCACGACGCAAACGAAGGTACTACAAGATTTTCACAGATGGCCCTGATTATCAGCCAGACTGGCGTTGGATGCGGGCAAACGAACTGTTGTCCGAGCTAGCACCTACTCACGGGCGATCCACAAGGTACTGCTCGCCACAAGTGGAAGGTGCTGCAGTGAGTCGTCTGTACCGGTATCTGCGCACAATGCGAATGGGTTATTTGCAGGAGCGTCGGCAAGCGAAGATCATGCAAGAATTCATTGACATCCAAGAGGCGATTGCGATTAACGACGAAGGCGGCGCGAAACGTCTGGAGCTACGGCTGCGGCTGTTCGTGGGTCAGTCTCCAGACGCGATCGCGAAGATCATGGAAGTCGACGCAAAGGCTATTTTTGCATACTCAATCTACTTTTTCGACGTACGTGAGAAACGACACCGCGATGTGTTCCAGTTCCATCAACGACAGCCTGCTCGATTGAATGCCAAATCCTATGCAGACCTAAAATATGATCGCTTCGAGAATTTCCTCTACTTTTTCGTGGACAGAATCAGTAGTAGCCTAATTCCAATGGCTTTGGATGCCTATGTTCATCGAGGCGAAACACACGACCTAAAGACCAAGATCGGAAGGCAAAGAGAGCAGGTCGAGCTCCACTACCTAAGATATCTCTCCAGCCTCGTCGAACCAGCGGCGGACTTTGGAACCAGTTTGCGTGTGGCCAACCTGACTAAAGTGTCGAACTTTGGTTTAACCAGCTTTGTTAAACCCTCTTTTCTTGAGCACTGGCAGGCCGTTGTTAACGAAATGCCGGACGAGAAAAGAACAGAGGTTTTAGACGTAGACTATGTCGCCCCGCAGGAACGACAGAAACCAGCTGAAACAGCAACGTGCTCACCTGCCGTTTGGAAGATCTCGAAAGTTCGAGCCCGTTACCCACGATCCTTACTATCCCTAGCGTAAGCCCTTTGGCTTACCAGAAAACCAAGGTGGATTCGAATGAAAGCGTTTTTAACAATTTCTCGACGCATTGAAGGCCAACCGCGCAAGGTTATTGTCGGTCCAAAGGAGCATCCTTCTACCGAACTGTATGCACGCATGTCAGCATTGCACTCGGCAACCATGGACGCAGAGCAGGTTGAGGCCGACGGCTACTTTAGTCAGTACGTCGGCTTTGCGAAACTCCTCGATCTCAGTTTCAAATTTTTACAGCGTACCTATGCCGCTGAACTATCCCTGCACGGTTTCGTGCGCATTAAAAAACAAGGACTTACGAAAATGCAAGCAACGATCGACTCGCCCGCAAAAAATACCGCTTCATCCGAGGCTGATTCGCCAACCAAGGCGATGTTGGCCGCACTCCTCCAGAACGCGACAAACTGTGAGCCTGGAGCTATTACGGAACTGTTGCGAGTTACAGCCAAATATCCGGAATTCTTTTGGAGTGATTTCGATCTGCTTGAGCTCGTCAAACGCGCATTCTATTCGCTGGCAGCTGGCCGAAACTGCGAAAGGTCTACGCTTGTAAAAGCAACGTTTGAGAGAAACCTCGAGAAATTTGGCCAACTCGAAGGTGACCCGATATGTCAGGTTCTTTTTCGCCACATGGCGTTCTACAGCGCAGTCGCCCAATACAACATTTTGCTTTCCCTGGCACCAAGCCAACCATCGAGAACGAATGAGGCGATCTTGAAACGATCATCGCAGTGCTCTCTCATGCTAGAAAAAACCATAAACATGTATAATGAGTACTCGCAGCTCAGGAACAGTGGTTGGTCGAGGCTTCCCGGCGAAATCGTGTGATTCCGCAGGCACAACCGGGTCGGCGCTTCGAATCTACGACGCCCTGACCGTCAACACTGAAGAACGGTAGAGGACAAAGCCAACAGCTTGCACGGTATCGGGCGAACCAAAAGCACTACAACGGACGAACTCCTCCGCGAAGCTATCCTACTGCTGAGCCCATATGTTTCGATGATTAGCAAGCGGCAGTTTCGATCCTTGGCAGCAAGAAACATGGGAAGTCAACGACACGGTGTCGCGCCAGCCGCAGGATGACCCAGATGTCGGTGCATTCTCTCATAGGCTGTCACTGGCGAATGGCGATTCCGTTTCCATCGCCACGTTAGTTCAACTGTGAACATGCCTAGCCTGAATTGGTGACAGCCAAGTTGACAAATCAGGGATAACTCCCCAAACTTCAGGGAAACGAGTCCCAGACCGGGATAGGAACAGTTTAGGCGTTTCTCGCGTCATCTCCACATGAGCATCCCGTATTACCAGATTGATGCCTTCACAGGCAACCTCTTCTCCGGCAACCCCGCTGGTGTTTGTATCCTCGCCGCTTGGCTTCCTGATCCCTTACTTCAGTCTATCGCGGCTGAAAACAACCTCGCCGAGACCGCATTCGTTGTGCAGCGGGGTTCATTCTTCGACCTCCGCTGGTTCACTCCCACGCTCGAAATGGATTTGTGTGGTCATGCGACGCTCGCTCCCGCCCATGTCATTTCCCTCATCTCGGTTATCGTGACGCCGTCGTCCGGTTTCAAACCCGTGCCGGTGAGCTAACTGTCACCCGCAACGACGACCTCCTGACGCTCGACTTTCCAGCCCGGCCTGCCGCCGCCTGTTCCACACCCACCGAGTTGCGGGAGGGGCTTGGCATCTCACCCACGGCCACCGCCAAATCCCGCGATTATCTCGCCATCTTCGACACGGAGCGCGCCGTCCGCGAGCTTCGCCCGGACATGATGGCTCTGATGCGTCTAGACTGTCTGGGTATCATTGCGACCGCGCCTGGAGATGACTGCGATTTCGTGTCGCGATTTTTCGCTCCACGAGCGGGCGTTCCAGAAGAACCGGTGCCAGGCTCCGCTCATTGCACCCTGATTCCATACTGGGCAGAGCGATTGGGCCGCTCTCGCATGCGGGCTTTGCAAATCTCCCAGCGTGGCGGCGAATTGTTTTGTGAGCATCGCGGCGAGCGAGTCGGTATTGCTGGCCGTGCAGTGACTTACTCATCAGGTTTTTTACACGTCTCGTGAACTCGACCGAAACGCGTAACCATTCGCTGCAGCGAGCCAGGCCTTCGCGTCCTCGTTGCAAGAGGACGCCCTCGCGGGCCGGGTCGCTGGGCGTGGGTCGTTCGGTTTACAGGTTGAGTATCTCCGGTGCAAGCGTCCACGACCTTCCGAAACAGCGACGACTGGTTGTTGGCGAACCAGCGACAACAAGATCGTATAGACTAATGTGCATCACCCAACTGAAAATGACGGCCGTTTCAATGTTTCAGGCGGGATAATCACCCACACATCCGGCAGTAGGAGATACCATGAATCGAGATCCAGTTGTTCGAAGAGGCAATGCAGGAAGCACGATTGCGGTTGTGGGTGACATCTATCGATTTCTTGCAACTGGAGAGGATACGTATGGAAAATATGCGATGTGGGAAGCAATTGTGCCCCCAGGAAGCGGACCTCCACATCATGTCCATAGCCGCGAAGAAGAGGGATTTTTTGTCCTCGAAGGTGAAATCACGTTTCATGTTGGTGCTGAACGGATCGTTGCCAAGTCTGGGGAATTCGCAAGCATCCCCATCGGAACGCCCCATTCATTCAAGAACGAATCAAATCAATTTGCGAAGATGCTCATTACGATCGCTCCTGCAGGACTTGAACAGATGTTTTTTGATGTGGGGACGCCATTACCGCAAGGCGCTACGACAGCTCCACATCCTACAAAGGAAGAAATCGAAAAACTTTTGGAAGTTGCCCCTCACTACGGAATCGAAATCCATTTGCCGCCGCATTGATTGCATCCTGGTCTTGGCATTGAAAACACGAAAGTGGCAATCCGCAGGATCGGCCAGCTTCATGTCCACTTTGCTATGCTGTCGGTTCGAGGACGGAGACTAGCCTCAAGGAAAGCTGCGTTTGCAGCCAAACCTACATCTTCCATTTGAATTCCGCCGGAAGCGTTGTGCAAAAATAATCGTTTGTTTCTTGAGTCTTCCAGCGTTCGAAATCCTTCGCAATTTTTGCTGCAAAATCCTCGTCCATCGTCGAAATGAGTTTGTGAAAACTCGTTAGAAACGCCATTCTCTCTGGTCGGAGAATGACGATCGCAATCAACCGTTTTGAGACCATAAGAGACTTGTCCACGCCTATGGCGTTATTCGCCGATGCTGCAAGTGCATCTTGCATTAGAGCTTCCGCGTACTCCAAACCGTACATTTTCTCGACATCTTCATCCACGGTAAATTCGTCGATCATAGATTCGGTTCGAAGGTGCTCAAACACCGACCAAAAGATGTTTATACCTCGCACCATCTGCGAGTCTTCGACGAACTCGATTTTTTCGATCCGACGAGTCGGGTGATTTTGACGCCAAGACTCCAGGAATTGAATTAACGCGTGGGTTCGTGATTTTGCAACTCGAGGTGGCTTTGCGAAGCTGACGCAAGTCCAGCCTAGTTCCATGTCCTGAATGTGAAAAGTAATTGTTCCTTGATCCATTGTTCAACTTCCTTAACGCGAACTCAATCAATTGGTTTCCTTCTCCGCCCTCAATTCGATCAGCTGCAGTTCCTGCTCGATCATTCTGCGAAACCGGTCCATTACCGTAGCAGTAGCGTCCTCATTCGAATAATGGTCGCCAATCCACTGGTCGTTTGCAAACCGTTCGAGTTCCGATGCTAGGCCAAGCTTATCGGTCTCGCCGTGATGTGTCGTGTGAAACCAGAGGCCCATAGTCGACTACTTCGTTGGGATTTTGATTGATTGGAAACGCGTTACTCTGCTTGCTGTTGGGGAAATTCATGGCCCAGTATGTCATGGATCATTTGTTCGTGCGAGTCGTTTGCACGAACAACGGTCATAGAATCAGCGTGACTTCCACGCGCGAGATGCCTGAGACGGTGAAGCTCAAGAATGCCATTCTTGCCACGCGAAATGTGCTCTAGCTCGACTCGTCTTTCCTCCCGCGTCAAATTTGAATTGTTCGTGTGCTCCATGGCCGGGATCGCCTTTGCTACAATTGTCGGAATGAAAAAACTACGTTGCATCATTCTATCCGTATTGTTTGTGCTTCCGCCACTGCCTACTTTTGCTTGGTCTGATGCTGGTAGCCCAGCCGATCGTCCCACAATCCCAGAAAAACCAATTGCCCTGAAGAAGGAGTTGTTGTTCTCAGATGACTTCGAGGGAGCCGAGCCAGCCAAGGGATGGCATAAGGTTGTCCCAACATTTGTTTTCGAGAATGGAGTGATCAAAGGTACGCAAACTCGGGACAAGGACATAGAAGCTACCGACGGAAAGCCTGCAATTAAAGCTCATGCTGCAGTACATGGCTTAGAGGTTCCAACTAAGGACAGTATTGTCGAGGTTAGGATTCGATTTGAAGGGGCGACGATGATCGACGTTGAATTCGACGATCGCAAGTTCACGGGAGCGCACTATGGCCACATTTGCCGAGCACAAGTAAGACTTACTGGTGTCACCATCATAGACGAGCGGGACGGAGGTATGCGCAACGATATCTATGAAATGAAGAAGGACCCCTCAAAGAAAGCTGAAGTTGCAAAGCTTCTCGCAGGTCGCAGTGCCACGTTTCCCAAGAAACTTGAACCTGGGAAATGGTATATGCTCGTTGTCGAAACAGTCGGCGACGAGATGCGAGTTACAATCGATGGCGAGCCTTCCGGGTATCTCAAGTCGTCGGGCATTGGGCACACGACCAAGTCCAAGATCGAGATCGGCGTCGCTGGAAAAGACGGATTCTTCGACGACCTCAAAGTATGGAACGCGGAACCCGCAAAGCTATGATTCTCAGGTTGCAGAGTGACGAGAATTAGATGACGACGATCAAAACGATCTCACAATGGCTTTTGGCGGTTTTGATGGTCTTTGCAGGCGTGATGCACTTCATCAGTCCAAATTTCTTCCTCAAAATCATGCCACCATATTTGCCGCTTCACTTGGAGTTGGTCTATTTAAGCGGCGTGTTTGAGATTGGGTTGGGGATTTGTCTGCTCATACCTCGATTCTCACGATTCGCGGCTTGGGGAATCATTGCCTTGTTGATCGCCGTCTTCCCCGCCAATATTTACCTTTACCAGCATCAGGAACTTGTCCCGGCGTCGCCAACCGTTCACCTTTTGCGACTGCTATTACAAGGTGTATTGATCTGGATGGCGTTTTGGCACACCCGAAAAGGCGTATCTACATCGGATTCGCTTTCGTCTTGAAAAACTCCTTGCGCATTCGTTTTGTTACAATCTGAGCCATGAAAAAACTACTTTGCACCATTTTATCCGTATTGTTCTTGCTTCCGCCACTGCCAGCGTTCGCTTGGTCAGAGGGCGGGCACCATCTAATCGCTTTGATGGCTTTTGATCTGCTCAACAAGAATGAACAGTCGAAACTAGTTTCCATACTGGAGAAGCATCCTCGCTTCGCGGCGGACTTTACGCCGCCCGAGAAGCTGCCCAATGACGAGGAAAAGCTCCGCTGGCGCATTGGCCGTTCAGGTTATTGGCCAGACGTTGCTCGCAGCCAGCCAAAGTACAATCGATTGACTTGGCATTATGAACTTGGTCCGGCGCTAATCGTTGGCGATAAGTCGAGTATGAAGGTGCCAGACCGACCAGGGATACTACCTATAGATGCAACTCTCGAAACGCAGTCGCTGTATATCGCGCAGGCACTAACCCTCTGTGGAAAGACATTAGCTGATGCCAAGCAACCGGAAGAAGATCGAGCTGTTGCACTTTGCTGGATAGCGCACCTTGTGGCAGATTCGCACCAGCCATGCCACGCAGGTAGCCTCTACATGGAAAAGGTATTCGTCGAAGAAGACGGAGACCGTGGCGCCAACCGAATCATCACCAAGCAAAGAAGGAACATGCATGCACTCTGGGATCAGTTGCTGGGTCCCGATTTTGAATTGAGTGATGTCCGTCGCCGCATTGTGGAAATCACCGGCGACGCGGAATTGGTGGCGAAAGGGAAACAAGCGATCGCAGTCACAGATGGGATGAACCCACTTACGTGGTTATCCGAGAGTCGAGCAGCTGCAATCAAGGATGTTTACACTGCCGAGGTAATGGATTCTCTAAACTTGGTCTCTCGCGGTGTTACTGCTAAGCCAGAACCGATTGAATTGTCGGACGCGTATTTGAAGAATGCGGGCCGCGTGGCTCAGGTCCGGGCGATCGAAGCTTCCCGTCGATTGGCTGAAACTTGGCGAATGGCGATCAAGTAAACTATGAGAATCCAAGAACGATCGAGCCTACCAACGTGGCACCCAACAGAACAGACGCTCTCGCGTCGATGTTTTTTACAAGCTGGCGCTCTGGGTGCGGGTGGTTTGACGCTGGCGAATCTAATGCAACTCCGAGCTCAAGGAACAATCCGACCATCTGCAGCAGGTTCCAATGTCATCTTATTTTGGCTCAGCGGTGGACCTGGCCATATGGAGACTTGGGATCCAAAACCGCAAGCGCCTTCGGAATATCGAGGACCGTTTGGAGCAATTAAAACCAACGTGCCAGGCATACAGTTCGGAGAGCTGATGCCAGAGCAAGCACGCGTGGCGGATAAACTGGCGGTAGTGCGAACCGTCAATCATGGAACGGGTGATCATACAAAGGGAAATCATTGGATGCTGACCGGATTCGAGGGTCCCGCATTCAACGCGCCAGATAATCAACAGCAACGTCGTCCTGCGATCGGTTCTGCAGTGGCCCGTCTGCGCGGCGCAAACACGGTTGGAATGCCGCCATACGTCGCAGTCCCTGACTTGCGTGGCGGTACCGATAACTTGTTTCATTACTCGGCCTATTTGGGAGGAGGGTGGAATCCTTTTGTTGTTAATTCCGATCCAAACAAAGCTAAGTTTGAAGTGAAAAATCTGTCGTTGGGAGATAGTTTGACCCTGCAACGACTTGCGGACCGTCATGAATTAAGGCAGTCGCTCGATCAATTGAGGGCAGACACCGTGCCTTTGCTGAAGGACTTCGATGAGCATCAGCTTGCGGCATTTGAATTGCTTACGAGCAACCATGCCCGTGACGCTTTTGACCTATCGCGAGAATCTGATTCACTGCGTGACCGCTACGGTCGACACACATTTGTGCAAAGCGCTTTAGCGGCTCGTCGATTAGTAGAGCATGGTGTCACTTTTGTAACAGTTAACTGCGTCCCGTGGGATCATCACGGCTCACCCGGGCAATATAAAACCGAGGAAGGAGCTCGACTTCTGATCCCGCCATTGGACCGCGCAATTGCAACCCTGGTAGAAGATTTGATCGACCGTGGCATGTATGACAAGACGCTGATTGTGGCGATGGGGGAATTCGGACGTACTCCAAGAATGAATAGTAACGCTGGCCGTGACCACTGGGGTAATACCTTTAGCGTGCTTTTTGGAGGAGGAGGGATGCGGATGGGACAAACAATCGGACGCTCCAGCTCACGAGGCGAACATGTCGTTGAGCGCCCAATCAGCCCTCAAGACATTGCAGCCACGATCTATCATCATTTGGGAATCTATGCCCAAACCGTGACGTTTAATGACCATTTAAACCGACCATTTCCGCTCCTAGATCAGGGAAAACCAATTCACGAGTTGATAGGGTAAAATGATGAAAATCGAAGAACGAATTAGGCAGGTCAATCTCGCGATGGACGCGGCAACGGTTTCAATTGCAGGATTGACACCTGTGGAAATCGAGCTTGCTAGTGAACTGTGTTTGCACTTCGAGTTGCCACTTGGGACGCTGCTGAGACGTGCGTCTGCGATCGAGCTCATTGGCGGAGTGGATTCGATTACCGATCAGCTACGTGAAGCGGCGCAGCATTTGATCTATGAGTAGCTTACTTGGACCCCTCATTCATTAATCAATTCCGCTTGAACTTGAGATTCAAATTAATGTTCGATCTAATCGGCGATATCCACGGCCATGCTGACGAGCTAATCCAACTGTTAGGTATTCTGGGATACCAAAAGAAACAAGGCGCTTACCAGCATCCCGGACGCAAAGTGATCTTCCTAGGAGACTTCATCGACCGAGGGCCACAAATCCGACAGGTGCTCGAGATTGTTAGACCAATGGTCGAAGGAGACAAAGCCCTAGCCGTGATGGGCAATCATGAACTAAATGCACTAGTGTTTCACACTGAACATATCCATCGAGCAAATGTCTTCCTTCGTAAACGAGACAACAAAAACATCCGCCAACACGGTCAAACGATTCTCCAACTCACCGATAAGATATTGGCGGACGCCATTAACTGGTTTGGAACATTGCCGATGTGGTTGGATCTCGAAGGACTACGCATCGTTCATGCTTGCTGGGACGACAAATCGATTGCTACGATCAAATCAGCTCGCCCCAAAGGCGAAGCCATCACGACCGAATTCTTGCACTCTGCCTGCACACCGGGGAATCCACTTTTCGAAGCTGTTGAGATCGTCTTGAAGGGTAAGGAAATTGCATTACCTGACGGAACATCATTTGCTGACAAAGACGAACACATACGCACTGCGACCCGAACACGTTGGTATGCTTCCCCAAACGGACAAACCTATCGAACCTACGCGCTCACGGACACGATTGATAGCGATATGAAACTGGAACCGCACGTGATTGAGTCGGCTGCGCCGTATCCGCCTGACGCCAAGCCTGTGTTTGTCGGACACTATTGGCTGTCAGCGAATGTTCCGAAGATTCTTGCCGACAACGTGGCGTGCGTGGACTACAGCGTTGCCAAGGACGGGTTTCTGTGTGCCTACCGTTGGCAGGGCGAGCAGAAACTGAACAATGATCATTTCGTTTGGGCAGGCAAAGCGCCAATCCAATATTAAGTCCACAGAATCGGACTTGCCTTCCAAAAATGCTTGCGCTACACCGCAGTCGAGTTGTGTGATCGGAAAATGATGTTTGAAACATACGGTTGGTTCATCTGATGAAAGTAAAGTGTGCAAATTGCTCCTGGCAAGGTAGCGCTCCCGATCGCGAGAACGATCGAAACGTACTCTGTCCAAAATGCAAGAGTATGCTGTTTGTTCGGGGCACCAAATCTATTACTCCCCTCCGTGGACTAGTAGATCCAATCGTTGAGCCCACGAAGCAACTCAAACCTGGCTTGTTGAAGATCAATTGTGCGAATTGCTCTTGGGACAGTGAAGTTGCAGAAGGTGAGCAGGATCGATTTGTACCTTGCCCAAAATGCAGAGTAAATATGCTGATTCTTGGTACTGGCTCCATGATTTTCCCTGTCGCAAAAAGCACTGCTGCCGAGATTGAAAACCAACTCGAAGCGTTCCTGCAAGACGAGACATCGTCAAAATCGAAGCGAATCACCGAATTCAATCCCCAGGTCGAGGCATGGACTGAATCGCAGCCTGATTCAACCTTAATGCATCTCTTATCAGATCCATTTTGCGACGTTACAAAACTTTTGGAATCCGAGCCGCAATTCGATCCAGAGGTCGTCAAGCAAGTAGACCTGGAAACAGAATCGATGCCTGTAGAATCATCAACACAATGCCCAGAAAGCTCAACCACAACAATTCCGCCTGCTTCCGAGCCGCAATTCGATTCAAAGATCGTCAAGCAAGAAGACCTGGCGCTTGAAGCGATGTCGGAAGAAGTGTCGGCGCAAAGCTCAGCAACCACAGCAATTCTGCAGGCTTCCAAGGCTCAGTTCAATTTGGAAACCGTCAAGCAAGAAGAACTCGAACTTAAGTTGCTGTCCAGCGAGACAATAAAACCTCCTCCAATAGTATCCATTACCGAAGAACGAGAACGGAGTGGATTCGGAACGAGGCTCCATGCTACTAAATCTTGCGATGAAACGAAAAGCAAATTAGCCGCTATGTTTGCAAACATTGAACCAATTGGAGAGCTTAACTTCCGGTCTAAACCTGGACAGCATAGGCGAATCACTGGCTCATTGCAGAAGGCACCACCGCAACTAAAAACGAGCGATTTGGGTGAAACAACGGCAAAGCTCGATTTCGTAGCTAACGAAGACAATGATGATGCTAACGAAGGATCTTCCAATCGTGAAATGATGCTGGACGAAGTCAGCAAAATTGGGGATGTTGGCGATCCTGGAAAATTCGATTCCAATTCAACCGGCAACAAGCGATTTCGTCCTTTTGCCTGCACATGCGGATTCAATTTCGAAAACAACTCTTGCGTGTTTGGAGCAATAATATGTTGCCTGAACTGTAGGGGTGAATTTACTTTCCAACATCCTCCAGAAGATTTTTGGGTGGTTTTGCCAGATCGCAGCCTGGATGAGTACCAACAGCATGCGATTGAAGTCTGGCGATACGCTGAGGCCTTGCATAACACTCCTGAATTATTTCTGGGCACATTGCGTCAGATCCTCAGAACTCTGGGTGACATTCGCCTATTTGCATCCAACTCAACGCAAGTCGATACAATACATGGCACAAGTGGTGTCGAAGTAGCGTTGAGGCGATTGAGCAAGGGACCCACGTTTGGTGGGTATACAAGCCCGCATATCATGCAAGCAGACTGGAAGTCCAGCGAACAAAGCCAAATCGCCATGCCTTCGGTCGTTACGTTCGTGATGGATACGATGACTGCACTTCGAGAATTAAAGAGAATATTGACAGACAACACCTGTTAGGAAATGGTTGTCATCCGGGCGTGGACGAACCCAAGTCGTCTCTACAGTGTCAAGTGGTAACGCGATATGTCGGCAAAAGTATGCCTCTAAATCAAAATAAAAAACATGCTAGACCGCCCCACTTTGATTAACCGAATTGCAGCAGGTGAGCAGTTTTCATACCTCTTCTTCTGGGGCCATTCGGTTCCCAAAGATGGTTCCGTCGGCAAAACCTGCTTCAGCCAATGGTATCCGTCGCCATTTGAAGTTGATGGAATTTCTTACCCGACGGCTGAGCACTGGATGATGGCAGAGAAAGCGAGGCTATTCGGGGACGACGAGACGCTTGTGGAGATTCTGGCGTCGACTGATCCTCATACAGCAAAAGCACTTGGTAGGAAGGTGGGTGGTTTTGACGAGAAGGTTTGGAAGGCAAACGCTCGACGATTCGTGACGGAAGGTAACGTGCAGAAGTTCTCCCAGTCCGTGGAGCTTAAGACCTTTCTCATATCCACAGGCGATGCCGTTCTGGTCGAAGCGAGTCCGCGAGACTGCATATGGGGGATCGGGCTTGGGCAGGAAAATCCAAGGGCAAATGATCCAACTACTTGGCGTGGTCAGAATTTGCTTGGATTTGCATTAATGGATGTACGGAAGGTTCTGAACTCCTAGCAGCCGATCAGATCGGTCGGTACAATCAAAGACTGAAGACGCTCCGGCGTGTCAAACGTGCGTCAAACCGGTGCGAGTTGGCTCAGCCATTTTTTGGCCGTCGAGTCCTGATTCCGCTATGCTTCTGGCTCACCAACGTCGACAGAACTCCAATCGATGTCCTCTTTCATGTTTTCAAGTTTAGCCAGAACCTTCTGTGCTCGCGGCAAATCGCTTTGCCTAACGACGACCGTAACATCTCCTGGTGCTTCGGCTTGAAAGCCGGTTGTAAACGAACCTGTCGTGGTACCCTGAATACCGCTTTCGGACAAGGCAGCAAGTAGGGCGACCGCTTCGACCTCGCTGCAGTACCGTGTCAGCGTCGTCGGGTTGTTGGGATCGCCTTGAATTGGATTGCTCATTCGATGTCCCCTTGAAGTGTTTTGATTTCTATTTCTTATCAAAGCGTAGGACTCTCGGCCCAGATCGCTGAACTGCGTCACGAACTATACCGCGCTGTCGGTTGACATCGCAATGAAACCATTTTCAGGTGTCACGGCTGCGCGAAGCGCTCCGGTCACCGCAAGTTCGTTTCCCCCGTCAAAACTGTCTTCGGCAGCAAGGGCATTCACCATCATGTCTTTTGATCAAGGACAAAAACGCAGTTGGCTGCGGAATTGTAGTGATGGCTCGAAAGGCAAGCGGATCGCGATGGGCGTAATGTCGGTACGTAACACCCCGCACCGAGTGGCCGAGTATCTCGATCGCAGATTCAGGGAGGTGCTGGTCATAGTAGGTTGCACATGTCTTGCGAAGGTCCTTCAAGAGCCATGCGTGCTCCTCGCCCGTTTCGATATCGTGTTTCGGGGCGATTTTGGCAAGTCGGCACAATCGCTAAATACTGCATTCGGTCTAGAGGAGCCACCATCAAATACGGGTGAATCCGGCTGAAACCTTCGTAATGAAGATTTTTCAAGTGCGAATGAACAACTCGGTTCATGGGGCGAATAAAGACTTTGCTGGTTTTAACTCGACGATAAGTAATCCAGCCCCACCTCGAACTCTTCTTTCCTCGACGGTCAGGACAAGCAGGAGACCAGGAGACATTTCTCCACAAAATGGGCTGATGAACCGGTTTCCATTTCCAGATGGTGCCAGTATCCAGTCCGTAGTTAAAGAACAGGACCAATGCAGCTCGCCAATAGCGACCAATATCGAACTGTAGATGGCAACCGCGTGGTAGGGGCATCATATAGGTTGCGAAGTAGAGTGCGTTGAGCTCAGCTTTGGTAAGGTAGTGTCGACCTGCGACGTCACGCTGCTTCTTTGTCTGCGGAAACTTCGGAAGAGTATCAATGAACTCTTGCTCCCAAGCCCAAGACAACACCGCTCTTAGATGCTCACGACACTTGTTTGCAGTGCGTCCGGGATTTCCGCCTTTGCTTTCAGTCGCACGATCATATACCCAGTCAAGAAACTCTCGAACCTCCGATCTCCCCATGCTCTCAATTGGAACTTCCTTGTTCCATTCTTTCCACTTACTCAACGTCGATCGATATTCGACTCCGGTTGCAGGCGAAAGGGAGCGAGCCTTAAGGTAACCAGCAACGGCGGATTCCAGGGACTTGGACATTTTGGTCTCCATGCCAATGGCAGGAACCTCCGTGCGAATCCGATTCCGCCAAAGAACACTCTGTATGCGTCGTGCTCGACCTCCCGTCGATTTGATTTCGAAGTTGTATACATCTACAGTAGTCGGTCGAACTTGAGAATCCGGCTTTTAGCCTGAAACTCTGCGCAATTGCAGCCGGAATTTGCGATACGTAGCCGTTTTGGGTAGGAATCGGGCTGACGTGGTTGCGAGCCGGCGTATCAATCCGTTGCGAGTTTGAAAGAACTCTGATTGCGCTTATCCGGTGCCTCCAAGTTCTAACGGTTGTGGACATGGGGCCAGTCGCTCACTCGACGCTAAAATCTTTGTTACGCCATGTTTTACGCTCCACTCAATCAACGGCATCACAAATGCCATAAGTTCCAGGCGTCCAAGCCTCATCTTCCGCTACTTTCTTCGGTTGCGAATTCCCTGTAGTTGCGATCTGCATCGCGTCAATCGAGACTGCTGTAGAACTTCGGAACGGTTTTGGCAGTGACTTTGGGAGTCGATCGCGTAGACGGGGGCTTTGTAATAGGACCCTATCATGTCGGGCTCGAGAATCCAGGTCACGTTCACTGGTCGTCGCTCAAATGAATCGACAAAACCGACCCAAAACCGCAAAAAGGTGGCAAACCGACGAAGTGCGCGAACTCGCTCCGGTTTGGGTGACCGGTGCGAGTTCGAGAACCTGTTTTTCGTACTGTTCAGACTCTAAGGTGGATGCAACATCGCTTAAAGGACGGCGTTAAATTGCGTTCGGTGTGTGTCGCGGACGACGGAAAGCCACTGGCACCATAACCGGGCAACCAAAAATTGACGGTACAGTCTCCATGACTTTATGGATGATTCACATTAGCTCGAGCTTCGCGAAGCACGATCGAAAGCTGTGTCAAATCGAGCCATTCGCCAAGGGCATGCGGTGCACGCTGGCGAGCGGATTCGTATTCACTAGCAGACCGGAGCATCTCTTGTGCCTCACTGTCTCGACCCGACCTCGCAAGCGACATGGCAGCAAAAGTCCTGGCCATGTTCTTCAAAACAGGTATCGTTTCTTTACCGTCAACTAGCGGCATGAGCTTTTCAGTGGCTTCCGTATACTTGCCCGTTCGATGAAGTCCCATGCCATGACATAGTTGAGTCCACGGAGCGAGACCAGGTGTCGGTTTTTCGATCTCCCAAGACAAGGCGCGTTCAACAAGACTCATTGCAACTTGAACGTCGATCGGACATTCCGGCGCCAGAAAGCACAGCTTGGCGATCCTTTCCGAGATCATTGCACTTTTGCTATCTCGGTGACGTTCAAGCTGTCGCTTGCACTCCGACGCATACTCGTTCCCGTTTCCTGCCGCAAGCCATGCCGTTATCGACAGATACCTGCCCCAGTGTTCGTCCTCGTTGCGCTCTTGCAATAGTGAAGCGTACCGTCTAAATTCCGTCGCCCCCTCGGTAAATCTCCCTGCTTCGCAGTACCACGTGGCAAGAGTAGCAATCGCCCCCGATTCGTTGGGGGACAGTCGATAAATCTGTAGTTGATGCGGGAGCGCCGCCTGCCACATCGATCGTCTTACATAGTCCGCCGCAAGTCTTTCGTTCCAAACTCGCAGTTGAGTTGCGGAAGGATTTGTGTTGTTGGTCGATAAATCTTTAGAGTACTTCCAATCGCTCAATAACCTCTTGTTGTCGACCGAAGAATCACCCGATGCGATGAATTCGCGCCCCGCGTAAATCCTGGCTATTCGTTGATGCTCCTCAAGTGCAATTGGCTGGAGCGATAGCGGCCTGATATGGAGTTTTCCATCTAGGCACGCCAACAACAAGTCACCTTTGCTGTCGAAGTCGACCCAACTGATCATGAGCTCTTCGCCGATGACGGGCATGTACAGGCACGCGTTTTCTAAATCCCAGACCCGTACAGATCGATCCTTACAGCGTGTAGCGACCAATGGCAAGCTTGGATGGAAAACGCATTGCAGAATCTCCGACGAATGGATCAGAGGTCGTAGCCGCCGCTCGAGTGAAGACGAATCGAGAATCGCCAGTTGGTCTCCGACTGGCAATGCCAATAGTCTCCCGTCGGGTGAGGTGTTCCACGGCACTTTCAATCCGTTTTGCTCGGTCAACCAACCTTCGCCACGAAACAATCCAGGCAGTCGCTCGCAGGTTTCAAGATCCCAAATCGATAACTCGCAGTTGGTTTGCATCATCCTGCCAGCGATCATCAGAGCTTTGTTTTCAGTTGGATGAAATGCGAGGTGCGATGGGATGCTATTTGGGCCTGACGACATCGGTTTGCCAATCCGCTTGCCGGTCTTGATGTCCATCAACTTCGCGTCTCCCTCAAAGCCTTTCAAGGTTGCTTTTAATCCACCGAACAAAACCCGTTCACCCGAATCATCGATGGCAAAGCAGACGATCCCCGACAGCTCCACAGGCAGCAGCGACGATAGCAAATTCTTGTTCTCATACTGAATCGGGGCACCGAGCGATTTCCCCGTGTTTGCGTCCCAAAGAGAAAGCTGTCCCAAGAGCGCAGCGGGAGGTTCGGTTCGATCGATGCCCAATATCCCGAGCACGCTGCCATTTTTTGAGAGGCCGAATTGACGAGCGAAAGGCTTGGGTTGCTGTAGCTTTGGTGTTTTAATCTCGGGATGGATCGCATCCAGCACCTCAACTAATCCATTCCCGTTGGCTACGACGGACTTGCCAGATTGCCAGTGATTGATGAAGTTCGGGTTGGGGACCTCGGTAGTCTGTCGGTTGGGAGTAAACGATGAATCTGCTTGCCGCTGCCATCGTTGAATCCACGGCTTTTGACGATTTGCCCCCAAGGTAGAAATCGTCTCGAAAGTTCCGTCAGTTAGCGGCTGGACCGATAGAAGTGGATCGGAGTGCGACAAAACCGCATCTGACTGGCGTATGGAAAAATCCCACAATCGAATCATTCCACTAGTCGTGCCTACGATAAGCTGCCGACCATCGCGAGCAAATCGAACAAACGACAGCGTATCGTTGTGATGCAAAGTTGATGATACCGCTCGATTGTCTAAGATATCCCATACATCGACACGACCATCCGCATGGGGAATCGCCACGAATCTACCATCGTTACTGAAGCAGACATTCGTCTCGCAACCTCTCGGTGCATCAATTTGGTTCTTCAATTCACCGCTGACAGTGTCAAACAGGATCAAGCGTCCCAATGAATCACGGACGGTGACCAAGGAGGAATCCCCAAACCGGGCCACCTGTGCTGGTAAACCCCTCAATGAGAGCGGCAGTCCGACATACTCACGCTTGATCGAGTCCCAAAGGCGCATAATCGCGTTTCCTTGGGCATCGCTGAAAGTGAGACGTACCAATCCGTTTGTGTCAACATATTTTGCCGATTCGAAGCGAACGCAGTTCAGTTCCTTGATGAGTGAAGGGATGTCGAACTCGTGGAGCTTTTCTCCGCTCGATGGATCGAAGATATACAAGCATTCCGGTGTCTTGTCCCGCAGCGGTTCATGTGTCAAGAGATTGCCAGATCTCAGGGCGACGTAGTCGAAAGTCCCACTTCCCTCGGCAGTCACTCGTATACCAGATCGCAATTTATTAATTTGATGTGTCTGGCGGTCAAGGCCCCATAGTGTCGCCGTATTTGTGACATTCTTGATATCGACATCAAGAGTCAAAAAAGAATCTGATTGTACAAACGCTACATAGAGGAAAGTGGAAGGCTGAGTTGCGCGGGCAATGGATTCGCCTGTATTCACGTCCCAAACCACAAGTTCACCGCCAAATCCAAGCGACCCACCGGCGGTGGCTAAGATATCGCCTTTACTGTTCAATGCGGCACGCCAGATCGGAGATTTTTGGCGAAAGGGTCCCGCCGCTAATTGTCCTGTCGCGGTATCCCACAATGTTGCTTCCCGATTTGAATCGACCGTGATTAGTCGATCCTCGGATTCGTTCAAATCGAGATAGACCGCATCGGTTGGCAGATTCCAGAACTGGGTTATTCGAGCCATATCACGCCAGACTGCTCCGAGCCGATTTAACGCCTGCTGACGCTCTGCTGTATTATTCTCTTCCTCATTTGGAACCGCACGAGTCAATGCTAAGTGAGCGCCTGCCAAGTCGTTTTTGGCCATTAGCTCTCCGGCGCGTTGAATGGATTCCTGTCGCAGTTGATGCTGAATATTTTTTGCAAATTCCACTGCTCGAACGGTCTGCGTCCTTGCCTCAGCTTCCGCTTCTTTCGCTCTAGCTTCATTGACAGTCGCTCGGTCTTCTTCCCGCTTCGCATTTTCCTCGCTGGCGCGTGCTATGACTTCGTTCTCCTTGGCCTTGGTTGCGCTGAAATCAGCTTCACGACGAAGGCTGGATTGTCGTATCGCAACCAAAGGACCTCCAATGGCTAGTGCGATTGCCAGGCAACAAGCAATGGAGCATGCCAGTGCGAGACTGGGATTGCGTTTGCCCCAACGCCACACCCTTTCGGTTCGACCGACAGCTCGAGCGAGAATAGGTTCTCCGTTGAGCCATCTCCCGAGATCCGCCGCAAGCTCACCAGCCGATTCGTAGCGCCGAGCGGGATCTTTCTGCAGGCTCTTGAGGCAGATTGTCTCGATATCGCGAGGGACCAGAGGATTTAGTAGAGAGGGTGCCGCAGGCTCTTTCTCCAGAACCTGCATGAGTGTGTCCATCACACTGGCTGCAAGAAACGGTGGACGCCCAGTGATCAGGCAATACAGAATCGCCCCGAGCGAGTAGACATCCGACAACGGACCGACTTCATCCGTTTTGCCCGCTGCCTGTTCGGGAGGCATGTAGCTGGGCGTGCCCATAACGGTACCAGTGCGAGTTATCCCACTTTCCTGCTGTATATTCCGAGCCAAGCCGAAGTCAGTAACACGCGGTTCACCCAATTGGTCGATGAGAATGTTGGCCGGCTTCAAGTCACGATGGACAACCCCTTTGCTATGGGCGTATTCGATTGCTTCCGCAACTTTTTTGGTGAGCAAAACGGCTTGCTTGATCGGCAACGGTCCTTTTTTGACACGTTCTGCAAGACTAGATCCATCGACATACCCCATCGAAAAGAAATGTTGGCCGTTGTGCTGGCCGATTTCGTAGACTGGAACGATGGATGGATGTTCGAGGTTAGCTGCCGCCTCGGCTTCGGTATAGAACCGCTTGACATCTTCGTCCGACGCCAGATGTCCGGCCAGAATCATCTTGATCGCGACAGTCCGATTTAGATTCATCTGGCGCGCTTTGTAGACGACCCCCATACCGCCGCGCGCTATCTCGTTCAGCAGTTCATAGTCGCCGAAATACGCGACGAGGTGTGTATTTAAATCGTTTGTTGACGTTTGACTACTCGGTAGCGTGTCGTAAGCGCTATCAACCAGCGCAGCAGATTCACTAGACTTGTCGACGTGACGCGATTGCACCTGCTCCGGTTGGATTAGTTCAGTTGCGAAGTCTGATGAAATCCCTGGCGTGACCTGAGTGCCGTTGGTGCCAGGCCTGGCTGGTTCGTGGGAACCGTCACTTGAGTCGTTTTGCATGGGGGTTCAACTTGGTGGCGAAAGTTCGTGTTGCCGCAGGGGTACGCCAATTTAGCAAGTGTCAGACCATCCGTGTGTATCCTGCCAACAATTCAAGAATCGCCCTGCCAATTAATCTGGGTTGCTTGACTTTTAAACCGCCGTCAACGTTCCGATAACCCTAAAAAGCCGTTGGCATTGTGCGATACAGTCAGAGCCGTTACAACGCTGAAGCAGACCTGCATTCAGATAGGCAGGCACCGCGAATTGAGTATGAACGTTGTGGAAGCGAATTTCGTTGAAGGTGGGATGGGCTGTTTTCCGTTATCTGGTTGAGGCAAGTCATGGCTAGTCGTCCGGCATTTCAAATTGTTTTTATTGTCGTCGCATTCGCTTTTCTTCCATCGTGCGGAAGAGATTTTTCGACTGCTCTGACGCCCCAGGCCATTTTCAAGAAGTTGTTACCGGAATTGACAACAGCCAAATCCGTAACCATCGCGTGCTGGCATCCTAAGGACAAGAGTACCGATGGATTTACCCAAGCTGCTGGAGACGGGTTGGCAGGTAGATTGAAAAAGGAGGGCTTTCAACCCAAAGGATTGGGTACGAAAGCTAATACTACGAATCTCATCGACTCGATTGCAGTGCATCATACCCCATCGGATCAGGACGCCAACAAGATCGATGAAGCAGATATAACAATCTACATCCAGATGAAAGACCACTCGCTTCAAATTAACCAAGGAAAAATCAAGTCGAGTTTTTCAGGAACTCTGTGGGTATTGAGTAAAGGCTCCAAAACTCCCTTTGAAATTTCCTGGTCACGCAAGGTTGAAACATCAGGGCAGCCTGCTGCATCTACGCAAGTTGATGAAGATACCGGTCCAACAACATCAGAATGGAAAAACACAGCCTACCCAACAGATGAGATAGAACGTGAAGCTCAATTTGCGGTGGAATGTGGTGGAGCCATGCTCGAATCGATCAATGTATTTGGAAATTGATCGAATGCGTGGCAGCTCTGGCATCCTTCCGTCAAGAACGAGAGGCATCTTTTGCTTCGCTGAGCGAAGAAAGAATGAAGTCCATCAGTACGCGTCCAGCCAACCAATTCGAGAATCGGCGTCAAACGCGAAGCTCACTCCTCGGTGTATGCTGTGGACAATCTAAACAATCTCGCTGGCAGCACGGTCTGCGTACCGCAGCAAGGCAAACAACTGCATGAACTTTGAACGGCATCTTTTGCTTGAGCTATTGGCATTTCAAAACGGATTCATTACCCAAGCCCTAAACTCCAACTCGCACCGGTTTGACACGCCGGAGCGTCGGTGTTTACACGGCTCCCAGCCAATCATTCACATCCAAGTAGCTTCCCTTCCCATTCAACCAGCCAGATGGCGTACATTGAGAAAGTGTTTACCGGCGTCGCGCCGGAGAATTACTAGCTCGGCAACTCAAGTCATTTGTGGAAGTGACCGCATGAAACTTTATCCTGACGACTTGCGTGTCAGACTCACCGGTTCGGCAGGGGCTTTGGTTGCAGGCGTCATCGCGCTGTTCGTAATAAAACCAATGATCGAACTCCCAGCTGGGCTAGGCGCGCTTGCGTTCGCCGGCATGATGACTGTCGGGGCCGTCCTCGGGAATATTGTCGGCGGGCGGTTGTTTAAGCCGTCGTCCAATAGTTCGCCGAAACCTCCGTTGTGAGCTAGAATTGGTGCGGCAGAATAGCCGATATCGGCTCAACCATCCCCTTCGCTTCTGAACTGCGTCGATCAACAAATTGCGTTTGATCTTACAACGTTTGAATTCAATCGGGGTAATTGGCGAACAATCCCGATTGGGAAAGACGCCCGAATTGCTCCGTGGCCCCTCCCACACCGCCAAGCGAACTATGAGTCGGGGTGCCGTTCACGGTTCAGGAAGGGAATAGCATCGTTGGCAACGGCTCGAACCACGGCCGCGTCTCAATGTAGAATGCTCAGATAGTCCCCGATTCTTTTACATTATTGGAGTGGAAGTCGTGAAAATCAGTGGTATGTTGCGAGAAATTTCGTCTGTCGGATTTTGGCTCTGTGGGGTTTTATTCTTGAGCGGCATTGTTGAAGCTGCGGACCATCCTGCATTTCAACCGGTTAAAGAACTGTTTGCCGCGATGTCCAAACACGATGGCAAGGCTATGCAGGAGACTTCAACAGAGGACTTCCAATTGCTTGAGCATGGCGAAGACTGGACGATGCAGAAACTTGTAGATGCGGTCCAGCCTAAAGGCGAACCGTATGAGCGGAAGAACTTTTTCAGCCAGATTCGAGCTATACAGAAAGGCAATGTGGCCTGGGTGAGCTACTGGAACAAGGCTGAGATTCGTCGTGAGAGCGGGCTGCGGACCGTCGTTTGGCTCGAAAGTGCAGTAGTCGTCCGAGAGGACGACCGCTGGAAAATCCAACTGTTGCATTCAACTCGTTTGGAAACAGACAAGTACCCGAAAAATGTTCAATGGGTTCAGTTTGAAGCGACTCCATAACCAGTCACACAAAAGGGCGAATCGCAAAGAAGCTCTTGAAAGCGTCCTTGCGAAAGGGAAGCCCCCCCGCCGCGACAGCTTGGCTGTTGCCCCCAACGCTCTCCGGTTTGACACGCCGGGGCCTCGGTGTTATTCGGCTCGCAGCCGAACATTCGCATCCAACCAGTTCGCCGGCCCATTTAACCAGCCAGATGGAGTACATTTAGAATGAGTTTACCGGCGCCGAGCCGGAGAAATACTAGTTCGCCAAATCTGCCATGCCATACCGTACAGCGAAACTATCATCCTAC
>JANPHB010000263.1:0-9124 GCA_031424235.1 Pirellula sp.
TTACGCTCTAACCTGGGGACGCTTGCACGCAAGCGTCGCGGAGCTATGGGCTACTGTGTCGCGCGACGCTCCGCGACGATTGCGTGCGACAAGACCGATATACTACCGTGGCTGGATTCGCAAGAATTCAGAACGAACTGAATTCTTGCGAATCCAGCTACGAATTATGGTTGGTTTTCCTGATCGTCTTAGCGTTTGGGTGGTTCGGATTCGCGGACGACTGTACCGTGTTCTGGGTGCAAGACCAGCAGTGAGAACCGTTGCGTTGTGTCCAAGTCCTTGGTGCTCAACGATGTGTAATCAAACTGCCCTCGCAAATCGGTATAACCGTCTTTGTAGAACTTGACCGCGCCGGAATTGTCCTTGGCATAAACCTTGACGTACGCCCCCTCAAGCGGTTGCAGCCCCTGTTTGGTGAGGATTTGCAATCTACCCATATTTGGCGAATGGTTTAGGACCAGCGAGTTTGCATACAGCACCAGATTCTTCATTAGCCCACCACCAGATACTTCAATGACCAAATTCTTGTTCTTGAGCGAAACAGGAATCGCTAAATTCGCGTCTTTCAATGCCGTAGACGCTTCGACCTTCACGACCTCGGCCAAATTCGGCTCGATCATGCTTAGTCGGCCACCATCTTGTTGCGCAAACGGATTGCGGCTAAACAACAACTCGACGTCCATCAAATAGTATTTCACCGTGACGGCCTCAAGGTTGCGATGACGGAGGACGATTTTGTCGCCGTCCTGGATCAAATCCAAACTAGGTAGGCTGGCGGCCTCTTTGGTGTTTTGCAGCTCGCGGGCGCCAGACAATAGTCGGTTGGCTGGATCAGTTTGCCAGTCCTCTGCGTTAGCGATGTCGGCGGTCTTGCCTGCCTGAATGGCCTTGCGTTCCGAGACTTGGGATCGCACTTGCGCAAACCAATCTCGCCATCGCGGATTCGGTGTGTTCGCGTATTTTTGCGACCTCAACTCCGCTTCCTCGAATCTCCCTTGGAGCATGTCGAGGTACGAGGCGAAGTAGTCGTATTGCATTTTGCTTTCCAATGTCCCGGCATCGATTTTCGCAAAATGAGCGATCGCGTCTTCAATGCGGTTTTGGAGCAACATGTAATAGACTAAAGCGAGACGTTGCTCCGACTCGATCGTCTTTTGGTGGGCTAGAATCCCCATCATCCGTTCGTATTGCACGGCAAGTCCATCGTTGAGAATAACGCGTTTTGGACCTAACTGATGCATGCGAGCCACCACCAAAGGGCGGAAATCCAAATGCTCGAACTGCAGTCGATCGACGGGCTCTACGTTCATGGTCTCCGAAGCGAAGAGTGGCCCCACGCGTCCGACGATGGCCGAGTTACTCTCAAGGAATTCTCGCAACCTCGGCGCATCATTGTGTTTGATGGAGTACGCCCAAAGATTTGAATGGTACGTGCCATATTCGGTCAGCCGGGCCAGGCAGGTTTCGAAGAACTTGCGATTTGCCATTCGCCAAGCGATCGCGTCGAGGTTGATTTTGAATAGATTCGCGCTCTTGAGGTGCGCTAAGACTTGTTCGTCGGTTCCCCAAGCTGCCACATACGACCAGGAAGTTTCATCGACCGAGTCCGGTGCGTCGAGAACTTTAATAGTGGTTGATGGCGAGGCAATCGCAATCTTAGTATTGAGTGCGATCTGAGCTCCATAATGTTCAAATGTGCCCGATTGCGGAAAATAGAACTTGGTGTTGAGTTCCTGTGTGGCGAACGGAGCGAGATCAAGCTTTTGCCCCGCGACCACTTTGGCGTTCTCAAGTGCAATCGCGCCCTGAGGAATTTGCTGCAGAACATTGACCCGCATCATCGATGCACTTGGGTTCGTCAAAACGACGCGCAAACGATAGACCGTCCCCTTGATCAGCGATTGCTCTTTGACCGGTTTGGCTTCTTCGCCAGTGTCGCTAGCCAAGAAGATACTTTGGCTGGCAAGGACAGTGGCCGGATCGGTGCTAAGCTCGCTGGTCTGCAAGCCTTGAACAAACGCGATCGAGTCGGTTGTCGTGGCCGCAATCAATCGCCCTTGTTCGACACTGAGTGTTGCTGGTTTCGATTCCAGGGGCAAACTCAGGACGGCCATGGCAAGGAGGGCTTCGTGGATATTGCTCGAGGCAAGTTCGATGTTCTTGGAGACGAACGGAGCATCGCCAGCGTGATTCAAGTAATCGAGCCAAAACGCGTTGGAGCGCACCAATTCTGCTTTTTGATTTGCCAACGGGAGGCGGAAGTAGTTGCTCTCCGCCCACTTGCGAGTGGACTCGAGTGATTCGTATAGTCGCCCGGGGCGACCGCTGCCGCCAGGTCCGCCAGCACCTCCGCCGGCCATTCGTTTTTTTGACATAGCACGCCCAAGTGTCGCAGCCCCTGCCTTGTCTTCTCCATCCGCCTTCCCTTTCGCAAGCCCTTCTGCTTCTGCAAGTGCGTCGAAAAAGAAAGCATCCGCTGGCTGGTCGGCTTGCCCAGAGGCCATCCCCATTCCCCCCATGGCGCCTGCGCTCATTTCGCTCAATTGGCGTCGTTCAAGACTCAATGAATTGAGATTAACCCTGCCATCGATGTTGCCGAATCCTTCGACGTCACCTAATGCCACGCTCATCAACCCCTTAGCAAACCGTACCGACTGAGCCACAGAGTCGATGGGGACCGAACTGACCAAGTCTCCCATCCATCGCTTCGTTCTCCCTGATTGATCTGCAATTCGTTTGGCGAGCAGAACGCGTTCTACTGCGTTGAGCTGGGCCAGTCTCCATGGCTGGACATATTTGGAAAGGTCCGTTTCCAATACATAGTCGTCCATGAATTGCTTCTGCATTTTGTTCGCCAGCAAAGGACTCACGACTCGATCAAAAAACGGCTTGTCATGGATCAACAAGAACAAATTCAACTCGTGGCATGCAAGCTCCGAATAGTGACGTTCTTTTTCCGCGTCTTTCAGTGCAGACCATCGCGTCAAGCATTCAAATTTATCGCAAGCGGCATTGTTATTGAGCAGAGTTCGATAAAGCTGAAAAACATCCGGAATCGAACTGTAAATTTTGACTCGAGTCGAAGCGGCATCACCGAGATCATTCTTGCCCGACTTCGGCAAGACGCGAACGCTTTGAACTTCCACGAAATGGTCCTTGTCCTGGAATGCATTGGCAAGGCGACGGTCCGCAAGAGATCTCGGCTCCGCAAGTGGCAAATGGATCGTGCGATAGGTGGTGCCGCTTGGGTGAACGACGATGACCGTGACCGATGTCAGTCCTGCAAACGTCTTGCGATCGATCGACAGCATACCCTTGGCATCGCATCGGCCATTGGTCAGCATGATGCAACCACGCTTCAGGAACTCGTATTCCGGGGTCAATTCTGCCGCAATCCGAGCCAGCTGCTCATCCCTGTCCCTGGCCGAGTTGGGAGCTGCCATTTTGGGTGCCATAGCCGCCATCGGATCCCCTGTGGCCGCGGTTTGAGAAGCTTTCTGAGTCACCGAAAGCTCCCAAGGATTCAAAATGGCGCTGGGTTGCGGCAGGAGACTACCCAAGTACTTCTTAATAAGTTGACGTTGAAGAACGTACTGATACTCTTCATCCAATTTGAGCGAATTGATGTAGAAACTCGGGACGCGAGAACGATCCAAGGACGACATCGGAAACGAAGGCGCCGACAGATTCAGGCCGGAGTGGACTCGTGGCTCGTACGCGTCTGCCACGACGTGGATGCGTGTGAACTCGTCGAAGTTGCCGAGTTGAACTTGAAGCTTTTCATCTACCAGTTTCACCTCACGCACATGGACTGCACGGACGCGATTGGTTTCCAAAATTCTCGATTGGCCGATGAGCACATTCCCTTGGCGTTCTCCTTTGACGACCGAAATCTGCGTCGAACTACCAGACCAATGATCGGTCAGACGATACGTTCCTGGTGCCAGCCCCTTGATTTTGACTAGTCCACTTTCGATCGAGACTTTGTCGACGTGACTTGCGACGTCAACGCCACCTCGAAACTCGATCAGGCTTAGACGAGAAATCAACTTGTCGTTGGCCCCAAGCTTCTGTGGCCCCTGTTGGGAACCATCAATGTTGTGCCAAACCAGATCGATGGGCTCGCCGCTTAACGTGTGGTATTTCTCTGGCCATGTCGGGAGCGAGTTAACAAGAACAAAGTCGCGAGGAACCATCGAATCTGCTGTCGACTTGAAGCGTTCTACGGATGGCAGCGAGCCAAGGTCGATTAGGCCGTTTTCGTCGGTAGCAAGTCGAACACCGACGGTTGGGACAATACCAAAGAGTTTAAACTCGAATTGCACCGGGACTCGAGCAGCCGACTCTCCGTTGCGGCCTCGAACTTCCAGTGAGTATCCTTTGTCCGTTTGCGTCAGAAAGAAATCGCGAACTTGGGCCGTTCTAGCCATCCCGTTGATGGCGACGGCATGCGACGCGGAAACGGGGATTCGCGAGTCATTGCTCAGCTTTAGCACTTGGCCGCTCAACGTAATCGCGATATTTGCGAGCCGTTGCGGTACTAGAAACGAATGGACCAATTCACCGTTGTCGGCAAGTTTAAGATCGGGAATCGTCTGAGTCGCATCGATGCCATCGAGATCGGTGGAAGTGATCGTCAGCATGGGCTTTTCGAGTTGCGAGAGCGAGACCATCTGGCCATTGCAGAGCAAATTCGGTCGAATCACCACGTTCGCCTTGGCGCCAGCCAACAGCGATTGCGGGTCCAGCAAAAATCCTGCTTGAAGCTGGTAGTTTTCTGTATTATGGACAAAGAGTTGCACCGAAGCGATTGGCCCATCGATGAAGACGAGTGAATCTGTCCGCAATTCCCGTCCAAAGGGAATAACGATGTCCCCTTGATCGTCCGCTTCAAATTCGCGATTGCCAAAGAGAGCTTTGGCCTTGGGAAGATGCTTGCCTTCCGCATCATAAACGCGAAACGTGTCGCCAGCATCGGTCATGCGTTGGATGGCATTCAAGTGACCTTTGTGAATGAGCGTTCGGCTCCGTTGCCCGCGAGCCAGAACATCGACCACCCAAACTCCACCGCCATCAAGCTCAGGCATCTCGAGAACTTCACGGTGACGAATATCGGCAGCTTGAGCGTAGGTAAAGCGTTTTTCGATATTGGCGACCAGCCCATCAAGATCGAGATTGGTGCCGATAGGCTGCTTTTGCTGCATCAGAATATTGCGTGCATTGAGCCGATAGACCTTTACCAGCAGTTCGGGCACATTCTTGAGATCCAGCGTCAAACGGACCGTGTCGCTGGGTTTGTAGTGAGTCGGGTTGCTCAGCGCAAACTTGAGCTCGATTCGAGATTGCAATTCGCGTTGTTCGTCGGGCGATAGTTGAGCGTAGTAAGCCTTCGCGTCGCCGAGACCATAATGAATCTTCGTCGAAGCGAACACGCGGCGCAGGTAGTCTCGATCGAGAATCGCCGAGAAAGCATCGACGTTGGCGTCGGTTTTGAAGAAGTGTTCGAGATAGCGATGGACTAGCGATGAGTCGTCGCCAATGGCTTCGAGCAGCGTTTCGCCTTTGTAGTTTGCACCGAGATTGACTTGCGGCCGAGCATTTTGGCGTGCGACGAATTCTTGATTGAAGAAAGGGCGATTGCTTGGGAGCTTGATGTAGCGAAGGAATCGCTCGCGATCCATAGTTCCATCTTGCTCGTCGAATTGAAGTCGATTGTAGAGAACGGAGGCGATGAGGCTGTTTTGCGATTCGGGTAGTCCCGAGACGAAGGTCTCAAGGGCAGTGAGATGGTTGCGAAGAACGGATCGATCTTCCAGTGAGGAGTCGTCATCGGGGCGAATACGACGCAATCGTGCTTGGACGAAAGCATTTGACTCGATTAATTTTGGGATTTGCTTTTGAAGGTCCAAAATCTGCTGAGTCGTCATACGCAAATGGATTGGAGCCCAACCGAAGCCTCGCGAGTCAGGCATATTGAGTTCTCGAACAATCAGTTCGAGGAGCCCAGGAGCATCAACGCGATCGATTCGCTGAAGCCAATTGCGAAGATTGTTTGGCTGATCGAGGTTCGAAGCGATACTGGCGAGAGCGACGTTTTCGATGGCTCCTGGATTGTTCGCATGAGACTTAACGATCGCGCTCCAGTTAAGGACGTTGGGATCGAGTTTGGTTTCGAGCTCGGCCGCTTCGTCTTTTCGCGGGGCAGGATGGTCGATGTTGATTCCGAAATTCGATCGAAGGTGGTCGAAAGTGGCTTGTGGGTTGGTTCGGTATTCCAACAAGAATTGGCGAGTTTGCATTCGCTGGGTTTGTTCGTTCAAGCCGACCTTGGCAATCCACGCGTCGAGATGCCCACGAGCTTCGGCAATTTTCCCAATGGTTTGGCAATGCAAACAGTGGTAATAAAAATAAGAGTCCGTACCTGGGATGAGCTCCGCCAGAGCGGCGTCTCTATTCTCCGCGAGCGCAAACCGCTCACTGAATCCAATTTCCTGAGCGAATGCCATGGTAGGGCTCGAAATGCTGACGATGGTGGCACAAAAACAGAGACCAATCGTACGATTGAGAATCGACATGGTTTTACTCGAAAGAGGGTCGCGAAGTAACTTGGTGCGTGGGAATAGACGAACGGCAAACTGGGGCAGTTCCTGGAAATCGGCCATTCAGGCCAAGAATAGCTCGCGGAATGCCCTGCCTGAACAGAATTAGCAGGACTAAAGATGTTTTCCTCGATTAGCAAATCTACTTGAATGGGTTTCGTAGCTGGATTCGTGAGAATTCAGCTGGCTCTGAATTCCAGCTACGGTCACTCTTTAGTATGCCGTTCGGTTAATGGACTTCGTTTAACAGTCTCCGTAGGCGTACTGCCAAAAGAACGCGGTACGCCTACGGCTGGCCGTTAAACGACGAACTCGCCAAGCCGCTTTCGCCGCTAACAAAATAAGTGCCATTTTGCTAAGGCCGACTGAATCCGGTACACCAGCCTTAGGTACCTTTGATCGCTTGGCAGATCATTCTCAACGACGCTTCCAAGTCGCCGCTTGCGGTTTTGAAGGCGTCTGCGTCGATAGTTAATGGCGCGCCGAGTACGACCAAGGGTGCTCCATAGGCTGGGCACTGAATCGCTTGTTCCAAAGATAGCCCGCCCACCGCTTGAACTGGAATCTTCACTGCCTCGGCTACTTGCCGAAGCTGATCCAATGGGCTCGGCATGCGAAGCCCACGGGCCGCGATACCTCGGCGCTCATCGTAACCAATGTGGTGGATAACGAAGTCGCAACCGAGATCCTCAAGCCATTTTGCGCCGGCGACCATATCGGGGCAAACCATGTTGTCCCCCATAACCTTAACACCGAAATCCTTGCCCGCTTTGACGACGCATCGAATCGTTTCTTCGTGAGCTCGAGCCATCACGACCACATGGGTTGCACCGGCACCGGCCATCATTTGGGCTTCGAGGTACCCACCGTCCATGGTCTTGAGGTCAGCAACGATAGGTGTAGTGGGAAACGCAGCCCGCAGAGCGCGAATACCGTGCAAACCTTCAGCCAAGATCAACGGCGTCCCGGCTTCAAGCCAATCGACGCCAGCTCGCATCGCCATCGCGGCTGTCTCAAGGGCTTCGTCAATATTGGTAAGGTCCAAGGAAATCTGAACAATCGGGTTCATGGTTTTGAGAGGAGTAAGGGGCAGGGGCAAGGAGTAATGATTTCAACCGATAACTTAAAACTGATAACCGAAAACTTACTTCTGAAGTCGTTTCATTTTGGATTTGATATCTTCCACGGATGTTCGCATGCGATCGACTGCCGCTTCGGTCGGGATACCATCTTTGTCGCATGGCACGTCTTTGGCTGTCGTTTCAAACGTTTCGCCCCCGAAGCGAACGGAAATAAGAAAGTCGGCGAGGCATTCTTTTTCGCTTGTTTCGCCGAATCGCACATCGCCCGATTTTTTTACGGTCACTTCACTCTTGTTGAGCAACCAGCCCGTCCCATCGTGTAAGCTAACGATCACTTGATTCACTGCCGAGGGAATGCCCATCCATGGAGCTGGGTTCGAAACGGACTTGTTGGCAACGGGCTGATCGCAACCGCCGAAGATCGCGATAGCGCATAGAACGATTGTTAATTGCTGAAGTCGCGGGGAAAAAAGTGGGACCATGGAAGTCCTCCAATTTGAGGAGTGATTGCACCTTACCAGCAGTTGAGTGGGCCAGACCTTAGTATACAGAATGCCCCCTATTCAGTATACCTACGTCACTGAGAACGCATCGAACCGTAAGTTAATTTGAACCGAGTACTCACAACCATGGCATTACCGATCGATCTTTGGCTGATTCATCCCAAAACCGAAATGTGCGATGCTTTTCGGAACCGATTTAGTGGTCTGCCTCGCGTCACGGTGATTCAGAGTCGGTTCGAGGACTTGCCACCCCATGATTGTTTTGTCACGGCTGCAAATGCCTTTGGCATCATGAATGCCGGAATCGACGCAGCAGTGATTCGGTTTCACGGTGAAGATTTGATGCGCCGCGTCCAGTTCCGAATCTTGGACGAGTATCTAGGCGAGCAGCCTATCGGAACTTCATTTATCGAACCAACGGGCAACCCAAATTATCCATTTATTGCCCATTCTCCGACAATGAGAGTTCCGGGCTCGATTGAGGGTACCGACAAAGTCTACATGGCAACTTGGGCATCCCTCGTCGCCGTTTATCGTCACAAAGCGTTAAACATAGCACCCATTGAAACGGTCGTGTTTCCTGCGATGGGTGCTGGATTTGGAGGTGTTCCTTACGCCGAAGTCGCTCGGCAGATGGCAGCAGCGTATCGACATTACTTGAATCCACCCCATCGTATGGACTGGGATATGGTCGCGGCTCGGCAAAAATCCATTCACTATGACGGGAATCGACAAGTCTCGCGATAATTCAAGCCATTGTCAGACTTTGCCCATCGTAATTCATTAGCACGACGCGCAAGCTAGTCCTTAAACAAGCGAACGCTTGTTTGTCGGAGCCCCATTTTTGCAGCGCAGCGGTGACCGAGCCAGCGGGGCTGGTTTGATTTTTCTATTTTAGGCTGCTTCATCTTTTTTCGGATTCTAACTTGGTTTGGCGTTG